>JAGWWF010000028.1 GCA_018970445.1 Alphaproteobacteria bacterium | reverse complement strand
CCTTCAAGTGAGCGCCGATGAACAGGGCATCAACCATATTGGCAATACCGCCCCCCACCGCCATGGGTCCTTCTGGGTTATGGCGCATATGCGGGGAACGGCGGCGCTGTTCGTAAAAATGTCCGGTGTTTTTCCGGGCATGAATTGTTTTTGTTTCTGTTGAGGTTAGCGGCCATGAACGCTGTCAGCCTTTCTGAAATGGCAAATATCCTTTCGGTTTCCGAACCCACGCTTCGCCGCCGCCTTGTCGATGCGCCGCCCGGTGTTATCCTGAAACGCGGCACCCACGGCGATGCTTATGAGATCGATCCCGCCGCCTGCGCCGCCTGGTGGCAGGCCCTGAAAGCCGCCGATGATGCCGAAGCCGCCCAGCGGCGCGAACGCATCAGCGCCCTGCAATTCGAACTGCTCGGCGATGATGCCGCCCTTGCCGATGCCAACCTTGGCACCATTTCCGCCACCGAACAGCGCGCCGCCCTCGAAGCGGAACTGGCCGCCATCAAGCTGGGCAAGGAACGCGGCGAGCTGGTGCGCGCCGATGAAGTCCTGGCCCGCCTGTCCGAATTCATGCAGGCCACGGCGGCCAGCTTCACCGATCTGCCGGTCAAACTGTCCCGCCGTGTTGAAGTTCCGGCCGAAGTGCTGGCCATGCTGAACACCCTCACCACCCAGGCCCTCAACACGCTGGCCAACCTGGCCGCCAACATCGGTTCAACCTATGGGAGCAACAGCGATGCGGATGCGCCCGCTGCCCCCGATCGCACCGTTCCGCCGGCCTGAAGAACTGTTTGCGGCGGTTGCCGGCCTGCTGCGGCCGCGGGTGCCGGTTCGGGTGAGCGAATGGGCCGTCACGCATATGGTCAAGGCCGGTTACGATTGTGATGTGCTGCCCTGGCACGCCGAAGTGATGGATGCGCTGGTGGGCGGCGATGTTGATCTGATGGGGCCGGCCCAGTGCGGCAAGTCTGAAATCGGCCTGGCCTATTGGGGCTGGACCATCGATCAACGCCCGGCCGATTTCATCTATTGCAACGGCGACAAGGACATGACGAAGGATTTCGTCATCCGCCGGATGGAACCGATGGTTGATCGCGTGGCCGTGCTCAAGGCCGCGATGCTCGACAAGATCGGTGCCGACAACATCTTTCTCAAACAGTTCAAGGGCATGCTTTCCAGCCACATCTGGCCCGTCGCATCGCAATTCCGCGCCCGGCCGGTGCCGATGGGCTGGCTGGACGATTTCGATCAGATCCCGGAAGATATCGAAGGCCAGGGCGATGCCCACGGCTTGATGGGCTCCCGGCAAACCTGGTTCGAAGGCCGCGCCGGCACCTACACCTGTTCCAGCCCGGCCGCCGGCACCAATCTGGTGAGCGAGGGCGGCGGCATCGAAGCCCGCGTGAAGGGCGGCAGCCACGAACGCCTGGCGCCGGCCTGCCCGCAATGCGAACAACGCTTTGTCATCGATTACGAACAGCATCTGCACTTCAACCGCACCGGCACCCCGGAAGAGGCCGGCATCAGCGTCACGGTGCAGCCGCCCTGTGGCTGTGTGCTGCTGCCTGCCGATCGTACCAAGCTGCTGGCCACGCTCAAAACCTTGCCCAAGCGCGGCTTCATCCCCACCAACCCGCTTGCCCCGCGCCGCAGCTTTGCCATCGATGGCCTGCTGAACGTCCGCAGCTGGCCGGAATTTGCCCGCAAATGGCGCGAAGCCGAAATCGCCTGGGAAGAACGGCAGGACGAAGGCCCGCTGCGCAGCTTCCACAACACGGTGGGCGGCCGCAACTACCGGTCCAAGCTGGCCGGCGAAAAGCAACTCGAACCGGCCGATCTGGCCAAACGCATCGAATCCGATTGGCAAATGGGCAATATCCCGGCCGGCGTGCGCGTCACCTGCCTGCAGGTGGACGTGCAATCAAACCGGTTTGAATGGCAACTGCTGGGCTTTGGCAACGGGCTGGAATGCTGGATCATCGAACGCGGCGATATCCGCACCACCGCCAGCGGCCTTGAATCCATCGATCCCGCCAGCTGCCCGGAACATTGGGCTGAACTCACCATCCTGCTGCTGCGCCGCTGGCCGGTGGCGGGCTTCCCCGATGTCACCGTGCCCCCGCTCACCATCGCGGTGGATATTCACGGCGAACCGGGTGCCACCGTCAACGCCTATGCCTGGGCGCGCAGCGCCCACGCGCTGGGCATTGCCAAGGATCGCATCACCCTGCTGCGCGGCGGCCCACACAGCCAGCGCGTGGCCATGGCCGGCAGTTGGGTCGATCAGAAGAAAGACAGTTCGGGCACCAACCGCCGCACCGGCCTGCGCCTGTGGAACGTTAACACGCTGATGCTGAAAAACATGCTGGGCCACCGCCTGCGCCGCCAGGTGCCGGGGCCGGGCTATATCCACCTGCCGAACGGCTTTGAATGGCGCTGGCTGGAAGAAATGACCGCCGAAGTGTTTGAAAAAGGCACATGGCGCGCAATCCGCAAGCGCAACGAAACCTGGGATTTGCTGGTCTATGGCTTTGCCAGCCTGATGCGCCCGCCCTTTGCGCAAACCCGGTCCGATATGGGCTGGGTGCCGCTGGAATATCGCGTCCCCGAATTGGGCGCGGCAACGGCTTCCCCCGGCCGCGCCGTCGCCCACGCGCCGCCGCCATCTGCCTTCCCCGGATCGGCGGCGGCGCTCCAACCACCCCGCCGCGCCGCCCCGGCCCGGCGCAGCCCCGGCTTCTTTGGAAGGAGGCGTTGAAATGATCAGTCCCGCCGCCCTCGCCATGTTTGCCGTCACAGCGCAAAGCCAACTGGCCGCCGCCCCCGCCGGCACCCCGGATTTCACCTTGTCTGGCGCCACGGCCACGCCGGCGTGGAACAGCGCGGTGGCGTTCGGCGATCTGATCCCCAATGCCGCCACGCCGGCCGGGGCCTATTTCGTGCTGGTGGGTGAACCTGCCGGCCTTGCTGTGGTGAACGGCTGATGGCTATTCGTGTTGCAACCCTGGGGGCCACCGATCTGCGGCTTGGTGCCGCCATCGTGAAGCCCAATTACGCCGCCGGGCGCACGATCGGCGGCACCGCCGGCCGGGTGATGGGCCATTGGCGCGCCATGATGGTGCGTCTGCCCAGCCCCGGTTTCACCAACAACACCGCCTATGCCATGCTGGGTTCGTCCAATGATGGCAATTTCACCCAGGGCGAAGACACGGTGCTGCGCATCGGCGGCGATCACGCCAGCCAGGCCGCCAACCGGGTGCGGCCCATCGCCCGCTATCGCGGCGGCGCGGTGGATGCCTTTGCCGGCACCACCGGGGCCGAAGGCGCGTTCCAGTCCATCCCGCAGATGCCGCTGGCGCCGGCCGTGATGCTGATCATCGAAGGCGTGCGCAACGTGGGCACCAACGCCGCCCCGGTGTGGAAAGGCTGGGGCGCGGCCTGCCGCATCGGCACCGGCACGCCGGCCAGCCACATCGCCGCCACCGATATCGCCGCATCCTGGATCAGCAACACCACCGGCACGCTGCTGCGCCAGCTGTTTGCAGCGCAAGGCACCGGCGGCGCGCGCACCCCGGTGGGCGTGGCCATCGAACAGGTGGCGCTGGTGGCCGGCGATTTCCCGTGGGACACCGCCAACAACCGCCCGCACCATGATGCGATTGCCGCGCTGGCCGGCGTGGGCGGCAATCCCTTCCTCACCTATGCCGATCTAGTGGCGGCGCAAAATGCCGGCACCCTGCCCTATGCCAATATCGATCAGGGCCGCGGCAATCTGGATTATCACTGGACGCTGCGCACGCTGGCCGGCGGGCTGGCCAACAGCGGCACCGCCGGCACCGCCACCCTGGCGCAAACCGACTGGAACAGCCTGACCGCCGGCCTGGTGGACGATGGCGATATCGCGCCTGCCCACTGGTATGCCAGCGGCGGCGTGGCCGATCCCACCATCACCAACCCGGCCGTGCGCTTCATCGGCGGGCGCGGCGCCCGCACCGCCAGCGTGGCCGGCACCCGCGCCGCCGGGCAGACGGTGGAGCGGCGCTGGGAACGCATGAGCGACAATGCCGCGCTGGCCGGGCTGGATTGGGCGGTGGTGGCCACGCAATCCGGCACCAGCTTCACCGTGGCCGATGTGCTGCCCGTTGGCGGCCCCTATCGCCTGCGCGTGCGCTATGAGGCCATCACGGCCCAGGCCACCAGTTCCGATGACTGGCTGGCGGGCACCATATTGGCCACGCACGGCCAGTCGGGCATGGAATTGTCGCTGTTCAACGGCACGCCGCCAGGGGCCAACAATCTGGCGATGGCGGTGGCGGCCGGGGCGCAAGGCCTGTTCCTGAAACTGAACAACCAGACCGGCGGCACGGCGGCCACCTATGCGCAGCCGGTGATGACACAGACGCGCCTGATCGGCGGGCAAACCCCGGCCTGCGGTTCGGGCGCGGTGGCGATGCTGAACGAATGGCAGGTGCACAACCCCGGCCACCCGCTGCTGATCTGCAACATGGCGATCAACGGTACCGCGCAGGTGGATTGGGCCAACGACACCACGATCAACGGCGGCCATGCCAGCTGGACGTTCCTGGGCAGCATCGGCAGCGTGGCTGGCCCATCCAGCGGCAACGGCAGCGGCGTGGTGGAAGCCTATGCCGCCGCCACCGGCCGGGTGGCCGATCTGCACCTGTTCATGTGGACGCCGAACATTTCCACCGATCCGGCGGTGCGCGCCGCCTATGTGGCGGCCATCGATGCCCGGTTCAGCAATGCCGGCGCGGCGCCGTGGGTGATCTATCCGCCGTGGCGCGGGCATCGGGAGCCGCCCGATCTTTCGGCCACGGTGCAGACACGGCAGAACCATGTGACGTTCGTGGCCGAACTGGGCGCGCGCGGCCTGCTTGGCCCCTATTGGGCCGATGCGGTGATGGATGGCAACCCCAACCCGGCCAGCGCCGGCGGCACCGGCAGCCTGCATTCGGCCAACATCGGCACGCCATCGGTGCCGGCCGGGCTGGTGAGCGATCAGAACCAGGTGGGGCAAACCCGCCTGGCGCGCGGCCACGGCCGCACGGCAGCGTGGGTGTTTGATCGCACGATCAAGGCGCATGGCCCGCGCGTGCTGGCCGCCTGGTATCGCGATGGGGCGCGCACGGTGATCGAAGTGGAACTGGGCCGGGCGGTGCGCAGCCTGAACGGGGCGGCGATCAGCAACCAGTTCTGGATCAGCACCGACAATGGCGCGACCTGGGCGCAAAGCGGGTTCACGCTGGCGCTGTCTGCCGATGCCACGCGCGCCGTGCTCACCAGCACCGGCGCGGCGTGGCCGGCCAGCAATGTTCGGGTGGATTATGCCCGCAACTGGCCGTTCGGCCCGTCGCAGAACGCCGATGAAACCCTGGCCGAACGGCTGCTGGATGGCATCCTGTATGACGATCAGACGCACCGTGGCGGTACCGATCTTGCCGCCGGGGTGCGGCCGGGCAATCCATGCCAAGGCACCAACCGCACCGGCACCGGCAGTGCCGGCGTGGCGGTGGCGGCGCGCGGGCCGGCGAAGCTGGTCGCCAATGGCGAACGCTGGACAGGCAGCCGCAGCGTGACGGTGCGAATGATGGCGGCCGATGGGGTGACGATCTTGCGCGAACGCACGCTGGCCGTGACGGGAAACTGACATGCCATTCACCAGTACCGATCTGGACAGCATTGATTCAGCCATTGCCAGCGGTGTGCGCCGCGTCACCTTTGCCGATGGCCGCACCACCGAATATCAGGATGCCGATGCCATGCGCGCGGCGCGCGCGCTGATCGTGTCGGAACTTTCCAAACAGGATCAGGCCGCCGCTGGCACCCCGCCCCGCCGCATGCGTTTCCTGCGCTACAACAACGGATTGGGCTGAACGCATGGCAAAGCCGAATTTGCTTGACCGCGTAATCGGCGCGGTGGCCCCGGCGCGTGGGCTGCAACGCCTGCAGGCCCGCGCCCAGCTGGAACGGGTGGCCGCCCGCATGAATTATGAAGGCGCTGCCCACGGCCGCCGCACCGATGGCTGGCGCCGCCCGCTGCTGGCGGCCGATGCCGCCCTGTCGCCGCGCGTCATGAATGATCTGCGCGGCATCAGCCACGATCTGGTGCGCAACAATGCCTGGGCGGCCAAGGCCGTCACCGTGATCGCCGATCATGTGGTGGGTGCCGGCATCATCCCCACCGTGGTGGGGCCTGATGGCAAACCAATTGCCGAACTGAACGCCCTGGCCCGGCAATGGTTTGACAGCAAGGCCTGCGATGCCCAGGGCCGGGTGAACTTCTATCGCCAGCAATATGTCGCCTGTCGCGGCATGGTCACATCCGGCGGCAGCCTGCTGCGCCGCCGCTGGCGCCGCGCCGCCGATGGCCTGCCGCTGCCGATGCAGTTGCAGCTGATGGAAATCGAATATGTCGATATGAACCTGGCCAATGGCCTGCCCGGCGGCGGCTATCGGCTTGGCGGCGTGGATTTCGATGCGCTGGGCCGCCGCACGGCATACAACATGTATATCGGTCATCCGGGCAGCGTCATTCCCGGCATGCAGGCCACAAGGCCCGTGCCGGCCAGCGAAATCGCCCACGTCTATCGCGATGATCGCGCCGAATCCGTGCACGGCCAGCCCTGGTTTGCGCCCATCATCGTGCGCAGCAAGGATTGGAATGATGCGGTGGATGCCCGCATCATGCAGCAAAAGGTGGCCGCTGCCTTCGCCGCCTTCCGCAGCGGCGATCCTGAAGCCGATCCGGCCGTGGACGGCAACGGCGAACCGGTGGCCAACGCCGGCCCCGAACAATTCCATCTGGAACCCGGCGCCATCTTCGATCTGCCGCCGGGCGGCGACGTCAAATTTCCCACCCCGCCCAGCATCGATGGCTATCGCGATCTGTTCACCGTCACCGGGCTGGAACTCGCTGCCGGCATCGGCATCCCTTATGAGGCCCTTACCGGTGACAACAGCCAGGTCAGCTTCATTTCCGGCCGCCTGGGCCGCCTCTATTTCAAGCGCAGCATCGAAGCCTGGCAATATGGCGTGTTTATTCCGATGTTCTGCGAACCGGCAGGCGATTGGTTTCTCGAAGCAGCGCAGCTGGCCGGCCACAATGTGCCGCCTGGCACCCGTGTCAACTGGACCCCGCCCGCCTTTGAATTGATGGATCCGGCCAGCGAAATCAGCGCCGAAATCGCCGCCGTGCGCGCCGGCTTCCGCAGCCGGTCATCGGTGATCCGCCGCTTCGGCGATGATGCCGATATGGTCCACGGCGAATTGCTGGCCGATGCCCAGGCCGCTGATCGCGATGGCCTGGTGTTCGATACCGATCCCCGCCGCGTCACCCAGGCCGGCAACGGCGTGATCATTCCCAATGCCGATGAAAGGACACCGCAGTGAGCAAGGTTTTTCTTTATGGTGATATCGGCTATTGGCCGCTCACGGCCGATAATGTCGTGCCGCAGATCATGGCTGGCGATGATGCGCTGGATATCCACATCAGCAGCGGCGGCGGCTATGTGATCGATGGCCTGGCCATTGCGTCGGCAATCCAAAGCCAGGTGGCCAGCGGCCGCACCGTGCGCTGCTATATCGACAGCATCGCCGCCAGCATGGCCAGCCTGATCGCCATTGCCGCGCCAGACGTGATGATGGCTGCAAACGGCCTGTTCATGATCCACAGCCCCCATGATGGCGCCTATGGCACCCCGGAACAGATGCGCCAGAAGGCTGACATGCTGGACAAGCTGCGCGATCAGGCCTTTGGCACCTATGCCGCCCGCGCCGGCATCACCGTGAATGAACTCAAGGCCCAGATCGATGCCGCGGGCGGCGAATTGTGGCTCACTGCCGATGAAGCGCTGGCCGCCGGCTATGTCACCGGCGTGCTGGAACCCATGGCCGCCGCCGCTTCGGTTGATCTTTCCAAATTCGGCTACCGCAAGGTGCCCGATCACCCGCTGGTCATGATGGCCGGCGCCACCCCGCCGGCAACCGCCGGCAAACCCCAGGAGAATGGGAACATGACGACCCCGAACCCTGCGGCTGCCGCGCAGCCGCCGGCCGGTGCAATTGCGCCGGTTGATGCCACCATGGCGGCCAGCGCCGCCGTCACTGCCGAACGCACCCGCGTCACCGGCATCGAAGATCTGTGCCGCAAGCACGGCATCGAAGCCGAACTGCGCGCCCAGATGATCGCCGATGGCACCACGCTGGAACAGGCCCGCGCCAAGGTGCTGGACAAGCTGGCCATGGCCAGCGATGCCACCGCCAGCAGCCACAGCCCTGCCGTTGTCACTGCCGATGCGCGCGACAAGTGGCTGCAGGGCGCCAGCAACGCCATCCTGATGCGCGCCGGTGTGGCCGATATCGTGATGAAGGCCGCCCAGGCCCGCGGCGAAACCATCGATCTGAATCCCGGCGAATTCCGCGGTGCCACCATGGCCGCCCTGGCCAGCGAGGCGCTGCAGCGGGCCGGCGAAACCGCGCGCAGCCGCGATCCGATGATGGTGGTTGGCCAGGCCTTCACCGCCAAATCCTCGGTGCCCGGCCTCAACAATGCCGGCGATTTTGCCATTCTGCTCGAAAACACCCTGAACAAGACGCTGCTGGCGTCCTATGCGCTGGCGCCGCGCACCTGGAACCGTTGGTGCCGCACCGGTTCGGTCACCGATTTCCGCCCGCACCCGCGCTATCGCGCCGGCAGCTTCGGCGCGCTTGATCTGCTGAACGCCAACGGCGAAATTCGCCAGCGCAGCATCAGCGATGGCCGCAAGGAAACCATCACGGCGGCCACCCGCGCCAACATTATTGGCCTCACCCGCCAGGCCATCGCCAATGATGATCTGTCGGTGTTCAGCAGCCTTGCGGTTGATCTGGGCCGTTCCGCCGGCCTGTCGGTCGAACTGGATGCCTATGCCCTGCTCGCGTCCAACCCCACCATGTCCGATGGCAACGCGCTGTTCAGCACCCAGCACAACAACATCATCACCACCGGCGGCGGTGCGCCCAGCATCGCCCAGATTGATGCCATGCGCGTGCTGATGAAGAATCAGCGTGATGTGTCCGGCAACGAAGTGCTTGATCTCAACCCGGTGATCTGGCTTGGCCCCACTGCGTTGGGCAGCGCGGCCCGCGTGGTCAACACCAGCCAGTTCAACCCGGATTCGGGCGGCACGCGCGGCCAGCAATCGGCCAACCCGCTGCTGGGCATGCTGCAGGCCATCATCGACACCGCCCGCATCACCGGCACCGGCCATTATCTGTTTGCCGATCCGGCCATTGCGCCGGTGATCGAAGTGGCCTTCCTCAACGGCGTGCAGGAACCCTTCATCGACATGCAGGATGGCTGGCGGTTTGACGGCACCGAATGGAAGGTGCAGCTGGATTACGCCGTGGGCGCCATTGGCTGGGAAGGCGCTGTGTTCAACGACGGCGATTGATCCACATCTACCCTTTGACCTGATCCGCCAGCGCCCGCCCTCACCGGCGGGCGCTGGCGTTTCGGGCCGCCAAGGAAATTCACATGAAACATTTGCAACTGCTGGGCCGCGCCTGGGTCAATTCCCAGTTCCGCACGCCCGATGATGGCATCGTCACCGCCGATGATGCCGAGGCCGAACGGCTTATCGCCGCCGGCCTGGCAACGGATGTCAGCGCCGATTTCGCTGATCCCGATGCCGATGCCCCCGAAACCAGCCTGCCGGCCACGCCCGGCAAGGCCAAGTAACAAGGAACCGCAATCATGCGCAGCTATCTCAATTCGGGTGACTCGCCGACCGTCATTGCCAACCGCGCGGCAGCCGCCGATGCCGGCATGCTGATCGGCCGCATCTTCGGCTTCGTGAAGGAAGCCTGCACCAACGGCGGCACTGTCGTGCTGCAACGCCACGGCCTGTTCCAGAACATCGCCAAGGCGACCGGCGAAGCCTGGACCCTGGGCGCTTTGCTGTACTGGGACAACACCAACTTCCGCTTCACCACCACCAGCAGCGGCAACAGCGATGTTGGTGCCTGCGCCGGCGCAGCGGCGGCATCCGGTGCCGCCGTGGGCACTGTGCTTTTGAACAACAAGATTTGATCTGGTGACCGTGTTCGCCGCCGCCCTCGCTGCGCTGTATCGCAGCCATCCGGGGGCGGTGGCGGCCACCTATGCGCCGCAGATCGGCAGCCCGGTGGCGTGCACCGTCATCCGGGCTGTCGATTCGGTGCAGGATGCCGGCCGGTTCAGCCCCGGCGGCACCGTGCAGGATCGCGACGTGATCAAGGTGCAGCTGGCCCAGGTGCCCAATCCGGGCTTTGGCGACAGTTTCACCATCGGCAGCACCACGCTGCTGATCAACGAAGAACCCCGGCTTGATGTCGAAGGCCTGGAATGGACCATCGGTGTGATCGAAGATGCTTAGGATCACACTGGATGCGGGCAAGATCAGCCGCGAACTGGAACGGCAACTGGCCGGCACCGAAGATCAGATCGCCGGCTATGTCACCCAGGCCATGCGGGAAACGGCCAGCGCGATGAAGGCCGAGGCGCGCGGACAAGTTGAAAAGGCCGGCTTTGGCCGCCGCCTGGCCAACACCTGGCGCGGCACGGTCTATCCGGAACGGCGCGAAAGCCTGAACCCGGCGGCCTATCTGTGGTCAAACGCGCCGGCCATCATCGACAGTTTTTCATCTGGCCGTCCGATCATGACGCGCGGCGGCAGCCAATGGCTGATGATCCCCACGCCGGCCGTGCCGGCCCGCGCCCGCAAGGAAGCGCGCAGCCGCAAGCAAAGTCTCGCGCACCGGGTGGAAATCATGTTCAATCAGGATTTGATCTTCATTCGCGAAAAAGGCGGCAAGCTGGGCGCTTATGTCAACGCCGTGGCCGGCCGCCGCGCTGGCACCTTTCGCCCCGCCACCGCTGGCCGCCGCCGCCAAGGCCGCGAATCCAAACTGATCAAGATGTTCAGCGTGGTGCGCAGCGTGTCCCGCCCCGCCGTGCTCAATCTGGATCGCATCGCGCAGGTGGGGCAACAGGCCTTCCCGCGCCATCTGCAGGATAATTGGCGATGAGCAAGCGCCTCGATGTGCTGCGCGCCGTGCTGGCGCTGGTGGCGGCGGCCCTGCCGGGGTTTGAAGTGGTGGGCCTCACCGCCGCTGCGGCCAAACCCACGCGCGTGCCCGCCGGCGGGCGCGCCGTGCTGCGCGAAGGTGATCCGGGTGAACCGGAAATGGATCTGTCGCCGCTCACCTATAATTATGCCCACACCATCCCGATCGAACTGGATGTGCTGGAACACCCCAGCCTGCCCGAACCCACGGTTCAGATCGATGCTGCGCTGGTCGCCATCGGCCAGGCCATCGCCGCCAATCGCACTCTGGGCGGCCTGTGTCACTTCATCGATGCCGGCACCCCGCCGGTGGATGAAACCAACGCCGATGGCGCGCGCGGCGGCAGTGCGGCCAATCTGATCATCACCGCACACTATTCCACCACCATCCCCCTCAACTGAAAGGAAATCGCCATGGGCCGTGGCCTTGGTTCAAACACGCTGCAGGCTGCCGCGTTGGAAAGCACATATGGCAGCCCGCCAAATCCTGCCGCGCGGGGTTATCTGCGCCTGCCGATGGTGTCCAGCGCGCTGGGCGAGGAACGTCCGCTGATCGAATCCGATCTGCTGGGCCTGGGCCGGCAGCCGCAAGACCCAACCTATGATGTCGCCACCAACACCGGCGATCAGGTCGTGCCGGTTGACGTGCGCTCCTTTGGCTGCTGGCTGGCCCTGCTGATGGGGCAACCCACCACCACCACCAGCGGCGCGGCCACGGCCCGCCTGCGCTTTGCGGCGCAGCCGGCGGTGAACAGCACCATCACCATCAACGGCACCGCCTTCACCTTTGTCGCCAGCGGTGCCAGCGGCGCACAGATCAACATCGGCACCGATCTGGCCACCACCATCGCCAACGCCGTCACCGTGCTGAACGCATCGGCGGTGGCCGGCGTGGCGCTGGCCACCTATGCCGCCGCCAGCCCCGATCTCACCATCACGCTGGATGACGCCGGCCTGGCCGGCAACGGCTTCACCCTGGCCGCCAGCACCAGCCCGGCCAGCAACGCCGCGCTGGTGGGCACGGTTGATCGCATCATGGCGCGCTGGGCCTTCAGCAATCAGCCGGCCAACAATTCCACCATCAGCATCAACGGCCAAACCCTCACCTTCGTCTCCAGCGGCGCCAGCGGCAACCAGGTGAACATCGGCGCTGATCTGGCCGCCACGCTCACCGCCACTGCCGCCTTCCTGAACGCCTCGCGCCTGCCAGCCTTCATGAAAGCCACCTATGCCGCCAATGCCACCACCCTGTTCGCGCTGGTGCGGCCCGGCATCGCGGCGGCGGATTATGTCACCGCCGCGCCCAGTTCCAGCCCGGCCAGCAACGCCACGCTCACTGCAGCGGCGGCGGTCACCTGCGCCAACGGCGGCACGGTGCAACATGTGTTCACCGTGGGCGCGCTGGCGCTGCCTTCGGCCAGCATCGAACTGGGCCAACCCGATGTGCCGGCCTTTTCGATGCACTATGGCATCCGCGGCAACCAGCTGCGCATCGGCCTGGCGCGCAGCGGCCTGCTGAACGCCACCGTGGGCCTGATCGCCAAGGGTGAAGCCACCGCCACCACCACCACGGCGGCCGGCGCGCAACTGTTCAGCCCCGGCGTCACCACCCGCTTTGCCCAGGCCACCGGTTCAATCAGCCGCAACGGCGCGGCGCTGGGCAGCGTGGTGCAGGCCGAAATCACCTTCAGCAACAATCTGGAGGCAGTGGAAACCATCCAGGCCGATGGCCGCATCGAAGATGCCGATCCCGGCATGGTGATGGTGGGGGCCAACATCACCACCCGTTATGCCGATACCGTGCTTATGGATGATGCCACCAACCAGGCCCCGGTGGCGCTGTCGTTCGGGTGGGTCAACGGGCCCTACAGCCTCACCTTCGCCATGCCGCGCGTGTTCCTGCCGCGCACCAAGCGCCCGGTGGAAGGCCCCGGCGGTATCCAGGCGCAGGCCACCATCACCGCATCGGGCGCGCTGGCCAGCGCCATGACCGTCACGCTGATCAACGACGTGCCCAGCTATGCTTAAACTGCCAGGCACGGAAGCCGAATGGCTTGATCTTGATCTGCCGCAGGGGCGGGTGCGGGTGCGGATGCGCGCCATCACCCGCCACGCGGTGCGCCAGGCGCGCGAACTGGCGTTCAAGGCCATGCAGGGCGATGAAGCGCCCGACACGCTGGAACTGTCCGAACAGATGAGCGCGGCGCTGATGCGCGCCGGGCTGGTGGATTGGGAAGGCGTGGGCGATGCGGATGGCAACCCGGTGCCGGTCACGCCCGAAACCGTGGAACAATTCCTGCTGCATCCCGATGCGTTTCTGGCGCTGGATATCGCCTATTGCCGGCCCTGGTATGAACGGGATCGGGAAAAAAACGCATCATCCGGCTCGCCCAGTGGCACTGGCACGGCGGCGATGCCGGGCAGCGATATTGCCAGCTCACCTGCAACGCCGCCGCCGCCGGGCGATGCGCCGCCTGCCCCTACAGCGAAGCCGCCCCGCAAACCCCCGCTGGCGAACTGATCTGGCACATCGTCACCGCCTGCCAGAACCAGTTGCGCGTGGCCCCGATGGGCGGCGCGTTCGGGCTGGATTTTGGCGCGGTGATGATGATGGCCCAGGCCATGGGTGCCGATGCCGCCCTGCTGGCCGAAGTGTTGCCGGATGTGGAACAGGAAATCATCGCCGCCCTGCGCGATCAAGCGGATGATGACAGCGGCGATGATCAGGGATAGGATGCGGGCATGACTGATCTTTTGCCCGATCCGCACGGCGATCCCCGCCTGCAACTGCAAATTCCGGATGGAAAATGGCAGTTGCTGGCTGGGTGGTTGTTGCTTGTGCTGGGGGTGCTGTTGTCGTTTGGCAGCACGGGTGCCGGCGGCCCGTTGCTGGCAATCGGTTCAGGCCTGCTGGCCTGGGGCACAGGATTGCGCTGGCTGCACCATATTGAACAGAAACAGGTGATTTCGATGCACTGGCAGATCGAAATCATGAAAAGGCAGGCCGCCACGTGCCGTGCCGCGCTGCCAGCGGTTGACACCCCGCCCCACCCTTGACATAGCTGGATCATTCCGAAATTTCGCGCAGCGCCGGCTTGCCACCTGATGGCAGGCCGGCGCTGCCGCGTGCTGCAAAGGAATTTGCATGCCCGAAACCAAGGTCGCGATCCGTCTTGGCACGGATGGCGCGGCGCAGGTTCGCAATGATTTTCGGGAGGTGGGGCGCGCTGGCACCGAAGCCATGCAGCAGATCGAAACCGCCAGCGTGGCGGCCGGCAAGGCCGGTGAAACCGCCGCCGATCGCCAGATTGCCGCATGGAAACGCCAGGCCGCCGCCGCCACCAGCGCAGCACAAGCCCAGGCCCGCAACGCCCAGTTCAACAGCGTGCTGGGCGTGCGCGATTTCGACACGCGCGCCAGTGAAGCGCGCCGCCGCGAACTGGAACGCGCCTTTGCCATCGAAGAAGGCGGCCTGAACCGCACCCAGCGCGTGGTGGCGCAGGCCAGTGTGCTGAACTTCACCCAGCAGGTGGCTGCCGGCACCCCGGTGCTGCGCGCCTTTGTCACCCAGGCCAGCGACATTCCCACCATTTTGGCTGCCGATGAAGGCGGCATTGCCGGCGGCCTGGCCAAGGTGCGCGGGCTGCTGAACCCCGTCACGGTGGGCATCGGCGCGCTCACCGCCGTGCTGGGCATTGGCGCGGCGGCGTGGGTCAGCTATACCGGTGCCATTGCCAGCTTTGATCGGCTTGGCGCAGGCAGTGCCCGCACCCTGGGCCTCACCGGCGAAGAATTGAACGAGATCGCGGTGAAGGGTGCCGAAGCCGCGCGCATCACCGTGGGCGCATCGCGCGAAATCGTCACCGGTTATGTGCAGGCCGGCGGCATCGGCCGCGACGTGCTGCAGGGCCTGATTGGCCTCACCGATGATTTCGCCGCCGCGACGGGACGCGAAGCCAAGGATGCAATTGGCGATCTGGCCGCCGCCTTTGCCGATCCGGCCAAGGGTGCCGAGGATTTGGCGCGGCGTTATGGCCTGCTGTCGCAAGCCCAGATCGAACAGGTGCGCCAGTTGGTGGATGCCAACGACAAGTTCGGCGCGCAAAATCTGTTGCTGGAAGAACTGGCCCCGTTGCTGGACGGCAGCGCCCAGAAAACCAGCGCCGCCGCCGCCGGGTGGGGTGTGCTTGCTACCAAGATTGATGGCGCGTGGCAGGCCCTGGGCCGCTTCACCGCCGATCTGCTCACCACCACCGATGCCGAACGCATCAGCCGGTTGGAGGCGGA
Organism: Alphaproteobacteria bacterium; assembly: GCA_018970445.1. Classification (GTDB taxonomy): domain Bacteria; phylum Pseudomonadota; class Alphaproteobacteria; order Sphingomonadales; family Sphingomonadaceae; genus Sandarakinorhabdus. The sequence continues at coordinate 26,666 of JAGWWF010000028.1, read as the reverse complement.
CAAGCGCTTTACCAATTTGCTGGGCTTTGACACGCCGGGGCTGGACAGCCAAATCGCCTTTTTGAAGCGCCAGGCCGCCGAACGCCGGCAGGCCGCGCAGCAGCAGGCCGGCGATGCCCAGGCCAATATCGATGCGCAAAAGCGCGCGGATGAGGCCGAAAAGGACGCCGCGCGCCGCAAGGCCGATCGTGCCGCCGCCGCGAAGAGCATCGCGGCCGAAGCCGCACGCGCGCGCAATGAGGAAATTGCCGAACGCCAGCGCTTTGTGGACCGGATTCGCGGCGTGATCGCCGATGAAGAACGCGCCGAAGAAACCCGCGCCAACAATCTGGCCCGGCGGCTTGCCGATGAAACCGCCGCCAGTGGCCGCCGTGTGGCCGGCCTGCAGGATCAGGCCGCCTTTGCCGGCGATAACAGCGCGGCGGCCCGGCTTGAAATGGTGCGGCGCGCTGCGCTGCGCGATGCCGCCGCCGATCCCGATCTGAACAGCCACCAGATTGCGCAACGCGCCGGGCTGGCGGTGGCCGAAGAACAGGCGGAAATTGAATTGGAACGGGCCAATCTTCTGGCGCAGATCAACAGCGGCCAGGCCCAATTTGTCGATCTGGTCACGCTGGCCAACAGCTTGTCGCGCGTCGGCATCGATATTGCCGATCAACAGGGGCGGGCCATTGTGGCCCAGGTGCGCGCCCAGCAACAGGCCGCGGCCGGCATGCAGGAAATGAAGCGATTTGGCGGCCAGCTGCTGGATACGGTGTTCAATCCTGACAATTGGCGCGACTGGGGAAATCTGGGCAAGCAAGTGATCAACATGCTGATGCGTGAATTTCTTGTGCTGGCCACAATAAATCCGCTGAAAAACGCGCTGTTCGGCACAGACCTGCCGGGCCTGGCTTCGCTGGGCGGGCTGTTTGGCAAAAGCCGCGGCGGTTCCATGAATGTGGTGCAGGCCAACAATATTCGCGGCTTTGCCATGGGCACGCCGTGGTTTGGTGGTGGCACCGCGCTGGTGGGCGAACAAGGGCCCGAACGGGTAACTCTTCCGCGCGGCAGCCGCATTGATACGGCCAGCGCTACGCGCCGGATGCTGCAAGGCGGTGGTGGCACGATTTATGCCCCCACCTTTGATCTGCGCGGCGCTGTCACCACCGCCGATCTGATCGAACAGATGAACCAGCAGGCGACGGCCGCCGCGGTGCGCGGCGCGGCCGGTGGCGCAGCGCTGGCGCGGGCTGATCTGGCCCGGCGCGCCCGGCGGCGGTTGATCTGATGCCCATAACCCTGCCCATCCCCCGCCAGCCCCAACGCGCCACCCCGCGCCTGATGAACATGGGCGCGTGGCAAAGCGGCGGCGCTGATCAATTCGTTGAACGGCTTGGCACGCGCTGGGCGCTGGATGTGGTGCTGCCCAGCCTCAAACCCGAACCGGATGGCCGCATTTTCGGCGCTGCGCTGGCCCGCGCCCACGCCGCAGGCGACAGCGCCATCTGGCCCTGGCCGCAGCCGGGGCTGGAACTGGGCACGCCCGGCACGCCGCTGGTCAACGGGGCTGGGCAGGCCGGGCGCACGTTGGTGTGCGATGGCTTCACCGCTGGATTCGTGATGCGAGCCGGGCGTTTTTTCAACGTCATCATTTCTGGCCGGCGTTATCTGTACCAGATGGCCGCCGATGCCACTGCCAATGGCAGCGGCGGCGTGTCGCTGCCCCTCACCACCATGTTGCGCGCGCCACCGGGGGACAATGCGGTGATCGATGTTGCCACCCCGGTGATCGAAGGCCGCCTGAAAGGCCATGCGGCGCAGTGGACGCTGGCCGCCTATCGCACCGCGCCAATCAGTTTCAGCATCGAAGAATTGGGCGATGACGCCTGATCTGGCAACCGCGCTGGCGGGGCCGCGGCTCACCCTGTTTGTCGCGGTGGAACTGGTGCTGCCCACGCGCACCGTGCGGCTGCTGGATGGCAACGGCCGGTTGACCCTGTTTGGCAACAGCTTTGCCGGCCGCGATGCCGTGTTTGGCACGTTGGGCCTGATCGAGGAATTGGAAGAAGGCGGCGGTGATGATGCCCCGGCCCTGTCGCTTGATCTCAACCCGCCGGCCGAAACCGCGCCGGCCACGTTGCGCGATCCGGCGATGCAGGGCAGCCCCGTGCGCATCTGGATGGGCTGTGTGGATGGCGGCACCGGCGCGGTGGTTCCCGATCCTGATCTGGTGGGCCAGTTCATGGTGGATGTGGCGGTGCTCACCTTCAGCGAAAAAGGCCGCCGCCTGTCGCTGCAGCTGGTGAGCGCGCTCGAATCCGCCTTCGACACCGATCGCGGCAACAGCCTTTCCAACAGTTTCCACCAATCAGTGTGGCCGGGTGAACTGGGCCTGGAATATGTCACCGGCGTGGCCCAGCGCATCTATTGGGGCCAGCGGGCACCTTCACCGCCCATTTCTGGCGCCGGCGGCGATGCGTTCAGGCGGCCCGGCGATTTGAGCGAACGCAACCTGCTGGATTGATGATGAGCCTGCTGCAGCGCCACGCCGTCACCGCCGAAACCCTGAAGCGGTGGCAGGGCCGTGAATTTGCCTGGGGCACGGCCGATTGCGCCCGCCTGGCTGCGTGCCACCTTCGCCGGGCCGGGCATCAGCCGCCGTTGAACCGCAGCGGCCAGTGGCGCACCGCGCTGGGCGCGGCGCGGGCGTTGCAGCGCGCCGGCTTTGCCAACCTGGCCGATGCGTTGGATGCTGTTCCGTTGCTGCGCATCGCCCCGGCAGCGGCAATGCAGGGCGATATCGTGGCGCTGCCATCTGAAGATCGGTTCGAGGCGCTGGGCATCGTGCTGGGCAATGGCCGCGTGCTCTCGTGGATTGGCGGCGATGCCGCGCCGGGCTGCGCCGTGCTGCAACCGGTGCAGCCGCCGGCCATGGCGTGGCGGGTGCTGTTCGAAATGGGTGCCGGCGCATGAGCAAGGTGCTGCAAACCGCTGCTATGGTTGTGGGCGGCATCGCGCTGGTGGCCACCGGCGTGGGTGTTGCCGCCGCTGCCGGTGTGTTCGGCACCGGCATCGGCGCGGCCACGGCGCAGGTGGTGGCCTTCACTGTGGCCAAATATTCGGCCTTTGCCGCTGCCGGTCTGTCCTTTGCCGGTGCGCTCACCGCGCCAAAGCCCCGCTTTGATCCGATCAGCACTGGCACCGATTGGCAGGCCGATCCCTATGCCGGCCTGCCCTATGCCATGGGCGAAACCGCTGTGGGTGGCCAGATCATCTATCGCCGGGCACAGGATGCCTGGGCCGGCGGGGCCGAAAATGATCTGCAAACCGTTGTAAGCGTCCTGTCGTGCGCCGGGCCGGTGGAATCGATCGACGGGGTGGACGTGGATCGCAACGCCACCACATTCAACGCCAGCACGGGCGAGGCCACCGGCCCGCTGGCCGGTTATGTGTGGTGGAAGGGCCAATTGGGCGCCACGCCGGAATCGGCGCAGATCAACATCGCCGCCGGCAGCAGCAGCGCCCCGGCCGGGTGGACCAGCGCGCACAAATTGTCTGGCCTGGCGGCAGACATGGTGCGCATGCGCTATGACAGCAAGGGTGATCGCTTTGGCCTGTCCGAACCGCAGATCCGGCGGCGCGGCAAATGGGTGAAGGTGTATGATCCGCGCCTGGACAGCACCTATCCCGGCGGTTCGGGCGCCTGCCGCCCGTTCAACGAATCCACCTATGTGTGGAGCCGCAACCCGCATCTGCACGCCCTCACCTGGGCGATGGGCCGTTATGCCAATGGCAAGCTGGTGTGTGGCCTGGGCGCGCCGATGGCCAACATCATCGTGGATCAGTTCATCGAAGGGGCCAACATCTGCGATGCCAATGGCTGGCATTGTGACGGGGTGATCAGCACGCGCCCGCAAACTGCTTGGAATAGCCTGAAGTTGATCCTGCAGGCCGGCGGGGCCGAACCCTATAACACCGGCGGGCGCATTGGGTGCCGCAACCAGATGCCGCGCGTGGCGGTGGGCAGCATCACGCCCGGCGATCTGCGCGGCGAAGCTTCCATCCCCAGCAGCCGGCCGCGCCGCGAACGCAAGAATATTGCCTTTGTCAGCTATCGCAGCCCGGCGCACGAATATGAAATGGTGGATGCCGCCCCGGTGCGCTTTGCCACCCTGATCACCGCCGATCGCGACGAAGAGCGGCCGCTCACCCTGGCGCTGCCGTTGGTGCAGGATGTGGATCAGGCCACGGTGCTGGCCGGTTATCAGGTGCTGGAAAGCCGGGAGGCCGATCCCATTACCTATTCGCTGGGCCTGCGCTTTGCCGCTTTCAAACCCGGCGACTGTCTCACCGATGACACGCCGGAAGGCGGCGGCCAGCTGCTGCGCATCGAACGCCGCGTCATCGATCTGGCGGCGGCCACCGTCACCTTGGTGTGCCGCACCGAAACCACGGCCAAGCATGCCCAGGCGCTGGCACTGGTTGGGCAAGCGCCGCCAGTGGTGACACCGCCCGCCGCGCCTGCTGGCCCGCCAGCGCCGGCGTCCGGCGCGTGGACCGCCACCGGGACTGCCATCAGCGACACTGGCGGCGCCATCCCGGCGCTGGTGATCAGCGGCGCGGCCGACAATGCCGCCGCCACCGAAATCCTGTTCTGGTATCGGCCGACTGGCGGTGATGGCGTGTGGCGCGCCGCTGGCAGCGGGGCCGCCACCGCCACCCGCCACGAAATCACCGCCGTCACCCCCGGCACGCAATATGATGTGGCGATCAGTTACCGGGTGCGCGGCATGATCGGCGCACGCCGCGTTCTGGGGCCGGTCACGGCGGGCGAGCCAGTTGTGGTGTGGGCCAACGTCGCTGGCGCTGGCCGGCCAGAAGACGGGGCCACCGCCACCGCGCCGGGCAACGCCAACCGGGTGCAGTTTTCTGAATATGAACGCGGCCAAGGGTGGCAGGTGACGGCCAATCCAGCCGGGCTGGCGGTGGTGTTGCAGCCCGTCACGTTTGAAGGGCTGAAATTTATCAGCGCCGATGTCACCTTCACTGCGGCGGGGCAGACCATTACGATTGGCCAGATTGGCAGTTTTCCGGTGGCGGCCAGCGAGCGGCTTTCAATTGGCAGCGGGCTGGACGCCTTTGCCTTGACCGGGCCGGCCCCGGCGACGTGGCGGCTCTATCTGGATCAACTGGACGCTGCCGGTGCGCCCACCCAGGCGAACGTGGTGAGCGGCAGCGGCACGACATCGGCGCTCAATCGCCGGGCGGATTTCGTCACTGTGCGCAGCGATACGCGGCGCGGCAGGCTGCAATATCAGGTGACAAGCAGCGCCGCGGGTGTGCTGCGCATCGCGCTGCTGTATCCGATGGTGACGGGCGCGGCGGACGGCCAGACGCTCCACCCGGACTATGTGCGCGGCCTGAACGCCGATGACGGGGCTGATGTCACCCCCGCCACCTTGCCCGGCTTGCCACGTGGCAACTGGGTATCGGCCAGCGCCTATTTCAAGGGCGATATCGTTCAGTTTGCCACCAACACCTATGTCTGCCGTGCCGATCACACGGCTGCAACCGGCAATCGGCCGCCTGATGCAACCTATTGGCAGTTGCTGTCACCCGCCGCTGATGGCGCAGTCAGCGGCACGCCCGGCGGCAGCGGCGCGACAACGGGCAGCACCAGCTATGGCAGCACGCCCGCCATTGAACAGATCACATGCCGCGCCGGGCCGCTGGGGCAGATTGTCATCAGCCATGCGTTGAGCGGCTTTGCCGATGCCGGCAATGACACGGATTACGGCATTGCGGCCAAATGGCAGCGGGATATCGGCGGCATTTGGACGGACGTGGCTGCTGAAACAAGCATTGTCAGCATGGCACCGGGCACCGGGGCGGCGTTTGGCGCGGGCCTTAACCAGACCCTTACTGGCCTGGGCGGCGGATCGCTGCACAATTTCCGCTTGCTGATCCGCCGTCTTGGCGCGGGCGGCGCGGGCAATCTTGTCAGCATCAGTGGCAGTGCCACGTTGCAAGGCGGTTGACCATGATGATGGTGATTGATCCGGCGGGCAATCCGCAGATCGTGGCCAACCTGGATGGCTGCGCCGGGTGGACGGTGGCGGCCGATCCGCTGCCGGCCGATTATTTTGATCGGCCCTATCGCATCGAAAATGGCGTGCTTGTGCCCGATCTGGCAGCGGCGCGCGCTCGACAACGGGCGATGATCAACGCAGGCCGCGATGCGGCGCAGGATGGCGGGGCTGACACCCCCAGCGGGCGGTTCGACAGCGCAAGCCGCAGCCGGGAATTTCTGAACGGGGCGGTGGTGGCGGCGCAAATCGCACTGGCGCAGGGACAGCCGTTCAGCATCAACTGGACGCTGGCGAACAACAATGTGGTGACGCTGGATGCGGCGGGCATCATCGCCGCCGGGCTGGCCGTGGCCGCCCATGTGGATGCCATGCACAGCCGCGCCCGCGTGCTGAAATCCCGGATCGATGCCGCCACCACGCTGGCCGGCATTGCTGCCATCACCTGGACGGTGGAAGATTGATGCGCCGGATTGGCATCATGGCCGGCGCGGTGGGTTCAGCCGCTTCGCAGCTTCTGGCCTCGCTGTTGTTGGGCCTGTTGTTCCTGATCGATGCCGCGCCTGCGCCCGATCCCGATGAAACCTTGTCGGCCGTCACCGGCCGGCGGCGGGCCGATGGTGCCTGGTGGGCGCAGGTGGCCGCCCCGGTGATCGATGTGATCATGTTCCTGCCTGATGGGGCGCGCTGGCACCATTGCCGCCGCGCCGCCGCTGCGCACCTGGCGCGCGAAATCAACCACTGAAAGGAACTGCCGATGTTTGTTCGCAGGATGCTGGCCAGGTGCAGGCTGGCGCGGCCGCCCTATGCCCAGGATGTGGCCGATATCGCCGGCATGCTCACTGATCTGGGCCGCCACTTGGCGGCCAAAGATGATGCGCGCGGCCTGGTGCTGTGGCGCCGGCTGCATCACCGGTTGCAACAGGTGGCCGAAACCGCCCCGCCCGGCAGCATCGAAGTGGGCACCTTCAGCGCCACGCCAAAACCGGCCGACGATTGATGACCGGGGTTGAAGCCTATGGGCTGGGCCTTGCGCTGGCCATTGGGGTGGCCGGCGCGATGTCTGCCAGAGGGTTTTGGCTGGCGGCCAGCGTGATGCTGCTTGAATGGGCGGCGTGCAACGGCGCTGTTGCCGCGTCCGGCCGGCTTGATCCGGCCGAAGCCTTTGCGTTCATCCATTTTCTGTGTGCGGCGTGCTTGTTGAGGGATGAGCGCGCCACGGCCGAAGTGGCAATCGGCGCTGTCTATCTGGCGCTGTTCGTCATCGATGGCGGCTATCTCATTCGGGTGTGGGCATCAGGGTCGGCCAGCATCGCGAATTATCTCAACTGGACTGCCGGCGGGGGCTGGGCACAGATTGCGGCGTTGGCCGCAGGAGGCTTGGCCAATGGTCCCGGAAAACGATGGTTTGCCCCCCCTGATCGGCCTTGGCCTGTGGGTATCTGGGCTGGTCTGGCTGGCGTGGCGCTTGCCGCGGGCATGGCAGAGGCGGCGGCGCGATGACCGATCTCGTGAGTGATCCCGCGCCGCGGTGGAGCACCAAGACAGTGTTGGCCTTTGCAGGCTGGGTGGCGGCATCGGCCATGGCCTATTCCGGCCTGCGCAGCGGTGATGCAACGTTGGCGACGGCGATCAGCAATGGCCAGATCCAGCAGTCGTTGATCGACAAGGGCCAAGCCGCCCGGCTCGACAAGATTGAAGCAAAGCAGGCGCAGATGGATGCGCTGCTGTTCGATATCTGCGCCGCCGTGCTTTGCCGCGGCAAAGCCAAAAGGATAGGTGATGAACAGGAATAAACTGCCAGCATGCCAGCGACTGGCGGCCGAAAAGATCAAGGACTTGATCGATCAGGCCGTGCGCGGCGGCGCTTGCGCGGATTTGTGGGCGGGCATTGTTGGCTATGCTCGCCTGGCGCAGGCAGAGGCGGCGGCCCATGACGCATGAACCGGAAACCGTGACGGCCGCCCGCCAGCAGCTGGCGCTGGCCCGCGCGGCCCGTGCGGCTGCGATCCGTCATTTGGTGGAACGAGAAAAACGCCTGTGGGCGCCCCTGATCCACACCCGCAAAGCCGAACTGGCCGCGGCACTGGCCAAGGCTGCAAACCCCGAAAGGATGGTCGCATGAACCTGCCCATTGATCCGCCGTGGCTGCGCGCTGCGCGTTCGCAGATTGGCGTGCGGGAAATCCCCGGCCCGCGCCACAGCCCCGGCGTGATGGGGATGGTGCAGCGGGCCAAGGGTTGGCTTGGCATTGCGGTACACGATGATGAAACGCCGTGGTGCGGCACCTTTGTGGCCAGCTGCATGGCAATTGCCGGGTTTCGGCCGCCGCGCGGAGCGATCGGGGCGCGCGCCATCTGGTGGGCTGGCTGGGGTGAAGCGATTTCCAGCACTGGCACCCGGCCACCGCTGGGCAGCATTGCCGTGTTCACCCGCGCCGGCGGTGGCCATGTGGGTTTCGTGGTGGCGGTGTATGAAAACGGCGATCTGGACATTTTGGGCGGGAATCAGGCCAACGCGGTGAACATCCGCCGCTTCCCGCGCGCGCGCCTCACCGCGTTTCGCTGGCCGCCTGGTGCTGCCATGGCGGGGCCCGCGCCATGGGCAAACGCGGCAACACAGATCACCGATGGGAACGAGGCATGAAGCCGCCAGCCGAAGCCTGGGCCGCGTGGATATATCGCGTGCAGATGGTGGCGATCACTGCCGTGATGCTGTGGGATCATGCTGTGCACACCAGCTTTTTGCGCGCAACCAATTGGCCACCGCCGCTGCAGCCGCGCGTGATCGAGGCGCTGGTGCAGGCCGATTGGGCACGCATGGCCATCATCGGCTTGGTGGTGCTGGGCTTGGTGAGTCGCAATCTGGTGCGCAATTGGTCGTTCAAGCTGAACCGCGATGGGGCAGAGGCCAACGTGCACGCGCAGGGGGCTGGAGCATGAAACATCGCATCGATTGGGCCACCGCCATCATCGCCCTGATTGGGTTGGCCGGCACGGCCGTGCTGTGGTGGGCGCTGATCGAACGCCCGCAGCGCGCCGCCGTGGCCACTGTCACGGCGCAGGCCGGCCAGATCGTGGCGAAAAAACGCGGAGACACGGCCAAGGATGCCGCCCGCATCATTGAACAGCATTTCACCCACACCCGCGAAATCGAAAGGATCCGCGATGCAGCCACAGCCGAAATCCGCACCACGCCTGATGCGGCTGCTGCCCATGCTGCCGCTGTGCGCGCTGTGTGCCTGCTTGCCCCGCCCCCAGGTGGCGCTGACAATCCCGCCTGTCCACTGCCTGGACCAGGTGCCCGACAGCCTGAAGGCTGATACGCCCGGCGCCGCCCTGCCGCCGTCGCCCGCCGGCCACGCCGATTTGTTGGCGCTGGCCAAGGACTGGATGGGGTTTGCTGTGGCGCAATCCGCGCAACTGGCCAGTGCCAACCGCGACAAGCGCACCACTGCGGCCATCATCCAGCGGTGCGAGGCGCGGGAGGCCGAAATTCGCACCGCATTGCAACCAAAACGGAAGCGTTTCGGGCTGTTCTGAAACACAAGTCCGTTACACTGCCGCCATGCCCGCAGCGCCGCCCCCCGCACCGCCGCCCGCAATCATTTGCGAACAGCCCCGTGCAGTGGATGGGGACACGATCCGGTGCGCCAACATTCCGCGCGCTATCCGCCTGATCGGCATCGATGCCCCCGAACTGCCCGGCCACTGCCGGCCCGGCCGCATCTGCACCCCCGGCGACGGCCACGCCGCCCGCCGCGCCCTCGCCGCCCTGCTGGCCGCCGGCCCCGTTGTGGTGCACCCATCCCCCCAATCAGATCGATACGGCCGCATCCTGGCTCACGTGCTGGCCGCCGGCATCAGCGCCAGCTGCGCTCAGATCGCAACCAACTGGGCGGTGGCGCGTTATTCGCCGGCAGGGTGCTGACCTGGCGGGGCGGCTGAGGGCGTGTGCTGCCATCAAATAGGTTGCCGCGCCCCTGTCCCCATTTCCCTGCTCTGCACAGCGGCCAACCTGTGCAGCGTTCGTAGTGGCAGTCGGAGGGTGAAGTGCGCGGCTGCACCGTGGCGGCGGTGCTATTCGGTTAGTGGTGGGGGCTTGCGATACTGGCCGCGCCCGCTGTTCCGCTGCATCGCCATGCGGTGGCCATGTCATGCTGGCGCAGCACCCAAAGGGCAGATGCGGGGTATCCACAAAACTGAAGTTAAATGCCTTGGCGCGCCCGTCGGGCTGCCAGCACGGCTTCCGTTTCTTCATCTGTCACCGCCACCCCGGCCGGCAGGTTCAGCACAAAATCCGCCGCGGCGAGCGTTCCGGCAAGATCGGCATCGCGCAGGCCAATCGCCACATCGGCGCGCACATCGGCCCACCGGGCGCGCATGGCCTCGCTACGATCAATCACCGCCGCTTCCAGACGCCGCAAATCATCCCACGCCCCGGCCGGCGGGCGGTTTCGGCCATTTGACCAGCTGGCCACTGTATCACGGCGCACGTTGTGCAGGGCAGCCGCCTCGGCCAGCGAAAGGCCAAGGCGGCGCAGGCAGGCCGCGTAAAGGGTCACAAGGCACCATCGGCGCGAAGGGCGCGCAGGGCGTTCTTGCGAGCACGGCCACCGGCCGCCAGCTTGGCCGCAACCTTGGCATCGCTGGCGGAAATCGCCGCCAGACGGGCCGCGCGGCTGGCCATGGCATCGCTGGCGGCCTGGGCAGCCACGAACTGGGCGGCCAGATCGATTTGGCGGTTGCCGCGCGCGGCAGTTTCAATCCGATTCATCGTGTCTGACAGAATGTAGGACGGGCCGGCCGCCGCGCGGAAGGCGGCGCGGGCGGCGATCAAGGCCGAAATCCGGGCATCGCAATTGGCAGGGCCGGCATAGCGGACGGCGCGGGCGGCGGCAAAAAGGGCGGTGGCTTCGATCATGTGGGCTCTCCCATCTGGCGGCGGGCCAATCCCGCTGCCGATGAAGTGGATATATACAACGTTGTGGTATGCGTCAAGTGTAAAAAAGCGTGTTTTTGGTGGCGGGATGAAAAAATCTCACTCTCCTTTGCCGCACAGCGCGGCAGCTTCGCGGGCCATCGAAAACAACATCAAAGTCTGTCCTTTCGCCGGTTCAGGCGCTGGAACACGATCTGCACGCAGTTGCCACGCCATCAGCCCGCCCGCCGTCCACCCTACATGCTCAAAGCCGGCAAGTGCCCAGCACCGGCCAAAGGTATCGCGGCCACGAACCTTGATCGGACGCACCTTCCGACTATCCAAAAACGTGATCATGCGGTGCGGTTCGGGCGGTGGCCCATACCGATGCACGGTTGCGGCGATCGCCTGAACAATCATTTCGCTGGCCAAACCCGCACCTTCGTTCCGAAACGCACTGCACACCCATGCGCCTGGCCATGCGTGCCGAACGTATTCAGCTAAGGGCCAAGACGTGACCCACAGCGCTTTGCCGGTCGGGGTTTCGGCTGTCAGCACAAGGCGACGACCCGGTGGCACGAATTGCGGCGAGCCAATATTCTGCCGGTTATAGTGCCGGTCAGCAATGGCACACGCTGCCGGATCGGCCCTATGCAAAAGCCGCCAGATCATGCAGCGCCCACACATTCAGCCGCTGCCTGCCGGGCCATGTCATGCTGGCCCAGCACCCAAAGGGCCAGGGCGGCGCAGCACGAGCCGTGAATCGACACAGTGCCTGAAGGTTCACCGTGAACCTTGCCATGCGACACACCGGGAACAGCAGGCGAACAAAGCGACATTTGTTCCAGACAGTTGCGACGATCCACGATGGAAGCGACAGCCGGCCCGCGTGTTGACATCGCAGGGGTCGCAGGTTCAATCCCTGCCGCGTCCACCATTTTCCCCAATGACTTAGCCATCACGCCGCGCCCTTTACGACAAGGGCCAAAGGTTCGCGTGAACCTCGATCAAGCGCGGCGGCGGCGCTGCGAAGATAGTCGGGCAGGTAGCGGGCATAGACGCGCTCGGTGATCCGGCTGTCGGCATGGCCCATGTAGCTGGCGATCTCGGACATGGGCACGCCGGCATTGGCCATGTGCACCGCCGCCGTGTGGCGCAGCGTGTAGGGGGTGGCATCAAGGCCGGCGCGGGTGGCGGCGGCGGCAAAGCCTTTTTTGATGCTGGCAATCGGCTGTGCGCCGTGTTCGATCACAAAATCACAGGCGCGGCCTTCAAAGGCTATGGCCAGCACCTGGGCAAGGTGCGGCGTCATCGGCACGGTGGGCCGCCGCTTTGCCGTCTGCACCCGGCCATCGGGGTTCAGGCGGATCAGGCCGGCGGCGAAGTCCACCTGTGCCCAGCGCAGATCAAGAATCGCCTGCGGGCGCGCGGCGGTGGCGTAGGCGATTTCCATATAAAGGCGCACGTGCGGCGCTACGGCGGCGGCAATCAGCGCATCCACCTGTTCGCGGTTCAGGTGGCGTTCGCGGCGTGGCGGCAAGGCTGGCAGCCATATCGTGGGCGCGCGCTCAATGTGGCGCTGCTTTTCAGCCCAGCGCAGCGCCTGGCCGATCAGCCCCAGCTCATAGCGCACTGTTGCTGCTGCCTTGGCCCGCTGGCGGGCATAGCCGCGCGCCATGGCCTCATCTATGTCGCCGGGGCGCACGTCCTGCCACAGGGCTTTCATGGCCTTCCAGGCGTCGCGCATCCGGGGGGCTGTGGCGATGCCTTCGGCTTCGCGCGCGTCGATATAGGCTGTCACTGCCCGCCCCACCGTCCAGGCAGCACCGTCGCCGGCTTGCCATCGCCTGCGGGCTTCCGCCTCTGCCCCAAGCCGATCGGGCGCGTAGAGGCGGTGACGCCGCCGTGTGCCGTCGCCGTCGCGCCAGACAACGGCCCATCCGGTGCGGAAGCGCTGGATGCTGAAAGGGGCTTCGGACATTCAATGCGCTCCACTTCGCTGGCATGGATGCGCGCCAGCGTGCCGACATAGAAGGGCGTTATTTCCCCGCGATCTATCATTCGATAGACATGGCTGCGGTGGCAAGCCCAGCGTTCGGCAAGCTGGGCCACCGTGAAGCATGGCAAGGCAGCGCGCGTGGCCATCAGGGGGCGGCGTCCAGTGCGCGCCACTGTGCTTGCAGTTCTGGCGTGACGTTCTTCATGCCGCCAGCGTCCACATTACGCTGGCGACAATATCCCCAATGCCGGCACGCCTCGCGGGAATAACAGCCGTTCCATTTCATCGCGCCAGATTGGCGGTCGTTCAGGCACTTCATGCCACCCTCCCTTCATTCACCGCGTAACCGCCCCATTGATCGGCGGCGGCTTCGGCAAGCCCCGGAAACGTGGCGGCGCGTTCAATGGCGCGGCGGGGGCCGGGCGGCATCCGATGCACCCGGCTCCAAGCCTTGTGTTCGGCTGTTCCGGCACGTGGCGGGGTCAGGCGGCGGGTCGGCACCAGCGGCGGCAGGCCATCAAGATAGAAGCCCGTCGCCTTGAAGAACGGTTCGCCGAACCACCACGGCTGCACGATCTGCGGTTTCGGCAGCATCGGCAGGCGTTCGCGCGCGTGTTTGTGCATCACCGGGTTTTCCAGCGCCTTGCGCGGAATCGACGCGGCCCAGCAGGTCGCCACCAGATCGGCGGCTTCATCCAGTTCCCGCCACAGTTCATCACGATTGCGCCCTGGCGGCGGGGTGTGCAGCCATCGCACACCGGAATTGCACAGGCGGGTGCAAGGCGGGTGCATGACCGCCAGCAAGTCCCAGCCATCGTTCAGATGGTCGCGCACATCGCCCACGATGTGGCGATTGCTGCGATCCCATGCCGGGGCTGTGTCGAGGCTCCAAGCGTCGTGCCCCCGCGCGGCAAACGCCCGCCGCATCACGCCGGTCTGTTCAAAGGCGATGAGCACGCGCATCACGGCTGCACCTGGCCAGCACGTGCCAGCAGCGCGGCGGCGGTTGACGCGCGTCTATGTGCCACCGTCCATGCTTGAGCCCAGCAAGTCACGTCTGGCGCGCCGCTGGCCTGCGAATAAACCACCTTTGTCCCGGCAGCATTGGCGCGAACGGCGGTGTAAATCCTGCCCGCCTTGAACAGCGCGACTTCACACTGGACATCCAGTTTGTTGTGCTCAAGATCGCCCGTCAGCGCCATCACCTGCTCGGCCAGCGCGCGCAGTTCGTCAGCGGTCATGCGTCACCGCCTTTCGCGCGGGAAAGCTGAATGCGGATCGGCCGGTCAGCCATTGGCCTGGCCTCCCGGAAAATCATCGTGGGTGCGGCCGTCCAGCAGGCGGCCGGCGCGGGATTTACCGACGCGCTGCATTGGCCAGCCATCTGACCCGCGTGTGCCGTCCGGGTTCAATCGGATGCTGCCACCGGCTGCTGTCGGCCAATCTCCGCCAGTAAGCGGCTCATTCATGCCAAGCGGCACCCATTCACCGTGCTGCTTGAAATGGAACGCCACGCCGGCGGTGGCGCACTGGTCGCGCAGGGAGCGGGCCCAATCCGGATGCATCGGCCGCGCGCCGGGGCCGCTCTCGCCGCCGGCGATCACCCAGTCGATGCCGCTGCGCCCTTTGATCAGTTCATTCTCGGACTGGCGGCGCTTGCTGCAATTGTGAAGCGGCGGGTGGCCATTGTCGCACCAAGCGCAATCGCCCCAGCACTCGGAATCAAGGCTGTTTTCGCCATTCCATGCTTGTTCAAGATCCACCGCTGACAGCAACGGCTCACACGACAGGAAACGGATGGCGGCGGAGGTGGCCAGCAGGTGCGGAATGCGTTCATCGGCCGCGTGCTGATCCTCTACGCTGGTGCCCAGCCAGACGTTGGGGAGGGGCCAAACTGGATACTTGAACCGCGACACGTTCAATTGGCGGCCCATAGCTGAAAAAATCCAGTCCGCGCGGGTCGTTCCTCCAATGTCGCGGAAGTAATCCCGCATCCGTTCCGGCCGCTTGGTCAGCACCATGAAGGTGTGCTGCGGTGCCAGTGCCATCACGGCGAAGATGCGATCCAGGTGGTGTTGCGATACCCATCCGCCAAACACGTCCGTCATGCTGGACAGGAAATAGCGTGTGGGCTTGCGGCGGCGCAGGGGGGCCAGCAGCAGCTTTTCGTCGAGGATGTGCTGCACGTCGCCCCGGTGGCCGGGCTTGTAGGGCAGGCCAGTGCCGAGCCGGCGCTCGTTGAAGGTTTCGGCGTAGCAGTTGCGGCACCCTTCCGAGACATGCTCACAATGCCAGCCCTTCTTGCCATCCGCCGTCACCGCGCGCAGCGGGTTCCAGGTGGCGTCGGCCCATTCGATCTTGGTGTTGTCAGCCATGACGCGGCCTTTTCGGTGCGGGGGTGGAAGGTGGCTGCGCCGCCAGCAGATCGGCCACGGCAGCGGCGCGGGTGGTGGGTTTTGGCAAGGGCTGGTGCCGGAAGGTGCCGACGTGGCGCGCATCCCAAACAAACCAGTTGCAATCCATCACCGGCGCGCCGCCGCCCCGAAAATCAAGCCGCCACGTGAGCGGCAGGCAAGCGGTGGGCGGGAAGCGGTTGTGCAGGCCAAGGCGGGTGGCGGCGTGCCAGAATTGCGCCTTCAACAGCAGCGCCAGATAGGGGATGTGGTGATCGGCCAGCGCCCGCCTGATGAACTTTTCAGCCTGATTGAACGGCGGGTTGGTAATGATCGCAGTGCAGCCATCTGGCAACGGCGCATCAAGAAAATTGGCCAGCGGGAAGCGGCCGGCGGCGCGATCGATCACGTCGCTGCCGGCGATCACGGTGCAACCGCCCCCGATGAGCGCATCGACCATGCGGCCATCGCCGGCCGCCGGTTCCCAGATGCGATGCCCGGCCAGCGCGGTGCGTTCGGCCGCGACAAAGGCGGTGACGGCTTCGGGCGGGGTGGGATCGAAATCAAACGGATCGCGCCTGCCCGCGTCTTTGCGGCGGCCGCCGGCCAGCATGGTGCCGTTGGTCATGCCCATGGCCCTTCCAAGACGGCCTGGCCGGCAGCGGTGAGGCGGGCGAAGTAGTGAGCCTGTTGCCAGTGGGCGGTGGCAGTGCCGCAGGCATAGAAGGTGTAGGGGGCCAAATGCTCCATTTCAATCAGGCCGCGTTCTTCCAGGCCGCGCAGCTGGCGATAGCCTGATCGTACCCAATCGTTGGCGATGATCTGCCGCGTTGCCACCCAGTGGCCATCAACATCCAGCAGGCCCAATGTGTGCCGCATGCGGTGGGTGAGCGGGCGGGTCACTGCCCGGCCTCCCCGCTTTGGATGGCATCCACGGCGCGGCGTCCGGCCTGGGTGAGGCGGAAGCGGGTGCTTCCAGCAATGTCGGTGCAAGGCTCTGCAGGTTCGATCAGCCCGTGTTGCAGCAGCGGCGGAACAATCTGGCAACGTGCGCGCAGTCTGCCACGTTTGTTTGGCCCGGCGGCTTTGGAAAGCGCCAGCCAATCCGGCATGCCCCACGGCCAGTGCAGCAGCGCCAAGCGCGCGCCTTCGGGGAGGGTGGCAGCGGCAAGGCTGTCGGCCGCTGTGATCAAAAGGCGCATCATCCCGCAACCTGTTGAGCAGCCGGCAGCCGCCGATCGGCAACAATCAGCGCGGCTTTGGCGACATCGTTCATCAAGCCGATGATGTGGCCGCGATCGGTTTCAAGCGTTTCGCGGGTGATCTCGATGATGTTGCCAAAAACTTGGCCGCCCACTTCAAGCGTGATGCGCAAAGTGGCCTTGGGCTGTTCACTTGCCATTGCGGGCATCCTTCGCGGTGCGTTCGGCCAGGTGCAGCGCCAGGGCGGCGATGCGGGGCCAGTTGGGGGTGGCTTCATCGATCAGGGCGCGTTCCGTCAGGCGTTCCAGTTCGGGCACTTGCATCATCGCCCACGTCGGCACGCGGCGTTCCAGTTCATCCAGAACGGCGTGCTGCGCGGCGGTGACGCCCTGGCGCAAATCGGTTTCATCGGCGGTGTGGGTGGCCATGGCAATCAGAACCGCATTGGCATCAGCACCGCGCGGTGCGTGGGCCGGGCCGGATTGGTGATCAGGGCAGGGCTGCTGCCACTGCCGATCGCTTCGACGACGATATCGCTTCCACCCAGCGCGGCCACGGCCTGGGCCATATAGGCGGCATTGAACGCCAGGCTGTCGGCCCAATCCGGGCTGGCGCTGGCGGTGCCGCCGGCCACATCCACCGTGATCACGCCGTTTTCAGGGCTGACACACTGCGCCTGCCACACGTTGCCGCCGTCGATCATGCGAACGGCGCGAGTGCGTTTGGTGCACAGGCTGGTGGCCTGTCGCAGGGCGCGGATCACGGCCTTGCCCGGCGCGGCCAGTCGCAGGGTGGCGGCATCGGGCTTTGGCAAGATGCGGCGATAATCGGGAAAGGTGCCATCGATCAGTTTGCTGGTGAGTTCGAACGCGCCGATGGTGAAGCGGGCGCGGGCGCCAACGAAATCGGCGGTGATCCATTGTTGATCGCCGGCGGCGGCCAGCAGCTTGCGCAGCGTGGCCACGGCAGCGCGCGGCAGGATGGGCCAGCCTGTCGGCCACGGCGTGCCGGCCGGCCAATCCACCAGGTGCGCGCGGTGGCCATCGGTGGCCACCATTTGTGGCGGGCCGGCCTGTTCGCCGTGCTGGCCGCCAGCGAAGCTGATGCCGTTCAGATAATAGCGCGTTTTTTCCTTGGAAATGGCGGGCGCGACAAGGGCCAGCGCATCGGCCAGCGCGGCGCTGGGCCACACGAACGGCGTTTCGGCCTGCACCGCGTAGCAAACCGGGAAATCGGCTTCGGCCATGGTGGGCAGGGTGGCGGCGATGCCAGCGCCCTGTACTGTGGCCTTGCCGGCTTCATCCGTGCTGATCAGCACTGTGGCGCCATCCATCCTGGCCAGCAGGGCGGCCAGCGGCGCGGCGGGCAGGCAGGTGCCCCAGGCAGTATTGGCACAAGGCCCATCGGATGGCACGGTGATGCGCAGGTGCTGATCAAAATCATAAGCTGTCACCGCCGCCAGATTTCCGGCCACGTGCAGATAGACGTGGGACAGGATCGGCAATGTTGCCCGGCGCGGGGCCACGGTGGTGAGCAGCTGCAGCGCGCGGCGCAAGGGTGCCAAAGGCAGGGCAACGCGGTTGGTATCGCAGGGAGCGGACATGGTTTTGCCTTTCAAGATGAGTGCCGGCGCGGGTTGTGCAACCTGAAGGTGGGCACCATGCCCGCCCGCGCCGGCGTCCGGGGGACCATCCCCCGGAATCTGGGGATCAGGGTTTCATATTGGCCGCGCGGGTGCTGTAACGCTTGGCAGCGGTGATCATTGTGGTGTGATGGCGATTGCCCAGCAGGCGCGCGATGTGCGGCCAGCTATCGTTGAACCGGGTGCGCAGGGCCGCGGCGGCTTCGCCGCGGGCGGCGGCCAGTTCGCGGCCGGCGGCACCGGTTGTGGTGCTGGGCGCGCACAGATCGGCGGCATCAAAGCCGTGGCGGGCGGCCACCTGTTTCACCACGGCCATGCGCGCGGCATAGGGCGTGGGCGCGCTGGCGACGTGCAGGATATCGCGGCGGCGCATCAATACACCCGTTGATCACAGCCCACGGCGCGGCCCAGCGCCGTGAGAGCGCGGGCGGGCCAGCAGGTGCCGGCGCGCGGGGCGGGCGGGATGGGCGGCAGGTTGATCTGCAGCGCGTGAGCGCGGATGATGTTGCGATGTGCAGCCAAGCTGCTGCGCAGATCGGCGTTGTGGGCCAATTCTTCGTCCAGGCGCTGGCGCAGCCGTTCATCGCGGCGCAGCGCCAGCAGCATCCCGGCGCCAAAGCCGCCGGCCAAACCAATCCACAGGCCAACCCCGGCCTGTGCGGCGCCCATCAGTGCAGTCATGTCGGCCATATGTGCAGCCCTTCCGTTGTGGAGGGCTGCATAGTTGTTTCAGACACAACTGGATGTCAACAGGAAAGTTGTGTCTCTTACAACATCGCGGCGCGCCTGATCGTCCGCATGGCAACGGCGTGCCAGTTGGCTTCTTCGGTGGAAAGTTCGAAATCGGCTTCGGCCACGTCTTGCAGGGCCTGAATGGCGAGGTGGCAAACAGCGGCAGCGTTGCTGCCTTGGGTCAACCGGCGCAGGGCAGCCAGATAGTCGATGCCCTCAATGGCGGCGCTGCGCGCGAAGCGCTGGGCCTGTTCGAAATCCTGATCTGTGCCATCAAGTCGCAGCACGAACCGCGACAGCCAATCATCGATGGCGCCCACTTCCTCGCTTGCCAAGCGGCCGTCACAATAGGCCATGAACACCAGCACGCGCACAAAATCTTCCAGATCGGCGCGGTCAACCTGCCAATCGCGGCGCATCATGCCGGCCAGCAAAGCTGGGAAATCAAGTTGCTCGCCGGTTTCGGGGTCATAGCATTCCACCACGCGATCAGCCCGAAAAGCGCGCGGCGCAAACCGTTCGTGGCAAAAGGCGTGCACCAGATGCTGCCCGGCCGGGTGCGGGGTGATGTGCCGCAGGGTGATGCCCCGTTCGGTTTCGCAGCCGCGGGCATCTTCGTAGACGATATAGAGTTCGCGGCCGGCGATGCGGCCCGGCGCTACGTTGCAATCGGGCAGGGTGCAGGCGCCGGCGGCAGGTGACCGGCCGGGTGGAACGCGGGAGCGTGGCCGGCTGCCCAGCGCGCCCTTCAACAACAGCTGACGGGACTTTTCGTCAGGGACAATCAATTCCCAAGGCGCAAAATCCAGCATCAACCATCGGTGCCAGTCTGGTGGCGGAAGCTAAGCACCGCTTCGGCCAAGCGCACGATCTGTTGTTGTTCGCCCACCTTGGCCTGATCCCACAGCGACCAAATGCCGCTGTGATCGGACGGATCGCGGATCAATAGGCTGGCCGGTTCGGTCATCAAGGCATCGGCCAGGCGTTCCAGCATGGGTTGGGTGTAGGGCGCGATTGAACGTTCGACCTTGGACAAATTGCCCTTGTCCATCGGCACCATGCTGGCAAGGCGTTCCAGGCTGTAGCCGCGATATTCCCGCCATTGCCGAATGAAGTTCGGGCGAAGGGACTGCGGACCAAGGCGAGTCTTGCGCATGTTGTGAGTGTGCCAAAGCGGCGGCGGCAGTCGAGCAGTCGCCACACAACCTGTCTTGACGGCAGAAGTTGTTTCAGACACAACATACCTCATGAGTGAAAGCAGCATTCAGGATTGGCTGAAATCCGAAGGGCGAACCGCCATCAGCCTGGCGGCGGCCCTGGGCATCAGCAAAGGGCACCTGTCCCATATCATGGCCGGGCGGTTCCGCGCGTCTGCTGAACTGGCTGTGAAGATCGAACGGGAAACTGGCGGCGCTGTGCCCCGCGTTCGGTTGCGCCCTGATTTGTTTGCCGATTTTGCGAAAGGGGAAGCGGCATGAGCGCCGATCTGATCACGTTTCCGCGACGGGGTGGACCCCCGACTGGCCCTGGCGCGGCGGGTGGTGGTGGGGTGGATGCCGTTTCCTCCCCCTGGCGCAGCCCCATCACCACCCACATCCCGCGCGGGGCGCAGCATTGGCCGGTTGATCTGGCGGTGTTGACGGCCGGCGGTGTGCATCATGGCCGTGGCATTACCGCGCCGCGCTGCACCGTGTCATGCGGGCAGTTGGGCGGGATTTCCGCAGGGGTGCGGGCATGACGGCGTTGCTGGCCCCGATGCCGCCGGCCGATCAGGCGTTGAAGCGCGCCGCGGCGCAGCTGGTGCATGCCGCCGGCGGGTGTGATGCCGCCGCCGGCCTGTGCCGGGTGGGCAAATCGCAGCTGGCGGCCTTTGGTTCGATCACCGAGCCGGACCGGTTCATGCCGGTGGATGTGCTGCGCGATCTGGCGGCGGTGACGCGCGGGCATGCAGGGCAATTGGCCTTGCTGGGCCTGTTGGCGGCGAATGCGGGATGCGTGCTGGTGCCGGTGACGGTGGACGGCGCGGCTGATCTTGATCCGCTGGACGCGATTTCGGTGCTTTCAAAGGAAACGGCGGAGCTGGTGGCTGCGCTGGCCGGCCACGCCCAGCGCAAGGGCAGTGTGCGCAGCATCGTGGCGGAAGCCGATGATCTGGTGCGCAAGGCCGCATCGATCCGCGCCTGGGCAATGGAATTGGAAAGGGGAGCGTGATGGAACGAACGGTGCAGGCTGGCACGGTGAACTGGCTGAATGCCTGGGCGGCCAAGGCGGTGCCCGGTGCCCGGTTGATGCTGGGGCCGGTGGAAATGACCGGCCATGTGCAGCGTGATCTGGCGGATCGTGTGCAGGTGCTGGACCAGGGCCGGGTGATCATCGCGGCGTGGAAACGCGGCGAGCACGGGTGGGAGTGGCATTTGCGGCGCACGCAGCGGCCGCTGCCGGCCACTTGGCCGGCGCTGCCGCGGCCGGCCACGGTGCAGGCGATCATGGGCCATGCCGCGCGCGGACTTTCGGATGCGGGCGTGGCCGGCCGGCGGCGGGCGGCATGATGATGCTGCTTTCCGATGGCCGGCCGGTGCCGGTTTCGCTGCAATCGTGGACGCTGGAAATGCGCGATTGTTTGATTCGCCTGCAGGTGCAGCCCAGGCTGGCGGACGTGGGTGATCTGCGCAAGCTGCTGGCCTGCCGGCCGGTGCATTATCTGGGCAGCACGTGGGAAGTGGTGATCGAACAGGCCGGGCGCTGGATCGATCAGGCCGAACGCGGATTGTCGCCATTGCCGTTTGCCGCGCTGGCGCTGGCCCAATCGGCCGCGCCGCTGGTTGCAGATGATCACGGCCCGGTGGGGTGCCCGGCATGAGGGGCATGATCGAATTTGATTACAGCGCCGTGGCCATGTGGGGCAGCTTCAACATGGGTGTTCCGCGCATTTGGTGGCTGCCGAGCGTGCTGATCAGCTTTGATCGGACGTGGCGAGGATGGTTCAGCGCGCTGGTGGTGGTGTCGCTGCCGCATCGACACGCTGGTTGGCGCCGGCAAATTGTTCGCATGGTGAGAATATGACTGCCGAACTGGAACCTGTGGCCGCCGATTGGGAACAGGCGCACCGGCGGGTGGGCGCGGCCTGGCACCGGCTGGCGGCGTTCGTGCGCGAAGGGGCTGGCAATGTGGGTGACGTGGGCACCATCGTGTGTGTGCCGCTGCCCGATGGGTTACGGGTGGATCTGCATATCATGCGGCAGAATCCCGATGCGCCGCTGGAATTTACCAGCAATCCCATCATTTTTCATCCACCGTCCCTGCAGCCGATCTGATCGCCATCTGCGCGCGGTGCAGGTGGCGGCGTGTCAAGAAAATGGGGGCACGATGCCCGGCGATGACATCTTTGCCAGGGCGCGCGCGGTTTCCATAATGGACGCTGTGCGCGCGCGTGGCGGCAGCCTGAAAGCGCGCGGTGATGCGGCGCGCGGGGCCTGTGTGCTGTGCGGGGCGGGCGAGAAATCGAAATCGGCACCGTTTAGCGCCAAGGTGAAGGACGGGCTGTGGAAGTGCCACGGCTGCGGCCAATCGGGCGATGTGATCAAGTTTGAAAAGCTGGCCGGTGGCCATGCCGGCGCCCTGGAGGCGGCGCGGGCATTGGTGGGGGAAGCGGCCCGGCCGGCGGCGGTGGCGCGGCGGGAGCGGGCCGCCGCCGCCGCGCCCGAACCTGACACGGTGGACAGCGCCGAAGTGGCCAAGCTGTTCCTGCCGGAAGCGGTGAGCGCGGTGGGTACGATTGTGGAACAATGGTTCTGGGCGCGCGGGCTTGATCCGCATGGCCTGCCCGGCGGGGTTTCAGGCCTGTTGTTCCACCCGGCCTGGCCGGTGTGGGCGTGGAAGGTGGATGGCGGGCCGGATGATGTGCCGCGGTGCCCGGCGATGGTGGCCCCGATCAGCGGGCCAACCGGCCTGCGCTGGCCTGCGTGCCACGTGACCTATTTGCGCGCCGATGGCCGGGCCAAGGCGGCGGTGAAAACCGCCCGCAAGATGTTTGGCCGGGTGACCGGCGGCGCGGTGTGGCTGTGTCGCACGGCCGGGGCGAACCCATTGGTGGTGGGCGAAGGCATTGAGAGCGCCTGGGCGCTGGGCACGGCGCACCGGGCGCGATCGGTGGCGGCAACGCTGTCGCTGGACAATCTGCAGGGCGGGGCGCTGCGCGGGCCTGCCGGCGAATTGATGTTGCCTGTGGCGGCCGATCCGGCGCGGCCGCCGTTTCTGGTGCGCGGCGCGCGCGACGTGATTTTGGGCATCGATGCGGACATGAACCCGATCAGGGCCAGCGTGATGGCTGGTGGGGTGGTGCGGCGTGATGTGGTGCTGGATGCCGCGCTGCGCGCCGATCTGTGCGCGCAGCTGGCCACGCAACACTGGCGCCGCATTGGTGCGGCCCCGCGGGCGGTGCGCCCGGAATGGGGGCAGGATTTCAACGATGCGGCAGTGGCGGCGGCAAAGGGGTTTGCCGCGGCTGATGCCGGGGGGGATGGGCGATGATCGGGGATGGTGGCGGCCTGGATGACCTGGCGGCCCAGGTGATGGCGGCGGCCGGTGATGTGCTGGACCCTGGCCCCTTGATGGGCGGGGAGGCGCGGGGCTGGTCCCAAATGGGAGGCAGCAGCGAACGCACGGCGCAACAGCAGGCCGATGACAAGCGGGCGGCGTTTTTGCCGTTGACCGATCTGGGGAATGCTGAACGCTGGCACCTGCGGCATGGCCGGGATTTTCGATATTGCCCGGAAGTGGGCTGGCTGGCGTGGGATGCACGGCGGTGGAGCCGGGACAATGCCGACACCCGCCTGATGGATTCGGTGTTCGACACGGTGCGGGCAATCCAGTTTGAAGCCGGCCAGCGGCGGCAGCTGGGGGAGGCCTGGGCCGAGAAATGGGCTGCGCTTGCCCAGCGGCACCAAGAGGGCGAAATCGATGATGCCGAACTTGCTGCGGCGCGCGATGCGTTGGGCGAGAGCCCTGATCCGGTGATCAAGCGCGGCCGGGGCGGCGAAATCACCCTGGCCAGCGAAGGCGTGGCCAGGTGGGGCCGCACATCGGAAGGCCAGGCGCGCATCAAGGCGATGGCCGAATTGGCGTTGAGCCTGGTGCCGGTGCGGCTTGAGGCGCTGGATGCCAATCCGTGGGCGCTGACCGTGATGAACGGCACGCTGCATTTTGACCGGCTGCCGGGCGTGGGGTGCAAGATCAGGCTGGTGCCGCATCGGCGCGAGGATTTGATCACCATGCTGGCGCCGGTGGATTATGACCCGGCGGCCGCTTGCCCGGCCTATGATGCGTTCCTGGAGCGCGTGCAGCCGGATGAACAGGTGCGGCAGTTCCTGCACAGCTATGCCGGCTATAGCCTGACCGGGAACACCGGTGAACAGAAGCTGGTGATCAATTATGGCCCAAAGGGGGCCAACGGCAAATCCACCTGGGTGGGCCTGCTGGCGCGGATGTGGGGCGATTATGCCCTGACCGTCAACATCGCGCTGTTCATGGACACCAAGATGCAGAACGGCAACAGCCCTAGCCCGGCGCTGGCGGAACTGCCGCGCAAGCGCCTGCTGGCGACCAGCGAGCCGGAAAAGGGCCAGCATGTGGCGGAAGCGCTGGTGAAACAATTGACTGGCGGTGAGCCGATGCAGGCCCGGCATCTCAACAAGCCGTTTTTCCGATATCTGCCGGAATTCAAGCTGCACATGAGCCAGAACCCGACGCCGCAGCTTTCGAGCGACAATGCGATCTGGCGGCGTGTGGTGGTGGTGGGCTGGCTGGTGGAGATTCCGCCGCCCGAACGCGATCTGGACCTGCCGGCCAAGCTGTGGGCGGAGCGCAGCGGCATCTTGAACCGGGTGCTGGCCGGGTTGGTGGATTGGGGATGCGATGGCTTGCAGCCGCCGGATGCGGTGAAGCGGGCCACGGCGGAAGTGCGGGACCAGCGCGATCCCTTGGGGCGGTTCCTGCGCTTGGCCACGGTGGTTGATCCGCTGGGCAAGATCGGCGCGGCTGAACTGCACAAAGCGCACAGCGCGTGGGCGCTGTGGGAAGGGGAGAAGGGCTGGAGTGAAAAGGGCCTGGCCGCCGCGATGCGGGACAAGGGCATTGAGGCCAAGAAGATCAGTTCGATGTTCTGGATGGGCATGCGCCTGGTGCGGTCGTGGCATTGTTTTGCCGATGAAGGGCCCAGCGGGGCGATGGTGCGCCGCGCCACCCTTGGACCCCGGACAGACGGGGTGTCGGATGAATGGGATGCAGTGGCTCCCGAAGTGGCGCGGGAGGGTTTGCCTCCCGGACGGGAGGAGCGATGGGAGGGGTTTTAGCAATGATTTCAATGCGTGGGAGGAACGGGAGGATTTTGCGCGCGTGACGTGCATGGGAAAACAGGGGGAAGGGTGAAGGTGTTTTCTCTTACACATTATTGGAAATGCCTCCCAATCCTCCCATCCCTCCCATAGGGCTTTAATTGTCAGTTATTTCAATAGGTTGTTTAACGGGAGGGATGGCAAAGGGCCATCCCGTAGGGAAAGGGAAGCTCCCATGCTGCGGTTGACGGGTTCGGGTGTGCATTTGAACGGGGCGATGGGGGCGGCGGCCGTGGCGCCGGCGGTGCGGTTGTTGCCGTGGCAGCGGACCGGGCGGATTGATGTGGAAACGCTGGTGGCCTGGGCGTTTGATGATCAGCGCGTTGGCGCGGCTGCGGCAGGGCTGAACGAAATTGAGGCGCTGGCGGCGGGCTTGACCTGGCAGGGGCGTTCCGGCTGCGGCTGTGCGCGGGCGGCGGATATCGCCAAGCTGGACACGCGGGTGGATGTGAGCCGGGCAAGCCTGAACAGCAATGTGCATCCGGTGGCGGAAGCGGTGATGAACGTGATCGAATGTTCGCCGCAGCGCGACCTGCTGATGGCCTGGGCCCGTACTGGCGCCAAGCCGGGCGGTTGGGCCATCCCGCCGCGCTGGGTGGAGCCGGTGAACGGATGGGTGGATGGGGAGCGGTTTGCCAAGGCCGCCCCGATCTATGATCTGGTGGGTGGTGCGGCGGGTGGGCAGCGGCGGGCGCTGCCGATTGTGGCGCGCGATCCTGATGTGGTGATGCGCGAGGTGGGGGAGCGGCGGGCGATCTATGCGCTTTGGTGGCAGGCCGTGGCGGATTTGGGTTTTGAACTGTCGCTGATGAATTTGGGCTTTGTGGTGCTGCCGCCGGGTTCGCCGCGGGAGCCGTGGGCGCAAGCGGTGAAGCCGTTGGTGCCGTTGCAGGCGGCAGTGCCGTCGATGGGCATGGTGCTGTGGGTGGCGCGTTGGGATGCGCTGTCGATGCAGATGGTGGCCGCACTGGGCGGGATGGGGCGGCACGAAGTGACTGTGATCGATGTGGATGAAGCGGCCGCCCAGGCAGCGGCGTATGAGGTGCGGGCGGTGCCAACGGCCATGGTGATGCAAGATGGCAAGCCGGTGGTGGTGACGGTGGGGGTGCAAAACGCCAAGGCGCTGGCGCGGTGGATCGAACGCGCCAAAGCCATGAGGGCTTGACGCAATGGCCACTCTTGACATAGTTGGATCATCCCAAAGTTCTGGCCACCTTCAAGTGAGCGCCGATGAACAGGGCATCAACCATATTGGCAATACCGCCCCCCACCGCCATGGGTCCTTCTGGGTTATGGCGCATATGCGGGGAACGGCGG
>JAGWWF010000008.1 GCA_018970445.1 Alphaproteobacteria bacterium | reverse complement strand
CGGGCCAGGCCCGCGCTTGCAGCCCCCTCCGCCTCGCGATGCTCGGCACCTCCCCCAAAGGGGGAGGATCTGCTTCGCCTCTCGCTATCCCCAGCTGTCACCCGCCTGGCGGCTGAGGCACAGCGGGGCCAAGGGAGACGCGGGCATGATCAAGGCGGTGATTTTCGATTTCGGCGGGGTGATCACCTCGTCCCCGTTCGAGGCCTTTGCCCGGTACGAGGCCGCCAATGGCCTGCCGGCCAATTTCATCCGCACCGTCAACGCCACCAATCCCGATCACAACGCCTGGGCGCTGCTGGAGCGCAACGCGATCGACACGACCGAATTCGATGCGCGGTTCCGCGCCGAAGCGCAGGCGCTTGGCCATGATGTGCCCGGTTCCCACGTGCTGCCGCTGCTGGCCGGCGATGTCCGCCCCGGCATGGTGGCGGCGCTGAAGGCCTGCAAGGCGCAGTTCAAGGTGGGCTGCATCACCAACAATGTGGCGAGCGAGGAGGATATCGGCTGGGGCCGCAGCGTGAAGGACATCCTGGCCCTGTTCGACCATGTCATCGAAAGCAGCAAGGCCGGCGTGCGCAAGCCCGATCCGCGCATCTATCTGATGATGTGCGAGGCGCTGGGTGTCAGCCCGGCCGATTGCGTCTATCTCGATGATCTGGGCATCAACTGCAAACCGGCGGCGGCGCTGGGCATGCACGCCATCAAGGTGACAGGCGAGGCCCAGGCGCTGGCCGATCTGGCCGCGGCCACCGGGATCAGCCTTTCGGCTGGATGAGGGCGATGCGGTTGCCCTCGCTGTCCTCGAACTCGCCCACCCAGCCGCTCGCGCCAATATCCTTCTTCGGATACAGCACCCGCCCGCCGGCCGTCACCGCGCGGGCCAGCACGGCATCAACATCGGCCACCCGGACATACAGGATCGGCCCGGCCTTGCCCGGCACATAGACATCGCCGTTGACCAGCGCGCCTTCCGGCCCGGCCGGCCCGGTGAACATCGCCATGGCATAGCCATCCACCGTCTCGCGGGTCAGCGGCCGGCCCAGCACGGCTTCATAAAAGCGGCTGGCCCGGCCCAGATCGGTCACCGGGATTTCGAACCAGGCGATCATCGGCTGCTCGGCGGCGGCCCCGGCCTCAGCCATTGGTGCCGCCGCCAGCAGGGCCAGCGCAACCGCCAACCACCTCACGCGCCGGCCGGTGCCTCGCCAAGGCCGGTGCCGCGGCGGCCGGCCTTGGGAATGGCCGCCCCCGATGCCGATGGCCGGGCCACCGGCGTGGTGGTGGCGCTGCCGCGATCGATGGTGCCGCCCTCCATCACCGTCTTGATCTCGTCACCGGTCAGCGTCTCATATTCCAGCAGCGCGCCGGCAATGGCGTGCAGCTGGTCGATATGGTCGGCCAGCACCTGGCGGGCGCGGTCGTAACCGGCGTTGACGATGGTGCGCACCTCGCTGTCGATCAGCCGGGCGGTTTCTTCCGACATGTTCTGCGCCTTGGTCACGCTATGGCCCAGGAACACCTCTTCCTGATTTTCCACATATTTCAGCGGCCCCAGCTTGTCGGACATGCCCCACTGCGTCGCCATCGATCGGGCCAGATCGGTGGCATAGCTGATGTCGGACGACGCGCCGGAGCTCACCTTGTCATAGCCGAAGATCACTTCCTCCGCCACGCGGCCACCCATGGCCACGGCCAGATTGGCGTACATCTTGTCGCGGTGATAGCTGTACTGGTCACGCTCCGGCAGGCGCATCACCATGCCCAGCGCGCGGCCGCGCGGGATGATCGTGGCCTTGTGAATCGGATCGGACGACGGCTCGTGCAGCGAGACGAGCGCATGGCCGGCCTCGTGATAGGCGGTCATCTTCTTCTCGTCCTCGGTCATCGCCATGGTCTTGCGTTCGGTGCCCATCAGCACCTTGTCCTTGGCGTCCTCGAACTCGCGCATCGACACCAGCCGCTTGCCGCGGCGGGCGGCCAGCAGCGCCGCCTCGTTGACCAGATTGGCCAGATCGGCGCCGGCAAAGCCCGGCGTGCCGCGCGCGATGGTGCGGGCGATCACATCGGGGGCCAGCGGCACCTTCTTCATGTGGACCGAAAGGATCTTTTCGCGGCCGTCGATATCGGGGCGGCCCACCACCACCTGGCGGTCAAAGCGGCCGGGGCGCAACAGGGCGGGATCCAGCACATCGGGCCGGTTGGTGGCGGCGATGATGATGATGCCTTCATTGGCATCGAAACCGTCCATCTCCACCAGCAGCTGGTTCAACGTCTGCTCGCGTTCATCATTGCCGCCGCCCAGGCCGGCACCGCGGCTGCGGCCCACGGCGTCGATCTCATCGATGAAGATGATGCACGGCGCGCTCTTCTTGCCCTGTTCGAACATGTCGCGCACGCGGCTGGCACCCACGCCAACGAACATCTCGACGAAATCCGAACCGGAAATCGAAAAGAACGGCACATTGGCTTCGCCGGCGATGGCACGGGCCAGCAGCGTCTTGCCGGTGCCGGGCGGGCCAACCAGCAGCGCGCCCTTGGGGATCTTGCCGCCCAGCCGGCTGAAGCGCGACGGGTCCTTCAGGAAATCGACGATTTCCTGCAGCTCCTCGCGCGCCTCGTCGATGCCGGCGACATCATCGAACGTCACCCGGCCTTCCTTCTGCACCAGCAACTTCGCGCGGCTCTTGCCAAAGCCCATCGCGCCGCGCCCGGCGCCGTTCTGCATCTGGCGCATCACGAAGATCCAGATGCCGATCATCAGGATGAACGGCAGCATGTTGAAGAACAATTGCGCCAGCAGCGACCGGCTCTCCTCCGGCTTGGCATCAAAGCGCACGCCCTTGGCGCGCAGCCGTTCGATCAGCGCATTGTCACCGGGGTTGAAGGTGCGGAATTCCTCGTCGCTGCTGGTGCGGCCGATGATCTCGTCGCCCTTGATCTCCACCGATTTCACCGCGCCATCATCCACGCGGGCCAGGAAATCGGAATAGGCGACCGTGCCGGCGCTGCTGCTGCTGCCCGAACCCTGCATCACGTTGACCGCCACCGCGAGACCAACCAGGATCACCAGCCACAGGCCAAGATTGCGCATCCAGGGGTTGGGCTGTCGCTTGTTGGGGCCATCAGACATAGAAAATTCCCGTTGCACATGGCGCTGGCAACAGATGAAGCGTCTGCCAGCCCGACCTGCCCAAAATAGGGCCGAATGGCGCGGTTGCAATTGGCCTGTGCTGTTCTGCCCCGCCCTCTGCCCTGATTATCGGCCGCTTCATGACATTTTTTCGCGCCTCTGGCGTGGTGGGGCCGGCGAAAGCCGCCACACGGTGCCGGGGCGGGCCTGCACACCGGCCAGCGTGCCGGCCTGCCCGGCCGCGAGTCGCGCCGCCAGCCGCGCCACCGCGCCGCCGCGCGGGGTGCCGCCCAGCCCGGCAATGGCGCGCGCCAGCAGCCGCTGCACCAGCGCCGCCGGCAGCCCGCCGGCATCGATGCTGATCGTGGCGCCGGCCGTGTGCACCCGGCCGCGCCAGGCCAGATCGGCGGCCCAGTCCAGCGCGGCGGCCTCATCGGCCAGATGCGCCGCCGCGTCCGCAATCGCCGCCACGTCCAGCCCCGGATTGGCGGCCAGCAGCGCCCGCGCGCCCGTGCGATCATGGCGGGGATCATGGTTGGCCGGATCGTCCACCGCCTGCCAGCCATCGGCCGCCGCGATGGCGGCCAGCGCGGCCTTGCGCAGGCCCAGCAGCGGCCGCACCAGCATCACGCCGCCCAGATCGCGGCAGCGGCGGATGCCGGCCAGCCCGGCGCTGCCGCTGGCGCGGTTCAGGCGCATCACCAGGGTTTCGGCCTGATCATCGGCGTGATGCGCTGTCAGCAGCAGGGCCGCCCCATTGGTCCGGCACCAATCGGCCATCAGGCCATAACGGGCGGCGCGCGCCACGGCCTGCACATTGGCGGCCGGCACCGGCCCGTCGCGGCGCAGCATGGCATGGGGGATGCCGCGCGCCGCGCACTGCTGCGCCACCCCGGCAGCTTCGGCCGCGGAACCGGCGCGCAGGGCGTGATCAACCGTGATGGCGGTGATGCGGCCGGGCAGGGCGCTGGCCGCCAGCCCCAGCAGCGCCAGGCTGTCGGGCCCGCCCGATACCGCCACCGCGATGTGGGCAGCGGCCGGCAGCGGCCGGCCCAGCGCCGCCGCGATCAGGGCCGGCAGATCGGGCCGGTTCAGGCCGGGCACTTTGCCCTTGTGCGCTGGCGCCCGGCATCGGCCTTCTGCGTGTCGGTCAGCTTCGCGCCATAGACCTGATCCAACTCGCCCAGCACCTGGCAGGCATCCTTGGCCCTGGCCATGGCATTCAACGCGCTGGCCAGCCCGATCAGTGCATCGGGCGCGGCGGCGGCGCGCGGCGCGGTCTGATACAGCTCCAGAAATGCCTTGGCGGCGGCGGCCGGCTGGTTGCGGGCAGCCAGGCTGCGGCCCAGCCAGTATCGCGCCTGCGGAACGCGGGTGGATTTGGGCCAATCGGCGATGAACTGGGTCATGGCGGTTTCCACCCCCGGCCAGTCCCTCGCCGTCACTTTGGGATAGGCGAGCGTCCAGGCCGCATCGGCGGTGGCCGGCCGGGCGGTGGCGGCTGCCGGGCGCGGCGTCGCCGCCGGGTTGGCGGCTGGCGGCGGTGCGGCCAGGCCGGGCTGGGCCGGGGCGGCGGCATCACCGGGCTCGGCGACGGGGGCGGCCGGCTTTTCCAGCGCGGTCAGGCGGAATTCGACATCGCCCTTCATGCGGCGCTGGGCATCCTCCAGCGCCCGCAGCTTGTATTCCACGGCCTCGATCTGGCCGGTCAGCCCCTTCAGGCTGGCTTCCAGCGATTCCACTCGCGCGGTCAGATCGGTGATCGGGTTGCTGGCCGGCACCGCAGCGGCGGCCGGGGCCGGCGGCGGCGCTTCGGCCGGGGTTTCGGGGGCGAAGAACCGCGTGTCGCCGCCGGGGAACACCTTGCGCTGCACGGCGCGCATTTCCGATTCCAGCTTGCCCACCCGCTTGTCCAGCTTGCCCACATCCACCGCCTGGGCCGCCAGCGGGGCAGGCAGGACAATCAGCAGCAACAGGGGGGCAAACAGGGCACGCACGGGCGATCAGGCTCCGGGATTGGCGGGTTGTGGCGGTGGTTCTGCCGTGGCGGGCATTGCCGGCACCTGAACGGCCGGGCGGCGGAAACGGCGCACCGGTGGTGGCGGCGGCGGCGCGGCCGGATCAAAACGCGCGGCCAGCGCCGGCGCGGTGAGCAGCACATTGTCGATGGTGGCCACGGGCCCGCCCAGCGGCGGCAGCGCCACGCCGGCCACGCTCACCGCAATCATCCCGGCCTTGCCGGCGCGCAGCGTCAGCGCCGAACCGGCCGGCACCTCATAGCGATCGCCGGCCGCCAGCACGCCCATGAAGGCGCGGCGGCCGGTGCTGCGGTCATAGATCTTCACCCACACATCCTCCCGCGCCAGCAGCACCACCGGCCCGCTGGTGGGGATGGCCGGTGCCGTGGCGGCGGCGGCCGGCACCGCGGCCGGATCAAGGGCGGCGGCGGCCACCGGTGGCGGCGGCGCGGCCGGGGCTGGCACCGGATCGGGGTTGGCCGCCACAACCGGCGGCGGCGGTGGTGCTGGGTCAAAGGCCCCGGCGCCATACAGGCCCAGGCCCACGATCACGGCGGCCAGCAGCGCCAGGCTGCCCCAGGCCAGCCCGCGTGACGGCAGCCGGGCCTGATCCACCGGCGCATCCGGCGGCGCGGTGGGCACATGCGGGGTCAGGCTGGTTTCGGCGCGAAACTGCGCCGCCACCGCATCCGGGTTCAGGCCGATGCTGCGGGCATAATTCTTCACGAAGCCCAGCGCATAGGGCAGGGCCGGCAGGGCGGCGTGATCATCGGCCTCGATCGCCATCAGATGGCGCAGCGGCACCCGCGTTTCGCGGGCGATATCGGCCAGTTCGCGCCCGGTGGCCGTGCGCGCGTCGGCCAGCACGGCACCGGTCGTCATGCGCACGATCCCGGCCGGCGGCGCATCAGGCGGCGCATCAGGCGGCGCATCAGGCGGCGCATCAGGCGGCGCATCAGGCGGCGCATCAGGCGGCGGGGCCGCTGGCGCGTCTTCTTGTTCATCCTGTCCCACTGGGTGACCCTTCCCCAAACCGGGCTGACGATCTGGCATGATTCGCGCCGCAGTCAATCGGGCCAATGCCTCGATTCGGGCAACCCGTTTTTGCGACGCAGCAACGAATCTTGCCCAAAGCCCGGCCTTCGCCTATGGGCGCAGCCGATTGCGCCGGTTGTCCGCCGGCGTCCCGCCATCCCGCCCATCCGGAACACCCCATCCATGACCACCCGCAACATCGCGATCATCGCGCACGTCGACCATGGCAAGACCACGCTGGTCGACCAGCTGTTCCGCCAGTCCGGCACGTTTCGCGACAATCAGCGTGTGGCGGAAAGGGCGATGGATTCCAACGATCTGGAAAAGGAACGCGGCATCACCATCCTGGCCAAGTGCACCAGCATCGAATGGCACGGCACCCGCATCAACATCGTCGATACCCCCGGCCACGCCGATTTCGGCGGCGAGGTGGAGCGTATCCTGTCGATGGTCGATGGCGTGATTCTGCTGGTCGATGCCGCCGAAGGCCCGATGCCGCAGACAAAGTTCGTCTGCGGCAAGGCGCTGGCGCTGGGCCTGCGGCCGATTGTCGTCGTCAACAAGATCGACCGGCCCGATGCCCGCGCGTCGGAAGTGCTGGACGAGGTGTTCGATCTGTTCGTCACGCTCGATGCCAACGACGAACAGCTGGATTTCCCGGTGCTCTATGCCTCTGGCCGCGGCGGCTATGCCGGCCCCACCGATGATGTGCGGTCGGGCGATCTCACCCCGCTGTTCGAACGGATCGTCGGCCATGTGCCGCCGCCCAGCGGCGATCCGGATGCGCCGTTCCGCATGCTGGTCTCGCTGCTCGATCGCGACAATTTCCTGGGCCGCATCCTCACCGGCCGCGTCATGTCGGGCACGCTCAAGGTCAACAGCCCGATCCATGCGCTCAATCCCGATGGCACGGTGGCCGAAATCGGCCGCGCCTCCAAGATCTTCGCCTTCCGCGGCCTGGAACGCACCCCGGTGGAAGAGGCCGTGGCCGGCGACATCATCGCCCTGGCCGGCCTGACCAGGGCCACCGTGGCCGACACCATCGCCGAACAGAGCGTGACGGAAGCGCTTGCCGCGCAACCCATCGATCCGCCCACCCTGTCGATGACGTTCAGCGTGAACGACAGCCCCTATGCCGGCAAGGACGGCAGCAAGGTCACCAGCCGCATGATCGCCGATCGGCTGGCGCGTGAAGCCGAAGGCAATGTGGCGATCCGCATCACCGAACTGCCGTCAAAGGATGCGTTCGAAGTGGCCGGCCGCGGCGAACTGCAATTGGGCGTGCTGATCGAAACCATGCGCCGCGAAGGCTTTGAACTGTCGATCAGCCGCCCGCGCGTGATCTTTGCCACCGATGAGGAGGGCAAGCGCACCGAGCCCTATGAAACCGTCGTGATCGATGTGGACGAGGCCTATTCCGGCACGGTTGTTGAAAAAATGGCCCAGCGCAAGGCCGAGATGACCGACATGCGGCCCAGCGGCGGCGGCAAGACCCGGCTCACCTTCTCCGCCCCGTCGCGCGGCCTGATCGGCTATCACGGCGAATTCCTGTCCGATACGCGCGGCACCGGCATCATGAACCGGCTGTTCGAAAAATATGGCCCCTACAAGGGCGCCATCACCGGCCGGCTGAACGGCGTGCTGATCTCCACCGAAAGCGGCGAGGCCGTCACCTATGCCCTGGGCTATCTGCAGCCGCGCGGCATACTGATGATCGGCCCGGGCGAGGCGGTGTATCAGGGCATGATCATCGGTGAAAACGCCCGCGAGGAAGACCTGGAGGTCAACCCGCTGAAATCCAAGCAGCTCACCAACTTCCGCGCCAGCGGCAAGGATGATGCCATCGTGCTCTCCCCGCCCAAGAAGCTGACGCTGGAACAGGCCATCGCCTATATCGAC
Source organism: Alphaproteobacteria bacterium (assembly GCA_018970445.1). Classification (GTDB taxonomy): domain Bacteria; phylum Pseudomonadota; class Alphaproteobacteria; order Sphingomonadales; family Sphingomonadaceae; genus Sandarakinorhabdus. The sequence goes on along the minus strand of JAGWWF010000008.1, from coordinate 119,569 downwards.
GAGGACGAGCTGGTGGAGGTGACGCCCAACCATATCCGCCTGCGCAAGATCCACCTTGATCCGCACGAGCGCAAGCGCGCCAGCCGCGCCCGCGCCGCCGGCTGAGGGGCCGCGGCCGCATCGGCCCGCTGCACCCTGACCGCTTCTTCACTTGGCAGCGGCCGCTGCGGCGTGCAGGCGCGGCTGCGACAAAGGGCCGATTGCCCGGCACCGCCCCAGCGCCTAGGCCGCCGACTCCCCCGACCGCCCGGCGGTCGCCTCCGGGCCGCAGCGGGCCAGGCTGACGCCTCAAGCTGGAGTTGAGTGAAAATGACGTCCGCCATCTATGACGATGATGCCCCGATGGACACGCCGGCCCCGGCCGATTTCGTCACCATCCCGCAGGCCGAGGCCGAGGACGCCATCCGCACATTGATCCGCTGGACCGGCGATGATCCCGGCCGCGAAGGGCTGCTCGACACGCCCAAGCGTGTCGCCAAGGCGTGGCGCGAATACACCAAGGGCTATGCCGAGGACCCCGGCCAGCATCTGTCGCGCACCTTTGCCGAAGTCGGCGGCTATGACGAGATCGTCATCCTGCGCGACATCCCCTTCCAGTCGCACTGCGAACATCACATGGCCCCGATCATCGGCAAGGGCCATATCGCCTATCTGCCGCGCGCCCGCGTTGTCGGCATTTCCAAGCTGGCGCGCGTGCTGCACGGCTATGCCCGCCGCCTGCAGGTGCAGGAACGCCTCACCGCCGAAGTGGCCGATTGCATCCAGCAGCATCTCGATCCCGTTGGCGTGGCCGTGGTGATCGAGGCGACCCACGCCTGCATGTCGGCGCGCGGCGTGATGACTCCGGGGGTGGTGATGACCACCAGCCGCATGATGGGCGTGTTCCGCGATGAACCCAGCAGCCGGTCCGAAGTGCTGCGCCTGATGGGCAAGTAACCCCGCCCACCCGGCACAGGCCCGGCGGCCCGGTGGTTTGCGCCACCGGGATGCTGCCTGTATGGGGCCCATCACCATCAACGCCGCAACCACAACGAGAACAACGCCATGGGGCCCGCCCCCGATCAGACCACAGCCGGCGATACCGGCATGCAGGCGCTTGCCCGGCTGGCGGCGCCGGTGGTTGCCTCGCGGCTGGGCATCATGGCGATGGGGCTGGTCGATACCATCATCGTTGGCCGCCACAGCACGGCCGAACTGGGCTATCACGCGCTGGCCTGGGCGGTCACCGGCGTGGTGCTCACCACGGCGCTGGGCCTGCTGGGCGGCGTGCAGGTGATGACCAGCCAGGCCATCGGCGAAGGCCGCGCCGCCGATACCGGTGCCATCCTGCGCCGCGGCCTGATCTATGCCGGCTGGATCGCGCTTGGCTTTGCCGCCTTCCTGGCGCTGGCCGGCGGCCCGATCCTGACCGCCTTTCACATGGCACCGGGGCTGGCCGAAGGCGCAACCCCGGTGCTGCGGGTGCAGGCGGTGTCGCTGATCCCGATCATCATTGCCGATGCCGGCCTGTTCTGGCTGGAAGCCCATGGCCGCGCCCTGCCCGGCACCATCGCCATGTGGGTGGCCAACATCGTCAATCTGGCGGTCAATCTGTGGCTGGTGCCCGGCGAAAATCTGCTGGGCGTGGATGGCGCGGCGGCCAGCGCCTGGGCCACCTTTGCCAGCCGCACCTTCCTGCTGGTGGCGCTGGCCATCATCATCCTCCGCTGGAACAAGGCGCGCGAATATGGCGTGTTCGCGCCTGCCCCCGATGATCCGGCAGCGGCGCGGGCCATGCGGGCCGTGGGCTATGGCGCGGCGGCCAGCTATTTCATCGAATCCCTGTCGTTTTCGGCGATGGCGGTGTTTGCCGGCTGGATCAGCGCCACCGCGGTTGCCATCTGGGCGGTGGTGATCAACGTGGCGGCGCTGGTGTTCATGGTGCCGCTGGGCCTGTCGGTTGCCACCTCGGTGCTGGTGGGCCGGGCCTATGGCGCGCGCGATCGGCCAGCGATGCTGGGGGCGGCCGGGCGGGGCTTTGCCGTGACCAGCGTGGCGCTGCTGCTGGTCTCGCTGGGCGTGTGGCTGGAACCCGCAGTGATTGCTGCGGCCTATTCGCGCGATCCGGCCGTGATGGCCGGCATTGCCAGCGCGATGATCCTGTCCAGCCTGTTCTTCCTGGCCGATGGCCTGCAGGTGGTGGCCTCGCAATCGCTGCGCGCCCGGTCCGATATCGTGGTGCCCACCGCCACCCATGTGTTTTCCTATGTGGTGGTGATGATGCCGCTGGCCTGGTGGCTGGGGGTGAAATCGGGCGGCGGGGTGGATGGCCTGATCTGGGCGATCATCGCGGCCAGCCTGCTGTCGGCCGTGCTGCTCTGGGGCCGCTTCGTGCTGCTGGGCCGGCAGCCGCTGCCGCCGCCGGCCTGATCGGGGCCTGCATACGAATACGCGCCGCCGTCGCCATTGCCCGGCGGGCGCTGCCATGGCAGGCCTTGGCCCAGGGGGATGGAGCCATCATGGGCACGGATGTGTTTGCGCGCGGCCTGGCCGGGCTGGATTGGGCCGTTGTGGCCGCCTATGCGCTGGTGGTGATCGCCCTGGGCCTGTGGGCCGGGCGCAAACAGGCCAGCGGCAGCGATTTCTTTCTGGCCAGCCGCGACAGTTCGTGGCCGGTGATCGGCCTGTCGCTGCTGGCCTCCAACATCTCGTCGGCCACGCTGATCGGGCTGGCGGGCGCTGCCTATGCCAATGGCATCGCGGTCTATAATTATGAATGGATGGCCAGTGTCATCCTGGTGTTCTTCTGCATCTTCTTCCTGCCGTTCATCCTGCGCGCGCAGGTCTATACCATGCCGGAATTCCTCGAACGCCGCTTCAGCCGCGGCACGCGGGCCTATTTCTCCGGCCTCACCATCTTCCTGTCGGTGTTCGTGGACAAGGCCGCGACGCTCTATGGCGGCGCGCTGATGCTGTCGCTGATCTTCCCCGGCGTGCCGCTGTGGCAGATGATCGCCGGCCTGGCGGTGCTGGCCGGCATTTATACCATCGTCGGCGGGCTGAAGGCGGTGCTCTACACCGAAGTGCTACAGGCGGTGATCCTGCTGGGCGCCGCCGTGGTGCTGTCGATCGCGGCGTTCGATGCGGTGGGCGGCTGGGATCGCATTGTCGCAACCGTCCCGGCGGCGAAATTTTCGCTGATCCGCCCCGTCGATGATCCATCGGTGCCGTGGACCGGGCTGATCACCGGCGTGCCGATCCTGGGCTTCTATTTCTGGTGCACCAACCAGTTCATGGTGCAGCGCGTGCTCAGTGCCCGCAATCTGGATCATGGCCGCTGGGGCAGCCTGTTTGCCGGCCTGCTGAAACTGCCGGTGCTGTGGCTGATGGTGCTGCCCGGCACCTGCGCCATCCTGCTCTATCCGGCGCTGAAGACGCCCGATCTTGTCTATCCCACCTTGATGTTCGATCTGCTGCCCACCGGCCTTCTGGGGCTGGTGGTGGCGGGGTTCCTGGCGGCGATCATGTCGGCCACCGCCTCCACCTTCAATTCGGCCGCCACCTTGTTCACCATGGATTTTGCCCGCTACTGGAATCCCGATCTGGATGGTGCGGCGCTGGTGCGCACCGGGCGGCTGGCAACCCTGGTGTTTCTGGTGATCGCGGTTGTCATCGCGCCGCAGATCGAACGCTTCGGCAGCGTGTGGCAATATCTGCAGGGGGCATTGAGCTATACCAGCCCGCCGATCGTGGCGGTGTTCCTGCTGGGCCTGTTCTGGCCGCGCGCCAATGCGCAGGGCGCGGCGGCGGCCATCATCACCGGGCTGGTGCTTGGCATCGGCCTGTTCATTGCCATCAATGTGACGGGCAGTGTGCAGCTGCACTTCCTGCATGTGGCGCCCATCCTGCTGGCCGCCTCGGCTGCCGCGATGGTGGTGGGCTCGCTCGGCACGCCGCCGCCGCCGCCGGAAAAGACCGAAGGCCTGTTGTGGAACCGCGGCGTCTATGATGCCGAAACCGCAGCGCTGGCCGGCACGCCGCCGTGGGCCAATTATCGCGTGCTGGCGGGCGGGCTGCTGGCGGCCACCGCCGTCATCGTCTGGCGCTTTGCCTGATCCGCCCGTAAAACTGTGGCCATGGCAAGCAGCGTCCATTCCAGCGAAGATCTGCTGTTCAGCGTGCTGGTGCAGCTGATCATCATGATTGCTGCGGCGCGCACGCTGAACATCGTGGCGCGCCGGCTGGGCCAGCCCGGCGCGGTGGGCGAAATCATCGCCGGCCTGCTGCTGGGCCCGTCGCTGCTGGGCGCGCTGGCCCCGGCCCTGTCGCTGCAATTGTTCGGGGCGACGCCGGCACCGGCCGTCACCATCATCAGCCAGATCGGGCTGACCCTGCTGATGTTCCAGATCGGCATGGAATTCGAATTTGCGCATCTGGACACCCCGCAACACCGCAAGGGCGCGGCGCTGATTGCCGGCGCATCGGTGGCAGTGCCGCTGCTGGCCGGGCTGGGCTTTGGCTGGTTCAGCGCCGCCGCGCTGGCGCCGGGCATCGATCCCACGCTCTATGCCCTGTTCTGCGGCAATGCCATGGCGATCACCGCCCTGCCCATCCTGGGCCGCATCCTGGCGCAGTTCGGCCTCACCGATCGCCCGCTGGGCGTGGTGGCGATTGCGGCGGCGGCGGTGAACGATGTGGCCGGCTGGGTGCTGCTGGCCAGCATTTCGGCGCTGGCGGCGGCGCGCTTTTCCGGCGCTGATCTGGCGCTGCAACTGGCCGGCATCGCGGCGCTGCTGATCATCGCGCGGCTGGTGCTGGCCCCGCTGGCGCGCCGGCTGGTGGCGGCGTTGCCGCCGGTGGCTGGCCGCATCGATCCCACGCTGATGGCCGCCATGCTGGCGCTGGTGTTCGGCCTGGCCATCTGCACCTACAAGCTGGGCATCTTCGCCATCTTCGGCGGCTTTCTGGCCGGGCTGATCATGCACCGCCACACCGGCTTCGTGGCGGCGTGGAAGGGGCAGGTGGGCGGGTTCGTGCTGGTGTTCTTCCTGCCGGTGTTCTTCACCTATACCGGCTTGCGCACCAACCTGCTGGGGCTTGGGCTGGCCGATCTGGCCTGGCTGGCGCTGATCCTGGTGCTGGCGATCGCGGCCAAGATCATCCCGGTCTATGCCGCCGCGCGGGCCAGCGGCTACACGCCGGCGCAGGCGGCCGTGCTGGGCAGCCTGATGAACACGCGGGCGCTGATGGAATTGATCGTGCTCAACATCGGCCGCGATCTGGGCGTGCTGCCGCCGGCGGTGTTCACCATGCTGGTGGTGATGGCGGTGGCCACCACGATCATGACCGGGCCGCTGCTGAAATGGCTGCTGCCGCGCACCGGCCATGTCATCCCGCAGGGGGTAGAGGCGTGAACCACCAGCCCGTCCGTTCTGTCTGCATCGTGGGCGGCGGTACGGCCGGCTGGATGGCGGCCGCCGCGCTGGCCCGCACCCTGGGCGGCGCGGTGGCCATCCAGCTGGTCGAATCCGAAGACATCGGCACCGTCGGGGTGGGCGAAGCCACCATCCCGCCGATCAAGCTGTTCAACCAGCTGCTCGGCCTGAACGAGGCCGATTTCGTCCGCGCCACGCAGGGCAGCTTCAAGCTGGGCATCGAATTTGTCGGCTGGGGCCGCGCCGGCCACCGTTATTTCCACCCGTTCGGCACCTTTGGCGCCGATTTCGACAGTGTCGCCCTGCACCACTGGTGGAACCGGCAGCGGCTGGCCGGCGATCCCACCCCGCTGGATGATTATTCCATGGCCTGGGCGGCGGCGCGCGCCAACCGCTTTGCCCCGCCCTCGCCGGATCGCCGGCTGGTGCAGTCCACCTTTGATTATGCCTATCATTTCGATGCCGGCCTTTATGCCCAAAGCCTGCGCCGCCTGGCCGAGGGCCTGGGCGTCACCCGCCACGAAGGCCGCATCACCGGCGTCGCCCGCCATGGCGAGACCGGCGATGTCACCGCCATCACCCTGGCCGATGGCCGCACGGTGGCGGCCGAATTCTGGATCGATTGTTCCGGCTTTCGCAGCCTGCTGCTGGGCGAGGCGCTGGCCACCCCCTTCATCGACTGGACGCACTGGCTGCCCTGCGATCGCGCGCTGGCGGTGCCCTGCGCCCATGCCGGCGGCAGCGATGGCGCCGGCTTCACGCCCTACACCCGCTCCACCGCGCACGGTGCCGGCTGGCAATGGCGCATCCCGCTGCAACACCGGATCGGCAATGGCCATGTGTTTTCATCGGCCTTCATGGCCGAGGATGAAGCCGCCGCCATCCTGCTGGCCAATCTGGATGGCCCGGCGCTGGCCACCCCGCGCCTGCTGCGCTTCACCACCGGCCGCCGCGCGCAGGCCTGGGCCCACAATGTCGTTGCCATCGGGCTGGCTGCCGGCTTCATGGAGCCGCTGGAATCCACCTCGCTCCACCTTGTCCAGTCCGGCCTGATGCGGTTGCTGGCGCTGTGGCCCACCCGCGCGATGGAAGCCCATGTGCGCGATGAATACAACCGCGTCACCGCCACCGAATGGGAACGCATCCGCGATTTCCTCATCCTGCATTATCATCTGGGTACGCGTGACGAGCCGCTGTGGCGCCACACCGCCGCCATGGCCATCCCCGATACGCTGGCCCACAGGATCGCCCATTTCGCCAGCTTTGGCCGGCTGGTGTCCGATGGCCCCGAACTCTTCCTGAATGCCAGCTGGCTGGCGGTGCATGTGGGCCAGTTCAACCTGCCGCAGCGCCCCGATCCGCTGGCCGATGCCCGCAGCCCCCAGGTGGATGCGCCGCGCCTGCTGGCCGGGCTGGCCCGCGTGATGCGCGAGGCGGCGGCCGAAATGCCCGGCCACGCCGCCTTCATCGCCCGCCACTGCGCCGCTAGCTTGATCCCCTGATCACCAGCCGCGCCGGCAGCGCCACCGCCTCGGCCGCCTCGCCGCGCAATTGCGCCAGCGCCATGTCCACCAGCGTTTCGCCGGCGCGGCGGGCATCCTGCGCCACCGTGGTCAACGGCGGGCTGGTCAGACTGGCGGCGGGCTGATCGTCAAAGCCCACCACCGCCACATCGGCCGGCACCCGCCGCCCGGCCTGCGCCAGCGCCCGCATCGCGCCGATGGCGATCAGGTCGCTGGCGCAGAAGATCGCATCGAAATCGGCGTCCGCCGCGATCAGGCTGTGCACCGCCGCCTGGCCATCGGCCTCGCAACTGGTGGCATCGCGCATCAGGGCCGGATCGGCGGCCAGCCCGGCCTGGGCCAGCGCGTCGCGCCAGCCGGCGCAGCGATCCTGGAACTCCGGCGAACCATCGCCGGCCGTGCCGATGAAGCCGATGCGGCGATGACCGCGTTCGATCAGATGCCGGGTGGCCGCCAGCCCGCCGCCGCGATTGTCGCTGCCGATGGTGGTGCCCAGCTGGCCGGGCTGCACACTGCCCCAGCGCACGAAATGCGTGCCCTGGCGCAACAATTGTTCCAGCCGCGGCCGATATTCCAGATAATCGCCATAACCCAGCAGGATCAGCGCATCGGCCCGCCGCGCATCCTCATAATCCACATGCCAGTTGCCCGACAATTGCTGGAAACTGATCAACAGATCATAGCCGGCGGTGGCGCAGCGCTTGGTGATCGCCCCCAGCATCGACAGGAAGAACGGGTTGATCTGGGTTTCGCCCGGGGACGGATCCTCGAAGAACAGCAGGGCCAGCGTGCGGGTGGCCTGGCGGCGCAGGTTGGATGCGTTCTTGTCCACCGTGTAGTTCAGCTTGGCGGCCGCAGCAAACACCCTGGCGCGGGTTTCGGCCGACACCGCGCGGTTGCCCGACAGCGCGCGCGACACCGTTGGCTGCGACACCCCGGCCAGTGCGGCAATGTCAAAACTGGTCACCCGTGCCATCGGCGCGGTTCCCCCTCCCCCTGTCTGTCGCATCTGCATACGTATGCTTTTGAACGCGGCAGCCTAGCGTGACATTTCTGCCACGTGAATACGTATGTCCGGGCGTGCGGCGATATTGCGCCAATTGTGGCGGGCGCGTCACAACAGGTGGGCAGAACAGCACCGCTGGCATGAAGGGCCGTCAAAACGGGCCGGGGCGGTGAACCAATCTGGGGGGACGATCCGATGCACACCGAAACATTGCGCGCACTGCTGCTGGCCGGGGTGGCCAGCCCGCTGCTGCTGGCCGCGCCTGCGCTGGCCCAGGCGGCACCCGCCCAGCCGGCCCAGAACCCGCAGGCCGCCGCCGTTGATGCCGAAGCCGAAGAACTGGTCGTCACCGGCTATCGCCGGTCCTTGCAGGTGGCGTTGACCAACAAGCTGAACAGCGACCGCATCGTTGAATCGGTCAGCGCCGAAGATATTGGCCGCCTGCCCGACAACTCCATCGCCGATGCCATCGCGCGGCTGCCCGGCCTCACCACCCAGCGCCTCAACGGCCGGTCGCAGGTCATCTCCATCCGCGGCTTTGCCCCCGATTTCTCCTCCACCCTGCTCAATGGCCGCGAACAGGTCACCAATGGTGACAACCGCTCGGTTGAATTCGATCAGTATCCGGCCGAAGTCATCAACCAGGTGCTGGTCTACAAGACGCCGGATGCCAGCCTGATTGCGCAGGGCCTGTCGGGCACGGTCGATCTGCAGACGATCCGGCCGCTGTCCTATGGCAAGCAGATCATCGCGGTGGGCGGCCGCGGCGAATATACCGACAATGGCCGCCTCAACGCCGGGTCCAAGCAATATGGCTGGCGCGGTTCGGCCCTGTATGTCGACCAGTTCGCCGATGGCACCATCGGCGTGCTGCTTGGCCTCAGCCACATCGACAGCCCGACCCAGACCGAACGCTTCAACGCCTGGGGCTATCCCAACGCCAATGCGCAGAACGTGGTAATTGGCGGCAGCAAATCCTATGTCGACAGCGTGCGGCTGCAACGCACGGGCGTGACCGGCGCGCTGGAATTCAAGCCGTCCGAAGATCTGACCATCGCGCTCGACGGCTATTACAGCAAGTTCAAGGAAGACCAGCTGCTGCGCGGCATCGAACTGCCGCTGTTCTGGTCGGCAGCGCAGCTTGCCCCCGGCTTCCAGACGGCGAACGGCCTGGTCAATCAGGGCACGTTCAACGGCGTCAAGGGCGTGGTGCGCAACGATGCCAACCGCAAGGATGCCGATCTCTATTCGGGCGGCCTCAACGTCAAATGGGAAAATGATGATTGGCAGGTGATCGGCGATGCCAGCTATTCCGGCATCACCCGGTCCGAACTGGTGCTGGAAACCTATTCCGGCACCGGGCGCGGCGCGCTGGGCGCCACCGACAATCTGGGTTTCCGCATGACCGACAGCGGTGCCGTGTTCAGCCCGACGCTGAATTATGGCGATTACAACCTGATCCGCTTGACCAGCCCGCAGGGCTGGGGCGGCGATGTCGCCAACCCCGGCGGCCAGCCGATCCGCGGCGGCCAGGATGGCTATTACAATGATCGCCAGGTCAAGGACGAGCTTTACGCCTTCCGCGGCCAGGTCGAACGCAAGCTCGACGGCCCGATCAGCGCCATCCAGCTTGGTGCCAACTACACCAACCGCGAAAAGCGTCTGACCCCGGATGAATTCTTCCTGGGCCTGAAGGGCAACACCGATGGCCTGACCAGCGTGCCGATCCCGGCCGCGCTGCGCCAGGGCACCACCAATCTGGGCTTCCTCGGCCTGGGGCCGATGGTCAGCTATGATCCGGTGGCGATGCTGAACAGCGGCGTCTACAATCTGGTGCGCAATCCCAATGCCGATGTGAACACCAAGGGCTGGACGGTGCGCGAAACGGTGATGACCGGCTGGGCCATGGCTAAGCTGAACGCCGATGTCGGCGCGTCGAAACTCACCGGCAATTTCGGCGTGCAGGTGGTGCATGTCGATCAAAGCTCGACCGCGCTGGTCTCGTCGGGCAGCGGGGCCGGGGTGATCTCCACGCTGCGCACCGACGGGGCGAAATATACCGATGTGCTGCCCTCGGCCAACCTGTCGCTGCGCATGCCCGATGATCTGCTGATCCGCCTGGGTGTGGCCCGCCAGATCGCGCGGCCGCGCATGGACGACATGCGGGCCGCGATCAATTACAATTTCAACCCGGCCCTGGGCCAGACGCAAGGCGTCACCCCGTGGGGCGGCGGCGGCGGCAACCCGCTGCTGCGGCCGTGGCGCGCCAACGCCATCGACATCTCGGTGGAAAAATATTTCGACGGCAAGGGCTATGTCGCGCTCGCCGGTTTCTACAAGGATCTCAAGAGCTACATCTATGAAGTGGCGCAGCCCTTCAACTTCACCGGCTTCCCGATCCCGGCCGGCGTGCCCGAACCGCTCACCCGGCAGGGTTTCGTCACCCAGTGGGTGAACGGCAACGGCGGCCAACTCTATGGTGCCGAACTGTCGGGCCAGCTGCCGTTCAGCACGTTTGTCAGCGCGCTCGATGGCTTTGGCGTCAACGGCTCGATCGCCTGGACCAAGAGCAATGTCGCCCCGGCGCCCGGGGCCGATCCCGATGATCTGCCCGGCTATTCGCGCTGGGTGACCAACCTGACCGGCTATTATGAAAAGGGCGGCTTCTCGGCGCGGGCCTCGATGCGCAGCCGCTCCTCGTTCCAGGGCGAACTGCGCGGCTTTGGCGGCGGCAACCAGCGCCGGCGGGCCGATGGGGAACTGATCCTCGACACCCAGATCAGCTATGAATTCCAGTCGGGCGGGCTCAAGGGCCTCACCCTCCTGGCCCAGGCGCAGAATCTCACCAACGAACCCTTCGTCACCTTCAATCCCGGCCGGCCGCAGGAAATCATCGACTATCAGGATTATGGTCGGCGCTTCCTGATCGGCTTCAACTGGCGCTATTGATCGCGGCATGATGGCGGCCGGCCGCTGGGATGAAATCCCGTTGGCCGGCCGCCATTTTCATGCCTCTATGCCATGATGACCGCGGCTCCCTTGCGCACGATCGTCATCGCCGGCGGTGGCACCGCCGGCTGGATGGCGGCGGCGGCCCTGGCGCGCTTTTGCGGGCCGGGCTGGCGCATCGTGCTGGTGGAATCCGATGCGATCGGCACGGTGGGGGTGGGCGAAGCCACCATCCCGCAGATCCGCCTGTTCAACGCCGGGCTGGGGCTGGATGAAGCCGATTTCCTGGCCGCCACGCAGGGCACGCTGAAACTGGGCATCGAATTTGTCGATTGGGGGCAACGTGGCCAGCGCTACATGCACGCCTTTGGCGATGTCGGGCGTGGGCTGGGGCTGTTGCCGTTCCACCACTGGTGGGCCGCCGCCCGCGCCGCCGGGGTGGCTGCCGATCTTGGCCACTACAGCCTGAACGAACGCGCCGCGCTGCAGGGGCGGTTCGCCCCGTTCGGCGGCGATGCCACGCTGCCGCCGCTGGTGTGGGCCTATCATTTCGATGCCGGCCTTTATGCCGCCGTTTTGGCGCGCTTTGCGCAGGCGCGCGGCGTTGTCCGCCACGAAGGCCGGATCGCCGACGTGGAAACCCGGGGCGAGACCATCATCGCCCTTCGGCTGGACGATGGCCGCCGCATCGAAGGCGACCTGTTCATCGATTGCTCCGGCTTTCGCAGCCTGCTGCTGGGCGGGGCGCTGGGCAGCGGCTGGCACGACTGGTCGCACTGGCTGCCGTGCGACCGCGCGGTGGCGGTGCCGTGCGCACACGCGCCCGGCGCGGCGCCGGCGCCCTATACCCGCAGCACCGCGCGCACCGCCGGCTGGCAATGGCGCATCCCGCTGCAACACCGCATCGGCAATGGCCATGTGTTTTCATCGGCCCATCTGGGCGAGGACGAGGCGACCGCGATGCTGATGGCCAATCTGGATGGCCCGGCGCTGGCCGAACCACGCACCTTGCGGTTTCAGGCCGGCCGGCGCGACCGGGTGTGGATCGGCAACTGTCTGGGGCTGGGGCTGGCGGCAGGCTTTCTGGAGCCGCTGGAATCCACGTCCATCCACCTCATCCAGTCGGGCATCGCCCGGCTGCTGGCCCTGTTGCCGGCCGATGCGGCCATGCTGCCGGTGCTGGCCGCCGAAGCCAATCGCCAGGCCGCGTGCGAGATGGAATGGATCCGCGATTTCATCATCCTGCACTACAAGGCGACGGCGCGCGCCGATACGCCGTTCTGGCGGCAGGTGCAGGCCATGGTCGTGCCGCCCGATCTGGCCGCCCGCATGGCGCTGTTCCGGGCCAGCGGCCGCATCCGCCGCGATCATGATGAACTGTTCACCGAACCGGCCTGGGCGCAGGTGCTGATCGGCCAGGGCTGGGTGCCGCAATCGGCCCATCCGCTCACCGCCGGGCTGGACCGCGATGATCTGGCCGGGTTCATGGCCAGCCTGGATCGGGCCATCGCCGCCGGGGTGGCCGCGCTGCCCGGCCATGGCGACTGGCTGGCCCGCCACGCTGCTGCAAGGGAATTTTGACATGCTGCCAATTCTGGCCACCGTTGCGCTGCTGGCGGTCACCGTGGCCGGCAGCGCCGCCACCGCCGCGCCGGTTGCCGCCACCGCCGCCCCCGATGCGGCCACGCTGGCCACCCTGCGCGCCCGGCCGCCGCAGGATGAACTCATCTACTTCCTGCTGCCCGACCGCTTTGCCAATGGCGATCCCGCCAATGATCGCGGCGGCCTTGCCGGCGGGCGTCTGCAAACCGGCTTTGATCCCACCGCCAAGGGCTTTTACAACGGCGGCGATCTGGCCGGAATCATCCAGAAACTTGATTATATCCAGGGGCTTGGTGCCACGGCCATCTGGCTGGCCCCGGTGTTCGCCAACAAGCCGGTGCAAGGCCTGCCGGGCCAGGAATCGGCCGGTTATCATGGGTACTGGATCACCGATTTCACCCGCGTCGATCCGCATCTGGGCAGCAACGCCGATCTGAAGCGGCTGGTCGATGCCGCCCATGCCCGTGGCATGAAAGTCTATCTGGATATCGTCACCAACCACACCGCCGACGTGATTCAGTACAGGGAATGTCAAGGCAATCCATGCACTTATCGCAACCGCGCCGATTATCCCTACAGCCGCCGGGGCGGGGTTTCGGGCTCCGAAATCAACCCCGGCTTTGCCGGTGACCATGTCGCCACGCCCGAAAACTGGGCCCGGCTGACCCGGCCGGATTTTGCCTACACCCCCTTCGTCCCGGCCGGGGAAGACCGCGCCAAGACCCCGGCCTGGCTGAACGATCCCATCTTTTACCACAACCGGGGCGAGACGGTATTTCGTAACGAATCCAGCCAGTTCGGTGATTTTTCCAGCCTGGATGACCTGGCCACCGAACATCCGCGCGTGCTGGCCGGCATGATCGACATTTATGGCGACTGGATCGACCAGCTGGGCATCGATGGCTATCGCATCGATACCGCCCAGCACGTGAATCCCCAATTCTGGCAAGGCTTTGTGCCGGCGATCCTGGCCCGCGCCCGCGCCGCCGGCATCCCCAATTTCCACATGTTCGGCGAAGTGGCCACCGACGATCTGGACGTGGGCCGGCTGGCCCGCCACACCCATGTCGACCGGCTGCCGCATGTGCTTGATTTTGCTCTGTCTGCCGCTGCGATCGAAACCATTGCCGGCACGGCGCCCACCGCCACACTGGCGCGGCTGTTCGCCGATGATGTGCTCTATGCCGGCGGCACCGCCACGGCGGCGGCCAACCCCAGCTTTCTGGGCAACCACGACAAGGGGCGTTTTGCCTGGTTCGTGCGCCGCGCCAATCCGAACGCCGGTGCGGACGAACTGGCGGCGCGCACCCTGCTCGGCCATGCGCTGATGCTGTTTTCTCGCGGTGTGCCAACGCTTTATGCCGGTGATGAACAGGGCTTTGTCGGCAGCGGCAATGATCAGGGCGCCCGCCAGCCGCTGTTTGCCAGCCAGGTGGCCGAATATCGCGCCACGCCGCGGCTGGGCACCAGCGCCGGCCACGGCGTGGCCAGTTTCGATCCGGCGCATCCCTTCTATCGCACCATGAAGGCGATGGCCGCCGTGCGCGTCGCCGATCCGCGCCTGCGCCACGGCGAAACCCGTGTGCGCGCCGCCGGCGATGGCCCCGGCCTGTTCGCCTTTTCCCGCCAGATTTCCGGCCGGCCGGGGGAAACGCTGGTGCTGCTCAACACTGCGAAATTTCCCGTGCAGGCCAATGTGATGATCGATCCCGCCAGCCAGCGCTGGACCAGCCTTCTGGGCCATTGCCCGGCCAGCGCGGCGGCCCCCGGCACGCTGGCGATCAGCCTGCCGCCGCTGGGCGTGGCGGTGTGCAGCAGCGAAGCCGGTGCCCCATGATGCCTGATGCCGCGCAACCCTGTCCCGATGCGCAAGCGGGTGCGGCCACCCCCTGGTGGCTGGGTGCCAGCATCTACCAGATTTATCCGCGCAGCTTTCTCGACAGCAATGGCGACGGCATTGGCGACCTGCCTGGCATCACCGCCCGGCTTGATCATGTTGCGGCGCTGAATGTCGATGCCATCTGGCTGTCGCCATTCTTCACGTCGCCGATGCGCGATTTCGGTTATGACGTCGCCGATTATCGCGGCGTTGATCCGATCTTCGGCACGTTGGCGGATTTCGATGCGCTGGTGGCGCGCGCGCACGATCTGGACCTGAAGATCATCATCGATCAGGTGTGGAGCCACACATCGGATTGTCATGCCTGGTTCTGCGAAAGCCGGCAGAGCCGCTGCAACCCGCGCGCGGATTGGTATGTGTGGGCCGATCCCCGGCCCGACGGCACACCGCCATCCAACTGGCAATCGGTGTTCGGCGGCCCGGCCTGGACTTGGGATGCGCGCCGCCAGCAATATTATCTGCACAACTTCCTGAATTCGCAGCCTGATCTGAACCTGCACAACCCGGCGGTGCAGGATGCCATCCTGGATGTGGCGCGGTTCTGGCTTGATCGCGGCGTCGATGGCTTTCGCATCGATGCGCTGAATTTTTCCATGCATGATCCGCTGCTGCGCGACAATCCGCCGGCCGGCGGCAACCACAAGCGCACGCGGCCCTTTGATTTCCAGCGGCGCATCCACAACATGTCGCATCCGGATATTCCGGCCTTTCTGGAACGGGTGGCCGCCGTGGTGAACGGCTTTCCCGACCGCTTCACCGTTGCCGAAGTGGGCGGCGATGATGCCATTGGCGAAATGCATGCCTTCACCGCCGGCGCGGCGCGGCTCAATTCGGCCTATGGCTTCAACTTCCTCTATGCCGATGCGCTCACGCCCCGGCTGGTGGCCGACGCGCTGGCGCAATGGCCGCAAACGCCGGGCACCGGTTGGCCCAGCTGGGCCTTTTCCAATCACGACGCGCCGCGGGCCGCCAGCCGCTGGCACGGGGCGTGTGGCCATGATGATTATGCCCGGCTGATCATGCTGCTGCTGGTGGCGCTGCGCGGCAACATCTTCCTCTATTATGGCGAGGAACTGGGGCTGACCCAGGCCGAAATCGGCTTTGCCGACCTGCAGGATCCCGAAGCCATTGCCAACTGGCCGCTCACCCTGGGTCGCGATGGTGCCCGCACGCCGATGCCGTGGGCGGCCGATCGCCCGTCTGCCGGATTTTCCGCCGGCCGTCCCTGGCTGCCGCTGGGCGGCGATCATGCCCTGCACGCGGTGGACCGGCAGCTGGCCGATCCCCGATCGATGCTGCACTGGACACGGGCGTTGATGGCCCTGCGGCGGCAGCAGCCCGCCCTGCGCCATGGCGGCGTTGAAACGGCGGTGGCGCAAGGCGATCTGCTGATCCTGCGGCGCACGCTGGGCACGGTCACCCTTGTGTGTGCCTTCAACCTTGGTGCCCAGCCGATCGCGGTTGATCTTGCCATCGGCCCACCGCTTGCCAGCCATGGCGGCGCCAGTGCCCGTCTGTTGCCGCCTTTTTCCGGATTCATTGCCCCATGCGCCTGATCCTTGCCCTGCTGCTGGCCCTGCTGGCGCTGCCACTGCACGCCGAACCGCTGCTGCGCTCGCCCGATGGCCGCACCGAAGTGCGCATCACCGGTGATGGTGATGGCCGGCTCTATTGGCAGGCCAGCCGTGATGGCCGGCCGCTGATCAGCGCCTCGCCGCTCGGCTTCATTCTGGCCGATGCGCCCAAGCTGGAACGCAAGCTTGCCATCACGGGCGAAGCCCGCGCCAGCCGGGATTCGCGCTGGGATCAGCCCTGGGGTGAGCGCGCCCAGGTGCGCGATCACCACAATGAACTGGTGCTGCACATCGCCGAAACCAGCTTGCTCCACCGCCGCTTCGATCTGGTCATCCGCCTCTTCGATGATGGGATCGCCCTGCGCTATGCCTTCCCGGAACAGCCCAATCTCAAGACCTTGCGCATCGTCGCCGAGCTGACCGAGTTTCGCATCGCCGATGCGACCGCTGGCCGGGCCTGGTGGATTCCGGCGCTGGAATGGAACCGCGAGGAATATCTGTATCGCGCCACCGGCATCACCGAAGTGGGTCTGGCGCAGACGCCGATGACGATGCAGACGGCCCGGGGCACCTGGCTGTCCATCCACGAAGCCGCGCTGATCGATTATGCCGGCATGAATTTGCAACCGGCCGGCAATGGCATCTTCCGGGCAGCGCTCACGCCGTCGGCAAGCGGGCCGCCGGTGGTGGTTGCCGCGCCGTTCGCCACCCCGTGGCGGGTGGTGATGATCGGGGACACGGCGCCGGCGCTGGCCAACTCCAGCCTGATCCTGAACCTCAATGAACCCAACAGGCTGGGCGATGTCAGCTGGGTCAGGCCCTGCAAATATGCCGGCATCTGGTGGTCCATGCACCTCGATACCGAAAGCTGGTCAACCGGGCCGAAGCATGGTGCCACCACCGCCAACGCCGTGAAGATGATCGACTGGGCCGCCGCCAATGGCCTGTGCGGCCTGTTGATCGAAGGCTGGAACAAGGGCTGGGATGGGGACTGGTTCGCCAATGGCTGGGACTTCCGTTTCGATCAGCCGACGCCCGATTTCGACATGGCGGCGGTTGCGGCTCATGCCAGGAAACGGCGCATCGGCCTGATCGGCCACCACGAAACCAGCGGCAATCTGGCCAATTACGAGGCGCAGCTTGATGCCGGCATGGCCTTTTATGCCCGCCATGGCGTGACCATGGTGAAGACCGGCTATGTCGCCGATGCCGGTGGCCTGCAGGTGGCCGGCAGCCAGCCGGGCATCGACATGAACGGCCAGCCGCGCACCCTCACCTATGAATGGCATGAAGGCCAGGCCAGTGCCCGCCACCATATCCGCGTGCTGGAAGCCGCCGCCGCCCGGCGCATCGCGGTCAATGCGCACGAACCGATCAAGGACACCGGGCTGCGCCGCACCTTCCCCAACTGGGTGAGCCGCGAAGGCGCACGCGGCATGGAATTCAACGCCTGGGGCAACCCCGACAACGGGCCGGAGCATGAGGCGACCCTGGCCTTCACCCGGCTGCTGGCCGGGCCGATGGACTATACGCCGGGCATCGTCTCGCTGCAGGGCCGGGGCCAGAAGATCCCGTCCACGCTGGCCAAGCAGCTTGCCCTGTATGTCACCATCTATTCCCCTTTGCAGATGGTCGCCGATCTGCCGGAGAATTATGCCAAGGCCCCCAGGGCGGCCATGGACTTCATCCGCGCCGTGCCGGTGGACTGGCAGGAATCGATCACCCTGGCCGGCGAACCTGGCAGCCATGTCGTCACCGTGCGCCAGCGCCGGGGCGGCGATGACTGGTGGCTGGGCGCGGCTGGCGGCAAGGCGGCGGTGGCGACCGAACTCCCCTTGGACTTCCTCACCCCCGGCACCCGCTATCGCCTCACCCTTTGGCGCGATGGTTCGACCGCCGAAACCAACCCACAGGATCTGGCGGTGGAAACCCGCATCGTCACCAGCACCGATCGCCTGGCGCTGCGGCTGGCGGGCGGTGGCGGCGGTGCCGCGGCCCGCTTCGAACCGGTCAAGTGATCAGCCGGCGCGCCTTGCTGGCGGCGGCCCCGGCGCTGCTGGCCTGGCCGGGCCGGGCCGGCGAAGCCGTTCAGTTCACCCGCCATGCCCATGTCGGCGCGCCGGGCCTGATGCCGCGCCATGTCGATGTGTGGGTGCCGCCCGATGCGGATGATGGCCGGCCGCTGCCGCTGCTGCTGATGCACGATGGCCAGAATCTGTTTGAACCCGCTTCGGCCTATGGCGGTGTCACTTGGCGGGTGGCCGAAACCATCATGGCCGGTATGGCCAAAGCCACACTGCCACCGATGATCGTGGCAGGCGTATGGAACAGTGGTGCCCAGCGCTGGGGCGATTATGTGCCGGCTGATCTGCTGGCGCGATTGCCAGCCCCTCTGGCCGCCCGCTTCAGTCAGACCGGTGGCGGCCCGTCTCGCTCGATGGCCTATCTCGGCCTGCTGGCCGATATCGTGCTGCCGCTGCTGCGTGCCCGTCATCCGGTGGTGCCCGGCCGGGTGGTGATTGCCGGCTCTTCGATGGGCGGCCTTGCCTCGCTCAATGCCCTCATGGAGCGACCCGATCTGTTTGGCGGTGCGGCCTGCCTGTCCACCCACTGGCCGATCCTGGCGCCGCTGTCCGATCCGGCCGCCGGTGAGACGGCCGCCGTGGCATCGGCCATCTCCGGCTGGATCGGCGGGCGGCTGAGGCCGCCGGCTGGCCGCCGCCTCTGGCTTGATCACGGCGATCGCGGCCTCGATCAGCATTATGCCCCATTTCAGGCCATGGCCGACCGGGCCGTGCAGGCTGCCGGCTGGCAGGCCGGGCGCGACATGACCAGCCGCGTCTTTCCCGGCAGCGGCCATGATGAGGCCAGCTGGTCGGCAAGGCTGGCATTGCCGCTCGAATTCCTGTTCAAGGAAAAGGCATGACCATCGCCACCTCCCTGCTGCTGTTCGGTGCCACCGGCGACCTGTCGCGCCGGATGCTGATCCCCTCGCTGTTCGGCCTGTCTGCCGATGGCCTGCTCCATCCTGATCTGAAGATCATCGGCACGGCGCGCAGCGCGCTTGATGGCGACGGCTTCCGGGCCATGGCCGCCACCGCGCTGGAACAATATCTGGACGCTGATCGGCGGCCGGCGGCCGCGGTGGCGGCCTTTCTTGATCGGCTGGCCTATGTGTCGCTGGATGCCAACCGGCCCGATGGCTTTTCGGCGCTGGCGGCCCAGGTGGGCGATCCGTGCCGGCTTGCCATCTTCCTTTCAACCGCGCCCAGCCTGTTCGGCCCCACCATTGCCGGGCTGGCCGGGGCGGGGCTGGCCTGTGCCGGCGCGCGGCTGGCGCTGGAAAAGCCACTGGGCCATGATCTGGCCAGCAGCCGCGCCATCAACGATGCCGTGGCCAGCGCCTATCCGGAAAGCCAGATTTTCCGCATCGATCATTATCTGGGCAAGGAGACCGTGCAGAATCTGCTGGCGCTGCGCTTTGGCAACATCCTGTTCGAACCGCTGTGGAATGCCGCCGGGATCGATCATGTCCAGATCAGCGTGGGCGAAACGGTGGGGCTGGAAGGCCGCGCCGATTATTATGACGGCATGGGCGCGCTGCGCGACATGGTGCAGAACCATATGCTGCAACTGCTCGCGCTGGTCGCCATGGAGCCGCCAGCTCGGCTCGATCCGGCGGCGGTGCGCGATGAAAAGGTCAAGGTGCTGCGATCCCTGCGGCCGATCGGCCCGCGCGAGGTGGAAGGCCACAGCGTGCGTGGCCAATATGGCGCCGGTGCCAGCGCCGGCCAGCCGGTGAAGGCCTATGCCGAGGAACTGGGCCGGCCATCGGATACCGAAACCTTCGTGGCGCTCAAGGCCCATGTCGACAATTGGCGCTGGAAGGGGGTGCCCTTTTATCTGCGCACCGGTAAGCGCCTGCCCGAACGGCTGAGCGAGATCATCGTGCAGTTCCGCCCCGTGCCGCATTCGATGTTCGGCGCGGCCGCGATGAAGCCCAACAAGCTGATCATCTCCATCCAGCCCAATGAGAATATCGGCCTGCGGCTGATGGCCAAGCTGCCGGGGCTGGACCGCGACGGACTGAAGCTGCGCGCGGTGCCGCTGGATATCGGGCTGCCGGGGGCCTTTGCCGATGTGCGCCGCCGCATCGCCTATGAACGGCTGCTGCTCGATCTGGTCGAAGGCCGGCAGACCTTGTTTGTCCGCCGTGACGAGGTGGAGGCGCAGTGGACCTGGATCGATGCCATCCGCGCCGGCTGGACCGAAACCGGCATGACGGCCAAGCTCTATGCCGCCGGCACCTGGGGGCCATCGGCTGCGATTGCGCTGACCGAACGCGACGGGGTGAGCTGGCATGATTGAGCTTGTGGCGGCCGACATAGGCGGCACCCACGCCCGCTTTGCGCTTGCCCGGCTGGATGGTGCGGGCAGGGTGGCCGATCTTGGCGATCCGGTGGTGATGCGCTGTGCCGAACATGCCTCGCTGCAGATGGCGTGGGAGGCGTTTGCCACAAGCGTTGGCCGGCCGCTGCCGCGGGCCGCTGCCATCGCCGTGGCCGGCCCGGTGGTGGGCGAAGAGCTGAAACTGACCAACAATCCCTGGGTGATCCGCCCGGCGCTGATCAATGCCAAGCTGGATGTGGATGCGCATGTGCTGGTCAATGATTTCGAGGCGGTGGCCTATGCCGTTGGTGCCTGTGGGCCCGATGCGTTTCGTCATCTGTGCGGGCCGGATCAGCCGCTGCCCGATCGCGGTACCATTTCGGTGCTTGGCCCCGGCACCGGGCTGGGGGTTGGCTTGTTGGTGAAGAACGGCGGCACGGATTGGCAGGTGCTGCCCAGCGAAGGCAGCCATGGCGATTTCGCCCCGGTCGATGCGCTGGAAGATGCGATATTGGCGCATTTTCGGCGCCGCTTTGGCCGGGTTTCAGCCGAACGGGTGATTTCGGGGCCTGGCCTGGCCGATATCCATGCTGCGCTGGCCGCACTGGAAGGCCGTGCCATCGCGCCGATGGACGACAAGGCGCTGTGGACACTGGCGATGAGCGGCGCGGACAGCCTTGCCACCGCTGCGCTTGATCGCTTCTGCCTCGCGCTTGGCAGCTTTGCCGGCAACATCGCGCTGGCGCATGGCGCGGGCGGTGTGGTGATCGGCGGCGGGCTGGGCGCCCGCCTGGCCGATCTTCTGCCCAATTCCGGATTTGCCGGGCGCTTTGCCGCCAAGGGCCGGTTTGAAAATCTGATGCGCAGCCTGCCGGTGAAGCTGATCGCCCACCCGCAACCCGGCCTGTATGGCGCGGCCGCCGCCTTTGCCCGCCGCCATGGAGCCGCCCGATGAATATCGACATCATCATGCGCCTTGCCCCCGTCATCCCCGTGCTGGTGGTGGATGATGTCGCCCACGCCCGCCCGTTGGCGCAGGCACTGGTGGCCGGTGGGCTGCCCGTGCTGGAGGTAACGCTGCGCACGCCGGCGGCCCTGGATGTCATCCGGGCGATGGCCGAAGTGCCGGGGGCCGTGGTGGGGGCCGGCACCGTGCTGTCACCGCAGGATCTGGATCAGGCGGTTGCGGCCGGCGCGCGCTTCGTCGTTTCGCCCGGCCTCACGCCCACGCTGGCCGGCGCGGCGCGGGCCAGCGGCGTGCCGTTCCTGCCCGGTGTCGCCACCGCCACCGACATCATCGCCGCGCTGGAACAGGGCTTTTCCAGGCTGAAATATTTTCCCGCCACCGCCAATGGCGGCCTGCCGGCGCTGAAGGCCATGGCCGCTGTGTTTGGCGGCGTGCGCTTTTGCCCCACGGGCGGCATCACCGAAGCCAGCGCGCCCGATTGGCTTGCCGAACCAGCGGTAGTCTGCGTGGGCGGCAGCTGGCTGGCCAAGCGGGGGGAAAGCGATTGGCCCGCCATCACCGCCCGCGCCCGCGCCGCCGCCGCGCTCAACCGGGCGGCCTGACGCGAAACCACCACACGCCGGCCAGCAGCACGGCCGGCACCGCAACAGCGGCCAGCGCCCACAGGCTGGCGGCCAGCGCCAGGTGCGTTGCCGCCGCCAGGCTGCCCAGCACGATGAATTCGCCCATCGCCATCAACAGCGACGATCGATAGCGCTGGCGAAAGGCGCTGCGCTTCATCGGCTGGCGCGTCCAATATTGCATGGCCGCGGTGGCCAGTCCGGCCATCAGCGCCATCGGCAGCATCAGTGCCGCCGCCAGCGGCTGCCGCACCACCACCAGCGCCGCCAGCCCCAGCACCAGCAGCAGCGGCGGCACCAGCGCCGCACCCAGCTTGGCCAGCAGCACCTGGCCGGCCGGCACCGGCGCGGCCGCGATCAGATCCGGCGCGTCTTCGGCGGCGATCACCAGCCAGGCCAGCGACGATGCCAGCGCGCCGCTCACAAACACGCCGGCCGCCGCCAGCCGGCCCGGTGTGATGCTGCCGCCGGTGAAGATCAGCGCGATGATCGGCACCATGAACACCAGTTGCTGGCCGATCTGGGCCACCAGTTCGGGATCGCGGCGCAGCAGCCGCAATTCCTTGGCAAACAGCACGGCCAGCGGGCTGCCGCCAAAGCGCGCGGCCGGGCCGCGGCCGGCGTTGATCGCCGGGGCTGGTGCCGCCTCCAGCCGGCTGGCGGCCAATCGCGCCGCACCGCGCGCCGCCAGAACCGCCAGCGCCAGTATCACCAGCAGCGGTGCCGGATCGCCCAGCAGGGCGCGCGGCGGGATGGCGAGCAGCAAGGGCAGTGGCTGATCAAGCGCGGCCATGCGGGCTGCAAACCAGGCCGGCGCGAAATTGGGGGTCTGGCTGATCACGAACATCGATGCGCCCAGCAGCACGCCGGTCAACTGCGCCGCCAGACGGGCACGGGCCGGGCCCAGCAGCCGATCCAGCCCGGCCGCCACCGCCAGCGCCGCCGCGGTGGCGGTGATCGCCACGGCCGCCACCACCAGCGGCCCGGCCAGCCACGGCCCATGGCCAAGCAGCGCCGATGCGATGAAGAAGGGCGTGGTCAGCAGCAGGAAGGGCAGGGCCACCAGCGCGGTGATGCTGGCGGTGCGCATGGTGATCGCCCGTGCCGTCGGAATCGGGGCAGCCAGCAGCAGTTCCAGCTCGCCGGGATCCCGCCCCATGCGCAGCACATGGGCATAGGCCGAACTGAGCATGACCAGCGCCATGGCGGCCATGGCGGCGGCAACCTGCCCCAGCACCGCCACCGGCAGCATTGCCGCATCGCGCCAGCGCCAGGCCAGCATGCTGCCGATCACCAGCGGCAGGATCGCCAGCATCAGGATCAGCAGCGTTCGCGCCAGCCGGCCCGGCTGGCCGCGCACCCGCACCCGCATGTCGTGCAGCACCAGCCACGGCAGGCTGGCCGGGGCAAACGGGCCGGGCGGCCAGGCCATCACGCGGCTGCCAGTTCCAGGAACACGTCTTCCAGCGTGGTGCCGGCGCTGCGGCCGGCGGCGAGTTCGGCCATCGTGCCTTGCGCCACCAGCCGGCCGGCGCGGATGATGCCGATGCGGCTGGCCATGCGTTCGGCCACTTCCAATATGTGGGTGGTGATGATCACGGTGGCGCCGGTCGCAGCGATTTCGATCAGCATGTCCTTCACCACGCGCGCGGCGGCGGCATCCAGTCCGGTCAACGGTTCATCCAGGATCAAAAGGCGGGGCGCGTGGATAAGTGCGCCGGCCAGCGCCAGTTTCTGCTTCATGCCGCGCGAAAAGCCTTCGCAGCGGGCATCGCGCTGCGCCGCGAGGCCCAGCCGGGCCAGCAGATCATCGGCCCGCGCAGCCGCCACGGCGGCCGGCACCCGCCACAGGCCGGCAACAAAGGCCAGATATTCCGCCGCTGTCAGCTTGTCGTACAACAATGGCTCGTCCGGCAGCCAGGCCAGCATCTGCTTGGCCGCGATCGGATCGGCCAGCGCATCGATGCCAAAAATGCGGATGGAACCGGCATCGGGCCGGGCAAGGCCGGTGATCATGCGCAGGCTTGTCGTCTTGCCTGCGCCATTGGGGCCGAGCAGGGCATAGATTTCGCCGGCCGGCACCAGCAGATCCAGCCCAGCCACGGCCGTCACGCCGGCAAAGCCCTTCACCAGCCCCGACACCATCAGGGCAGGCGGCGGGGCAGGGGGTGCGGGGGGCAGAGTCGCGGGCATGGCCGGTGCAGGCTACCAAAGGCCCGCTGCCATGGCGATGAATGGCGATTAACCCGCTGGCACCACAAGGTGGATTTGGGGCTTGAGCCGTGCCGCCATTCGGGTGAAGCTGCACGCAATCAGCCTTGGGGAAATGCCACATGCGCCGCCTGTTCGCCGCCGTCACACTCAGCCTGCTGGCCGGCATCGCCACTGCCAGGACCATCCATGTCGGCCCCGGCGGCAATGCCCAGGAAAAATTGCAGACCGCCTTCATCGAGGCGCAACCAGGTGATGTGATCCACATCGCGGCCGGCCGCTATGCGCTGGCCGACGGCCTGTCGCTGGATGTGGACAATGTGACGGTGAAGGGCGATGGCCCCGCTGCCACCATCCTGGATTTCACCAGCCAGAAAGGGTCGGGCGAAGGCGTGCTGATCACCTCCGATGCGGTGGTGGTGCGCGATCTGGCCGTGGAAAATGCCGCGGGCAACGGCATCAAGTCCAAGGGCAGCGACGGCATTGCGCTGATCAACCTGCGGGTGGAATGGACCGGCGGACCCAAATCCACCAATGGCGCCTACGGCCTTTATCCGGTCAGCTCGAAAAACGTGCTGATCGATCGCAGTGTGGTGAAGGGCGCATCCGATGCCGGCATCTATGTCGGCCAGTCGCAGAACATCATCGTGCGGGCCAGTCGCGCCGAAATGAACGTGGCCGGGATCGAGATCGAGAACAGCTTTGATGCCGATGTGATCGGCAACACCGCCACCAACAATGCCGGCGGCATATTGGTGTTCGATCTGCCCGATTTGCCGCAACAGGGCGGCCGCAACGTGCGCATTCGCGGCAACCGGGTGCTGGCCAACAATCATGTGAACTTCGCCGCGCCCGGCAATATCGTCGCGGGTGTGCCATCGGGCACCGGCGTGATGGTGATGGCCAACAGCCAGGTGGAGATCAACGACAACGACATCACCAACAACAATGGCAACGGCGTGATGATCGTGGCCTACACCCAGGCCTTCACCGATGCGGCCTATAATCCGCTGCCGCGCAGCGTGTTCGTGGCCGGCAATCGCTTCAGCGGCAATGGCACCGCCCCGGCCTTCAAGGGCGGCAAGGAGATCGCCGCCGCGCTGGGCGGCATCGTGCCGCCGGTGATGTGGGATGGCATCACCCGCTATGTCGTACCCGGCGGCGGCGAACGCACGGATGGCGGCAATATTGCCAGCGATGCGCCCGGCTTCAGCCTCAATCTGGGGCTGCAGGGCACGCCGGCCAGCGCGGCGCGGCCAACCCCGCTGCCGCAGGCCCTGGTTGTTGGCAATCGGCCCGCCATCACGCTGCCGGCCGCACTGGAAGCACGCAGCCGATGAAACGCGCACTGCTGGCCCTGTTGCTGCTGGGTGCGGCCCCGGCGCACCAGGTGGATGGCGATCTGCTGCTTTCAAACGATGCGCCGCGGCTGGCCGATTATCACCTGTTTGATGCCGCCGGCCACCCGGCGGCCGGCGTGCAGCCTTACAGCCTCAATACCCCGCTGTTTTCCGATGGGGCCGAAAAGACCCGCTATGTCTGGCTGCCGCCCGGCACGGCGGCCGATTATCGCGCCAGCGGCCCGCTGGCCCTGCCGGTGGGCAGCGTACTGATCAAGCGCTTTGCCTTTCCGGCCGATGCGCGTGCGCCGGGGCAGGCAATGACGCTCATCGAAACCCGGTTGCTGATCCATCGCCCGGCTGGCTGGGTGGCCTTGAGCTATGTCGAGGAAGGCGGTGAGGCCGTGCTGAAGCGCGCCGGCAAGAGGGTGCCCGTGGCGCTGATCGGCCGTGATGGCCGGCTGCAGACCATCGATTATGCCGTGCCCAACCAGAACCAGTGCAAGACCTGCCACCAATCGGGCGAGGTGATCACGCCAATCGGGCCAACGGCCGCCAATCTGAACGACGGCAGGCAATTGCGGCAATGGCAGGCCAGTGGTCGGCTGGCCCATCTGCCGGCCAGCGGCGTGCCGCAGCTGGCGCGCTGGGATGATGCCGCGGCCAGCCTGGATGCCCGCGCCCGCGCCTATCTGGCCGTCAATTGCGGCCATTGCCACAATCGCGCCGGCTTTGCCTCCAATTCCGGCCTCTGGCTGGAGGCCGACGAGCACGAACCGGCCCATATCGGCATCAACAAGCGGCCGGTGGCGGCCGGGCGCGGTTCGGGCGGGTTCGAATTTTCGATTGCGCCGGGTCAGCCGGAACAATCGATCCTGCTGCACCGCATGTTGTCCTCCGAACCGGGCGTGATGATGCCGCAGTTTGGCCGCAGCCTGATTCATGCCGAAGGCGTGGCGCTGATCCGCCAGTGGATTGCGGCTATGCCCGCCGATCCAGACCGTTCAGTGCCGGCAGCAGCAGCAGCACCGTCAGGCCGCTGATCGCCAGCACCGGCACCACGCCCAGCCCGGCCCCCACGGCGGCCCCGGCGGCCAGCACCGCGCCCACCTGGAACAGGCTGTTGATGATGTTGTTGGCCGCAATGGCGCTGGCCCGGCTCTGCGCCGGCCCGGCGGTTTGCAGCACGGCATAAAGCGGCACCGAAAACACCCCGCCGGCCAGCGCCAGCACCAGCAGATCGGCCAGCACCCGCCAGCCGGCCGGTTCGGCAAAGAACCGCAGCACATCCTTGGGCGCCGTGCCCACGGCCGGCACGCTGAACCACAGATCGCCGCCGGCCAGCGCCATCACCAGCCCGGCCCCGGCGCACAGCCGCGTGCTCACCCGCCCCTTCAGCCAGCGGCCCACGGCAATGGAACCCACCGCGATGCCCACCGAAAAAGCGGCCAGAAACAGCGTCGCCACCGCTTCGTTGCCGCCCATGGCATGTTTGGCCATTGGCACGAACTGGCTGGTATAGATGGCGCCCAGCGCCCAGAACCAGCTTATCGCCAGCGTCGCTACCAGCAGGCGGCGATTGCCCAGCGCGGTTGCCAGTGCCGCGCGGCTGGTGGATGCCGGGTTCCAGTCCAGCCTTTGCCCCGGCTGTTCGGGCGGGGCTGGCGGGATGGCGCGGGCGGCCAGCCAGCCGATGCCGGCCAGCGCCAGGGCCACCGGCCCCACCGCGGCGGCGGCCAGCAGGCCGCCGGCAACCTGTCCCAGCAGGATCGCCACAAACGTGGCAGCTTCCACCAGGCCGGTGCCGGCGATCAGTTCATTGTCGCGCAGATGCTGGGGCAGAATCGCATATTTCACCGGCCCGAACAGGGTGGAATGGCAGCCCATCAGGAACACCACCGCCAGCGCCAGTTCTAGCGAACCCAGCGCCAGCGCCGCCCAGCCCAGGGCCATGAAACCGATTTCCAGCAGCTTGACCAGCCGGGCAATGTCGCCCTTGTCGCGCCGGTCGGCCGCGCTGCCGGCCAGGCCGGAAAACAGCACATAGGGCAAGATGAACAGCCCGGCGGCGGCAGAGGCCAGCATCGCTGCCCGATCCGCATCGGCGGCGGCCAGATCAAAGGCGACGATGAACACCAGTGCGGTGCGGAACAGATTGTCGTTAAACGCCCCCAGCAACTGGGTGACGAACAGGGGGCCAAAGCGCCGCGTAGCAACAAGCGTCCACATCTGGCATTGGCCATGCCTGTTTCCGGCCCCTCCGTCCAGACTGGAGGAACCGGGTGATTCGCCCTATGCTGGGGCCAAAAGGAGCAACCACGAGGTGCCACGCCAGCGGCGCAATAATGATTGGGGTTTCCCGCGCTGGCGCGATTATGGCGCCGGCGCGGCGGCCGCCACCGTGCGCCTGTGCGATCGCCATGGCTGTACCAGCGTGGGCGACCGGCCGGCGCCCAAGGCACCCAACAGCCCGGAACGCTGGTGGTTCTGCCAGGCCCATGCCGCCGAGTATAACGCCGGCTGGGACTATTTCCGTGGTCTCACGCCTGAAGAAGCCGCCGCCCGTGAACAGGCCGAAGCCGGGCAGCGCAAATATCAACGCGCCAGCCATTGGGCCTGGGGCGATGATGGCGACGGCAGCCGCAGCCGGGCCGAACTGGATGCGCTCAAGCTGCTGGGGCTGGATGCGGATGCCGACATGAAGGCGATCCGCGCTGCCTGGCGCAGCGCCGCCAAGGCCAGCCACCCCGATGTTGCTGGCAACAGCCCGGAGGCGGCGGAACGCTTTCGCGCCGTGCAGGCGGCCTGGGATGTGCTGTCGTCCGCCGATGCCGCCCGCACCGCGGCACGGCAAAGCCAAGCTTGACATGCGCAAAGAAAAGCCGGGATTGCGCCGGCCGCCGGAAACCGGTTTGGGGGAATGATGATGAACTTCCTGACCACCCTGTTCACCGCCAGCTTGGCTGCCAGCACTGCCGCCGCCGCCGATTTCAATGGCCAGTGGCGGGTCAGCTTCGATGGCCACCCCGGTGGCCCGCTGCCCTTCACGCTGGAGGTGAAGCCCGGCAAGGTCGGCCCCCAGGCGTGGATCATCAACCCGCCGGAACGGCTGAAGGTGGAACAGTTCAGCGTTGCCGATGATGGCCTCACGCTGGTGTTCCCCAGCTACAACAGCCGGCTGGAGCTGAAGGCCGCCCCCGATGGCAGTCTGGCCGGCAGCGCCACCGTGCTGCGCGCTACCGGCACTGTCACCCTGCCGGCCAGGGCGGTGCGGGGTGGCTGGCGCTTCACGCCGGGCGCGGTGAAGCCGGCCGGCAATGTGACGGGCCGCTGGAACCTGGCCTATGGTGACAACCGGGTGAAGGGCCTGTTCATCCTGAAACAGACGGGATCCCAGGTTTCGGGCACTGTGCAATTGCCGTCGGGCGACATGCGCTATCTGTCTGGCGAACTGAACGGCGCCAGCCTGAAATTGTCCACCTTCGATGGCAGCTTCACCAGTTTGTGGACCGGCACGCTGGCCGGTGACACGCTGAAGGGCGCGCAGTTTGCCGCCACCAGCCGGCCGGCCGGCAACCCGTGGGAGGCGAAAAAGGAAAAACAGGCCAGCGTGGAAGCGGTGGCGGTGGAAAAGCCAGGCGGTGATCGGCTGGCCTTCCGCCTGCCCACCCCCGATGGCCAGATGATCAGCCTGGCCGATGCCCGCTACAAGGGCAAGGTGGTGGTGATTTCCATCGGCGGAGCCTGGTGCCCCAATTGCCACGACGAAGCGCAATTCCTTGGTCCCTATGCCGCGCGGCGGCAGAAGGAAGGGCTGGAAATGATCGGCCTGCAATTCGAATATGGCAGCGATGAAGCCCGCGCCATGCGCCAGATCAGCAGCTTCAAGGGCCGGTACAAACTGATCTATCCGATGGTCTATGGCGGGCAGCCCAATGCCGATGACACCAAGAAGGTGCTGGGCGCATTGGCCCCGGTGAAGGTGTGGCCCACCACCATCTTCATCGGCCGCGACGGCCGGGTGAAGGAAGTGCATGTTGGCTGGGCCGGCCCGGCCACCGGCGCATTGAACGCCAAGGTGAAGAAGGAATTCGACGAAACAGTGAGCCGGCTGTTGCGCGAACGCGCCTGAACCGTCGTTTCATCCACAAGCGGCCTGCGCCGCCCCCTACCACCCGCCCGGCGGCCCTGCTAGAGGGTGGCCATGGCTGCTCCGGTCCGCATCGCCCCGTCCATCCTGTCGGCGGATTTCGCCCGTCTGGGTGAAGAGGTGCGCGCGATCAGCGCCGCCGGGGCCGACTGGATCCATGTTGACGTGATGGACGGGCATTTTGTGCCCAACCTCACGATCGGGCCCATGGTGGTGAAGGCGCTGCGCCCGCATTCCAGCCTGCCGTTCGACGTGCATCTGATGATCAGCCCGGCTGATCCCTATCTGGAGGCCTTTGCCGAGGCCGGGGCCGATATTCTGACGGTCCATCCGGAATCGGGCCCGCACCTGCACCGCACCATCCAGCGTATCAAGGCGCTGGGCTGCCAGGCCGGCGTGTCGCTGAACCCCGCCAGCCCGGTGGAGCTGGTCGAAACCGTGCTGGGCGATATCGATCTGATCCTGGTGATGAGCGTGAACCCCGGCTTTGGCGGGCAGAGCTTCATCCCCAGCCAGCTCAAGAAGATCGAACGCCTGCGTCGCCTGATCGACGACAGCGGGCGCGCCATCCATCTGGAGGTGGATGGCGGCGTGGATGCCGGCAACGCCGCCAGCGTGGTGGCGGCCGGGGCCGATGTGCTGGTGGCGGGCACCGCCAGCTTCAAGGGCGGGCCTGCCCAATATGCCGCCAACATCGCGGCGCTGAAGGGCGGTTGATGGCCCGTCCGCCGGATCCGCCGGGCGAAGACGCCGATGCCAGCCTGCGGCGCGACGGCGGCGACCGCGGCTTTTCCCTGGCGGAACGGGCCGCAGCCAGCCTGGCCAGCCGGCTTTATGCCTCGCCGCTGCACCGTCTGCGCCTGCGCGGCCGCTTTCCCCTGAAGCTGCTGGGGGTGCCGGTGGATCCCGTGCCGGGCGATGCCGGGTTGGCCGAACGGATCATGGCCGGTCGCCTGGTCCACGCCGGCCACACGGTGATGATCCGCGATCTGGATTTTCGCAGTGTCGCCGCGCCGCTGGTCTGGCAGCATTGGGCGCAGGGCTGGGGCTGGCTGCGCCATCTGGCGATCCTGCCCGATCGCAAGGCCGCCATTGCCGCAGCCGAACATCTGGGTGGCCTGTGGCTGGCGGCCTATGGCGAATATGATCCGCTGGCCTGGCGCGCCGATCTGGTGGGCCAGCGCCTGTTGATGGTGCTGGGCCATGCCCCGGTCATTCTGGGCAGCGGCAATCATGTATTCCGTTCGGCGGTGCTGGCGGCGCTGGCCACCTGGGCTCGCCATCTGGATCGCGCCGCCCCGCGCCTGCCCGATGGGCTGGGCCAGGCCCAGGCCTGGTGCGGCCAGTTTGCTGCCGGTACGCTCATCCCCGGCGGCGAGGTGCGTGCCGCCCGCGCCCTGGCTGGGCTGGAGGCGTTGCTGCCCCGGCTGGTGCTGCCCGATGGCGGCATCGCCAGCCGCGCGCCCGGCGATGCGCTGGCGCTGGCCGAACTGCTGCTGTTCACCGCCAGCGCATCCGAAACCATCGGCAACCGCGCCCCGCTGGTGTTTGCCGATACGCTGGCCCGGCTGGTGCCGGCGCTGCGCGGCCTCTCGCTGGGCGATGGCCGCATCGGTTCTTGGCACGGCAGCGCGGTGATCGCGGCCGATGCGCTTGACCGGCTGGCCCGCAAGGCCGCCACCGGCACCGAATTGCGCCGCAGCGGTCGCTGGAGCGGTTATCATCGCCTGTCGGCCGGGCGCAGCATCGTCATCATCGATGCCGGCCCGCCACCGCCGGCGCGGCTGTCGGGTCAGGGCCATGCCGGCACTCTGGCGTTTGAAATGAGCGACGGGCCGGAACGGCTGATCAGCAACTGCGGTGGCGCTGTTGGCCTGCCCGTCCAGCTGGCACCGGCGCTGGCCACCGGCCTTGCCACCACGGCTGCCCACTCCACACTTGTTGTGGCCGATACCAATTCCACCCGCATCCGCGCTGATGGCACGCTGGCTGCCGGGGTGGGCGAAGTCACCCTGGCCTATCGCTCCACCGGCGCCGGCCAGTTGATCGATGCGGCCCACGATGGCTATGCCCGCCGCTTTGGGCTGTTGGTACGGCGCCGGCTGTTCCTGGCCGCTGACGGCAACGAACTGGCCGGCGAGGAGGTGATTGCGGCTGCGCCGGTGCGGTTGCTGCACCGCCGCAGCGAGCGGCCGTTCGATGTGCGGTTCCATCTGGCGGCCGGTGTTTCAGCCACGCCAACGGCTGATGGGATGGGTGCACTGCTGAAAACCCCTGCGGGACGCATCTGGGCCTTCAAGGCCAGCGGCGAGGGATGCCGACTGACGATCGAGCCATCGCTGTGGGTTGATGAAGCCGGCACCGTCCACCGCACCCAGCAACTGGTGGTGTCGGGCCAAACGGCAAAGGCAGCCGCCGAACTGGCCTGGAGCCTGCGCCGCGCCGGGAAACAGGGCTGACATTTGGCGCGCAAGCCGCTAGGCCCGCCAAAAATCCCGCCGCAATGCCAGCCAGCGAAAGCCCGCCATGACCGATCTTGTACCCATTCGTCGCGCCCTGCTGTCCGTGTCCGACAAGGCCGGGCTGGAGGGGCTGGCCGCCGCGCTTGTGGCCCGTGGCGTGGAACTGGTGTCCACCGGCGGCACTGCCACCGCCCTGCGCGCGCTGGGCCACGCGGTGACGGACGTGGCCGAACTCACCGGCAGCCCGGAAATGATGGATGGCCGGGTGAAGACGCTGCACCCGCGCGTGCATGGCGGCCTGCTGGCCCTGCGCGACAATGCCGATCACCAGGCCGCCATGGCCGCCCATGGTATCGGTGCCATCGATCTGGCGGTCATCAATCTCTATCCCTTTGCTGCCACGGTGGCCCGGCAGGCCCCGCGCGAGGACATCATCGAGAATATCGATATCGGCGGCCCGGCCATGGTGCGGTCATCGGCCAAGAATCACGCCTTTGTCGCCATCCTCACCAGCCCCGATCAATATTCTGGCTTCATCGCGGCGCTGGCCGAACATGATGGCGCGACGCCGCTGGCCCTGCGCCGCCAACTGGCCGCCGCCGCCTTTGCCCACACGGCGGCCTATGATGCCGCGGTGGCCAGCTGGTTCGCGTTCGCCGATCAGGGCGAGATGTTCCCTGCCATGCTGCCCGTTGCCCTCACCCGCAAGGAGCTCCTGCGCTATGGCGAAAATCCGCATCAGCAGGCCGCGCTCTATCTGCCGCAGGGCCGGTCGCACGGCCTCGCTGCGGCCACCCAGATCCAGGGCAAGGAGCTGAGCTACAACAATCTCAACGATGCCGATGGCGCGCTTGATCTGATCGCCGAATGGCGCGATTCCGGCCCGGCCTGCGCCATCATCAAGCACGCCAACCCGTGCGGCGTCGCCACCGGCGCCAGCCTGGCCGATGCCTATGACAAGGCGTTTCGCTGCGATCCGGTGTCGGCCTTTGGCGGCATCATCGCCGTCAACCAGCCGCTTGATGGCCCCACGGCGCAGGCCATCACCCAGATCTTCACCGAAGTGGTGATCGCCCCCGGTGCCGATGATGCGGCGCGTGCCGTGTTCGCCGCCAAGAAGAATCTGCGCCTGCTGATTGCCGATCTGCCCGACCCGCGCCGCCCCGGCTTGATGCTGAAGCCGGTTTCGGGCGGCATGCTGGTGCAAGGCCGCGACAATGGTGCGGTGCTGCGTGATGCCTGCCAGGTGGTGACGAAGCGCGCCCCCACCGAAGCCGAATGGGCCGATCTGCTGTTCGCCTGGACAGTGGCGCGACACGTGAAATCCAATGCCATCGTCTATGCCAATGGCGGGGCCACCGCCGGGGTGGGGGCCGGCCAGATGAGCCGGCTGGATTCCACCCGCATCGCAGCGCGCAAGGCCATCGACGCGGCCGAAGCGGCCGGCTGGCCGCAACCGAAAACCATTGGCAGCTGCGTGGCCTCCGATGCCTTCTTCCCCTTCCCCGATGGCCTGATCGCCGCGGCCGATGCCGGTGCCATCGCCATCATCCAGCCCGGCGGCTCCATCCGCGATGCCGAAGTGATCGCGGCCGCCGATGAACGCGGGCTCGCCATGGTCTTCACCGGCATGCGCCATTTCCGCCATTGAGACACCCCTCCCCTTCAGGGGAGGGGCAGGGGGTGGGCAAGTGCGGTACGGCTGGGCAAGCCAGTGAAGGAACCCGCTGCCATGATCGATCGCATCAGCCCCGCGCTTGAAACCAGCCTTGCCGCCGGCAACATCCCCGGTGCCGTCGTCACCGTTGGCAACAGTGCGGGCACGCTGGCCGAAGTGGCGGTGGGCACAAAAGGCCCCAGCGGCCCGCCGCTGGCCCAGGATGATCTGTTCCAGATCGCATCGATGACCAAGGCCATCGCCAGTGTTGCGGCCATGCAGCTGGTTGAACAGGGCCGCATCGCCCTTGATGATGATCTGGGCCCGTTGCTGCCGCCGCTGGCCAATCTTCAGGTGCTGGAAGGCATTGATGCCGATGGCAATCCCGCCATTCGCCCGGCCGCCGGCACGATCACGCTGCGGCACCTGCTCACCCACACATCAGGTTTTGGCTATGAATTCATGTCGGCCGAACTCACGCAATGGCGGCTGCACAATCGCGCTGCCCCCGGCACGCTGGCCAGCCTGAACCAGCCGTTGCTGGCCGATCCCGGCACGGCCTGGATTTATGGAATCTCCACCGATTGGGTTGGCCTGGTGGTGGAAGCGGTGGCCGGCATGCGGCTGGGGGATTGGCTGGCCCGCCATGTCACCGGGCCGCTGGGCATGGCCGATACCAGCTTTGGCTTTGATGCGGGCATCAAGGCCCGGCTCACCCCGCTGCATGTGCGCACGCCCGATGGCGGCCTGATGCCCTTCCCCATCCATTTCGGCGGCGGCGAGGCGGCCGAATATCACGGGGGCGGCGGCGGGCTGGTCTCCACCGCGCGCGATTATCTCAAATTCTGCCGCATGATCCTGAACGGCGGCACGCTGAACGGCGCCCGCATCCTGAAACCCGAAACCATCGCCGCCATGGCCACCAACCAGGTGGCGATGCCGGCGGGCCGGATGGCCAGCAACCTGCCCGGCATGTCCAGCGACTTCGATCTGTTCCCGATGATGGATTGCGGCTGGGGTCTGGGTTTCCTGATCAATCCCAAACCCGGCCCTGATGGCCGTGCCCCCGGCACGCTGGCCTGGGCCGGCATCGCCAACAGCTATTACTGGATCGACCGCACCAGCGACATCGCCGCCGTGGTCTGCATGCAGCATCTGCCGTTTGGCGAACCAGCGGCGGTGGAGGTGCTGCGCGCGGTGGAGCGGGCGGTGTATCGCGCCTGACGGTTCAGATCAGGGCGGCCAGCCCGGTGTTGCTGCGGCTGGCCAGCAGCTTGTCGATCTTGCGGCCATCCATGTCGACGATCTCGAACTGCCAGTCGCCCAGGCGGAAGCGTTCGCCGGTTACCGGCAGGCGCTGCAACTGTTCCAGTGCCAGGCCGGCCACCGTGTCATAATCGCCGGTGTCGGGCAGGGTCAGGCCCAGCCGGTCGGCCAGTTCATCGGCCGGCAGTGCGCCCGAAATCAGCCAGCTGCCATCGTCGCGCTCTACCGCCGGCGGATCATTGGCATCATCGACATCGCTGCGGAACACGCCGGCAATGGCGGCCAGCAGATCGGATGGCGTCACAATGCCTTCGAAATGGCCATATTCATCGTGCACCAGCGCCATCGGAATATCGGCATCGCGCAGCGTGCCCAGCGCGTCCACCGCATCCAGCACATCGGGCAGCACCGGGGCGGGGCGGGCCAGCGCGACCAGATCCAGCGGCCGCCCTTCGATCAGCGCCTGCACCACATCGCGCGCCTGCAACACGCCGATGATGTCGTCCACACTGCCGCGCGCCACCAGCAGGCGGCTGTGCGGCGTGCTGGCGAGCTGGGCGCGCACATCGTCGGCGCAAGCGCCGGCATCGATCCAGTCGATCTGCCCGCGTGGGGTCATCACGCCGCGCACCCGGCGATCGGCCAGCCGCATGATGCCGGAAATCATCTGGCTTTCCTCGGCCTCGATCACCCCGGCGCTGGTGGCGTCGGCCACCACCGATCGCAACTCCTCCTCCGTCACCGACTGGTCGGCATCGCGGCTCTGGCCCAGCAGGCGGAACACCAGCCGGCTGCTGAGATCGAGCAGCCAGACAAAGGGCGTGGTGGCGCGCGCAAACAGCGCCATGATCGGGGCCACCCGCACCGCAATGGCTTCGGGGGAGCGCAGGGCAAATTGCTTGGGCACCAGTTCGCCCACGATCAGGGAAAGATAGGTGGCAATGGCAATGACGACGGCAAAGCCCACTTCTTCGGCCGTGTGCGCCGGCAGGCCGAACAGCAGCGCCAGGCGTTCCCCCACCGGCAGCGCCAACGTGGCCCCCGAATAGGCGCCGTTGATGATGCCCACCAGGGTGATGCCGATCTGCACGCCCGACAGAAACCGGCCCGGATCCTCGGCCAGTGCCAGCGCCGCGCGCGCGCCGCTGGATCCCCGTTCTGCCAGGCCGCGCAGCCGCGGCCGCCGTGCCGACACGATGGCCAGTTCCGACATGGCAAAAAAGCCGTTGAGCAGGATCAGACCGGCAATGATGGCCAGATCAAGCCAGGGAAAGGGGGCCATTGGCTCCGGAACAGGTTATGCGGGGCCAGGGTGCCCGCTCCCGTCCCTCATAGGGCATTGCGCCCCATGAGGGAAAGGGGGGGCATCAACCGCGCAGCACCGCCCCTAGTTTCGCCGCTGCAGTCACCACCCTGGCCGACACCGCTTCGATCTCGGCGTCGGTCAGCGTGGCGCTGGTCGGTTGCAGGGTGATGGCCACGGCCAGGCTGATCTTACCTGCCTCCACGCCGGGGCCGGCATAGCGGTCAAACAGGTTGACCGCGGTGATCAGCGCCTTGTCCGCCCCCGCCACGGCGCGAATCAGGCTGTCGGCCGGCAGATGTTCATCCACCACGAAGGCGAAATCGCGGCTCAGCGGCAGCAGCGGGCTGGGTGTCCATGCCTCCCGCTTGCGGCTCCTGGGCGGCAGTGCATCAAGATACAGCTCAACCGCCGCAACCGGGCCCTTCACGTCGAACCCGGTGCTGGTGCGCGGGTGGATGATGCCGAAATCGGCCAGGGCTTGCTTGCCCAGCACCAGCCGCCCGGCGCGGCCCGGATGCCACCAGCCGTCCACGGGAGCCACCACCTGCAGGCGCTGCACCGGTGCACCCAGCGCGGCCAGCGCCGCCAGCGCTTCGGCCTTGGCGTCAAGCGCATCGGGCCTGGTGGCCGGGCCAGAACGCCAGTCACGCCCCCTGGCTTCGCCGGCCATCAAGATGGCTGCTGTCGGGCGTTCGGCATCGGCCAGATAGCGCTGGCCCAGTTCGAACAGGCGCACGCTGGCCGCGCCGCGATCCATGTTGCGGGCAGCGGCGCTGAGCAAGCCGGGCAGCAGGCTGGGCCGCATCGCGGCCATGTCGGCCGAAATCGGATTGGCCAGGCTGAAGGCCGCGCCACCAAAGGCATCGGCGTGCGCTGGCGGCAAAAAGCTCCAGGTGATGGCTTCATCCAGGCCGCGGCTGGCCAGGGCCCGGCGCAGGCGGCGCTGGCTGCGCTGCAACGGCGTCGCGGTGGGGGCGGCCACGCCTTCGGCGCGCGGCAGCGGCGTGGCCGGCACCCGGTCCAGCCCGTGGATGCGCACAACCTCTTCCACCAGATCGGCCTCGCCATCGACATCACGGCGCCACGGCGGGACGGAAACCTGCCATGGATCGCCGCGCTCCACGTCAAAGCCAAGCCGGGTGAGAATGGCCTGCTGATCATCCTCTGCCACGGCCAGCCCGGCCAGGCCCGCCACGCGCGCCGGGCGATAGGCGATTGTGCGGCTGGTATCGGGGATCTGGCCGGCGATGATCATGTCCGAAGCTTCGCCGCCGCACAGATCCAGCACCAGCTGCGTGGCCAGTTCCAGACCGGGGACGACGAATTCGGGATCAACGCCGCGCTCGAAACGCGCGCGCGCATCGCTGTTGATGCCCAGCGTGCGGCCGGTCGCGCCGATGCGTTCGGGGGTGAAATAGGCTGCCTCGATCAGCACCTCGGTGGTGGTTTCGGAACAGCCGCTGTGTTCACCGCCCATGATGCCGCCGATGTCGTGCACCTGCGCATCATCGGCGATGACGGTCATCGTCTCGTCCAGCGTATAGGTCTTTCCGTTCAGGGCCAGGATGGTTTCGCCGGCGCGGGCCCGCCGGGCGGTGAGGCCGCCGGTGAGCCTGGCCACATCATAAACGTGCAGTGGCCGGCCGCTGTCGATGGACAGGAAATTGGTGATGTCGACCAGCGCCGAAATCGGCCGCAGGCCCACGGCGCGCAACCGGCGTTGCAGCCAGTCCGGGCTGGGGCCGTTGGTCAGCCCGCGCACCACGCGGCCGGCAAAGGCCGGGCAGCCTTCGGCATCCTCGATGGCGATCGGGCGCGGCATCGGGAAGCTGCCGGCCACCGCCGGGATGGTGCGCGGCTTCAGCGTGCCGACACCGGCGGCGGCGAGATCGCGGGCGATACCGATCACGCCCAGACATTCCTGTCGGTTCGGCGTGATGGCGATATCGAACACCGGATCGTTGAGCCCGGCCCAATCGACATAACGGGCACCAACCGGCGCATCATCGGGCAGGGCGATGATGCCGTCATGATCCTGCCCCAGCTCCAGTTCGCGCATCGAACACATCATGCCGCTTGATTCGACGCCGCGGATGGCCGCCACCTTCAGCGTGATGCCGCTGCCCGGCACGAAGGTGCCGGGCGCACCGAACACGCCCTTCATGCCGGCGCGCGCGTTGGGGGCGCCACAGACCACCTGCACCGGCGTGCCGGCGCCAGTGTCAACGCTGAGCACCTGCAACTTGTCGGCCTGCGGATGCCTTGTCGCGGTGAGGACATGGGCAATGGTGAAGGCCCCCAGCGCGTCGGCCGGGTTGTCGATGCCCTCCACCTCAAGGCCAAGCGCGGTCAGCGCATCGGCGATCTCGGCAACACTGGCGGCCGTGTCGAGATGGTCCTTCAGCCAGGACAGGGTGAATTTCACAAGGCAGCTCCAGCAGAAATGGAGGGCAGATCAAGGGCCGAGAAACCGTGGTGTTTCAGCCACTTCCCATCGCCATCGAAAAAGGCGCGCAGATCGGTGAGGCCATATTTCAGCATGGCCAGCCGATCGACCCCGGTGCCGAAGGCAAAGCCCTGCCATTCGTGCGGATCAAGCCCGCAGGCGGCGATCACGCGCGGATGCACCATGCCGCTGCCCAGCACCTCCAGCCATTTGTCCACCTGGCCCGCGCCGGCCGGCTTGCCGGTCTTTGATGAATAGCCGACATCGACCTCCACCGAAGGCTCGGTGAACGGAAAATAGGACGGGCGGAAACGCAGCGCCACGTCATCCACTTCGAAAAATGCCTTGATGAATGTCTCCAGCGTCCAGCGCAGATGCGCCAGCGTGATGCCCTTGTCGATCACCAGACCTTCGATCTGGTGGAACATCGGCGTGTGGGTGGCATCGGAATCGCTGCGATAGACGCGGCCCGGCGCGATGATGCGGATCGGCGGCTTTTGCCCCATCATGGTGCGGATCTGCACCGGGCTGGTGTGGGTGCGCAGCACCTTGTTCGGCTGGCCGGCGATATAGAAGGTGTCGTGCATCGCCCGTGCCGGGTGATGTTCCGGGATGTTGAGTGCGGTGAAATTGTGCCAGTCGTCCTCGATCTCCGGCCCGGTGGCCACTGCAAAGCCCAGATCGGCGAAGATTTCGGCCAGCTCGTCCATCACCTGAGACACCGGGTGGACGGAACCGGTGGGCGGCAGTGCCACCGGCAGTGTCATGTCCTGCCGCTCGGCCGCCAGCTTCGCATTCAACGCCGCCTCGTCCAGCGCGGCCTTTTTCGCGGCCAGCGCGGCCGCAACGGCTTCGCGCAGGCCGTTGAAGGCCGGGCCGGCCAGGCTGCGCTCCTCCGGGCTCATGCCGCCCAGCGTCTTCAGCAGCAGCGTCACCCGGCCTTGCTTGCCCATGGTGGCCACGCGCACGGCTTCCAGCGCATCCGGGCTGGCGGCGGCGGCGATCTGGGCCAGGATATCGCCTTGCAATTGGCTGGTATCAGTCATGAAAACGCCTGTTTCGGGAATGAAGAACGCAAAAGGGGCGCGCGCCAGTGAAGGCGCGCGCCCCTGATTGCTTGTCGGCTGCGTGGTTTACGCGGCCTTCGCCTCAAGAGCGGCCTTCACCTGGCCGATGATGACGGTAAAGCTTTCTGGCTGGTTCATGGCCAGATCGGCCATCACCTTGCGGTCGATTTCCAGACCAACCAGCTTCACGCCGTTCATGAACTGCGAATAGGTGAGGCCTTCTTCGCGCACGGCGGCATTGATGCGCTGGATCCATAGGGCGCGGAAATTGCGCTTGTTCACCTTGCGGTCGCGATAGGCGTATTGGCCAGCCTTCTCCACCGCCTGCTTGGCAATGCGGATGGTGTTCTTGCGGCGGCCGTAATAGCCCTTCGCCTGATCCAGAATCCGCTTGTGCCGGGCCTTGGTGGTCACACCACGTTTGATACGCATGGGTGATCCTCCTCAGTTCAGGCCATAGGGGGCCCAGGCATGCACCCGGGCGGTATCGGCCTTTGCCAGCACATCGGTGCCGCGGTTCTGGCGGATATATTTGCTGTTGTGGCTGATCAGGCGGTGGCGCTTGCCGGCCACGCCGTGCTTGATCTTGCCCGAAGCGGTGATCTTGAAACGCTTCTTGACCCCGCTCTTGGTCTTCATCTTGGGCATTTTGGTCTCCTTCATCGGCACCATGCCGAAAGACGCATCAAGAACCGCCATGGCAGCCCTGTTGGCCAGGCGGTCCGGTTCATGCGAAGCGCAGGCCCATAACGGCTCCGCCTGCCATATGCAAGCCGCCACCGGCCAGCGTCGCCGATTCCGCTTGCCGACTCGAAATCGTTCCTGATACGTTCTCGATATCCACCAAGGAGGATGCCATGATCGGCTATGTCACTCTGGGCACCAGCGATATCACGCGGGCAGCCCGATTCTATGATCCCATTGCCGCCGAGCTGGGCACCGGCCGGATGATGGAGTTCGACAATTTCATCGCCTGGGGCACGCCGGGCGGTGCGGCCGGCCTGGCCGCCACCAGGCCGTTCGATGGCAATCCGGCCAGTGTCGGCAATGGCGTGATGGTGGCGCTGGAAGCAAAGGATCGCGCCCAGGTTGACCGGATCCATGCGCTGGCGCTGGCCAATGGCGGCAGCTGCGATGGCCCGCCCGGCCCGCGCGGCGATTCCGGCTTTTATGCCGGCTATTTCCGCGATCCCGATGGCAACAAGCTCAACGCCTTTGTGATGGGATGAGCATCGGCCGCTGCGCCGCATTTGCCGCGGTTTCGACGAGCGTGTAGAAAAAGCGGTTGAAATCGCGGGCGGCATCCAGATCGATCGGGGTGCTCATGTCGTCCTGCGGGCGGTGATAGCGGCGCTGGTACCAGTCGCGATAGATGCGTTCCTCCTCGCTGCGCGGATCATAGGCAAAGACGAAGTTCACCGCCGGAATGCCGGCTTCCATGAACGGCCAGCTGTCCACCCGGCGGATCAGGTTGCGTTCCGGCTCCCGATCCGGGCGCACACCGATCTTCAGGCCCTGCGCCACCGCGCGCGCGGTTTCGGCCAGGCTGTTCTGGCCCAGGCCGTGCACCGTCAGCGCCCGCAGCGGGAACAGCGGGCGCAGTTGATCAAGGTTGATCATCCCGGCCAGCCGGTCCTTCGGCACGGTTGGGTGCTGCAACCAC
Source organism: Alphaproteobacteria bacterium (assembly GCA_018970445.1). Lineage (GTDB taxonomy): Bacteria > Pseudomonadota > Alphaproteobacteria > Sphingomonadales > Sphingomonadaceae > Sandarakinorhabdus. The sequence goes on along the minus strand of JAGWWF010000008.1, from coordinate 78,057 downwards.
CAGCGCGCGCCCAGCAGTCCCTTTTCCTCGCCGGTGAACACCGCAAACAGCACGGGCCGCGCAAAGCCCTTGCCCCGCTGCCGCTGGGCCAATTGTGCCAGCAGCGCCACATAGGCGGCATCATCGAAGCTGCCGTTGTACAGGCCATCGCCGGCCACCGGCTCACCCTCGCCATAGCCATCGATGTGCGCGCCCAGCACCAGCGCCTCGCCGGCCTTGGCGGCATAACTGCCGGGCAGCAGGCCAAACAGCTGTTCCGATGCAAAGCGGCGGGTGACAATGCTCAGCCGGGCTTCGAACCGGCTGGGCACATCGAACTGGTCAAGATCGCGGTGATAGGTTGCTTCGGTCAGGATCGTCGCGGCCAGCCGGCCGGTGCCTGCGATCAGCGTTGCCAGTGCCGCGCCGTTCACCCGGAACTGCGGCAGGCCCGCCGGCAGCGCCGTGCCATCATGCGCCACCGATCGGGCATAGGCATCGGGCCAGCGCGGCGGTTCGATGCCGAAACCCACATCATCGATGGTCAGCATGGCGACCGCGCCCGCCGCCGTCACCGCCGCAAGCCGTTCCGCTGCCCCCGCCCGCCCGGCGCGGCGGCTGCCAAAACAGATGGCGATCTTGCCTTGGAGTTCCGGTCCGGTTTCTGCCCTGCTGCAATAGCCTGCAAAGCGCATCGGGGCTGACAGGCTGGCCGGCAGATCGGAGGCGGCGCGCGGCGTGATGTCGTGCAGAAATCTCAGCGGCACCGTGCGGCCATCGGGCTGCGTCACCTGCATGGCCGCTGCCGTCACCCGCACCTCGTGCAGCGGCACCGTCTGGCGATAGCTGCCGGCGCTGCCCGCCGGTTGCAGCCGCGCTGCCTTGAACCAGCCTTCCACCAGATCGATGGCGCGGGCATGGCCAGGGCTGCCGGCATCGCGGCCTGCCATGGTGTCGCTGGACAGTTCGGCGGTGCGCGCCAGCCACGCCCTGGTGTCAGAATCCGGTCCGGCGGTGGCAGCGGTGGCGATGGTGGTGACAGCCAGCAGCACCGCGATCGGCCAGGCGACCCGGGCTGCCGTCATCCTCAATCCTCGCCGAATCGGTCGAGCACCAGCCCGGCCAGCTTTTCCACTGCGGCCGCCGCTTCGGCGCCCGTGGCGCTGATCTCGATCTCGTCGCCCATGGCCGCGGCCAGCATCATCAGGCCCATGATCGAGGTGCCGGTCACCTGCGAGCCGTCGTGGCTCACCGTCACCTCGGCATCAAAGCCGGAGGCCAGTGTGACGAACTTGGCGCTGGCGCGGGCGTGCAGGCCGCGCCGGTTGGTGATGGGGACCCGCACCGGGCCGGCGGTGCCGCTCAAGCGGCTTCGCCCAGCATGCGGCTGGCCACCGCGATATATTTGCGCCCGGCATCCTGGGCGGCCTGCACGGCGGCTTCCACCGTGCCGGTCTTGCGCACGCTGGCCAGCTTGATCAGCATCGGCAGATTGACCCCGGCAATCACCTCCACCTGGGCGCCCAGCAGCGAGATGGCAAGGTTGGACGGGGTGCCACCGAACATGTCGGTCAGGATGATCACGCCCTTGCCGCTGTTGCAGGCCTTTACCGCCGCTGCAATGTCGGCGCGGCGCAGCTCCATGTCATCCTCCGCGGCGATGCAGATGGTTTCCACGCACGCCTGGGGGCCGACGACATGCTCCATCGCCGCCTTGAATTCCACCGCCAGCTGGCCGTGGGTCACCAGTACCAATCCGATCATCGGCTGCTGGCCTCGCCCGCTTTGGCCGAGTCTGTCAATGGGGCGCCTGCCACCACGGCGGCATCGCCGGCCTGTTTTGCGATATCCCGATGCACCAGCGCCACGGTCTGCCCGCTGTTGGCCAGATGCGCCGCCAGCCGCCCGGCCAGCGCCCGCGCCACCGCCACGCTGCGGTGCCGGCCGCCGGTGCAGCCGATGGCGATGGTGAGATAGGATTTGCCCTCGCGGGCATAGCCGGGCAGCAGGCTGCGGATCAGATCGTCGATCCGGTCGAGCGTGCCGGCATAGAGCGGATCGGCCTCCACGAAGGCGGCCACGGCCGCATCCTCGCCGGTGAGCGGGCGCAGCGCCGCATCCCAGTGCGGATTGGCCAGAAACCGCATGTCGAACACCAGATCGGCCTCCCGCGGGAGGCCGGCGGCAAAGCCGAAGCTCATCAGCGTCACCGTCAACCCCGGCGAGAAGCCGCCGCCAAAGCGTTCGGTCACGATGGCGCGCAGATCGGTGACGGAAAGCTCGGTCGAATCGATCACCAGATCGGCGCTGCGCTTCAGGCCGCCCAACAGGTCGCGTTCGGCCCTTATGCCGTCGATCGCCGGCCGGTCGAGCGCCAGCGGGTGGCGGCGGCGGGTTTCGGAAAAGCGCCGGATCAGCACGTCATCGGCGCAATCCAGATAGACCAGCCGCACATCGCGGGCACAATCGCGCAGCGCCGCCACCCGCGCTGCCAGCGCCTTGGCATCAAAGGCGCGGGTGCGGCTGTCCAGGCCCAGCGCAATCGGGCGCGGCGCGGCGGCCGCCAGCAGCCCGTCCATCAGGCTGATGGGCAGATTGTCGACCACTTCGTGCCCGGCATCTTCCAGTGCCTTGAGCACGGTGGATTTGCCGGCGCCCGACAGGCCGGTGACGATCAGGATCGGTTGCACGGGGGTTGTGCTGCCATCCAGGCCGGCGTTTGCCAAGGCCCGCGCCACACGTTCCACTGCGGAATCGCCAAAGGGTTCAAAGGCCAGCAGCGGCACCGGCAGACCGTGCCAGCCGATCCAGTCCGCCGCCGGCAGCCGATCGGGCCGGCGGCCCAGATCCAGCGCCAGCGCCACCATGGCATTGTGGGTGGGTTCGGGCACGATGCCCAGCCCCCGCACCTCGATCAGGCCAGCCAGCCGCGGCGGGGCGCTGGCCAGCAGCCGGTCGCCCACACGGGTCAGCACCACCCGATCATCGGCCACCAGCTGCCAGCCGGCTGCCACCAGCCGCAGCGCCAGATCGGATTTGCCGCTGCCCGCCGGCCCCAGCAACAGCACGGCGCGGCCATCGCGGGCCACGGCGCTGGCATGGATGGTATCGGGAATGGCGCCTTCATCCGCCATCATGCCACCGGCAGGCCAACCCGGAACAGCGCCCCGCCGCCGCCGGCATCCTCCACCCGGATGCTGCCGCCGTGCGCGGCCACGATGGCCCCGGCAATCGACAGGCCCAGCCCGGAATGGCGGCCGAAATCCTCGGTTGCCGGGCGTTCCGAATAGAATCGCCGGAAGATGTCGGCGCGGTTGGCTGCCGGCACGCCGGGGCCCTGGTCGGCCACCGTCACCTCCACCTGATCCCCGGCCGTGGCCAGCCCCAGGGTGACACGGCCTCCATCGGGCGAAAAGCTGATGGCATTGTCGATCAGGTTGCGCAGCACCTGCGCCAGCCGGGCGGCGTCGCCTTCGATGTCGGGCAGGCCAGCCGGCGGCGTGTCCAGCGTGATGGTCACGCCGCGCGGCGGGCCGGCAACGCCATAGGCCGTCACCAGGCCGGTGCACAGCCGGGCCAGATCGACGGGCTGGAACCCGGTGCGCGACAGTTCGGCATCCAGCCGGCTGGCATCGGCGATATCGGTGATCAGCCGGTCGATGCGGCCCACGTCGTCGCGAATCACCGCCAGCAACTGCGCGCGCAGGTCCGGCTGCTCGACCCGGTCGAGCACGTCGACAGCGGAGCGCAGCGAGGCGAGCGGGTTCTTCAGTTCATGCGCCACATCGGCGGCAAAGGCTTCGGTGGCATCGATCTGGCGGCGCAGGGCGATCGACATGTCGGACAGGGCGCGGGCCAGCGCGCCGATCTCGTCGCGTCGGTCGGGCAGGCGCGGCACCACCACCTCGCGGCTGCGGCCCAGCCGCACCCGGTGGGCGGCGATGGCCAGCATCCGCAGCGGCCGCACGATGGTGCGGGCCAGATACAGCGACAGGCCGAAGGTGATGGCCGCCACCGACGCCAGCAGCCAGAAACTGGTCAGGCGTTCGGCCCGCAGCACGCGCGACACGTCTTCGGCATTGTCGGTCAGATGCACCACGCCCACGCCGGGCACGGGCGCCGCCGCGCCGACGATATAGCTGCCATCCACCGCCCGGCGCAGCTGGGTGGCCGGCCGCCCCGTGGCCAGCGCCCGCGCCGCTTCCGGCCATTGGCCGGCGCGATCCGGCATGGCTTCGGCATAGACCGGCAGCGCCCTGTTGCCCTGCACCTGTTCCAGCGCCCGATCGATGAACTTGGCCGATGCGCGCCGCCAGGAATAGGCGGCCGGGTCCTCGATCCGGAATTGCCTTGTGGCCGGGCCGTGCCAATTGTCGGTGAGCAGGCCGCCATCGCCGGCATAGAGCCGGATGCGGGTGCCGCGGGCAAAGCTGAGTCGCTCCAGCCCGGCCGGCAAATCGGCCGCCAGCCCGGCAATCGCCACCGCTTCGTTGGACAGGGCATCGGTGCGTTCGTCGAGCAGGCGGGCCCGCACCGTATCGAGATAGAGCAGCATGATCGCCAGCACGCACACCGCCAGCAGATTGACCGCAAAGATGCGCGCCCTGAGCGAGCCGAAGCCCAGCCCGCGCCGCCATTCCTGCACCGCGGATTCGGTGCCCACCGTGCCTATTCCTCGTTGAAACGATAACCGACGCCATAGAGCGTCTCGATCGACTTGAACTGGTGATCGACCACGCGGAATTTCTTGCGCAGCCGCTTGATGTGGGAATCGATGGTGCGATCATCGACATAGACATCGTGGGAATAGGCGGCATCCATCAGCTGGTCGCGCGATTTGACGAAGCCGGGGCGGCTGGCAAGCGTTTCCAGGATCATGAATTCGGTGACGGTCAATGCCACATCGCCGCGCCGGCCATCGCCGCCATCCCAGATCACCCGGTGGCGGGCCGGGTCCATGGTCAGGCGGCCGCGCACGATGGGTTCGGCGGCCGCCTGGCCGGGTTCCTCCTCGGCGGCCTTGCGGTTGGCGGTGCGGCGCAGCACGGCGCGGATGCGTTCGATCAGCAGGCGCTGGCTGAACGGCTTGCCGATATAATCATCGGCCCCCATGGCCAGGCCCAGCGCCTCGTCGATCTCGGTGTCCTTGCTGGTCAGGAAGATCACCGGCACCGGGCTTTTCTCGCGCAGGCGGCGCAGCACATCCATCCCGTCCATGCGCGGCATCTTGATGTCCAGCACCACCAGATCGGGCAGATTGTCGAGCAGGGCTTTCAGCGCGCTGTCCCCATCGGAATAGAGCCGCACGGCAAAGCCTTCGGCCTGAAGCGCGATCGACACCGAGGTGAGGATGTTGCGATCATCATCCACCAGGGCGATCGTCGGGGCGGTCTGGGCGCTGTTGTCCATCCGGGCCTATGTGGAACGGGTGCGCGGCGCTGGCAAGGGCCGCCCCTGCGCCGCCTGCATGGCAGCCATGCCCCACCGCACGACATCAGGGCTTTTGACGAATACGTATGCGTGCGTTATGCCCCGGCAATCACAGGGGGAGGGGCTGTGGGGGCCCCGTTGCAAGGAGAGACATCGTGCCGTCGACCGTGATTTCCAGCCATAGCCTGGCTGCGCAGGGCTATGACACGCCCGCTGCACTGCACTGGAACCTGGCCACCGGCGCGCTGGTGGAACTGGCCGTGCAGCGCGGCGAGGGCCTGTTGTCGGAACATGGCGCGCTGGTGGTGAAGACCGGCAAGCACACCGGCCGATCGGCCAACGACAAGTTCATCGTGCGCGACGCCGTCACCGATGGCGAAATCTGGTGGGACAAGAACAAGAGCATCACGCCGGAACAGTTCGCGGCGATCAAGGCCGATTTCCAGGCGGCGCTCGCCACCAAATCCGATCTGTTCGTGCAGGATCTGTTTGGCGGCAGCCAGCCCGAACATCGGGTGAAGGTGCGGGTGATCACCGAATTTGCCTGGCACAGCCTGTTCATCCGCACCCTGCTGGTGCGCCCGGACCTGGCCGATCTGGCCGATTTCCTGCCCGAATACACGATCATCGATCTGCCCAGCTTCAAGGCCGATCCGGCCCGCCATGGCTGCCGCAGCGAAACCGTGGTGGCGGTGGATTTCACCAACAAGACCGTGCTGATCGGCGGCACCGCCTATGCCGGCGAAATGAAGAAATCGGTCTTCTCCATCCTCAACTATCTGCTGCCGCTGTCGGGCGTGATGCCGATGCACTGCTCGGCCAACATCGGCAAGGATGGCGACACCGCCATCTTCTTCGGCCTGTCGGGCACCGGCAAGACCACGCTTTCGGCCGATGCCAGCCGCACGCTGATCGGCGATGATGAACATGGCTGGTCCGACACGGCGGTCTTCAATTTCGAAGGCGGCTGCTATGCCAAGATGATCCGGCTTTCGGCCGATGCGGAGCCGGAGATCCATGCCACGACCCGCCGCTTTGGCACGGTGCTGGAAAATGTCGTGATCGACCCGGTGACGCGCGTGATCGACCTGGACGACAATAGCCTGGCCGAAAACAGCCGCGGTTCCTATCCGATCGAGTTCATTCCCAATGCCTCGGCCAGCAACATGGGCCCGGTGCCGCGCAACATCATCATGCTCACCGCCGATGCGTTCGGCATCCTGCCGCCGATTTCCAAGCTGACGCCCGACCAGGCCATGTATCATTTCCTGTCGGGCTATACCGCGCGCGTGGCCGGCACCGAAATCGGCGTGACGGAACCCGATGCCACCTTTTCCACCTGCTTTGGCGCGCCGTTCATGCCGCGCCATCCGTCGGTCTATGGCAATCTCCTGAAGGAACGCATCGCCAGGGGCGGTGTCGATGTCTGGCTGGTCAACACCGGCTGGACCGGCGGCAGCGCCACCGCCGGCGGCCACCGCATGCCGATCAAGGCGACGCGCGCGCTGCTGAACGCTGCGCTGGATGGCAGCCTGAACGCGGCCGAATTCCGCACCGATGAAAACTTCGGCTTTGCCGTGCCGGTTTCGGTGCCCGGTGTGGACGCCACCATCCTCAACCCGCGCGACACCTGGGCCGACAAGGCCGCTTATGATGCGCAGGCGCGCAAGCTGGTGGCGATGTTCATTGCCAATTTCGCCCAGTTCGAAGCCCATGTCGATCAGGGTGTGCGCGAATCGGCACCCAAGGCCGCCTGAAACCCGGTTGTCATCGGCCCGTCATGTGGCATTCACGCCACATGACGGCATGAATGTTGCCGAAATCACGACATCCGGCAATTACCGTGTTGTGTTGCCTGCGCCCCCCGGCAACAAACAGCGTGCATAAACCAAATGGGGGCAATTTCGTGTTCAACAAGACAATGCTTCTCCTCGCCAGCTCGGTGCTGGCCGGCTCGCTGGCCAGCGTGGTGCAGGCCCAGGAAAAGACCGCCGCCGCAGAGGAAACCGCAGCCGAAGAGCTGGTCGTCACTGGTTCGCGCCTGCGGGGCAGCCCCAACGAGACCGCACCGCTGCCGATCACCTCGATCGATGCGGCGGCCCTGCGCGCGCTCGGCAACAGCGATCCCACCGCCACCCTGCGCCAGATTCCGGCGCTGCTCGCCTCCGGCACCGTGGCCGACTCCATCGAACGCGGTGCCGGCGGTGTCGGTCAGGCCACGCTGAACCTGCGCCAGCTGGGCGCCAACCGCACGCTGGTGCTGGTGGACGGATATCGCCATGTCGCCGGCGTTGCCGGCAGCCAGACGGTTGACGTGGCCACCATCCCCAACGCCCTGATCGAGCGGGTGGACGTGCTGACCGGCGGCGCGTCGGCCGTTTACGGCGCCGATGCGGTCACCGGCGTGGTCAACTATGTGCTCAAGAAGGATTTCCAGGGGCTCAATCTCGATGCCCAGTTCGGCATTTCCGATTTCGGCGATGGCCAGACCTATCGGCTGGAAGGCACCTGGGGCACCAACTTCGCCGACGGCAAGGGCAATGTCACCTTCTCCGCCGGCTATACCAAGGACGAGGAAATCCTGTTCTCGGCCCGCCCCTTCACCGCCAACAACGGCCGCGGCAACAACAGCACCACCTACAACAACCCGCTGAAGCGCTTCCAGAAGGGTGACATCGTCGCCTCCAGCATGCCGAACTTCGCCAATTATTACCGGGTTGGCGGCCCCGGCCCGCGCACCAGCCGCATCGGCTTCGGCCCGCTGATCCCCACCGCCGCCCAGGCCGCAACCCTGTTCCCCGGCGTGACGCTCACCGCCGCCGAACAGGCGCTGATCGCCCGCGCCACTGCTGCCCCGACCCTGGTGATCGGCGCCCAGCCGGCGTTTGGCATCTCGTCCAATGCCGGCCTGATCTTCCGCGGCGATTTCGCCCGCTTCACCACCGATCTCAACAACAACGGCATTGCCGACTGCAATGAAAGCTTTGTCGGCTGGACCGGCTTTGGCGGCGGCGGCTGCTATGTCTCCACCCCCGGTGGCGGCGTGCGCATCTTCCAGGATGGCATCATTTCCACCAGCCAGAACCAGTTCGGCGGTGATGGCGCGCCGGAACGCGTCAACGCCCAGTCGCTGATTCCGGGTTCCGAACGCATCTACGCCAATTTCCGCGGCAATTATGAATTCTCGCCGGCGGCGGAAGTGTTCGTGGATGCCAAATACACCCGCAACAGCGCGATCAGCCGCAGCGCCTACAACAGCTTCTACGACACGCTGCTGATCACGCCCGACAACCCCTTCATCCCAAGCGTGCTGCAGGGCGAAGCCAATGCCGGCGGCGGTCTGCGCGTCTCGCGCGACATGACCGATCTGGGCGAAGGCATCAGCCGGGCCAAGCGCGAAACCTATCGCATCGTGGCCGGCGTGCGCGGTGAGGTCACCTCGCACCTGAATTACGAAGTGGTGGCCAACTGGGGCCGCACCGACAACAGCACCACCTTTGAAAACGCCGTGCTCTATGATCGGCTGTTCGCCGCCATCGATGTGGTGCGCGGCCCCAATGGCCAGCCGGTCTGCCGTGTTTCCACCGGCAGCACCACGCCGCATCCGGGTTCGGAAACCTTCCCGCTGATCGCACCGGGCTTCTTCACCTTCCGTCCGAACGACGGCACCTGCGTGCCCGCCAACATCCTGGGCGGCGCCAATTCGATCAGCGCCGCCGCGGCGGACTGGATCACCGCGCCCACCACCAACCGCTTCCGGTTGACGCAGACGGTGCTCACCGCGCTGTTCACCGGTGATACCGGCGGCTTCCTCAACCTGCCGGGCGGTTCCATCCAATATGCCTTTGGCGCCGAATATCGGAAGGAGGAATCCACCTCCACCTTCGATCCGCTGGTGCTGGGCATCATCCCGCAAACCGGCCCGGCCAACGTGGTCGGCCAGTTCGTCGGCAATGTGAACGCCACCAACCAGTCGCTGGTGTTTGATCCCACCAACCGCACCAACAATGCCGGCGGCAGCTTTGACGTGAAGGAAGTGTTTGGCGAAATCAAACTGCCGATCCTGAAGGACACGCCCTTCTTCCACGAACTCACGCTGGGCGCGGCCGGCCGCTATGCCGATTATTCCACCATCGGCGGCGCCTTCACCTGGAATGTCAACGGCGCCTGGGCCCCGATCAAGGACATCAAGTTCCGCGGCACCTATGCCCGCGCCATCCGTGCGCCCAACATCACCGAATTGTTCGATCCGGCGCAGGGCACCACCTTCCGGCCTTCGGATCCGTGCGATCTTGCCCTGCGTTCGGCCAACCCCAATCGCAACGCCAACTGCCTTGCGGCCGCCACCGCGCTGGGCATCGCCAATCCGGCGACGTTCCTGGCCAGCTACAGCGATCCGCTCACCGGCCGTTTCGGCGGCACCATCAGCGGCAATCCCAATCTGCAGGAAGAAACCGCCACCACCTTCACGGTGGGCACCCTGGTGCAGCCCAGCTTCATTCCGGGCCTGACGATGAGCGCCGATTATTATTCGATCAAGATCACCAACGCCATCCAGGCGTTGACGGCGCAGAACATCGTCGACACCTGCTATGACAACACCCAGTTCCCCAACAGCTTCTGCGGCCTGTTCGATCGCATCGGGCCCACGGCGCCGGGCAACACGGCGGCCAACCAGCCCAATCTGTTCGGCTTCCGCACCCTGCGCCAGACCCAACTCAACTTTGCCAAGATCGAAACCGCCGGTGTCGATTTCTCGGTGAATTATCGTTTCACGCTGTGGGACAAGAACAACATCAGCCTGGGCCTGAACGGCAACTGGACCAAGCAGGTCAACCGCTTCTTCGATCCCACCAACCTCAACAACGTCAACCCGGCGTTGCGCGAACTGTCGGTGCCGGAATGGTCGGGCGTCGGTTCCATCAACTACAACCGTGGCGCGTTCAGCTTTGGCTACAACGTGCAATATATCCAGTCCACGGCTGCGGCTGGCGCCATCCAGATCGAAACCATCGACACGCAATTCGGCCCCGCCGGCTTTGCCCCCGATTACTGGATCCACAACATCAACTTCAATGTGGACGTGATCGAGGATCGCTTCAGCCTTTATGGTGGTGTGAACAACCTCACCAACGCAGCGCCGTATCTGTCGTCCTCGGCCTATCCGGTCTCGGGCATGGGCCGCTTCTACTTCGTCGGCATCCGCGCCAAGCTCTGACGCGACCCTGCCACCCAAGACGTCAAGGGGCGGCCCACGGGCCGCCCTTTTTCGTTTGCGCGGCGTCGCGTCACCTGGCAGCCTGGCCACCATGAAGCGTGCCTGGTTTGATGCTCCGGCCGACGTCTTTGCCAAGTTGCATCCCAGCCAGATTCTGGGCGATCTGTCCCTGTCACCTTTTGCCGATGAACCGGCGCAGAAACTGGCCTGGCAATATGAGGTGGATCATCTCCAGCCAATTGCAGCCCGTCTTCCCGGCACGCATGTTTTCCTTGAATTCGGCATCCCGCGCATGGGCCGGCGCGCCGATGCCGTCATCATTGCCGGCAGTCTGATCTTCGTGCTGGAATACAAGGTTGGCCGGCGTGATTTTCCGATCCACGCCCGCGATCAGGTGCACGGCTATGGCCTTGATCTCAAGCTGTTCCATCAGACCAGCCATGACAAGACCATCATCCCGATCCTCATTGCCACCAAGGCACCAGCCCAGCCGGTCGATCTGGGCTTTGCGCACCAGGAGGGTGTGCTGGCGCCCATCAACTGCGCCCCGGGCGACGTGTTGCCCACAGTGCAGCGCTTCATCGCCATGGACAGCGGCGGCGCGATCGATCCGCTTGCCTGGGCGGCAGGGCGCTATGCCCCCACGCCAACCATCATCGAGGCAGCCGAGGCGCTCTATGCCGGCCATGATGTGGCCGACATCTCCCGCCATGAAGCCGGGCAGGAAAATCTCCAGCGGACGTCGACGGCCATCGAAGCCATCGTCAACCAGATGAAAGCCACGGGCGGGAAGGCGCTCTGCTTTGTCACCGGCGTCCCGGGCGCCGGCAAGACGCTGGCCGGCCTCAATATCGCTGCCGGTCGGCTGAAGAACGGCATTGGCGAGGATTCGGCGCTTCTGTCAGGCAACGGCCCGCTGGTCGAAGTGCTTGCGACCGCTCTGACGCGTGATTTTCGTGAGCGCGCCCGGCGAAGAGGCCTGAGGAAGGAGCAGCAGCATCTGCTGGGCCGCGCGCCCGACAAGCTGATCCAGGCCGCTCATCGTTTCCGCTCCCACTATCTGCATGATCCCAATCCGCCGCCAGAGCATGTCATCATCTTCGATGAGGCCCAGCGGGCCTGGGGGCGCGCCAAGGCCAGCCGCTACATGGCCGGCAAGGGCCACCAGGATTTCGATCAATCGGAACCAGCCTTCTTCCTGTCGGTGATGGATCGCCGGCCGGACTGGTGCGTTCTGGTCTGCCTGATTGGCGACGGGCAGGAAATCCATGATGGCGAAGCCGGGGTGGCCGAATGGCTGCGGGCGCTGCAATCGGATCGGCGCCACTGGCAGATTTATGCGCCGCCGACGCTTCTGGCCAGCGCCGGACCGCTTGATCCGGTGTTGATCCATTATCTGCGACAGGCGGGCCACCAGCCCGATCCGCGCCTGCACCTTGATGTGCCGGTGCGGTCCTTCCGGTCTGACAAGCTGGCCCGGTTTGTGGCCGCCCTGTTGGCCGAAGATCCTCAGCTGGCCGCGGCCTGCCGGCCCGATCCTGTTGATTATCCTATCTTTTTCACGCGCTCGCTGGCTGCGGCGCGGGCATGGTTGCGCGCCTGCCGCAAGGCAAACGAGCGCTCCGGCGTGCTGGCCTCGTCCAATGGCCTGCGGCTGAAACCGGAAGGCCTGTTCGTGAAGGCCCGGATTGACGGCCCGGTGTGGTTTCTCAACCCCGCGCATGACGTGCGATCCTCGTCCGCGCTGGAGGAGGTGGCGACGGAGTTTGACGTGCAGGGCCTGGAACTGGACTGGACCTGCGTGGCCTGGGATCTCAACCTGCGTCGCACAAACCATTGGCACGCAAGGGAATTTGAAGGCACGAAGTGGCGCGAGGTCAGCCAGAGCAGCAGCGGCATCAGCAAGGCTGACTATGTGCGCAACGCCTATCGCGTGCTGCTCACCCGGGCGCGGCAGGGGATGGTGATCTTCGTGCCGCGCGGGGATGCGGCCGATGCCACGCGGCCGCCGGCCGAATATGATGCCATCGCCGATTGGCTGGCGGCCTGCGGCGTCGCGGCGCTGCCTGCCGTAACGAGCTGAAAACGAATGATAATAGGGGGCTGGCCAAGCCGCGCTTGCTTCGCCTATCATCAGGTCACTTGGGGGGCAAGGGGCGATGACGCACGGGGCCGAACAGGCGTTGGCGCAGCTGGGCTGGCTGGCAACAGCCGAATGCGCAGCGGTGGCGCGCCTGGCGCAGCCGTTTGCGGTGCCGCCCGGCGCGGCGATCTTTCGCCAGCATGATCAAGCCGATGGCCTGTATCTGATCGAACGCGGTGCGGTGGTGATCACCGGCCGCACGCCCGGCGATGGCCATGTCGAACTGGCGCGCATCGGCCCCGGCGCGCCGCTGGGCGAGTTCTGCCTGCTGGATGGTGGCCGGCGATCGGCCGATGCGCTGGCGCCGGAAGGCTGTGCCGGCTGGCGGCTCGATCTTGGCCGGATCAACGGCCTGGCCGAGGCCGGCGATCCCGCGGCGCTGGCGCTGGCCGCCGCCATCCGGGCACAGGTGGCGGCGCGCAGCCATGATCTGGTGGCCGCGCTTGGCGCGCCGGTGGCGGCAAACCCGGCGCCGGTGGCGGCAAACGCGGCGTTGGTGGCCGATTTCGTCGCCGCGCGTCTGCACACATTTCCCGGCTTCGATGGCTTCACGCCGGCCGATTGGCAGGCACTGGCCGCGGCTGGTTCGGGCCATCACCACGCCCGCGGCCAGCGGCTGGATGGCACCCCGCCGGCCCTGTGGATCGTGCTGCGCGGTGCGGTGCAGTGGCAGGCGGGCGATGGCCTGCAACTGCTGGTGCATGGCCCCGGCGCGCTGGCCGGCGGCGCGGCCTTTGTGGCCGGGCGGCCATGGCCGGCGCGCCTGCTGGTGCGCGAGGATGCCGAACTGATCGCCCTGCCGGCGCTGCCGGATGGAGCGACCGGCCAACGCCTGGCGCGCATGCTGGGCGCGGCGCTGGTGCGCGATCAGCGGCGGTTGGCGCGGGTGCGCGCGCGCCTGGCTGCGATGGCGGCCGCCTGATGTGCCGGATGCTGGGTTATATCGGTGCGCCGGTGCTGCTGGACCATCTGGTGGTGCGGCCCGACAATGCGCTGCTGAACCAGACCACCGATGCGCAACTGCTCGCCATGCTCAACCTGGCCGGCTTTGGGCTGGCGGCGTGGAATGATGATCTCAACGATGCCCACCTGCCGCTCACCTTCCATTCCACCAATGTCGCGGTGTTTGATGCCAATCTGCGTGCGCTGGCCGCCCGGCTGAAGGTGCGCAGCCTGGTGGCGCATCTGCGCGGCGTGCCGCTGGATGGCAGCGCCACCATCAACCAGCAGAGCCTGCATCCGTTCCAGCTGCTCGGCAGCCCGCTGGTGCTGGCCCACAATGGCGATCTGGCCGAATTCGGCCGCATGCGTGCCGCCCTGTGGCCGCACATCAAGCCCGATGTGGCCAAGGCGATGACCGCCCTGACCGACAGCGCCTTCCTGCACGCGCTGGTGCTGTCCAATGTGGATGATCCCGCCGGGCCATTCACCGCCGATGCCATTTTCCGCGCCATCAATGCCACGCTGGCCACTATCCGCCGCGTGCGCGCCGATCATGGCATCACCCGCTCCTCGTCGGTCAATCTGGTGGTGTCCGACGGCCGCGCCCTGGTCGCCACCCGCTTCACCTTCGATTTCGGCCGCTTCGAAAAACTGCCGTTCCAGGGTGGCATCGAGTTCCTCAGCCAATGGTTCACCATCGGCGATTCCTATGGCTTCAACGATGGCGAGTGGAAGATGACCGGCGGGCGCGGCGCGGGCACCCTCGTGGCCTCTGAACCGCTCACCCGCGATGTCTCCACCTGGGTGGAGGTGCCGGAATATGGCGCCCTGCTGGTGGACAGTGGCGAGGTGCCGCGGCGACGGATCACGATGATCGATTGCTGAGGGCGGCCTCTGCTCCTGCGTCAGCGCGAGGCCAGCATCGCCTCAACCCACGCCGGCACCAGCACGCTGGCCGGGCCGTGCTTGGCTTCATCGAACAGCGGCGTGCCGGCTGAAGGTTCGAGGTTGAGTTCCAGCGTTCGGGCCCCGGCGTGGCGGGCCTGGCTGACGAAGCCGGCGGCGGGGTAGACGGCGCCGGAGGTGCCGATTGAGACGAACAGATCACAGGCCGCGATGGCAGTTTCGATGCGTTCCATGTGATAGGGAATTTCCCCGAACCAGACGATATCGGGCCTGAGGCCACCGGCCTGCCGGCAGGCGGGGCAGGCGGGATCGCCCAGCAGCGGGCCGCGCCAGGGCCGGGCGGCACCGCAGCGGGTGCACAGGGCGCTGTTCAGTTCGCCGTGCATGTGGAGCAGGTGGGTGTGGCCGGCGCGGTCGTGCAGATCATCGACATTCTGGGTGACAAGCAGGAAATCCCCGGGCCATTCGGCTTCCAGCCGGGCCAGCGCCAGGTGGGCGGCGTTGGGCTCCACTTGGCCCAGGAAGGCGCGGCGCGCATCATAGAAGCGCTGCACCAGCGCCGGGTTGCGGCGGAAGGCCTGCGGGGTGGCGACATCCTCGATGCGGTGGTTTTCCCACAGGCCGTCGCTGGCGCGAAAGGTGGGGATGCCGCTTTCGGCCGAGATGCCGGCACCGGTGAGGATGACGATGTTGCGCATGGCCGCCAGCATAGGGCTGGCCGGCCAATCCCGGCAAGCCGGCCGCGCCGATTGCCGATGGGAGGCCGATGGCGGCGGCGGCCCGGTCCGGCTATTTCTGGTCCCACCGGTCGGCCGGGCGCAGGCGGGGGCTGGCCAGGGTTGCATCGGCCGCCGTCTCGTCGCGCAGCCAGCGCCGCCAGAAGGCGGTGCTGAGCCGGATCACATCGGCTTCGACGCGGCGGGCCAGGGCCGTGCCGGCCGGGCGGTTGCCGGCGAACATCATGTGGGTGGCATCGGCAAACAGCGCCAGATATTTGCGCCCATCGGCCGGCATGCCCTGCCAGATGGCGGTGCGGCGGGCGATGATGTCTTCGTTGGGGCCGCCATCCAGCGTGCCGCTGATCACCAGATAGGGCCGGACGATGCCGGCAAAGAGCGCCGCGGGATCGCCCGGTTCCAGCTGGGTGCCGCTGAACCCGGCGAAGGCGCGCAGCCGCCGGTCGATCTGGGCCCGCCGGCCGCCAAAGCGCTGCCCGGCCATGGCCTGCACCACCCAGGCCCCCAGGCTGTGGCCGGCCAGGCCAATGCGATCCTGATCGATGCGCGACAGGTCGCACGCCCCTTCGCGCGGCCGCCGCGCCAGTTCGTCCAGCACGAAACCGATATCGCCCGCCCGTTCCACCATGTGCAGGCCGCTGGTGGCATAGGCCAGCCGATCGGCCCTGGTTGCGGCCGGCTGCGCGGCATAGGCGACATCATCGCTGCCCGGATGCTGCACGGTGATGACGGCAAAGCCGGCCTGCAGCCAGGCCTGGGCCCACACCGCGCCGGCCGTGCGGGTGGCACCCATGCCGGGCGACCAGATGATCGCGGCCAGGCCGGTGCCGGTGGCGGGCAGGCGGATGCGCAGCGGGATGGCGCGGGCGCGCGGGCCATCGCGCCACACGGCATCGCAGATGGTGGCCGCCCGTGCGGCGGGCACCGCCAGGCAGGCCAGCAGGCACAGGACAGACAGCCGGAACATCACCGGCCGGGCATAGCGCAGGATCAGGCCAGCGTCATCTTGCGCTTGTCGTGTTTGACGATGGCGGCCTGGCCGGTGCCGGTGGCGGTGGAGACGGTCTTGATCGTGTCCATGAACACCCAGTCGCAGCGGGTTTCGCCGGCGCTGAACGCCAGCGTGAGATAGCCGCGCCGGCTGGTGTCGCACCATTGCAGGCCGGGCGAGCTTTGCAGCAGGCCGGCGCGGATGATGGCCGGATCGGCGGCCAGCGAGGATTCATAGCCGGGCGAAGTGACCGACTGCACCCCGAATTCGGCCGCAACCGGCTTGCCGTCCAGGCTGTGGTTGAAGGCCCAGGCATTGTGGCTGTCACCCGCGATCACGATCGGGTTGGCCCCGGCGTCGCGCATCGCGGCGAGCAGCCGGCGCCGGGCCTGCGGATAGCCGGACCACATGTCCTGCGCGCCCGGAATGCCGGCCTGGGCGGCGGCGATGCCGCCCTTCACATAGGCCAGCGCCCGGGCATCGGCCGTGGGGCCCAGCCACTCGCCGGCCTGTTTCGGGGTGAAGATATCGCCCATCACCACCTGCTGGGCGATCAGTTGCCAGCGCTGGCCGGCCTTGACGCTGGCGGCGATCTCGGCGGCAAACCACGCCTCCTGCTCCGCCCCCAGCAGGGTGCGCGCCGGATTCTGCCATTCACCCGACTGGAAGGCCTTGATGCCATCCGGCCCGGCGCGCAGCGCGGCGTTCAGGTTCAGCTGCTGATCGCGGCCGGTCATGCGGGTATCGAGCGTGATGACCGACAGGAGATTGCCGAAATCCAGCCGCTGCCATGGCCGCTGCGGGCTCATCAGCCATTCGCGGTGGGCCTTGAGCGCGGCATCGCGGCGCAGGTTCCACACGCCTTCGGCCGGCTGGTGATTTTCGGCACCGCCCTTCCAGGTGTCGTTGGCGAATTCATGATCGTCCCAGATGGCGATCATCGGGAAACGGGCATGGATGGCCTGCAACGCCGGATCGGCGCGATAGCTGGCATAACGCTGGCGATAATCATCGATGATGATGATTTCATCCGCCGGCAGCATCTCGCGGCCCGGCATCACCGCCGGCGGATACACGCCGACCATATATTCATAGATATAGTCGCCCAGATGGATCACCGCATCGATGTCGTCGCGCGCGGCGGCATGGGCATAGGCGTTGAAATGGCCGAACGGCCGGTTGGAACAGGAAAACACCGCCAGTTTCAGCTGATCGATGCGCCCGGCCGGCAGAGTCTTGGTGCGGCCCACCATGGATTGGCTGCCATCGGGCGCGGTGAAGCGATACCACAGCCATCTGCCATCGGGCAGGCCGGTCACTTCGGCCTGGGCGGTGCCCCAGCTGTCGGGGCCGGCCACGGCGTCGGCGCGGGCGATGATGCGGGCCATCGCCTCGTCCTCGGCCACCTCAAGCTTCAAGGTGGCGGCAGCCCCGGTGACGCTGGCAAAACGCGTCCACAATTTCACCGCGCCAGCGCCGGTGGGGGTGGAAGCGACGCCGTGGGTGAAGCCGCTGGCCGGCCACAACCGGGCCAGGGCCGGGCGCACCGGCAGGATCAGGCTGGCGGCGGTGGCCGCCAGAAAGGCGCGACGATCAATGGCAAGACGCATGGCCGATTCCCCTCTACATGCTGCGGCCATTAAACCGGATATTGTGACATTTTCGAGGGGGGCCTGACGCGATGGCCAAAATGCGCTCAAAGGCCGATCTGCCGGCCAAGGATTGTGCCGCCTGCGGCCGGCCGTTCAGCTGGCGGAAGAAATGGGCGCGCGATTGGGACAATGTGCGCTATTGTTCAGATGCCTGTCGCAGCGGGGCCTATGGCCGCGCCCGCGGCGAACGTGCAGAATAGCGCCGAATCCACGGGGAGGATGAACCATGGCCACGCAATTGAAGACGCCCAGTGTGAAGGATCAGGTTTCGGCCGAAGAATGGGCCCTGCGTGTCGATCTGGCCGCCGCCTATCGCCTGGTGGCGCTGCATGGCTGGGATGATCTGATCTTCACCCATCTCAGCGTCCGCGTGCCGGGGCCGGAACATCATTTCCTCATCAACCCCTATGAGCTGATGTTCGAGGAGATCACCGCATCGAGCCTGGTGAAGATCGATGTGCACGGCAATCCGGTGATGGATACGCCCTATCGCACCAATGCCGCCGGCTTCACCATTCATTCGGCCATCCACATGTCGCGCGAGGATGCCCATGCCGTCATCCACCTGCACACGCCGCACGGCCAGGCGGTTTCGGCCCATGCCGATGGGCTGATGCCGTTGACGCAGACTGCCATGCTGATCCGCGATGAAATCACCTATCACCACTATGAAGGCGTCGCGACCGATCTGGACGAGCGCGAACGGCTGGTGGCCGATCTGGGCCCCACCAAGACGGCGATGATCCTGCGCAATCACGGCACGCTGACCGTGGGTGAAACCGTGGCCGAAGCCTTCATCAAGATGTATTTCCTTGAACGCGCCTGCGAAGCGCAATGCCTGGCGCTGGCCGGCGGACCGGATCTGATCAACCACCCGCCGCAGGGCACGCCGGAAAAGGCCGCCGATCAGGGCCGCATGGGCCTGAAGCTGGTCGGCAACATGCTGGCCTGGCCGGCGCTGCTGCGCAAGCTTGACCGGATCGATCCGTCCTTCCGCGACTGATCGCGCTCAACGCGCGATCTTGGGCACCAGATCCTTCAGTGCCGCGACCAGCCGGGCACAATCGTCCGGCGTGGTGAACAGCGCCGGCGTCACCCGCACGCAGGCGCCATCGGCCAGCCCGGCGCGAAACACGGTGTTGACGCCATGATCGGCCAGCAGCCGGTCGCTGATGGCGATATTGTCGGCCACGCTGGTGTGGCCGCTGATGCGAAAACTGGTGATGGCCCCGAAGGTTGTGGGGTCATCGCCCAGCATGATCTCCAGCCCCGACAGCCCCCGCAGCGGCTTGACCCACAGGTTCCTGAGATATTGCAGCCGCGCCAGCTTCATCGGCACCGGCAGCACCCGATCCTGAAAATCCAGCGCGGCCGGCAGGGTGAGCTGGGGCGCATAATCCAGCGTGCCCTGATGCACCTTGGCCTGCACATCGTCGGGCCTGGCATCGGGCTCGGCCGCCGCCGGCGCGATCATGGCGGCGGCACCGGGGCGGATCCAGTATCCCGCCACCCCCACCGGTGCGCCCGTCCACTTGTGGAAATTCAGGACGACAAGATCGGCACCGAAATCCGGGATCAGGAATGGCCGCTGCCGGAAGCTTTGCGCGCAATCCACCAGCACCATGGCACCGGCCGCCTTGGCCAGCGCCGCGATTTCGGCCACCGGCACCACCAGCCCGGATTTGTGGGTGCCGTGGGTGAGAACCACGAATTTCAGCTTGGGCGTCGCCTTGATGGCCGCGGCATAGGCGGCGATCACATTGTCCCGCGTTGGCGCGCGCGGCAGGTTGATCATCACCGGCCGGGCGCGGCGGTTACGGGCCAGAGAGCGCATGGCATTGTGGCTGGTGTCGTAATCGGAGTCCGACCACAAGATCGCCTCGCCCTCGTCCACGCCTTGGAACTGGCTGATCAGCGCCTGCAGGGCTTCGGCGGCGTTGCGGCAAAAGCCGATTTCCTGCGGCGGCACCCCCATCGCCTGCGCGGCGCGGGCCTTGGCCACCTCCTGGTCCTTGCGCATGGCGCGGCGGGCATAAAGGCTGGTGTCGCGGTTGAGCCGGGCCAGAATGGCGCGGTGGGATTCGGCCACCGGCAGCGCCATGTTGCCCCAATAGCCATGCTCCAGCTGCACCGCCGGCCCCATCGGCGGATAGAGCGCTGCAATGCGGGCCCAGCCGGCTTCATCATCGGGCGCGATCATCCCGGCCGGCAGCGCCGCCTGCCCCGGCATCGCCACCGCCGCCCCGGCCAGCGCCAGCGCCCCCCTGCGAGTCACATCGATCATCACGCCCCTCCCGCTTTCGCCAACACCCTCACCTCTTTGCTTGCGTTCGGCAAAAGCCATGTCATGGTGCGGCAAAATGACCGAGCCGTGAATACGCGGGCAAGGCACATCAGGGGAAGGGGAACCATGGAAAGCGTTGTTCTGGCCATCATCTGCGGGTTGGCCGCTGTCGTTTATGGCATCATCACATCGCGGCAGGTGCTGGGCGCATCGGCCGGCAATGCCCGCATGCAGGAAATCGCGCAGGCCATCCAGATCGGTGCCGGCGCCTATCTCACCAAGCAATATACCGCCATCGCTGCCGTTGGCGTGGTCGTGGCCGGCCTGGTGGCCCTGTTCCTCGGCCTCATCCCCGCGGTCGCCTTCGTGCTGGGGGCCGTGCTGTCGGGCGCCACCGGCTTCATCGGCATGAATATTTCGGTGCGTGCCAATGTCCGCACCGCCGAGGCGGCGCGGCAATCGCTGCAGGCCGGGCTCACCATGGCGTTCCGCTCCGGCGCGGTCACCGGCATGCTGGTTGCCGGGCTCGCGCTGCTGGCCATCGCCGGCTATTTCTACGCCCTGATCTCGTCGGGCCTGGAGCCGACCAGCCGCGCCGTCGTCAATGCGCTGGTGGCGCTGTCGTTCGGCGCCAGCCTCATCTCGATCTTCGCCCGGCTGGGTGGCGGCATCTTCACCAAGGCCGCCGACGTGGGCGCCGACATGGTGGGCAAGAACGAGCTTGGCTTTGACGAGGATGATGATCGCAACCCCGGCGTGATCGCCGACAATGTGGGCGACAATGTGGGTGATTGCGCCGGCATGGCCGCCGATCTGTTCGAAACCTATGTCGTCACCATCGGTGCCACCATGGTGCTGTGCGCCCTGCTGGTCGGCGGCGGCGATGCGGCCCGGCTGATGGGCCTGCCACTGCTGGCCTGCGGCGTGTGCATCATCACCTCGATCATCGGCACCTATTTCGTCCGTCTCGGCGGCGGCTCGATCATGGGCGCGCTCTACAAGGGGCTGATCGTCACCGGCCTGTTGTCGGTGCCGGCATTGTGGTTCGCCACCCAGGCGGTGTTCCCCGACATGAACGCCGTGATCGGTGCCGATGCCAGCACGGATGGCGTGGTCGCCGGCGTGGCTGGCGGCTTCACCGGCCGGGCGCTGTTCTATTGCATGCTGATCGGCCTGGTCGTCACCGCGCTGATCGTGTGGATCACCGAATATTATACCGGCACCGAATATCGCCCGGTCAAATCCATCGCCAAGGCATCGGATTCCGGCCACGGCACCAATGTCATCCAGGGCCTGGCCGTCTCGATGGAATCCACCGCCCTGCCCACGCTGGTCATCGTTGCCGGCATCATCGCCACCTTCAAGCTGGGCGGCCTGATCGGCATCGCCTTTGCCGCCACCGCCATGCTGGCCCTGGCCGGCATGATCGTGGCGCTCGATGCCTATGGCCCGGTGACAGACAACGCCGGCGGCATCGCCGAAATGGCCGGGCTGGATGGCGAAGTGCGCCAGCGCACCGATGCGCTGGACGCGGTGGGCAACACCACCAAGGCCGTCACCAAGGGCTATGCCATCGGCTCGGCCGGCCTGGCTGCGCTGGTGCTGTTCGCCACCTATACCGAGGATCTGTCGCAGTTCTTCAAGGGCGTCACCGTCGATTTCTCCCTGTCCAATCCCTATGTCGTCGTCGGGCTGCTGCTCGGCGCGCTGCTGCCCTATCTGTTCGGCGGCATGGCGATGACAGCGGTGGGCCGCACCGCCCAGGCCGTGGCCCAGGATATCCGCGCCCAGTTCCGCGAGAATCCCGGCATCGCCACCCGCGCCGTGAAGCCGGACTATGCCCGCACCGTCGGCCTCGTCACCGCCGGCGCCATCAAGGAAATGATCGTGCCGTCGCTGCTGCCGGTGCTCGCCCCGGTCGTGGTCTATTTCGCCATCACCGCGGTCGCCGGCCAGGGCAACGGCTTTGCGGCGCTGGGCGCGCTGCTGATGGGCGTGATCATCTCCGGGCTGTTCGTCGCCATCTCCATGACCAGCGGCGGCGGCGCGTGGGACAATGCCAAGAAGGTGATCGAACAGGGCGCCTATGGCGGCAAGGGATCACCCGCCCACCAGGCCGCCGTCACCGGCGACACCGTGGGTGACCCCTACAAGGACACCGCCGGCCCCGCCGTGAACCCGATGATCAAGATCACCAACATCGTGGCCCTGCTGCTGCTGGCCGCGCTGGCCGGGCACTGAACGCGGCCTCCCCCCTCCTGCTTGCGGGAGGGGGGAGCGCTCCCGGGCAAAGGCTGATCGTCACACCAATGTAACCCTACACTGTTAGTAGGGATTTGGATGCAGACGGCTGAAGCCCGATCATATCTCCACAATCCCCTCTGGGCGCGCATTGCCGCCCATCCCATCGGCGGTACGGCGGCCCGGGCCTTCACCCGGCGGCTGGCGCGCGAAAATCTGTGGAGCATCGCCCACGCCGAGGCGGTGGTGCAGGATTATCGCCGCTTCTGCTATCTGGCCTGCACGGCCGGAGTGGCGCTGACGCCGTCGGACGCGGTGGATCAGGCCTGGCACCTGCACCTCACCCACAGCCGCGACTATTGGGACTGTTTCTGCCCCGATGTCCTGCGCCGGCCGCTGCATCATCAGCCGGGCGATGGCACGGCGGCCGCTGCTGCCCGCCTTGCCCGGCAATATGCGCACACGCTGGCGCTCTATGCGGCGACCTTCGGTCAGCCCGCGCCGGCCGGCATCTGGCCATTGCCGGCACAGCGCTTTCAATCGGCTGGCGTGCGCATCGATGGCAGCCAGTTTCTGCTTGTCCGCAAGACGTCCCTGCCTGGCCGGCTCTTGCGGCTGTTCGCCCGGCCGGGCCGATAAGGAGAACCAGATGGACGTCATGATGGGGATTGGCGTGCTGATCCTGTTGCCGCTGGTGTTTTACGCCCGGCAGCAGATGGATGCCGCCGCCCAGGCCCGCCGGCGCGGTGCGGGCGACGGCAGCGGGGTGGATGTCATCATCGATCCGTCCGGCTGCGATGGCGGTGGCGACGGTGGCGATGGCGGCGGCTACGGCGGCTGCGGCAGTTGAGGGCGGCATGAACGGCACCGGGTGCAGGCCCGGCGTTCTCGTGAAATCCCTCAAGCCTTGTTCAGATCATATTTCATGATGCGTCCATGCCGCCCGCCGCGGTCGCGTTCCAGGGCGTAGACATTGCCTTGCGGGCCGGGTGGCAGGGCGGCGCTGATGGCGGCGTGATCGGCGGCGGACAGGCGCAGCCGGGCGATGGCCAGGGTGGCGGGCAGATGGCTGGCGTCGCGGGCACCGATGATGATGGCGGCCACGCCCGGTTGATCCAGCACCCAGCGCGCGGCAACGGCCGAAAGCGGCACGCCGTGCGCCGCCGCGATGCCGGCCAGCACGGCCAGCAGCGCCTGGAAGGCATCCCAGCCGCCGCACTCATCGATGATCAGGCGATATTTGATCAGGCTGCGGTTGCTGAGGCTTTCGGCCGGATCGGCCATGCCCAGCCAGCGATCGGCCAGGAACCCGCCGGCCAGCGCGCCATAGCAGATGATGCCGGTGGCGCTGGCCGCCGCCGTGGCGGTGAAGGCGCCGGCCGGCCGCCTGTCGAGCAGCGAATATTGCACCTGGATGCTGGCCAGCGGCACGCCGGCGGCGGCAAATGCGGCCAGATGCGCCGCATCGAAATTGGTTCCGGCAACATGGGCGATCTTGCCGGCCTGCTGCAATGTTTTCAGGTGCAGGGCCGCTTCGATGGCGCCTGGGGCGGCATAATCCCACCAGTGGAACTGCACCAGATCCAGCCGCTCCATGCCCAGCCGGGCGCGGGAGCGATCGATGATGGCCTCCACATCGGCAAGCCGCAGCCGGCCCAGCGTGCCCAGATCGGGCACATATTTGGTGTGCACCTTCAGCGCCGCCAGCGCCTGCGCGCCGCGCGCGTTCAGCAGATGGCGGCGGAAATCGCCGATCATCTCCTCCACGCCGGTATAGATGTCGGCACAGTCCAGCGTGATGATGCCGGCATCGAAAAAGGCCAGGAACCCGTCGTTCAGGCTGGCGCGCTCCACCGGGCCATGGCCGCCGGCCAGTTGCCAGCCGCCGCGGATCAGGCGGGAAATCGCGTGGCCGGGGGCCAACGTGGTGCGTTCAGGCAATTTGGCGATCATGGCTTCACCGTGGCGGTGGTATCGGCGCGGTGGAATCTGCGCTTGCCCAGCCGGGTGATGCGCAGGCGCGATGGGCAATTGGGATCGGGGCAGGCGATTTCGGCGTCGCTGTCCATCCAGTCGTTGGGATCGGTGGCGCGCTGCTTGGCGGCGAGCAGCGGCAGCACGGCGGCGAGGGAATAGAGGGAAAAGCCCTGGCCAGGCGGCAGGTGCAGCAGCTCGCCGCGCAGCTCGAACCAGTCGCCGGGGCTGGCGTTGCACCAGAGCTTGGCGCCGGGCGGGGCGATCACCTCCACCTTGAGGTCGTAGAGTTCGAATTCATCGCTCATGCCGCGGCTTGTGCACCAGCCGCCGCGTCTGCGCCAGTGGCAGGCCGGCACCGCTGATGCGCTGTTGTTGACCGGGGCGGGCTTTGCGCGTAAGGGCGCGCATCTCCGAACGGTGGCGACATCGGCGCGGGGGATACGACAGACGGCACCGTGCGTGGGACGCCTTCCGGTTACGGGAGGCCTTTTGCGCTTATGTGATGGTTTCATCAACGGGGCAGGTCTGGAGTAGGCAGCGTGCCATGGTGGCCGCCCGCCGAAGCGAAGAAGAGAGACGATGCCAACGATCAACCAGTTGATCCGCAAGGGTCGCGAGCCGCAGAAGGCGCGCAACAAGGTGCCGGCCATGGAGGCCAATCCGCAGAAGCGTGGCGTGTGCACCCGTGTTTACACCACCACCCCCAAGAAGCCGAACTCGGCGTTGCGCAAGGTGGCCAAGATCCGCCTGACCAATGGCTTTGAAGTCATCGGCTACATCCCCGGCGAAGGCCACAACCTGCAGGAACACTCGGTCGTGCTGATTCGCGGCGGCCGCGTGAAGGATCTTCCCGGCGTGCGCTATCACATCGTGCGCGGTGTGCTGGATACGCAGGGTGTGAAGAACCGCAAGCAGAGCCGTTCGAAGTACGGCGCGAAGCGTCCGAAGTAAGGGGGATATAGATCATGTCACGTCGTCGTCGCCCCGAAAAGCGCGTCATCCTGCCCGATCCCAAGTTTGGCGATCAGGTGCTGTCCAAATTCATGAACCTGGTCATGCTGCAGGGCAAGAAATCGGTCGCCGAATCGATCGTTTATTCCGCCCTGGAAGTGATCGAGACCAAGAGCCGCCGCGAGCCGCTGGGCGTGTTCCACGATGCGCTGGCCAATGTGCGCCCGGGCATCGAGGTGCGCAGCCGCCGCGTCGGCGGTGCCACCTATCAGGTGCCGGTGGAAGTCCGCCCGGATCGTGGCCAGGCGCTGGCCATCCGCTGGATCATCTCGGCCGCGCGCAAGCGCAGCGAGCACACCATGGCCGCCCGGCTTTCGGCCGAGCTGATGGATGCCGCCGCCAACCGCGGTTCGGCCGTGAAGAAGCGTGAAGACACCCACCGGATGGCGGAAGCCAACCGCGCCTTCTCGCACTATCGCTGGTAACAACATCGGGGCCGGCGGCGCAGGCTGCCGGCCTCACCACATCTTCCCCCAAGCCCGAGGCCCATTCCCATGCCCCGTTCCCATCCGCTTGAGCGTTATCGCAACATCGGCATCATGGCGCACATCGATGCCGGCAAGACGACCACGACCGAGCGCATCCTCTATTACACCGGCAAGTCCTACAAGATCGGCGAAGTGCATGAAGGCACCGCCACCATGGACTGGATGGAGCAGGAGCAGGAGCGCGGCATCACCATCACGTCGGCCGCCACCACCTGCCAGTGGCGTGCGGATGACGGCAAGGGCGAAGAGCATCGCATCAACATCATCGACACGCCCGGACACGTGGACTTCACCATCGAGGTGGAGCGCAGCTTGCGCGTGCTCGACGGCGCGGTCGCCTGTTTCGACGGCGTGGCCGGCGTGGAGCCGCAATCGGAAACCGTGTGGCGCCAGGCCGACAAATATCGCGTGCCGCGCATGTGCTTTGTCAACAAGCTGGACCGCACCGGTGCCAATTTCGATCGCTGCGTGGCGATGATCAAGGATCGTCTGGGCGCGCGCCCGGCGGTGCTGTATCTGCCGATCGGCCTGGAAGGCGATTTCGTCGGCCTGGTGGACCTGGTGCAGAACCGCGCCATCGTCTGGCTGGAAGAAAGCCTGGGCGCCAAGTTTGAATACAAGGACATTCCGGCCGACATGGCCGACGCCGCTGCCGCTGCCCGCGCCGAGCTGATCGAGCTGGCCGTGGAGCAGGACGATGCGGTGATGGAAGCCTATCTGGAAGGCCAGGAACCGGATGTGGCGACCCTGAAGCGGCTGATCCGCAAGGGCACGCTGAATTTCGATTTCGTGCCGGTGCTGTGCGGTTCGGCGTTCAAGAACAAGGGCGTGCAGCCGCTGCTGGATGCGGTGGTGGATTATCTGCCCAGCCCGCTGGACATTCCGGCCGTGCAGGGCATCAACCTGAAGGACGTGGAAGAGACCCGCGAAGCCTCGGACGACGAGCCCTTCTCGGCGCTGGCCTTCAAGATCATGACCGATCCGTTCGTCGGCACGCTCACCTTTGCCCGCATCTATTCGGGCAAGCTGGAAGCCGCCTCGACCGTGCTGAACAGCGTGAAGGACAAGCGCGAGAAGATCGGCCGCATGCTGCTGATGCACGCCAACAACCGCGAGGACATCAAGGAAGCCATGGCTGGCGACATCGTCGCGCTGGTGGGCCTGAAGGATGTGACCACCGGTGACACGCTGTGCGCGCCGCTCAAGCCGATCATCCTGGAACGCATGGAGTTCCCGGAGCCGGTGATCGAAGTGGCGGTGGAACCCAAGACCAAGGCCGACCAGGAAAAGATGGGCATCGCGCTCAACCGCCTGGCCCAGGAAGATCCGTCGTTCCGCGTGTCGTCGGACAATGAAAGCGGCCAGACGATCATTCGCGGCATGGGCGAACTGCACCTGGAAATCATCGTTGACCGCATGAAGCGCGAGTTCAAGGTGGAAGCCAATGTGGGTGCGCCGCAGGTGGCCTATCGCGAAAGCCTCGCCCGCAAGGTGGATGTGGATTACACCCACAAGAAGCAGTCGGGCGGTTCGGGCCAGTTCGGCCGCGTGAAGATCACGGTGGAGCCGGGCGAGCGTGGTTCGGGCGTGCTGTTCATCGACGAGGTGAAGGGTGGCAACGTGCCGCGCGAATATATCCCGGCGGTGGAAAAGGGCATTCGCGACGTGGCGTCTTCGGGCGCGCTGATCGGCTTCCCGCTGATCGATTTCACCGCGACCCTGTATGACGGCGCCTATCACGACGTCGATTCCAGCGCGCTGGCGTTTGAAATCACCGGCCGCGGTGCCATGCGCGAAGCGGCCAGCAAGGCCGGCATCAAGATCCTCGAACCGATCATGAAGGTCGAGGTGGTGACGCCGGAAGATTATCTGGGTGACGTGATCGGCGATCTGAACAGCCGTCGTGGCCAGATTCAGGGCACCGACAGCCGCGGCAACGCCCAGGTGATCGAAGCCATGGTGCCGCTGGCCAACATGTTCGGTTATGTGAACAATCTGCGCTCGATGTCGCAGGGCCGGGCCCAGTACACGATGCAGTTCAGCCACTATGACGAGGTTCCGTCGAACGTGGCCGAGGAAATCAAGCTCAAGCTGTCTTGATTTTTCGCGGGAGCCGGCTAGTCAGCGCGCCTCAAGGCGCGCTGATTCGGCCGGTCCCTCCTGACCAGCCGCCCCGGCGGATCCCTCACCGGAAACGCCCCATCACCGTAGAACGCCTCATATTTTGAGCAAGGAAGAAGGTACAGGCCATGGCCAAAGCCAAGTTTGAGCGGAACAAGCCGCACTGCAACATCGGGACCATCGGTCACGTCGACCATGGCAAGACCTCGCTGACCGCGGCCATCACCAAGGTGCTGGCCGAAACCGGCGGCGCCACCTTCGTGGATTATGCCAACATCGACAAGGCGCCGGAAGAGCGCGAGCGCGGCATCACCATCTCGACCGCCCACGTCGAGTATGAAACCGCCGATCGCCACTATGCGCACGTCGATTGCCCCGGCCACGCCGACTATGTGAAGAACATGATCACCGGTGCCGCGCAGATGGACGGCGCCATCCTGGTCGTGTCGGCCACCGACGGCCCGATGCCGCAGACCCGAGAGCACATCCTGCTGGCCAAGCAGGTCGGCGTGCCGGCGATGGTCGTGTTCATGAACAAGGTTGACCTGGTCGACGACGAGGAAATCCTGGAACTGGTCGAGCTGGAAATCCGCGAGCTGCTGTCCAAGTATGATTTCCCCGGCGACGACATTCCGATCGTCAAGGGTTCGGCGGTGTGCGCCCTGGAAGGCAAGCGCCCGGAAATCGGCCATGGCGCCATTCTGGAGCTGATGAAGGCCGTTGACGCCTATATCCCGCAGCCGGAGCGTCCGCTGGACAAGCCGTTCCTGATGCCGATCGAAGACGTGTTCTCGATCTCCGGTCGCGGCACCGTGGTGACCGGCCGTGTCGAAACCGGCATCGTCAAGGTGGGCGAGGAACTGGAAATCGTCGGCATCCACGACACCCGCAAGACCGTCTGCACCGGCGTGGAAATGTTCCGCAAGCTGCTCGATCAGGGCCAGGCTGGCGACAACATCGGCGCCCTGCTGCGCGGCGTTGCCCGTGACGACGTGGAGCGTGGCCAGGTGCTGTGCAAGCCCGGCTCGATCAAGCCGCACACCGAGTTCACCGCCGAAGTGTACGTGCTGTCGAAGGACGAAGGTGGCCGTCACACGCCGTTCTTCGCCAACTATCGCCCGCAGTTCTATTTCCGCACCACCGATGTCACCGGCACCGTCGAGCTGCCGGAAGGCACCGAAATGGTGATGCCGGGTGACAATGTGCAGCTCAAGGTCAAGCTGATCGCCCCGATCGCCATGGACCAGGGCCTGCGCTTCGCCATCCGCGAAGGTGGCCGCACGGTTGGCGCCGGCGTGGTTGCATCGATCATCAAGTGAGTCTATAGGGCCGCTTCCCTTGGGGGGCGGCCCTGATTCGTTGATGCGCGGCA
Source organism: Alphaproteobacteria bacterium (assembly GCA_018970445.1). GTDB lineage: Bacteria > Pseudomonadota > Alphaproteobacteria > Sphingomonadales > Sphingomonadaceae > Sandarakinorhabdus. The sequence goes on along the minus strand of JAGWWF010000008.1, from coordinate 48,565 downwards.
ACGCGGCATCGATGATGTGGCCGGGCCTCGCGGCAGTAACCCAGGGGCAGGATTTTCAAAGCGGCCGGTGCAACCCCGACCAACCATCGGGGTCGTGCCGGTCCGCTTTTTTTGAACGCTGAAAAGCAAACGCTGTTTGACAAGATTGGTGCCATGGACGCTCAGAACATCCGCATTCGCCTGAAGGCTTTTGACCATCGTGTGCTCGATATGGCCACCGGTGAGATCGCCGACACCGCCAAGCGCACCGGTGCTGCCATCCGTGGTCCGATTCCGCTGCCGACGCGCTTCGAGAAGTTCACCGTGAACCGCTCGCCGCACGTCGACAAGAAGAGCCGTGAGCAGTTCGAGGTGCGCACCTACAAGCGCCTTCTCGACATTGTTGACCCCACCCCGCAGACGGTTGACGCGCTGATGAAGCTCGATCTGGCCGCCGGCGTGGATGTGGAAATCAAGCTCGGCAAGTAACCGACCTCCCCCAAATACGCGGAGCGACTTTGGAAGGGTCACGCCCCTCTGCCTGGCAACAGGATGGGGCCTCTGATGAAAGGAAACAGATCATGCGCACTGGCGTGATCGCGAAGAAAATGGGGATGACGCGGATTTTCCGTGAAGATGGCCGGCATGTTCCGGTCACCGTCCTCGCGCTGGAAAACAACCAGGTCGTCGCGGTGAAGACTGACGAGACCGATGGCTATACCGCCGTGCAGCTTGGCGCCGGCGTGAAGAAGGCCAAGAACACCTCGAAGCCGGAGCGCGGCCATTTCGGCAAGGCCGAAGTGGAGCCCAAGGCCAAGGTGGCGGAATTCCGGGTTGCGGCCGATGCCGTGCTGGAACCGGGCGCCACGATCAGCGCCGATCATTTCGTTGCCGGCCAGATGGTTGATGTCACCGGCATCACCCAGGGCAAGGGCTTTGCCGGCGTCATGAAGCGCTGGGGTTTCGGTGGTCTGCGCGCCACCCACGGTGTGTCGGTCTCGCACCGTTCGCACGGTTCGACCGGCCAGCGCCAGGATCCGGGCAAGGTGTTCAAGGGCAAGAAGATGGCCGGGCACATGGGCGCCCGCCAGCGCACCCAGCAGAATCTGGAAATCGTGTCGACCGATGTCGAGCGTGGCCTGATCTTCGTGATGGGCTCCGTGCCCGGCTCGAAGGGCGGCTGGCTGCTCGTCAAGGACGCCGTGAAGGTCGCCCGTCCGGCGGACCTTCCCTATCCGGCCGCGCTGAAGTCGGTCGCCAATGACGCCGCACCGGTTGTGGAGGCTGATGCCGCCCCGACCGCTGGCGAAGACAGCACGGAGGCCTGATCATGAAGATTCAGGTGAAGACCCTGACCGCGGCGGATGCCGGCGAGATGGAATTGTCGGACGCCGTGTTCGGCAAGGAGCCGCGGCTCGACATCCTGCACCGCGTCGTGACCTGGCAGCTGGAAAAGCGCCGCGGCACTGCCCGCAAGGCGCGCGAACGCAGCGAAGTCGCCCGCACCGGCAAGAAGCTGGGCAACCAGAAGGGCGGCGGCCGGGCCCGTCACGGCAACCGCGCTGCGCCGCAGTTCATCGGCGGCGGCAAGGCCCATGGCCCGCGCGTGCGTGATTTCGATCCGGCGCTGAACAAGAAGATCCGTCGTCTGGGTCTGGCCACCGCGCTGTCGGTGAAGGCCCAGGAAGGCAAGCTGATCGTGGTGGAAGACCTGAATCTTGGCGAAGCCAAGACCAAGGCGTTCATCGCGTCGATGGGCGCGCTGGGCATCACGTCCGGCCTGTTCATCGATGGCGCGGCTGTCGATGCCGGCTTTGCCATGGCATCGGCCAACGTGCCACATGTCGATGTGCTGCCGGCGATCGGTGCCAATGTCTATGACATCCTCAACCACGACACGCTGGTGCTGACCCGCGCCGCGGTTTCGGCCCTGGAGGCCCGCGTCAATGGCTAACATCGACATCAAGCATTATGACGTGGTGGTGAAGCCCGTCATCACCGAAAAGTCGACGCTGGTGAGCGAATATAACCAGGTCGTCTTCCAGGTCGCCAAGGATGCCACCAAGCCGCAGATCAAGGCCGCCATCGAAGCGCTGTATGGCGTGAAGGTGCTGGCGGTGAACACGATGGTGGCCAAGGGCAAGACCAAGCGCTGGCGCGGCCAGGAATATCGCCGGTCCGACGTGAAGAAGGCCGTGGTGACGGTTGCCGATGGCGACCGCATCGACGTGACCACCAGCATCTAAGGGCGGGAAGTCATGGCTCTCAAGAATTTCAACCCGACCAGCCCCGGCACCCGTGGCCTGGTGCTGATCGATCGTTCGGCCCTGCACAAGGGCCGCCCGGTCAAGGCGCTCACCGAAGGTCTGAAGAAGACCGGCGGCCGCAACAACAAGGGCCACGCCACCGCGCGCGGCATTGGTGGCGGCCACAAGCGCCTGTATCGCGTCGTCGATTTCAAGCGCCGCCTGTGGGATGTCGCCGCCACCGTCGAACGGCTGGAATATGACCCCAACCGCTCCGCCTTCATCGCCCTGGTGAAATATGCGGACAAGGATGGCACCCAGGCCTATATCATCGCGCCGCAGCGCCTGAACGTGGGCGACAGCGTGATCGCCGGCAAGAAGGTCGACGTGAAGCCGGGCAACGCGATGGAAATCGGCCAGATGCCGGTGGGCACCATTGTTCACAACGTCGAGCTGAAGCCCGGCAAGGGTGGCCAGATGGCGCGTGCCGCCGGCACCTTCGTGCAGGTGGTGGGCCGCGACAAGGGCATGGTGATCATCCGCCTGAACAGCGGTGAGCAGCGTTATGTCCGCGCCGAGTGCATGGCGACGGTGGGTGCGGTGTCGAACCCCGACAACAGCAACCAGAATCTGGGCAAGGCCGGCCGCAACCGCTGGCTGGGCTATCGTCCGCTCACCCGCGGCGTGGCCAAGAACCCGGTCGACCACCCGCACGGCGGTGGTGAAGGCCGCACCTCTGGTGGTCGCCATCCGGTGACGCCATGGGGCAAGCCGACCAAGGGCATGAAGACCCGTTCGAACAAGGCGACGGATCACATGATCATCCGTTCGCGCCACGCCAAGAAGAAGAGGTAAGGCCAGATGAGCCGCTCTGTCTGGAAGGGTCCCTTCGTGGACCTCTCGCTCCTCAAGAAGGCCGAAGCCGCGCAAGCCGGCGGGGCCCGTGCGCCGATCAAGACCTGGTCGCGCCGGTCCACCATCCTGCCGCAGTTCGTCGGGCTCACCTTCTCCGTCTACAACGGCAAGAAGCACATCCCCGTCATGGTCAATGAAGACATGGTGGGCATGAAGCTGGGCGAATTTGCGCCCACCCGCTTCTTCCCCGGCCACGCCGCTGACAAGAAGGGCAAGCGCTGATGTCCAAGCCCAAGTCCCCCCGCAAGGTTGGCGACCGCGAGGCGCTGGCTGTTGCCACCACCATCCGTGGTTCGGCCTACAAGCTCAACCTGGTTGCCGGCCTGATCCGTGGCCGCAAGGCGTCGGACGCGCTGAACATCCTGACCTTCTCGCGCAAGGCGATGGCGGTCGATGTGCGCAAGGTGCTGGCTTCGGCCGTGGCCAACGCCGAGAACAACCACAATCTCGATGTCGATGCGCTGATCGTCAAGGAAGCCAGCGTTGGCAAGGCGATCAGCATGAAGCGCTTCACGCCGCGCGCGCGTGGCCGTGCCGCCGCCATCACCAAGCCGTTCAGCCGTCTGCGCGTCGTCGTGCGCGAAGCCGATGAAGAGGGAGCAAACTAATGGGTCACAAGACGTCCCCCATCGGTCTGCGCCTGCAGATCAACCGCACCTGGGACAGCCGCTGGTTCGCCAAGGGCGATGATTACGGCAATCTGCTGCTGGAAGATCTGCGCATCCGCGAATTCATCCTGAAGCATCATGCCCAGGCCGCCATTTCCAAGGTGGTGATCGAGCGTCCGGCCAAGCTGTGCCGCGTGTCCATCTTTGCCGCGCGCCCCGGCGTGATCATCGGCAAGAAGGGTGCCGACATCGAGAAGCTGAAGAAGCAGATCGGCCAAATGACCCGCAGCGATGTCAGCTTGAATATCGTCGAGATCCGCAAGCCGGAAATCGATGCCAAGCTGGTGGCCGCCGGTGTGTGCGACCAGCTGGAACGCCGCATCGCCTTCCGCCGCGCCATGAAGCGGGCGGTGCAATCGGCGCTGCGTCTGGGTGCCGAAGGCATCAAGATCACCTGTTCGGGCCGTCTGGGCGGTGCCGAAATCGCCCGCATCGAATGGTATCGCGAAGGCCGGGTGCCGTTGCACACGCTGCGCGGCAATGTCGATTATGCCGAACATCAGGCCCACACCGCCTATGGCGTGTGCGGCGTGAAGGTGTGGATCTTCAAGGGCGAGATCCTTGGTCATGACCCGATGGCGCAGGACCGTCTGATGATGGAAGCCCAGACGTCGGGCGTCCGTCCGGCGCGCTGAGGAGTGAATTGAAATGTTGTCGCCAAAGCGCACAAAATTCCGCAAGGCCTTCAAGGGCCGTATCCATGGCGATGCCAAGGGTGGCACGGCCCTGAACTTCGGCGCCTTCGGCCTGAAGGCGATGGAGCCGGAGCGGATCACCGCCCGCCAGATCGAAGCCGCCCGCCGGACGATCTCGCGCCACATCAAGCGCCAGGGCCGGTTGTGGATCCGCATCTTCCCCGATCTGCCGGTGTCCAGCAAGCCTGCCGAAGTCCGCATGGGTTCGGGCAAGGGTTCGCCGGAATATTGGGTGGCCCGCGTCAAGCCCGGCCGCATCATGTTCGAACTGGATGGCGTGCCCTATGACGTGGCCGCCGGCGCGTTCGAGCGGGCAGCTGCCAAGCTGCCGATCAAAGTGAAGATGGTGGTTCGCCTGGGCGAACCGACGACCCAGGATTAAGGCCATGGCCACGACCGATTTCGCCGATCTCAAGGTTTCGACCGACGATCAACTCGCCACCCAGCTTGCTGAGCTGAAGCGCGAGCAGTTCAACCTGCGGTTCCAGGCGGCCACCGGCCAGCTGGAACGGCCGGGCCGGGTGCGCGAAGTGCGCCGCACCATTGCCCGCATCAAGACGCTGCAATCGGCCCGCAAGGCCGTTGCCCAAGCGGGAGCCTAAGCGATGCCGAAGCGTGTTCTGCAGGGCACCTGCGTGTCCGACAAGGGCGAGAAGACGGTTGTGGTGCTGGTTGAGCGCAAGGTCGCCCACCCGGTCTATGGCAAGATCATCCGTCGCTCCAAGAAGTATCACGCCCATGACGAGGGCAATGTGATCAAGGCCGGTGACACGGTGCGCATCGAGGAATGTGCGCCCATGTCCAAGCTCAAGACGTGGAAGGTGCTGGAAAAGGTCGGATAACCGACCTTTTCGGGAAAGTGCTCGAAAAGGTCGGCTGACCGTTCGGGCTGGTTTTAGAACCGTCTGCCGGTCGGAATCGGCAGACTTTATGGAAGGATCGAACGCATGATCCAGATGCAGACGAACCTCGACGTGGCGGACAACAGTGGCGCCAAGCGGGTGATGTGCATCAAGGTCCTGGGCGGCTCCAAGCGCCGGTTTGCCGGCGTGGGCGACATCATCGTGGTGTCGGTCAAGGAAGCGCAGCCCAAGGGCAAGGTGAAAAAGGGTGACGTGCATCGCGCTGTCGTGGTGCGCACCGCCAAGGATATCCGCCGTCCCGACGGTTCGGTGATCCGTTTCGACAGCAATGCCGCCGTGTTGATCAACAAGAACGAGGAGCCGATCGGCACCCGTATCTTTGGCCCCGTCGTGCGCGAACTGCGTGCCACCGGCCACATGAAGATCATCAGCCTGGCGCCGGAGGTGCTGTGATGAGCGCTGCCAAGATCAAGAAGGGTGACACGGTCATCGTCCTGTCCGGCAAGGACAAGGGCAAGGAAGGCACCGTGACGCAGAATCTGCCGCGCGAAGGCAAGGTGGTGGTGTCGGGCGTGAACCTGATCACCCGCCACAACAAGCCGACGCAGACCAATCCCAACGGTGGCATCAGCCAAGTGGAAGCCCCGATGGCCGTCGCCAAGGTGGCGATCAAGGATCCCACCACCGGCCAGCCGACCCGTGTCGGCTTTGCCATGGTTGATGGCAAGAAGGTGCGCATCGCCAAGAAATCGGGAGCGCAGATCAATGGCTGACAAGATCACCCCCCGGATGCAGACCCTTTATGCCGAAACGATCCGCGGCAAGATGGTTGAGCTGTTCGGCTACAAGAATCTGATGGAAGTGCCGAAGATCGAGAAGATCGTGCTCAACATGGGCGTCGGTGAAGCCACCCAGGACAAGAAGAAGGTGGAGCAGGCCGCCGGTGAAATGGCGCTGATTGCCGGCCAGAAGCCGGTGATCTGCCGCGCCAAGAAGTCGGTTGCGCAGTTCAAGCTGCGCGAAGGCATGCCGATCGGTTGCAAGGTCACGCTGCGCCGCGAGCGCATGTATGAATTCCTTGACCGCTTCGTCACCATCGCGCTGCCGCGCGTGAAGGATTTCCGTGGCCTGTCGGCCAAGTCGTTCGATGGCCGGGGCAATTATGCCTGCGGGATCAAGGAACAGCTGATCTTCCCGGAAATCAACTATGACCGGATCGAGAAGATCCGCGGCATGGACATCATTGTCACCACGACCGCCAAGACCGACGAGGAAGCCCGCGCCCTGCTGGCCCTGTTTGGCTTCCCGTTCGTTGGCTACACCCTTGAAAAGAAGGCGGCCTGAGCCATGGCAAAGCTGTCGATGATCAACAAGAACGAGCGTCGCAAGGCGCTGGTTGTGAAATATGCCGGCAAATATGCCGTTCTGAAGGCGATTGCCAACGATGAAAGCCGTTCCGACGAGGAACGGCTGATGGCCCGCCTGAAGATGGCCGAGCTGCCCCGCAACGCGAACCCGACCCGGGTGCGCAATCGCTGCGAACTGACGGGGCGCCCGCGCGCCTATTACCGCAAGTTCAAGCTCTCCCGCGTCATGCTGCGTGAACTGGCCAACAAGGGCCTGATTCCCGGTGTGACCAAGTCGAGCTGGTAAGGATAGATCCATGTCGATGTCCGATCCCCTGGGCGATATGCTCACCCGGATCCGCAACGGCCAACAGGCCCGCAAGGATTCCGTTCTCACCCCCGCCAGCAAGCTGCGCACCCGCGTGCTTGACGTGCTGCAGCGCGAAGGCTTCATCCGCGGTTATTCGTCGGTTCTTGATGGTGTCCATCAGAACCTGCGCATCGACCTGAAGTATTTCGAGGGCAAGCCCGCCATCCAGCACCTGGCCCGCGTGTCGAAGCCCGGCCGCCGCGTCTACAGCGGCGCCACCGAGCTGCCGCGCGTGCGCAACGGGCTGGGCATCACTATCGTTTCGACGCCCAAGGGCGTTCTGTCCGACGCGGAAGCGCGCGAACAGAATGTGGGCGGCGAAGTCCTCTGCCAGGTGTTCTGAGCCATGTCGCGCATTGGAAAGAAAGCCGTTGCCATTCCGGCCGGCGTCACCGCCACGATCAACGAGCGCATGCTGGTTGTGAAGGGCCCGAAGGGCGAGATGTCGATGCCGCTGGTGGACGATATCGCCTACAGCATCGATGGCGCCGAAATCGCCGTGAAGCCGGCGAACGAGACCAAGCGCGCCCGGGCCTATTGGGGCATGCAGCGCACCCTGGTGTCCAACCTGGTCACCGGCGTGAGCAGCGGCTTCACCAAGGTGCTGGAAATCACCGGCGTTGGCTATCGCGCCTCGGTGCAGGGCAGCAACCTCAAGTTGCAGCTTGGCTACAGCCATGATGTCGATTTCGCCATCCCCGACGGCATCACCATCAAGACGCCTGATCAGACCACCGTGGAAATCAGTGGTTCCGACAAGCAGCGCGTTGGCCAGGTCGCCGCCGAAATCCGCCGCTGGCGCAAGCCCGAACCCTACAAGGGCAAGGGCATCAAGTATCGCGGCGAATTCATCTTCCGGAAGGAAGGCAAGAAGAAATGAGCAAGCTCACCCCCTTCGAGCAGCGTCGTCGTCGCGTCCGCACGGCGATCCGTCTCAAGAGCGGCGGCCGCCCGCGGCTGTCCATCCACCGTTCGTCGCAGCACATCTATGCGCAGATCATCGACGACACCAAGGGCATCACCATCGCTGCCGCCTCGTCTCTGGAGAAGGACGCACGGGCCAGCACCGGTGCCACCACCGATGCGGCCTCGGCCGTGGGCAAGCGCCTGGCCGAACGGGCCAAGGCGGCGGGCGTGTCGGCCGTGGTGTTCGACCGTGGCGGTTTCCTGTTCCATGGCCGCGTGAAGGCGCTGGCCGAGGGAGCCCGCGAAGGCGGGCTGGAGTTCTGATATGAGCGATGAAATCGAAGTTGCCGGCGCAGCGCCGGAAGCCGAAGGCCGGGGCCGTGGCCCGCGGGGCCGGGGCGGTGATCGGTCTGGCGGCGGCGGTGATCGCGGCCGCGGCGGCAATCGCGGCGGCGATCGCGATCGCAACAAGCGCGGCCGTGACAACAGCGGCGAACCCGCCGGCGAGGAGCTGATCGAAAAGCTCGTCCACATCAACCGCGTCTCGAAGACGGTGAAGGGCGGCAAGCGCTTCGGCTTTGCAGCGCTGGTCGTGGTCGGCGATGGCAAGGGCCGTGTCGGCTTTGGCCATGGCAAGGCCCGCGAAGTGCCGGAAGCCATTGCCAAGGCCACCGCCGCCGCCAAGAAGGCGATGGTGCGCGTGCCGCTGCGCGATGGCCGCACCCTGCACCATGATGGCTTTGGCCATTTCGGCGCCGGCAAGGTCTATGTGCGCTCGGCCACGCAAGGCACCGGCATCATCGCCGGCGGCCCGATGCGCGCCGTGTTCGAATCGCTGGGCGTCGCCGACGTGGTCACCAAGTCGGTCGGCACCAACAACCCGTACAACATGATCCGCGCGACCTTTGCGGCCCTCGTCGGCCAGGTCAGCCCCAAGAGCGTGGCCCAGCGCCGCGGCAAGAAGGTGGCGGATCTGCTGGCGCGCCGTGGCGACATTTCGGCCAAGGCGGCCGAAGCCGACGCCGAAGCGGTGGCGTGAGGGAGGACCAGATGGCCAAGATCAAAGTCACCCAGATCGGTTCGCCGATCCGCCGCACCCCGGTTCAGGAAAAAAACCTGATCGGCCTGGGCCTCAACAAGATGCATCGCAGCCGCGAGCACACCGACACGCCGGAAATTCGCGGCATGATCAAGAAGGTGGCGCATCTGCTGAAGGTCGAGGAACTGGCGTAACCGCCACAGCCTGCCTGTCATCCCGGCGCACGCCGGGATGACGCATTGAACATCCAGCGCGTCAGCGAAAGCGAGTGCATCCCATGACCACCAAGCTCAACGATCTTCATGACAATCCCGGCGCCCGCAAGAAGCGCGTGCGCGTCGGCCGCGGCATCGGTTCCGGCGTCGGCAAGACCGCCGGTCGCGGCCAGAAGGGCCAGACCAGCCGTTCGGGTGTTGCCATCAACGGCTTTGAAGGCGGCCAGATGCCGCTGCACATGCGCATCCCGAAACGCGGCTTCAACAACATCTTCCGCAAGGATTATGCCGTGCTGAACCTGGGCACGCTGCAATCGGCGATCGATGCCGGCCGCCTGGATGCCGGCAGCCTGATCGATGCCGATGCGCTGGTGGCCGCCCGCGTGATCACCAATGCCCGCGATGGCGTGCGCCTGCTGGGCGTGGGTGCGCTCACCGCCAGGGTGACGCTGAAGCTGGCTGGCGCCTCGGCCACGGCCAAGGCGGCGGTGGAGGCCGCTGGCGGCTCGATCGAACTGCCGGCCCCGGCCCCGGCGCCGCTGAGCAAGGACGAGCAGAAGGCCGCCCGTGCCGCTGCCCGCGCCGCGAAGGCTGCCCGGTAAGATTCGCAGCGGGTCAAACAGACCCATGGCAAAAGCGCCGCGTGTCGCCTACATGGGACGAGCACGCGGCGTTTGCCGTTTCAACGTCACCGGATGATCGGGTAGGGTATCATGGCGTCTGCCGCCGACCAAATGGCTGCGAGCTTGTCGTTCGCGAATTTCAGCAAGGCCACCGAGCTGAAGAACCGCATCTGGTTCACGCTGGGCGCGTTGATCGTCTTCCGCCTGATCAGCTTCGTGCCGCTGCCCGGCATCGATCCGCTTGCGCTGTCCAGCCTGTTCAACCAGACGCGCGGCGGCGTGCTGGATTTCTTCAACATGTTCTCCGGCGGCGCGCTGGAACGCATGAGCCTGATCGCGCTGGGCGTGACGCCCTACATCACCGCGTCGATCGTGGTGCAGCTGCTCACCTCGCTGATCCCCAGCTTCATTGCGCTGAAGAAGGATGGTGAGGCCGGCCGCAAGACGCTGAACCAGTATACGCGCTATGGCACCGTGTTCCTCACCATCGTCCAGGGCTATGGCATCGCCGTTGGCCTGGAAAGCTGGGGGGCGGGCAGCGGCGTGTCGGCGGTGATCGATCCGGGCTGGTTCTTCCGCATTTCCACCATCATTTCGCTGCTGGGCGGCACCATGTTCCTGATGTGGCTGGGTGAACAGATCACCAGCCGCGGCATCGGCAACGGCATTTCGCTGATCATCATGGCCGGCATCGTGGCCCAGCTGCCTTCGGCGATGGGCACGCTGTTCGAACAGGGCCGCACCGGCGCGATCAGCCCGGCCTTCGTGCTGCTGGTCACGGTGGTGGCGCTGGCCACCATCGCCGGCATCTGCGTGATGGAACGCGCCCAGCGCAAGATCCTGATCCAGTATCCCAAGCGCCAGATGGGCAACCGCATGTTCCAGGGCGACAGCAGCTTCCTGCCGCTGAAGATCAACACGTCGGGCGTGATCCCGCCGATCTTCGCCAGCTCGCTGCTGCTGATGCCGTTGACGGTCGCGCAGTTCTTCAGCCAGCAGGGCAGCATGCCGGAATGGCTGACCACGGTGACGACCGCGTTGCAGCACGGCGCCCCGCTCTACATGTTCCTGTATGCGGCCGGCATCGTGTTCTTCAGCTTCTTCTACACCGCCGTGGTGTTCAACCCGGATGAAACCGCCGAGAATCTCAAGAAATATGGCGGCTTCGTGCCCGGCATCCGCCCCGGCACCCGCACGTCGGAATATCTGGACTATGTCCTGACCCGGCTGACCGTGATCGGCGCGGCCTATCTGGTCGTCATCTGCCTGTTGCCGGAATTCATGATCAGCCAGCTCAAGGTGCCCTTCTACTTTGGTGGGACTAGCCTGCTGATCGTCGTCAATGTCACAATGGACACCGTGGCCCAGATTCAGAGCCACATGCTGGCCCATCAATATGAAGGCCTCATCAAGAAGTCCAAGCTGAGGGGGAACCGCCGTTGAACTTGATCCTGCTGGGCCCGCCGGGGGCGGGCAAGGGCACCCAGGCCAGCCGCCTGATGAAGGAGCGCGGCCTGGTGCAGCTTTCAACCGGGGACATGCTGCGCGCGGCTGTGGCCGCGGGCACGCCGGTGGGCCTGCAGGCCAAGGCGGTGATGGAATCGGGCGGCCTCGTGTCGGACGAGATCGTCAACGGCATATTGTCGGAACGGCTGGACCAGGATGATGCCCGCGCCGGCTTCATCCTTGATGGCTATCCGCGCACCGATGTCCAGGCCCATGCGCTGGATGCCATGCTGGCCGCCAAGGGGCTGACGCTGGATCATGTCGTGGAACTGGTGGTCGATGAGGACGCGCTGGTGGAACGCATCACCGGCCGCTTCACCTGCGGGGCGTGCGGCGAAGGCTATCACGATCGCTTCAAGCAGCCGCGTGTGGCCGATGTGTGCGATGCCTGCGGTGCCAGCAACTTCAAGCGCCGGGCCGACGACAACGAAGCCACGGTGCGCCAGCGCATGGCCGAATATCGCGCCAAGACCGCGCCGATCATCCCGCATTATGACGGCCGCGGCATCGTCGCCCGCGTGGATGGCATGGCCGACATGGATGCGGTGGCCAGTGCCATTGATGGCGTGCTGGGCGGCTGATCCAGCCGGGCTTGACAATCTGGCGACTCGCGTCTAACGCCGCCGTTCCTCTGCATTGTCGAGGGAAGCAGGCGCCCGCACGGGCCGCCTTGCCGTTGCTTTGAGATGGCAGCCCCAGCCCAGGGCCGCTGTGGAGCATGAAAGGATCTTATTGTGGCACGTATTGCGGGTGTCAACATCCCGACCAACAAGCGCGTTGAAATCGCGCTCACCTATATCCACGGCATCGGCCGCACCACCGCCAGCCGGCTGGCCGCCGAGCTCGGCTTCCCGCGCGAACGCCGCGTGCAGGAGCTGACCGATGCGGAAATCCTGCTGATCCGCGAAAAGATCGATCGCGAACTGACCGTGGAAGGTGATCTGCGCCGCCAGACGGCGATGAACATCAAGCGCCTGATGGACCTGGCCTGCTATCGCGGCCTGCGCCACCGCAAGGGCCTGCCGGTGCGTGGCCAGCGCACCCACACCAACGCCCGCACCCGCAAGGGCAAGGCCAAGCCGATCGCCGGCAAGAAGAAGTAAGCGCGCCGCCGCCGCTCTTCTTTCCCCCATCAGGCTCAAGGATCTTTCGAAATGGCACGCGAAGTTGCTCGCATCAAGCGCAGGGAGCGCAAGAACATCACCTCTGGCGTCGCGCATGTGAACGCCAGTTTCAACAACACCATGATCACCATCACCGACGCGCAGGGCAACGCCATTGCCTGGTCGTCGGCTGGCACCATGGGCTTCAAGGGCAGCCGCAAGTCGACGCCGTTCGCGGCGCAGATGGCTGCCGAAGACGCCGGCAAGAAGGCCGCCGAGCATGGCGTGCGCACCCTGGAAGTGGAAGTGCGCGGGCCGGGTTCAGGCCGTGAATCGGCGCTGCGTGCCTTGCAGGCCGTGGGCTTCGTCATCACCGCCATCCGCGATGTGACGCCGATCCCGCACAATGGCGTGCGCCCGCCCAAGCGCCGCCGCGTCTGATCTGTCTGCCCAGGCGCCGGGCTCCGTTGGCGGCGCCCGGTGCGTGAATCTTTCATCGTCCAATGGCAACGTCCAACGGGACGGGCGGGTGACGATCCGCTCTTCCCACAATCGAGGTGAACCCCGTGGCAGTCATCGCCAAGAACTGGACCGAACTGAAGAAGCCCAACCGCCTGGAGCAGCGCCCCACCGGCGATGGCCGGCAGAAGGCGGCGTTCATCGCCGAACCGCTGGAACGTGGCTTTGGCCTGACGCTGGGCAATGCCCTGCGCCGCGTGCTGCTGTCCTCTTTGCAGGGCGCGGCCGTCACCGCCATCAAGATGGACGGCGCGCTGCATGAATTTTCCAGCCTGCCGGGCGTGCGTGAAGACGTGACCGACATGGTGCTGAACATCAAGCAGATCGGCATCCGCATGGCCGGCGATACCGCCAAGCGCGTCTATCTGAACGCCACCGGCCCGGGCCCGGTCACCGCCGGCCAGATCGCCGTGACCGGCGACATGGAGGTGATGAACAAGGATCTGGTGATCTGCAACCTCGATGCCGGCGCCACGCTGAACATGGAACTGACGGTGGAAACCGGCAAGGGCTATGTGCCGGCCAGCGCCAACCGCCCGGCTGATGCCCCCATCGGCCTGATCCCGGTGGATGCGCTCTATTCGCCGGTGCGACAGGTCAGCTACAAGGTGGACAACACCCGCGTTGGCCAGGAACTGGATTATGACAAGCTGACCATCACGGTGGAAACCGATGGCAGCCTCAGCCCCGAAGATGCGCTGGCCTATGCCGCCAAGATCCTGCAGGACCAGCTGCAACTGTTCGTCAACTTCGAGGATGCGACCGTGGCCGCGCCCGTCACCCACACGGCCGCCCCCGGCGGTGCCGTGGAGGTGGACGACAGCACCAGCATCAACCGCTATCTGCTCAAGAAGGTGGATGAACTGGAACTGTCGGTGCGTTCGGCCAACTGCCTGAAGAACGACAACATCATCTACATCGGCGATCTGGTGCAGAAGACCGAGAGCGAGATGCTGCGCACGCCGAACTTCGGCCGCAAGTCGCTGAACGAGATCAAGGAAGTCCTGTCCCACATGGGCCTGCGCCTGGGCATGGAAATCGCCGGTTGGCCGCCGGAAAACATCGAAGAGATGGCCAAGAAGCTTGAGCAGGAATTCTAAGCCCGGACGGGCGGGCTGGCTGCATGGCCGCTCCGCCAAACCGGCAGGGGCATCTGGCTGACCCCTTGCATCAGCCTGGTTCCGGGTGCCTTGCACGGCCCGGAAACGAACGGAGAGAAGACCCATGCGCCACGGCGTCGCCCACCGCAAACTCGGCCGCACCTCGGCCCACCGCATCGCCATGTTGAAGAACATGTCGGCCAGCCTGATCAAGCACGAGCAGATCACCACCACGCTGCCCAAGGCCAAGGAACTGCGCCCCTACATCGAAAAGCTGGTGACGCTGGCCAAGCATGGTGGCCTGTCCAACCGCCGCCTCGCCATGGCCCGCATGGGTGACGAGGCGCAGCTGGCCAAACTGTTCGACGTGCTGGCCGATCGCTATGCGACCCGCCAGGGCGGCTATGTCCGCGTGCTCAAGGCCGGCATCCGCCGTTCCGATGCCACGCCGATGGCCATCGTTGAATTTGTCGATCGCGACGTGTCGGCCAAGGGCCAGGACAGCGGCCCGGTGATGGGCGGCGACGACGAATAATCCTCCAGCGCAAGGACAGGCCCGATGGCTGACGAGATTGACCTGGGCGCCAGCCCCGAAAACGGCTTTGGCGACGAACCGCTGCCGCAAGTGGCGATCATCACGCAATATGTGAAGGATCTGTCGTTCGAAAACCCGAACGCCCCCAACAGCCTGCAACTGCAGGCGCAGCCGCGCATCGATGTCAATGTGGGCGTCAACGCCCGCAAGGCCGCCGATGATGTGTATGAGGTTGAACTGAAGATCAGCGCCAAGGCCGAAGTGGACGGCACGCCCACCTTCATGGTGGAACTGGTCTATGCCGGCCTGTTCGGCCTGCAGAATGTGCCGGAAGAAGCGCTGGAGCCGTTCTGCATCATCGAGGGCCCGCGCATCCTGTTTCCCTTCGCCCGCCGCATCATTGCCGATGCCGTGCGCGATGGCGGCTTCCCGCCGCTGATGCTGGACCCGATCGATTTCGGGGCGCTCTATCTGGCGCAGCAGCAGCAGCAGCAGGGCCAGGTGGGCAACGCCTGACACATGATCCTCCCCCTTGCGGGGGAGGTGCCCGCAGGGCGGAGGGGGCGGCCCTTGGGCCGCCCTTTTTCGTTCGTGGGCGCTTGCACTTTTCCTCGGCTGCACCGACAAGGCGTCGTGTTTGCATTCTTCCATTCCAGGGGCCAGCCGCCGCGGCAAAGCCGCGTCGTGACGTCGAAGCGGTTCAGCGCGCCAGTGCGCGCGCTGCCCGCAGGTCCCAGCAAGGCAATATTTCGCTGGGTATCCGTGGCCCGGCCGAGCTTGTGCCTGTCGGCGCGCGGCCCTGCGCAATGAATCTGCTGCGCGCCACCGCCACCATCGGCAGCCTCACCCTGTTGTCGCGCATTGCCGGCTTCGTGCGCGATGTGTTGCAGGCGACGCTGATCGGCGCCGGCATGGCCGCCGATGCCTTTCTGATCGCCCAGCGCCTGCCCAATCTGTTCCGCGCCCTGTTTGCCGAAGGCGCGTTTTCGGCCGCCTTCGTGCCGATGTTCAACCGCCAGGTGGGTGCCGATGGCGGCCGGCTGGATGGGGCACGGGCCTTTGCCGAAGCGGTGCTGGCGGTGCTGCTGCCGGTGCTGCTGCTGTTCACCGTGGTGATGGTGGCCGCCGCCGGGCCGGTGGTATGGGCGCTCACCGGCGGCTTTCCCGATGCCGGCGCCGAAAAATTCGCTCTCACCGTGCATTTCACCCGGCTCACCTTTCCCTATCTGATGCTGATCAGCCTGACCTCGCTGCTGGGCGGGCTGTTGAATTCGGTGGGCCGCTTTGCTGTCAATGCCGCCGCGCCCATCCTGCTCAACATCGTGCTGATCGCCGGGCTGCTGTGGTCGGGCGGCGATGATGCTGCGGTGGCCGCCCGCACCCAGGCGCTGTGCGTCACGCTGGGCGGCATTGTGCAGCTGGCCTGGCTGTTGTGGTCGTGCCAGCGCGCCGGCATCCGCCTGATGCTGCGCTGGCCCCGGCTGAACCCGCAGGTGCGCCAGCTGCTGCGGCTGATCCTGCCGGCGGCGCTGGGTGCGGGCGCGGTGCAGATCAATCTGGTGATTTCCACCGCGCTTGCCGCCCGCTTTCTGGGCGAAGGCGCGGTCAGCTGGCTTTATTATGCCGATCGGCTGAACCAGCTGCCGCTGGGCATCATCGGCATCGGGGTGGGCACGGCGCTGCTGCCCACCATGTCGCGGCTGCTGGGGGCGGGCGATGAGGCGGCGGCCATGGCGCAGCAGAACCGCGCGGTCGAACTGGTGCTGATGCTCACCCTGCCGGCCGCGGCCGGGCTGGTGGTGGCGGCCGAACCGATCATCCGCGTGTTGTTCGAACATGGCCAGTTCAGCGCGGCCGACAGTGCCGCCACCGCCGCTGCGCTGGCCGGTTTTGCACTGGGGCTGCCGGCCTATGTGCTGATCAAGGCGCTCACGCCCGGCTTTCACGCCCGTGCCGATACGCGCACGCCGGTGCGGGTGGCGCTGGCGGCGATGCTGGTCAATCTGGTCGCCAATCTGGCGCTGGTGTGGCCGCTGGGCCATGTGGGGATTGCGCTGGGCACGGCGGTTTCGGCCTGGATGAACGCGGCCACCCTGTGGTGGCTGCTGCGCGCGCGCGGGCAGTTCGCGCTGGATGCCCGCGCCCGCCGGCTGCTGCCGCGGCTGGTGCTGGCCACCGCTGCGATGGTGGTGGTGCTGTTCCAGGTGCAGCCGCTGTTGCGGATCGCGCCCGATGCATCGCTGCCGCGCCAGCTGGTGCTGCTTGGCCTGTTGATATCGGCCGGTGGCATCGCCTATCTGGGGGCGGCCCGCCTGCTGGGCCTGTTCACCCTCTCTGGCCTTTTTGCCCGCTTGCCGGGACGACGGAAACCATCATGAGCCGCATCTTTTCGGGCATCCAGCCCACCGGAAACCTGCACCTGGGCAATTATCTGGGGGCCATCCGCAACTGGGTGCGCATGCAGGATGCCCATGAATGCATCTTTTCCGTGGTTGATCTGCACGCCATCACCGTGGCGCAGGATCCGGCCACGCTGCGGCGCGGCATCCACGAGATGACAGCGGCGCTGATCGCCGCCGGGCTGGATCCCGAACGCTGCATCCTGTTCCCGCAAAGCCGGGTGCGGGTGCACGCCGAACTGGCCTGGGTGCTGATGTGCACCGCCCGTGTCGGCTGGCTCAACCGCATGACCCAGTTCAAGGAAAAGAGCGGCAAGGATCGCGAAGGTGCCTCGGTGGGCCTCTATACCTATCCGGTGCTGCAGGCGGCCGACATATTGGCCTATCGGGCGACGCACGTGCCGGTGGGGGAGGATCAGAAACAGCATCTGGAACTGGCGCGCGACATCGCCGCCAAGTTCAACACCGACATGGGGGTGGAGCTGTTCCCGCTGCCGGAGCCAGTGATCGAAGGGCCGGCCACCCGCGTCATGTCCTTGCGCGATGGCAGCGCCAAGATGTCGAAGAGCGATCCCAGCGACCAGAGCCGCATCAACCTGACCGACGATGCCGACAGCATCGCCGCCAAGATCAAGCGCGCCAAGACCGATCCCGATGCGCTGCCGTCGGAAGCGGCCGGGCTGGCCGGCCGGCCAGAGGCGGCCAATCTGGTCAATCTGATGGCGGCGCTCACCGATACCAGCGTGGCGCAGGTGCTGGCCGATCATGGCGGCAAGGGCTTTGGCAGTTTCAAGCCGGCGCTGGCCGATGTGATGGTGGCAAAGCTGGCGCCGATCACCGAACGCTTCAACGCGCTGCGCCAGGATGAGGCGGCGATCGAGGCGATCTGTGCGCGCGGCGCGGAGCGGGCGCGCGCCATTGCCGAACCGGTGCTGGCGCAGGTGCATCGCGCGGTGGGCTTTGTCGCCTGAACGGCTTGTGCTGCGCCCGTTCATCGGCCAGACACTTGCCTTGGCCTATGCTTCGCTGCATTCATTGCCGAAAGTTCATGTGGAGCACGACTCGATGATCATCACCTCACCTGCCCGTGTCCTGCTGCCGCTGGCGGCGGCGCTGGCGCTGTCGGCCTGCACCACCGGTTTCGAAGCGCGCGTGGCGCGGTTTCAGCAACTGCCGGCGGCGCAGGGCAACAGCTTCGTGATCGAACCGCGCGACAAGACGCTGGAAGGCGGGCTGGAATTCGCCACCTATGCCAATCTGGTGAAGGCCAAGCTGGTGGCCGCCGGCTTCCAGGAAGCGGCCAGCCCGGCCAGCGCGGCGCTGACGGTGCAGCTGGATTATCACATCACCGCCCCGCGCGAGAAGGTGCAGAGCCGGCCGGGCTTCGGCTTTGGCGGCTGGGGCGGCTGGGGCGGCTGGGGCCCTTATTGGGGCGGCGGCTGGGGCGGCTTTGGCGGCTGGGGCCCCGGCCTTGGTGGCTGGGGCGGCGGCTGGGGCGGCAATGACGTCTACAGCGTGACGCAATACAACACCACGCTCGCCCTGCGCATCAACCGCACCGCCGACAAGCAGAGCGTGTTCGAAGGCCGCGCCGAAACCGTGGGCGCCAGCAACAATCTGGCCCGGCTGGTGCCGCATCTGGTGACGGCGCTGTTCACCAACTTCCCCGGCAACAGCGGGGAGACGGTGCGCGTGCGTTTCGATCCGGCCAAGCCGGCGGTGGCGCCGACGATCAAGCCGCTGGGCTGAACCCGGCGCAACAGGAATGGGGGGCGCATCGCGGCGGCGCGATGCGCCCCCTTTCGTTGTTGGCCGTCAGCGCGGCGTCTGTTCGTTGTAGCCCATGCGGTTGGTGCGATCCTGCGCCCAGGCTTCGATCATGCGGCGATCACAGCCGGTGAAGCCGGCGGCCCCCACCGCGCTGCAACTGCCGATGCTGCCGCCGGCGCCGCCGGTGCCATCGCCCAGCAGCAGGGCGCGGTTCTGGGTCAGCACGCTCTGGCGGTTTTCGGCGCGGCGCAGCGGTTCGGGGATGCGATAGACTTCGGATTCGGGCAGGCGGGCGCACACCACCACTTCATCGGCGGAACGCGGCTTGGGGCAGGCTTCGTTGCCGAACACCGTCACCAGCCGCTGGCGCGGCTGGGTGCCATCGCCGGTCGGAACGTCGGCCGGTTTCAGGATGCTGGGCCGGGGGGCGGCCGTGGTCGGGTTGGCGGGCGCGGGCTGGGCCAGCGCCGGGGTGGCGGCCATCAGCAGCAGCAGGGGGATCAGGCGCATCACCGATGGGCTCCAGAACGAAAGGCGGCAAGTCTAGGCGCAAATGCCGCGCGGGGGAACCGGCAAACACTGGCGCATCGCGCCTGTCAGCCGGCTGAACGGCGATGAAAAAACCCCGCCCGGACGGGCCGGACGGGGTGAATTCCAGCCGCTGCGGCCGCTCAATTGGTGGCGGCAGCCTGCATGGCTTCCAGCCGGGCCATGGCGGCTTCGTCACCCGCCGCGCGAGCGGCGGCCAGCTGGGTGGCGACGGCGGCCACGTCGATCTCGGCCACCGGGGTCGCCTGTTCGGCCAGGATGGTCAGGCCGGTCTCGGTCACCTCGGCAAAGCCGCCATCGATGAAGAAACGCTGCGTGGCCGGGCCGCCATCCGTTTCATGGATGGCGATGGCACCGGGGCGGATGGTGGACATCATCGGCGCGTGGCCGGGCAGCACACCAAAATCGCCTTCCACGCCGGGCACGACCACCATCGCCACTTTCGCCTTGGCGAGGCGGCGTTCCGGGGAGACGAGTTCGAAATCGAGCAGTTCAGCCATGGTCTTCCTCTTCACCCCTCTCCCCCCGGGGGGAGAGGGAGGGGCCCACCGCGCCGCGGTGGGAGGGTGAGGGTTACGCCGCGTCGGCGGCCAGCTTCTTGGCCTTGGCCACCGCATCCTCGATGGTGCCAACCATGTAGAAGGCGGCTTCCGGCAGATGGTCATATTCGCCGTTCACCACGGCCTTGAAGCCCTTGATGGTGTCTTCCACGCTGACGAACACGCCGGGCGAACCGGTGAAGATTTCGGCGACGTGGAACGGCTGGCTCAGGAAACGCTGGATCTTGCGGGCGCGGCTCACGGTCAGCTTGTCCTCTTCGGACAGCTCGTCCATGCCCAGAATGGCGATGATGTCCTGCAGGCTCTTGTATTTCTGCAGGATTTCCTGAACCGAACGGGCGACGCGATAATGTTCCTCGCCCACCACGCGCGGTTCCAGCACGCGGCTGGTCGAATCGAGCGGATCGACCGCCGGATAGATGCCCAGTTCCGAAATCGCGCGGCTGAGCACGGTGGTGGCATCCAGGTGGGCGAACGAGGTGGCCGGGGCCGGGTCGGTCAAGTCGTCGGCGGGCACGTAGATGGCCTGCACCGAGGTGATCGAACCCTTGTTGGTGGAGGTGATGCGTTCCTGCAGCGCGCCCATGTCGGTGGCCAGCGTCGGCTGATAGCCCACCGCCGACGGGATGCGGCCGAGCAGCGCCGACACTTCCGAACCGGCCTGGGTGAAGCGGAAGATGTTGTCCACGAAGAACAGCACGTCCTGGCCTTCGACGTCGCGGAAATATTCGGCGATGGTCAGGCCGGACAGGGCGACGCGGGCGCGGGCGCCGGGCGGCTCGTTCATCTGGCCATAGACCAGCGCCACCTTGGAGCCTTCGGAAATGGCATTGCCATCCGCGTCCGACGCGATGACGCCGGCTTCGAGGAATTCGTGATACAGGTCATTGCCTTCGCGGGTGCGCTCACCCACGCCGGCGAACACGCTGGTGCCGCCATGGCCCTTGGCGATGTTGTTGATCAGTTCCTGGATCAGCACGGTCTTGCCGACGCCGGCGCCGCCGAACAGGCCGATCTTGCCGCCCTTGGCATAGGGCGCCAGCAGATCGATCACCTTGATGCCGGTGACCAGAATCGCCGCTTCGGTCGACTGGTCGACGAATTCCGGGGCCGGGGCGTGGATCGGCGCGGTGTTGGTCTGGTCGATGGGGCCGCGCTCGTCGATCGGCTCGCCGATCACGTTCATGATGCGGCCCAGGGTGGCGGGGCCGACCGGCACCCGGATCTGGCTGCCGGTGTCGGTCACTTCCTGGCCGCGCACCATGCCGTCGGTGGCGTCCATGGCGATGCAGCGCACGGCGTTTTCGCCCAGATGCTGCGCGACTTCCAGCACGAGGCGGTTGCCGTTCACGCTGGTTTCGAGGGCCGAGAGGATCGCCGGCAGTTCGCCTTCGAACGTCACGTCGACGACGGCGCCGATGACCTGGCTGATGCGGCCGACATTGTTGGTGGTATTGGCCATGGTGGCGTGCTCCTTAAAGGGCTTCGGCGCCCGAGATGATCTCGATCAGTTCCTTGGTGATCGCGGCCTGTCTCGTGCGGTTGTAGGTGATGGAAAGCTTGTTGATCATGTCGCCGGCGTTGCGGGTGGCGCTGTCCATGGCGGTCATGCGGCTGCCCTGTTCCGATGCGGCATTTTCCAGCAAGGCGCGGAACACCTGCACGGCAAGATTCTTGGGCAGCAGATCGGCCAGGATCGATTCCTCGTCCGGCTCATATTCCACGCTGGCATCGGCACCCTTGGCATCACCAGCCGGCAGCGCGGCCGGGATGATCTGCAGCCGGGTCGGCTCCTGGGTCAGCGCGGACTTGAAGGTGGAGAAGAACAGGTGGGCGACATCGAACTCGCCAGCGTCGAAGCGGGCGACCACATCATCGGCCACGGCCTTGGCATCGGCAAAGCCGACATTCTTGATGTGGCTCATGTCCACCGTGCCGACGATCAGATCCTTGTGGGTGCGGGCGAAGGGCGCGCGCGCCTTCTTGCCCACAAACATCAGCTTCACCGTCTTGCCCTGGCCTTGCAGCTCTTCCAGCGTGCGGCGCGCCAGCTTGGCGATGTTGCTGTTGAAACCGCCGGCAAGGCCGCGTTCGGACGAGCAGACCACCAGCAGATGCACCTGATCCTTGCCGGTGCCGGCCAACAGGCGCGGGCTTTCCGGGCCAACGGTGACGCGGCTGGCAAGGCTGGCCATCACGGCGGCCATCCGCACCGAATAGGGGCGGGCGGCTTCCGCGGCTTCCTGCGCGCGGCGCAGCTTGGCCGCCGCGACCATCTTCATGGCCTTGGTGATCTTCTGCGTCGACTTCACCGAAGTGATGCGCATCTTCAGGGATTTGAGACTGGGCATTCTGCTCTTTCTCGCAGCGTCGCCCCGGACTTGATCCGGGGCTAGGCTTCCTTCTTTCCGGCCGCAACAGCCAAGCCCCGCATCAAGTGCGGGGCGACGACGGTGGTGTTACGCAAACGTCTTCACAAACGCGCCGATGACGTCCTTCAGCTTGGCGGTCGTGTCAGCCGAAAGATCCTTCTTGTCGCGGATGTCGGCCAGCACATCGGCATGGGCCGATTTCACGTGGGACAGCAGCGCGGCTTCGAAGCGGGTGACGGCGGTGGCGTCAACGCCGTCGATGAAGCCGTTCACGCCGGCAAAGATCGACACGACCTGCTCTTCGAACGGCATCGGCTTGAACTGGCCCTGCTTGAGCAGTTCGGTCAGGCGCTTGCCGCGGTTGAGCAGCTTCTGGGTGGAGGCATCAAGGTCAGACCCAAACTGCGCGAACGCCGCCATTTCGCGATACTGCGCCAGCTCCAGCTTGATGCTGCCTGCCACCTTCTTCATCGCCTTGGTCTGCGCCGCCGAACCGACGCGGCTCACCGACAGGCCGACGTTGATGGCCGGGCGGATGCCCTGATAGAACAGCTCGGTTTCCAGGAAGATCTGGCCATCGGTGATCGAGATCACGTTGGTCGGGATATAGGCCGACACGTCACCGGCCTGCGTCTCGATGATCGGCAGTGCGGTCAGCGAGCCATTGCCGTTGGCATCGTTCATCTTGGCGGCGCGTTCCAGCAGGCGGCTGTGCAGATAGAACACGTCACCCGGATAGGCTTCGCGGCCCGGTGGGCGGCGCAGCAGCAGCGACATCTGGCGATAGGCCACGGCCTGCTTGGACAGATCGTCATAGACGATCACGGCGTGCATGCCGTTGTCGCGGAAATATTCGCCCATGGTGCAGCCGGTGTAGGGCGCCAGGAACTGCAGCGGGGCCGGTTCCGAGGCGGTGGCGGCGACCACGATCGAATATTCCATCGCGCCATTTTCTTCCAGCGCGCGCACGATCTGCGCCACGGTCGAGCGCTTCTGGCCGACGGCGACATAGATGCAATAGAGCTTCTTGCTTTCATCGTCGCCGGCGTTGACGCCCTTCTGGTTGATGAAGGTGTCGATGGCCACCGCGGTCTTGCCGGTCTGGCGATCGCCGATGATCAGCTCGCGCTGGCCGCGGCCGACGGGAACGAGGGCGTCGAGCGCCTTCAGGCCGGTCTGCATCGGTTCGTGCACGCTCTTGCGCGGGATGATGCCGGGGGCCTTCACCTCGACACGGCGGCGTTCGGCGGCGACGATCGGGCCCTTGCCGTCGATCGGGTTGCCCAGGCCATCCACGACGCGGCCCAGCAGGCCCTTGCCCACCGGCACGTCGACGATGGTGCCGGTGCGCTTGACGGTGTCGCCTTCCTTGATCTGGCTGTCGGACCCGAAGATCACGATGCCGACATTGTCGGTTTCCAGGTTCAGGGCCATGCCCTTGATGCCGCCGGGAAACTCCACCATTTCGCCGGCCTGCACATTGTCGAGCCCATGCACGCGGGCGATGCCGTCACCCACGCTCAAGACCTGGCCGACTTCCGAAACCTGGGCTTCGGTGCCGAAATTGGCGATCTGGTCCTTGATGATCCGCGAGATTTCAGCGGCGTTGATGTCCATCTGGATGGTCCTTGTGTTAAGCTTTGAGCGCCTGGCCGAGCATGTCGAGCCGGGTCTTCAATGACGAATCGATCAGGCGGCTGCCAACGCGCACCATCAGCCCGCCCAGGATGGACGGATCGACGGTGACGGTCAGCGCCACATCACGGCCGATGCCGGCCTTCAGCTTGGTGGCCAGCGCCTTCTGCTGCGCCGCCGTCAGCGCATGCGCGGCGGTGACGCTGGCGGTCACCTCGCCCTTGCGGGCGGCATTCAGCGCGGCGAAATCGCGGATCACGGCGGGCAGCAGCGCCAGCCGGCGATTGGTGGCGAGCACGCCGAGGAAATTGCGCGTCAGGCCATCGATGTTCAGCCCGGTGGCGACGCCCTGGATGGCGGCCCCGGCGGCGCCGCGACCCACCAGCGGGCTGCCGATCAGTGCCTTGAGATCGGCCGATTCGGCCAGCGCCTGCGTCAGGCTGGCGAGGCTGGCTTCGACGGCTGCGAGCGCCTTGCCTTCGATGGCAAGATCGAACAGGGCACGGGCATAGCGGCCGGAAAGGCCGGTGGCCACGCTGGAGGAAATCTGTGCGTCCAAGGCTTCTGCCCCGCTTTGAATCGGATATGACAACAGGGCACGGCGAACGGGGTTCACCGGCTACCCAAAGCGATGTGGGCGCGGCTAGCATGGCCCCCGCGATGTTGCAAGGCAGCAAAGCCGGTTATTGGCCTTTGTGACGAGAGGGGCGCACTTGCCCTTGGCCGGCGCTTGTGGCCATGAGGGGCGAACCAACCGCAAGACAGCGAAGCTTCTGATCATGCCCTGGCTGTTCAATCTGATCCTGGCCATCCACATCGGTGCTGGCGTCGTGGCGCTCACCAGCTTCTGGGGGGCGGTGCTGACGAAAAAGGGCGGGCCGGCGCACCGCTGGTGGGGGCTGGTGTTTTCCGCCGCCATCTACACCGCCGCGGCGCAGGCGCTGGGCATGGGCGGCCTGTCGCTGGTCTGGCCGCTGGCCATGCACCCGCAACTCACCGATGCAGTGCTGTATCGCGGCATGTTCGGCACCATGATGGTCTATCTGGGGCTGCTGGCCATCTCGATGACCCGCTATGGGCTGGTGATGGTGGCCAACCGGCGCAATCATGCAGGCAATCGCCACTGGTCGATGCTGGCGTTGCAGGGCGGCACCATGGCGGCGGCCGGGCTGTGCCTGGCCCATGGCCTCTATCTGCTCAACCGCAACGGGCCGGTGATGGAACCGGTGCTGATGGTGATGGTGTCGCTGCTGGGCTTTGGCACCACCACCACCTATTTCCGCTACATCTTTGCCAGCCCGGCCAGCGCGCGGGCCTATATCCCCGAACATTTCAAGGCGATGGTGGCCACCGGCATTGCGGCCTATACCGCCTTCCTGTCTGTCGGGCTGATCGAACTGGTGCCGGCCCATGCCTTTAACCCCGCGATCTGGGCCATCCCCAGCGTGATCGGCATGATGATCATCATCCATTATCTGCGCCAGTATCGCCCCCCCGTGTCGAAGCCCCGGAAGCCGCAGCCGGCGCCGTGAGGGCGGCATCCAGCGCGGCGAACAGATCATCGATCTGGTGCAGGTGCGGGCGTTCGGCGGCGATGATGGCGCGGAACGCTGCCACGCGGATGCCGGCCAGATCGGCCGGCGTGGGCCGCACCGCCGCGGGCAGGCTGGAGATGACCAGATCGATCAGCCGTTCCGCCCCGTGCAGCCGGCCCCACAGATAATCATGCTCGCGATAGGCGCGGCTGAAAAACGCGCCAAAGGCATTGAACAGCGCGCCTTTCAGCCGCCGCCCGCCGGCCATGGCCAGGGCGGAACAGTCATCGGGGCTGATGCGGTCCACCTTGATCTCGTCCAGCTCGTCCAGCCCGCCATCGGCGATCAGCGGCAGGATGGCGATATCGAAGAAGGGAAAGCCCAGATAGGCCGCCAGCACATCGCGGCGCAGCCGGCGCGGCAGCTGTTCGGCCAGCAGCGCCACCAGCGCCGCATCGCTCTGGCTGTCCAGCGCCTTCAGGCCCAGGCCGGTCTCCACCGCTGCCAGCGCCGCCGCCGGATCAGCCCCGGCGCAGGCCGCCGCGATGGCGGGATCGGCGGCCAGCCGGTTCCAGATGGCCAGATGCGGGGCCAATATGGCGTGCAGACCGGCCTTGATGCGGCCCAGCGCGGCGCGGGTGGGATCGTCGGCCCCGGCCATGGCGGCGTTCAGGCGGCGGATGACAAAGCGCAGGCGGCGGATACGGAAATCGACATCGAAGCGGCGCAGCACCATGACAAAGGCGCTGCCGGCCCCGTCCTTGGCCAGGGCAGATTCCGGCTGGTTTGCCGCCGCCAGCTGCGCCCACAGCGCGCTGCGCAGCATGTCAGGCTCCTGCCCGCCGATGCGGGCGATCTCGCTGGCCAGCCGTTCCACCACCAGGCTGAACTTCAGCCGGCCATAGGCACCGAAGGCAAAGCCGGCCTGGGTGGCGGCGGCGCTGTTCATGCGGCTGCGCCAATCGGCCAGCCGAGCCCCGGTGGGCGACAGCAGCAGCAGCCGGAAGCCGATTGCGGCATCGATGGCGGCATCAACCTGCGGGATCATGCCGATGACGATGTGGCGCAGCCGCCGCGCCCGGCCTGACAGCGCCGCGATCGCCGTCACGCTGTCGCGGATCGGCTGCTGGCGCGGAATATCCGCCAGGCTGCGCAGGATGGTGGCGAAAAAGCCCGGCTGGCCGCCGGGCGAAGTCTGCCCGCCATGGCTGCCGGGCTTGGGATCGAGATAGACCAGCCGGCGATCCACCTCGCGGTGGGCCGGGCGGCGGCCCAGCGCCGCCAGCGCCGGGCCAAAGGGCCGGTTGTCGAGCACGGCTCCATCGATGAGATCGACCTGTTCCGGCGCGGCGCGGCCGGGCAGGATGCGGGCCAGGAAGGCATCGCGCCCCGGCCAGCCGGCCCCGCGCTGGTGATAGATCGCCTCCACCTCGCTGGCACGGGCCGGCGGGAAGGCACCGGGAAAGCTGGCGGTGGCGCGGGCGGCCAGCACCAGCGCCGGATCATCGCCCAGCCGCCGGCTGGCCCCGGCGCAGCCAAAGCCGATCACCAGCCGATGTTCGGGTTCGATCACCTGGGCCGGGCTGTTGAGGCGCAGCGCCGTGGGGGCACCATGATAATCGGTGACGGTGACGAACAGATCGAACGGGTGCAGTGGCGGCAGCAGCGGCGGCGTGCGTTCACCCCTGGCCATGGCGGCCACGGCATCGGCCAGCAGGCCGGAAAAGGCCGGGCCGGAAAAGGGCGGCTGGAACCAGCGGCTGCGCATGAAGCGGGACAATTTGCGCTTCACCTCGCCATGGGCGGCGACCTCGGCTTTGTCAGCCGGGTCCAGCCCGCGGCTGCGCACCAGCCAGACCAGCGGGATCGCCCACAGCTTTGACAGCGGGCGCGACGCGGCGGCGGGATCAAGCAGGGCATCGCTGTCGGCCCCATCCAGCCACAGGCTGCGGATGGCATCCAGATCATGCCCTTCCACCAGGGCGCGGGCGAGCAGCACGCCGTTGATGCCGCCGGCCGATGCGCCGGCCACGATGTCGCACACCACCCGCAGATCAAGGCCGGGAATGGCATCGAGCAGGGCCTGGTAGACGATTTCGCTGTCCCGCGCCGGGGGCGGGCCTTCGGGCGTGTGCCGGCGCATGGAGGCGCGGGCCAGCTTCCACACCTCCTTGGTGAGGCCGTGCATGTAGACCGCCAGGCTGACCCCGCCATAGCAGACGAGCGCGAGGCGAAGCTCCTTGGTCTGCACGCCGGCCCTCCTTGTCAGGGGGCCAGTGTAGCGGGGCGGCAGGGGGCGGCAAGGGGCGGCTGCGCCGCCACCGGGCCCTGGGCCTAGCGCTTGATGGCGGCGGCCGCGACGACAATGTCGAACGCGGTGGTGAGGCCCTTCACGAAGGCGGTGCGTTCAATGTTCACATATTCGTCCAGCGCATGGGCGCGAAAGCCGCCGCCGCCGGCGCCCAGGGTGATGGCCGGGATGCCCAGGCTGATCGGGATGTTGCTGTCGGTGGAGGAGGGCATCAGTTGCGCATCATAGCCGCCGGCGGTGAGAATGCGGGCGGCGGTCTGCACCAGCGGGTCATTGGCCGGCGTGGTGCCGGCCGGCCGGTCGCCGATCAGTTCGGGCACGGCGCTGATCTTGCCATAGCGTGTGTCGCGGGCGGCGTTCTCGGCGGCCACGCTGTCTTCGACGATTTTCAGGAACTGGGCTTCCAGGGCCTTGAGATTGGTGGTGGAGGCCGAGCGCATGTCGAATTCGGCCAGGATGAGGTTGGGGATGGAGTTGACCGAGGTGCCGCCGGCGATGGTGGAGGCGGCAAAGGTGGTCTTCACATCGCTGGGCGGGATGATCCTGTAGAGGCCCTGCACCGCGCCGGCCATGGCGGCCATCGGGTTGACGATGCCGAACGCGCCATAGCTGTGGCCGCCCGGCCCCTTGAAAGCGACGCGATAACGGCGCGAACCGACGCCGCCGTTGACGATGCGGGCGACATTGCTGCCATCAAAGCTGATGAAGTCGCCGATGCGGGGTTTCATCGGGCTGGCACCGAAGATGTGGCGCACGCCGCGCAGATCGCCCTGGCCCTCTTCGCCGACGTTGGCGACGAAGATGATGTCGCGCGCCGGGGTGAACTTCGCGGCATTCATGGCGCGGTTGAAGGCCAGCAGCGCGGCCAGGGTGACGGTGGTATCACCAATGCCGGGCGCGTGCAGTGTGTCGCCGTCGCGGCGCACCTTGATGGCCACATCGGGCGGGAACACCGTGTCCAGATGCGCGGCGACCATCAGGGCCTTGGCGGCGCGATCCTTGCCGGGCCGGGTGCCGATGACATTGCCGACGGCATCGACATGCACATCAACCAGGCCCAGCGCCTTGAATTTCTCCGCCATGCGCTGCCCGCGCGCGGTTTCGCGAAACGGCGGCGCGGGAATTTCGGTCAGCTCGATCACCTCGGCGATGGTCGTGTCATAATCGGCGGCGATCATGGCATGGGCGGCTTTCAGATCGGCCGGCTGGGCGATGGCGGGGCTGGCCAGCACGGCCGCAAGCAGGATCAGGGTGCGCATGGCCCACCTTGGCATGGCCGGTGCACGGCTTGCAAGCGCCGCCATGCCGCCTTAATGTTCCATTTCTGTTCTGAAAGGGTGACAATGGCCAAGGGCAAGACCCGCTATGTCTGCCAGGCGTGCGGCGCGGTGGCGGCGCGCTGGGCGGGGCAGTGCGGCGATTGCAAGGAGTGGAACACGCTGGCGGAGGAAGCCGCGCCGGTGTTCACGCCCTTTGCGGCCAAGCAGTCGCTGCAATCGGGCGGCCGGCGCATCGCCATGGAAAGCCTGGCCGATGATGTCGCCTTGCCGGCGCGGCTGTCGACCGGCATTGCCGAGCTGGACCGGGCGCTGGGCGGCGGGCTGGTGGCGGGCAGCGTCACCCTGATCGGCGGCGATCCCGGCATCGGCAAATCCACCCTGCTGCTGCAGGCGGCCGGCAAGATGGCGCGCAGCGGCACCAGCGTGGCCTATGTGTCGGGGGAGGAGGCCGCCGATCAGGTGCGGCTGCGGGCCCGGCGGCTGGGGCTGGCCAAGGCGGATGTGGCGCTGGCGGCCGAAACCAATGTGCGCGACATCCTGACCACGCTGGGCAGCCAGAAGGCCGCGCCGGCGCTGCTGGTGATCGATTCGATCCAGACCATGCATTCAGACACGCTGGAAGGCGCGCCCGGCACGGTTTCGCAGGTCAGGGCATCGGCGCAGGAACTGATCCGCTTTGCCAAATTGTCCGGCTGTGCGCTGGTGCTGGTGGGCCATGTCACCAAGGATGGCCAGCTCGCCGGGCCGCGCGTGCTGGAGCATATGGTGGATACCGTGCTCTATTTCGAAGGGGAGCGCAGCCACCAGTATCGCATCCTGCGCGCCGTGAAGAACCGCTTTGGCGGCACGGACGAGATTGGCGTGTTCGCCATGGGCGCCGATGGTCTGGAGGAAGTGGCCAACCCGTCCAGCCTGTTCCTGACCAACCGGGCCGAGGGCGCGAGCGTGACCGGCGCGGTGGTGTTTCCGGCGCTGGAGGGCACGCGGCCGGTGCTGTGCGAGATCCAGGCGCTGGTGGTGCGGGTGCCATCGGGGGCGACGCCGCGCCGGGCGGTGGTGGGCTGGGATTCGGGCCGGCTGGCCATGCTGCTGGCGGTGCTGGAAGCGCGCTGCGGCCTGGGGTTTGGCGGGCACGAAGTCTATCTGAATGTGGCGGGCGGCCTGCGCATCGCCGATCCGGCCGCCGATCTGGCGGTGGCCTGCGCGCTGGTGTCCGCCCTCACCGATCGGCCGTTGCCAGGCGATTGCGTCGCCTTTGGCGAAGTGGCGCTGTCGGGCGAGCTGCGCGCCGCCGGGCTGGCCAGCTTGCGGCTGAAGGAAGCGGCCAAGCTGGGCTTTGGCCGCGCCTTTGTGCCCGATGGCACCGGCGGCGGCGGCGCGATGCGGGTGGCGGCGTTTCGCACCCTCAATGCCCTGGTCGACACGCTGGGGCGGCCGGAATGACGTGTTTTGGATTGGCAACACACCCTGCTTCGGGTTAGGCGCAGGTCATGATGGAATTCATCGCCTCCCTCGCCGGCTTTGACTGGATCGTGCTGCTCATCGTCGGGGCCGCTGCCGGTTTTGGCCTGATGCGCGGCTTCATTGCCGAAGTGGCCAGCCTGGCGGGCTGGTTTGCCGGCTTCGTTGCCGTCCGCCTGTTCTACACGCCGGCCAAGGCCATTTTTGCGCAGGCCAGCGGCAGCGAGCTGATCGCGGCCCTTGCCGCCGTGCTGGGGCCGTTCCTGCTGGCGTTGCTGGGGGTGAAGCTGATCGGCAGTGTGTTGTCCAGCACGGCCAAGGGCAGCGCCATCGGCGTGTTCGATCGCCTGCTGGGGCTGGGCTTTGGCCTGGTGAAGGGCTTTCTGGTGGCCAGCCTGATCTTCCTGCTGATCACCCTGGGCCTGCGGGTGGTGCCGGGCGATGGCGCCCGCCCCGATTGGCTGGCCAGGGCGCGCACCACGCCCACGCTCGCGCTGGTGGCCAGCGCCATGGTCGGCTGGGTGGGCGAAGCCTGGAAACAGCAGCAGCAGCTGATCAACCCGCATGCCGATGTGCCCGGCCTGGGTGGCGATGCGGCGCCGGCCGAAGGCGAAGGCTATGACGGCCAGCAGCGTGGCGCGCTCGACAGGCTGCTTGACGATCAGGAAAAAAAGTCGCCATCCACCGCGATATGACGATCCGGCTCTATAACACCGCCACGCGCAGCAAGGATGTGCTGCAACCGATCAACCCCGATCGGGTGACGATGTATGTCTGCGGCCCCACGGTGTATGGCCGCGCCCATATCGGCAATTTCCGCCCGGCGGTGGTGTTCGATGTGCTGCAACGCCTGCTGCGCCATGTCTATGGCCCCGACAAGCTGGTCTATGCCCGCAACATCACCGACATCGACGACAAGATCATGGACAAGGCCCGCGCCGAGGGTGTGAGCATCGACGTGATCACCCGGCGTTACGAGGCGCTGTATCTGGAAGATGCCGCCACGCTGGGCGTGGAGCGGCCCGATCTGCACCCGCACGCCACCACCAGCATCCCGGCGATGGTGGCGATGATCGAACGCCTGATCGCCAGGGGCCATGCCTATGAGGGCCAGGGCCATGTGCTGTTCGATGTGGCCAGCTATGGCGATTATGGCCGCCTGTCGCGCCGCCCGCTGGAGGAGATGATCGCCGGGGCGCGGGTGGAGGTGGCACCTTACAAGAAGAACCCGGCCGATTTCGTGCTTTGGAAGCCGTCGACGAAGGATCAGGCCGGCTGGCCATCGCCCTGGGGCCGGGGCCGGCCGGGCTGGCATATCGAGTGCTCGGCGATGATTGCCGAAAGCCTGGGGCAAACCATCGACATTCACGGCGGCGGCATCGATCTGACCTTTCCGCACCACGAGAATGAATGCGCGCAAAGTGCCTGCGCCCATGATGGCGCGCCACTGGCCAACATCTGGATGCACAATGGCTTCCTGAATTTCGGCGGTGGCGAGAAGATGTCGAAATCGCTGGGCAATGTGCAAAGCGTGGGCGATCTGCTGGCGGCCGGGTGGACGGGGGACGAGTTGCGCCTGGGCCTGCTCAGCGCCCAGTATCGCCAGCCGTTGACCTGGGATGAAGCGCTGCTTGGCCAGATGCGCGGCCGGCTGGACAAATGGCTGCGCCGGCTGGGGGATGTGCCTAGGGGCGTGCGGCCGCCGCCGCCGCCCGTGGTGGTGGAGGCGCTGTCTGACGATCTGAACACGCCGGCCGCGCTGGCCGCAATCGCCGGGATCGAATCGGATCGCACCGCACTGCTGGGGGCGCTGGCCTTTCTGGGGCTGCCCTCGCTCAGCCCGGAAAAGAGCCGCCATGCCAGCGATGTGCGCAGCGCCGATCCCGATTCGGGGCGGTTCGATGCATTGGTGGCCGAACGCACCGCGGCACGGCTGGCGCGCAACTGGGCCGAATCCGATCGCATCCGCGATGGGCTGGCGGCCGAAGGCATTGTTCTGGAAGACGGGCCGGGTGGCACCAGCTGGCGGCGGGTATAGCGCAACCGGCATTCACAAGGCGCTCGTCATGCTGAACCTGTTTCAGCATGACGGGGTTGGTGGGGAGCAGCGCACCAGCGGTGCCATTGTCCGCCACATCTGTTATACAAGGCCCATGGCCACGAAACTTTCCGCCCCGCCGCCGCCGCGCTTTGTCGAGGTGGTGTCTGATCCCGAAATCCTTGGCGGCTGGCCGGTGATCCACGGCACGCGGATTCCGGCGGAGACGATCGTGGCCTGCATCAAGGCCGGCGAGAGCGATTATGATATTGTGCGTGGCTATCCCTATATGCCGCTTGGCGGCATTGATGCCGTGCGGCGCTGGGCCAAAGCACAGGGGCTGCTCTGATCCGTTTCCTGATTGATGAATGTCTGACGCCCGATCTGGCGGCAGAAGCACATGTGCGCGGCTTCGAGGCGCACCATGTCAATTGGCTGGGCCTCAACACCTTGTCTGATCGGGCGATCATGCCGCAGATCGTTGGCGGCGATTTCACCTTCGTCACCAACAATGGCCGGGATTTTCTTCGGCTCTATCGCGGCGTCGATGTCCATGCCGGGCTGTTGGTGATCCTGCCATCGGTTGGCAACGCCGAACAACGCCGCCTGTTTGGCGCTGCCCTGGATGCCATCATCGCCGCCGGGGCCGACATCACCGGCGAACTGGTGGAGGTGGATCGCGACGGCACGGTGCATTTTCGCCGCTATCCCGATCCGCTGGGGAATGATTAAACGGGACCATGGCTGACACGCTCTACAGCGCGGCGATTCTGCGCCTGAAACTGGCCGGTGAAGGCGCGCACCGTCTGCCGGCGCCCACGGCAAGCGCCACGCGCGTTTCCCCGGTGTGCGGCAGCAAGATCATCGCCGATGTGGCGCTGGCCGATGGCCGGATCAGCGCGGTGGCGCTGGATGCCGCCAGGGCCTGCACGCTGGGCCAGGCCGCGGCCGCGGTCGCGGCCGAGCGGGCGGTTGGGGCCGATGCCGCCAGCCTGGCCGCCACCCGCACCGCCCTGGCCGATTTCCTGGGCAAGCGGGCCGAGGCGGCGCCCGACGGCTGGGCCGCCTTTGCTCCGGCCCGCGCCCACCGCGCCCGCCACCCATCCATCCTGCTGCCGCTGGATGCCATCATCGCGGCGCTGGCGGCGGCCGGCTGATGGCGGCGGCCGAACCCAATCTGCTGCGCGATGCGGTGGTGTATCTGGCTGCCGCCGTCGTGCTGGTGCCGCTGTTCGTCCGCTTCCGGCTGGGGGCGGTGCTGGGCTATCTGGCCGCCGGCATCCTGATCGGGCCGTCGCTGCTGGGCCTGGTCGCCAATGCGCAGCAGACGCTGCATTTTGCCGAATTCGGCGTGGTGCTGCTGCTGTTCGTGATCGGGCTGGAATTGCAGCCGTCGCGGCTGTGGGCGCTGCGCCGCGACATCTTTGGCCTGGGGGCGGCGCAGGTGATCCTGTGCGGCCTGGCGCTGACCGGGCTGCTGCTGGCGCTCACCAGCCTCACCTGGCAGGCAGCGCTGGTGGTGGGCCTGCCGCTGGGCCTGTCGTCCACCGCGCTGGTGATACAGTTGCTGGGCGAACGGCAACTGGCCGCCACCGCCTTTGGCGAACGCAGCTTTGCCATGCTGCTGTTCCAGGATCTGGCCATCGTGCCGCTGCTCACCGTGGTGGCTGCCCTGTCGCGGGCGCCGGTGGCCAATCCCGAACCGGGCTGGCTGATGGCGGCCAAGACGCTGGGGGCGCTGGCCTTTCTGGTGGCGGTGGGGCGCTGGGTGCTGCCGCGCCTGTTCCGCATCATCGGCACGCTGGGCGCGCGCGAGGCCTTTGTGGCGGCTGCCCTGCTCAGCGTGCTGGGCAGCGCGCTGCTGATGGCCAGCCTGGGCCTGTCGATGGCGCTGGGGGCCTTTGTTGCCGGCGTGATGCTGGCCGAATCGCCCTATCGCCACGCGCTGGAGACCGACATCGAACCGTTTCGCGGCCTCATGCTTGGCCTGTTCTTCATCGCCATCGGCATGAGCCTTGATCTGGCGGTGATGCGCGACAATCTGGGGCTGCTGATCGCGCTGGTGGTGGGCGTGATGGCGGTGAAGACCGTGGTGATCGCCGCGCTGGCCCGGCAATTCGGCACCGATTGGCGGCGGGCGGGCGAAATGGGCATGTTGCTGGCCCAGGGCGGCGAATTCGGTTTCGTGCTGTTTGGCGAGGCCGAACGCGGCCTGTTGATCAGCCATTCGGCGGCGCAATTGTTCGGCGCGGTCGTCACCTGTTCCATGGCGCTGACGCCGCTGCTGTTCCGGCTGGCCATGCGCCTGTTTGAACGGGCCGAGGACGCCGGCCGCCGTGATGGGCCGGAGGCGGCGGGCAGTGCCGGTCATGGCGGCCATGTCGTGCTGGTGGGCAGTGGCCGGGTGGGGCAGGTGATCGCCCAGATGCTGCGGGCGCGCGGCCAGGCGTTGACCGCCATCGATCTGGATGCCGAACTGATCGACATCACCGCGCGGTTTGGCAACACGGTGTTCTGGGGCGATGGCACACGGCTGGACATCTTGCGCACCGCCGGGATCGAGCGCGCCGCCGCGCTGGTGTTCGCCATCGATGGCCAGTGGGATCCGGCGCCGGTGGTGGCCCCGATCCAGGCCGAATGGCCCGATCTGCCGATCATTGCCCGCGCTTATGATCGCACCCACGCCATTGCCCTGCGCCAGGCCGGGCTGGATCATGTCACCCGCGAAACGCTGGAAAGCGCGGTGATGATGGGCCGCGACGTGCTGGCCACGCTGGGCACGCCCGACACCGTCATCGATGCCATCGAGGCCGAATATCGCCGCCGCGATCTGGAGCGGCTGGATCTGCAGGTGATCAGCGGCGACATGATGACCGGCGCCGACACGATCATCCGCGGTGCCATCGATCTTGCCGCGCCCGATCCGGCCGCGCTGGGCGAAATCCCGCCGGCCTGAACGGCCGCCAGATCAGCCATGCCATCGGGCGGCATGGTGACAGGCTGTTCCGGTTCAGGGCAGCCCGATGATCAAGTCGCTGGCGGCGCGCTGCGGCTTCTGACATGGGCCTTGAGCACGGAGGACGCAAGATGAGGAAACCGGCGGCCAGCGCGCCATGATTCCGCGCGAACTGGTGGGCGTGGCCGAGGTGCCGGGCGGGCCGCCGCTGCGGCTGTTCCGGCGCGGCGCCGATTTCATGATCGTGCTGGATCGCAACGAACTGATGAGCACGCGGCAGCACGGATCGGAGGTGGCGCTGGGCACCATGGCCTGTGACCGGCTGGCCGATCGCCCGGCGGCGCATGTGCTGATCGGCGGTTATGGCATGGGTTACACGCTGCGCGCCGTGCTGGGCCGGCTGGGGCCGCGCGCGCGGGTGACGGTGGCGGAACTGGTGCCGGGCATCATCGCCTGGGCGCGCGGGCCAATGGCCGATCTGACGGCCGGCTGCCTGGACGATCCGCGCGTGGTGCTGGTGATGGGCGATGTCGCCGCCGAGATCGGCCGGGCGGCGGCGCTAAATGATGCCATCTTGCTGGATGTGGACAATGGGCCTGACGGGCTGACGCGGCCCGGCAATGACGGGCTGTATGGCCAGCGCGGGCTGGCCGCCGCCCGAACGGCGCTGCGCCCCGGCGGCGTGCTGGCGGTGTGGTCGGCCGCGCCCGATCCGGGCTTTGGCCGGCGGCTGGAACGCAGCGGCTTTGCGGTGGAAACCGTGACGGTGCGGGCGCGGGAGAATGGCAAGGGCGCGGCCCATGTGATCTGGTTTGCCACCCGAACCTAGGGTCAGGACCCTAAGTGCCGGCATACCATTCATAGCCGCGATCGGGCCAGTAACCGCCCTTGCCGCCGCCGAACGGCGCCAGGCTGTCGGCCACCACGATCTGCATCAGATATTTGGCCTGCTTGTAGCCCAGCTGGCGTTCCACCCGCAGCCGCAATGGCGCACCATGGGCGGCATCGATCGGGGCGTTGTTGAGGCTGTGGGCCAGGATGGTCTGGGGGTGGAAGGCATCGACCAGATCGATGCTCTCGTAATAGCGGCTGGCCGATTGCAGGCCGCCCTTGGCCGCCTCTGCGCCATAATCATCGGCGCACAGGAACACGATGTAACGCGCGCCGTCACGCAAGGCGGCGGCCTTGAGCAGTTGGGACAGCGCCGGCCCGGTCCATTGGCCGATGGCGCTCCAGCCCTCCACGCAATCGTGGCGGGTGATCTGGGTGCGCTGCGGCAGGCGCGCCAGATCGGCAAGCGACAGCGACAGTTCACGGCCAACCAGGCCCGATATCTTCAGCCGCCAATCGGCAAAGCCGCCGGCCGCCAGCCGCTGCCATTCGGGGTTGCCGGGCCGCTTGGTGCCATTGGCCTTGAACACCGGCGAAATGTCGGCCGCCGAAAATTCGCGGGCCAGCCCGTCGCGGCCGACCACCCGTTGCCAGCGCCAGGTCGCCTGTTCGCCGGATTCGACAATGGCCCGCGCCGTGGGATTGCGGGTGATCGCATCACAGCCGGTGAGGGCGAGGGCCGCCGGCAGGGCGGTGAGCAGCTGGCGGCGCTGCACAACAGGAGTGGGCCGCATCATCTGTCGCCGCCGATGGTCATCCGCCCGGTGACCATCGCGCCGATCTGGCGGACGGGGCCAGACAGCAGGACAAGGGCGAGGTGGAGGACGATGAAGCCGGCGATGGCGGCCATGGCGATGAAGTGGACCGAGCGGGCGGACTGGCGGCCGCCCCACAGCGCGTCCAGCCAGGGCCAGGCGGCATCCATCCCCGGCGACATGGCCAGCCCGGTGAGGATGACGACGGGGATGAGGACAAGGGCAACGCCGGCATAGGCGAGGCGTTGCAGTGCGGCATAGGACAGCGCGGCCTGCCCCTTGGGAAAGCGCAGGCGGGCGTGTTCCACGATGTCGTGCCACAGATGGGCGCGAGTGAGCTGGGCGCGGCTGGGCAGGATGTCGCGGGCCAGCCGGCCAGAGGCCAGGCCAAAGCCCAGCCAGGCAAGGCCGTTGAGGATCAGCACCCAGGCGGCGAAGAAGTGCCAGCGCCGCGCCGTGGCCAGATCGCGCATCGCCGGCAGCGTGGCCCAGTGCGGAAAGGCGACCATGCTGCGGCTGCCGGTGGGCGAGGCCGATACGCCGATCAGCCCGGTGGTATCGAACCTTGTGCCGCATATTTCGATCCAGCCGCTGGGGTTGCGCCACGGCGGCGAGGCCCCGGTTTCCAGCCACAGCCGCTCGCCCTGATCCACCGAACCGGCATGGCCCCAATAGAGCCGCGGGTGGGCACCGAAGATGTTGAGCCCGGTCATCAGCAGGATGATGATCGCCGCCGCGTTGAGCCAATGGGTGACGCGCACCAGCCAATGGTGGCGCAGCACCCGGCGCGGGGGTGGCGCGGCATCGAGGGCGGGGGCGGTGCTGGCCATGGCTGCACTGTCGGCGGTTTGCCGGCCGTTGCCAAGGGCTACCATCGGCGCGGCAAATTCGCCATGATCGCGGCCATGCTGCGCATCTTCACCGCTTCCGGCAATCGCACCCTGGCCGATGGCGAGGCGTTGCCGGCCGATGCGGTGTGGATCGATCTGCTGAAGCCCACGCCGGCCGAAGAGGCACTGGTGGAGGCGGCGCTGGGTTTTGGCGTGCCCACCGCCGACGACATGGCCGAAATCGAATCGTCCAGCCGGCTGTATGTCGACAATGGCGCGATCGTGATGACGGTGACGCTGGCCACCGGCATCATCACCGAACAGCCCGAAACCTGCGCGGTCAGCTTCGTGCTGGGCCGCCACCATCTGGTGACGGTGCGGTATCACGAGGTGCGCAGTTTCGACCGCTTTGCGGCACAGACGGTGCGCAGCCCGGAATTGTGCGGCGGGCCCGGCCCGGCGCTGATGGCGCTGATCGATACGATCGTCGATCGGCTGGCCGATGGCTTTGAACATGTCGGCCGCGAGGTGGATGCGATTTCGCGGGCTGCCTTCCGCCGCGCCGATGCCGCCGAACGCGGCCGCCAGCAGCGGCGATCCAATCTGGCCCTGCAGGCGCTGCTCACCCGGCTGGGCGGGGCGCAGGATGCCCTGTCGAAGGCGCGCGAATCGTCGGTGTCGCTCACCCGCGCGCTGTCGTTCCTGGCCTTTGCCGCCCCCAAGGACGCCGGGCTGGCCGCCCAGATCAAGACGCAGCTGCGCGATCTGGCCAGCCTGTCGGACCAGGCCAGCTATATCGGCGGCAATCTCACCTTCCTGCTGGATGCGACGCTGGGCCTGATCAGCATCGAACAGAATGCGGTGTTCAAGATATTTTCGGTGGCCAGCCTGATCTTCCTGCCGCCCACGCTGGTGGCCGGCATTTACGGCATGAACTTTGCCCATATGCCGGAACTGGCGTGGGCCTGGGGCTATCCGATGGCGCTGGTCATCATGCTGGCGGCGGCGGTGCTGCCCTATGCCATCTTCCGCTGGCGCGGCTGGCTTTAGGGCGCATCCAGCGTGCAGCCATATTCGGGATCAAAGCGCGCGGTGCGGCTGGACAGCAGCGGCACGCGGGCGGTGATGGTGCGTTTGGCTGTGTCGTCCGCAACCGTCACGATTTCGGTGCCGGGTTCGCGGTCGGTCTCGCAACTGGCCATGTCGCGCCCGCCGACATAGCGGCACGAACAGACGACATGGGCGATATAGCCGGTGGCCAGCGCCGCGCGCTTGCCGGTGGTGGAATGTTGCAGGCCCAGCCAGCCGCCGGCCGCCAGAGTGAGCAGCAGCACCGGCGCGCCCACCAGCCAGCGCAGGCGGCGCGGCGGTTTGGCGGCGGGCGGCGGGGTGGACGGCGACGTGTCACTTGCCAGCATGGGGGCAGGGCCTCTAGCGTGAGAAGGATGACAAGGTGCGCAAAGACCGTCCGGCTGGCAAGCCTGTTGCTCGTGACCATCGCGGGCGCGGTGGCCGTGGCGCAGCCGGTGCCACCGGCGCGGATCCCGGCGCGGGCGCCGGTGTCGGCGCTGCCGGCAGCCGATGCCTTTTTCACCGATCCCCGGCTGGGGGAAACCCGCGCGCTGATCGTGATGCAGGGTGGCCAGCGCATTTACGAACGCTATGGCACCGGCATCGGGCCGGGCACGCGGCTGATCAGCTGGTCGATGGCAAAATCCATCACATCCACGCTGGTGGGCGAACTGGTGGGCGATGGCCGGCTGGCGCTGGATGTGCCGGCCCCCGTGCCGGAATGGCGCGGCGACGCGCGCGGCACCATCACGCTGCGGCAGCTTTTGCACATGGCATCGGGTGTCCGGCATGTCGAAGCCGGGCCGCAGCCGGAAATGGCCGATACCAACCGGGCGCTGTTTGCCGACACGTCGGCCGACATCTACCGGGCGGCCGTGGCAGAGCCGCGCGAAGTGGCACCGGGCAGCCGCTTTCAATACAACACGCTGACCACGCACATATTGGCGCGGATCGTCGCCGATGCGGTGGCGCCGGGGGCCGATCCCGCAACCCGGCGGGCACGGATGCGCCAGTTCATCGCGCAGCGGCTGGCCGGCCCGGCCGGCATGCCATCGCTGCTGTGCGAATTCGATCCGGCCGGCAATCTTTATGGCGGTTCGCTGTGCCATGCCACCGCGCGCGACTGGGCGGCCTTTGGCCAGATGTATCTGGATGGTGGCGTGGTGGCGGGCACCCAGGTGGTGCGGCCCGACTGGGTGCGGTTCGTGCGCGAACCGTCGCCGGCCAATCCCGGCTATGGCGGGCAATTCTGGCTGAACCGGCGGCCGGCCGATGGCCAGGATCGTGCGCTGTTCTGGCGCAGCGGCCCGGCCGATGCCTATGCCGCCATCGGCCATCTGGGCCAGTATGTGATCGTGGTGCCATCACGGCGGCTGGTGGTGGTGCGGCTGGGCAAGACGCAGGATGATAGCCTGCAACCGGTGCGCGACGGCCTGGCGCGGCTGGTGGCGAGTGTGCCGGAATGAGCGATTACCGCCTGATCGACATCAAGCTGGACGAACGCACCATCCTGTGGCGCAACGCCGATATCGAACAGGAACGGCGGGTTGCGATCTTCGATCTGCTGGAAGGCAATGAATTCAAGCCGGTCGCGGCCGCCGAGGCCGGGCACCATGGCCCCTACAAGCTGCTGCTGGGCGTGGAGGATGGCCGGCTGGAGGTGATGGTTTCGGACCAGGCCGACCGGCCGGTGGACCAGTTCCAGGTGGCGCTGTCGCCGTTCCGGCGCACCATCCGCGAATATTTCGCCATCTGCGACAGCTATTACCAGGCGATCCGCGCCGCCAGCCCGCAACAGATCGAAACCATCGACATGGCGCGGCGCGGCATCCACAACGATGCGGCCGAGCTGTTGAAGGAGCGGCTGGAGGCCCGCGCCATCGTCGATTTCGACACGGCGCGCCGGCTGTTCACCCTGATCTGTGTTCTTCATATCAAGGGGCATTGATGTCCGTTCTTTCCGACCGCTGGATCCGTGAGCAGGCCCGGGCCACCGGCATGATCCAACCCTTTGTGGAGCGGCAGACGCGCGGCGGGTGCATTTCCTACGGCCTGTCCAGCTATGGCTATGACGCGCGGGTGGCCGATGAGTTCAAGATCTTCACCAATGTCGATTCGGCGGTGGTTGACCCCAAGGATTTCAACCCCAACAGCTTTGTCGACCGCAAGACCGATGTGTGCGTGATCCCGCCCAACAGCTTTGCGCTGGCCCGCACGGTGGAATATTTCCGCATTCCGCGCGATGTGCTGGTGATCTGCCTGGGCAAGTCCACCTATGCCCGCTGTGGCATCATCGTGAACGTCACCCCGCTGGAACCGGGCTGGGAAGGCCATGTCACGCTGGAATTTTCCAACACCACGCCGTTGCCGGCGCGCATCTATGCCAACGAAGGCGCCTGCCAGTTCCTGTTCCTGAAGGGCAATGAACCCTGCGAGGTGAGCTATTCCGACCGCGCCGGCAAATATATGGGCCAACGCGGCGTGACGTTGCCGAAATTGTGAATTCTGGCTATATCTGGCCAGAGAGGATCTGAAAATGGCCAGATATTCGGTGGTAGAGGCCAAGAACAACCTGTCGGCACTGATCGATGCGGCGCAGTCAGGTGGCGACGTCGTGATCACGCGCCATGGCAAGCCGGCTGTGAAGATGGTGCCGGTGGACCCCGTTGTCGACATTGATCCCGAATGGGCGGCCCGGCGCGACGCCGAGATGGCGCGGTTGGCCAAACTGCGGGCATCAATGCCCTTCAGCCCGGTCTCCAGCGTCGATATCATCCGCCAAATGCGGGACGAAGGGCCTTGAACCTTTATCTGGACGCGAGTGTCATTGTTCCGGCGTTCATTGATGAGCCCACTTCGGCTTCGGTTACGCGTCTGATCGATACCCTTGTCAGACCAGCGCTGCTCAGCGATTTTTCTGCAGGTGAATTTGTATCGGCAATCAGTCGTCGGTATCGGATGGCACTTCTTACTTTGGAAGGCGCGCAGGCAAAGCTGGCTGATTTTGAGCGCTGGTCGGACATTGTGGCGCGACCATTGCCGATTTTGACCACCGATATCGCCGCTGCAACAGCGCTCGTCCGCCGGTTTGAACTGAAACTGCGCTTGCCCGATGCCACCCACCTCGCCGTCTGCCAGCGCCGGGGCCTCACCCTGGCCACGCTGGATGATCAACTCGCCAATGCCGCGCGTGCCCTGGGCGTGGCGCATATTGTCCCGGCCTGAATTTCGGTGGGCTTTTGCCGGCCCAGCCGCTAACGCGCAGGCGTGAACAGCAATCCCGTCCCTCAGGTCGCTCCGTCCGAAGCCCGCATCGGCTTTTTCGCCGGCATGGGTGCCTATCTGATCTGGGGCGTGCTGCCCTTCTATCTGCGGCTGTTGCAGGGTGTGCCGGCCGCCGATGTGCTGGCGCACCGCATCCTGTGGTCGGTGCTGGTGGTGGTGGCGCTGATCACCGGGCTGAAGGGCTGGGGCCGGGTGCACGCGGCGCTGGGCCAGCCGCGGCTGCTGGCGATGCTGCTGGCGTCGGCGGTGTGCGTGGCGATCAACTGGCTGGTCTATACCTGGGCGATCCTGGCCGGCCATGCCATCGATACCTCGCTGGGCTATTTTATCAATCCGCTGGTGTCGGTGCTGTTTGGCGTCGTGCTGCTGGGCGAACGGCTGGGGCGGCTGCAATGGGCGGCGGTG
This sequence comes from Alphaproteobacteria bacterium, assembly GCA_018970445.1. GTDB lineage: Bacteria > Pseudomonadota > Alphaproteobacteria > Sphingomonadales > Sphingomonadaceae > Sandarakinorhabdus. Next base: position 5,834 of record JAGWWF010000008.1, on the reverse strand, counting down.
GCGCTGGCCGGGCTGGGCGTGGCGGTGCTCACCATCGAACGCGGTGCGCTGCCGCTAGTGTCGCTGGCGCTGGCGCTGTCGTTCGGCGTCTATGGCCTGATCCGCAAGCAGGCCGCGGTGGATGCCGCCACCGGGCTGTTTCTGGAAACGCTGATGCTGGCCCCGGTCGCGGCGCTGTGGATCGGGCAGACTCCGCAAGGCTTTGCCGGCTGGCCGCCTTCCACCCTGGCCACGCTGGCGCTGGGCGGCATTGCCACTGCGGTGCCGCTGATGCTGTTTGGCGTGGCGGCGCGGCGGCTGCCGCTGTCCACCCTGGGGCTGATGCAATATGTCGCCCCCACCATGGTGCTGCTGGAAGCGGTGCTGATCTTTGGCGAGGTGCTGGATCCGGCGCGGCTGGCGGCCTTTTCCTGCATCTGGGCCGGGCTGGCGCTCTACACGGTCTCGTTGCGCAGGCCAGTAGCGCCGGCGGCCGCGGCGCGCTAGACAGGCGAAATGGACAAGATCGTCATTCGCGGGGGCCGTCCGCTCAACGGCCGCATCCAGATTTCCGGCGCCAAGAACGCCGCGCTCACGCTGATGCCGTGCGCGCTGCTGACCGACGAGCCATTGACGCTGCGCAACCTGCCGCGCCTGGCCGATATCGACACCTTTGGCCACCTGCTCAACAACCATGGCCTGTCGACCACGATCGAAGGCACCAGCCCGGATGAATTCGGCCGGGTGATGACGGTGCGCGCCAACCGCATCACCTCCACGCTGGCCCCCTATGACATCGTGCGCAAGATGCGCGCCTCCATCCTTGTCCTTGGCCCACTGCTGGCGCGCGCCGGTGAAGCCACCGTGTCGCTGCCCGGCGGCTGCGCCATCGGCAACCGCCCGATCGATCTGCACCTGAAGGCGCTGGAACATCTGGGCGCCCAGATCGAGCTGGCGGCCGGCTATGTGAAGGCCACCGCGCCGGCCGGGGGCCTGCCGGGCGGGCGTTATGTGTTTCCCATCGTCTCGGTGGGGGCGACCGAAAATGCGGTGATGGCCGCGGTGTTGTGCAAGGGCGTTTCGATCCTGGAAAATGTCGCGCGCGAGCCGGAAATCGTCGATCTGTGCAACTGCCTTGTTGCCATGGGCGCGAAGATTGCGGGCATCGGCACCGAGAAATTGACCATCACCGGGGTGAAGGAGCTGCACGGCGCCACTTATGCCGTGATGCCCGATCGCATCGAGGCGGGCAGCTATGCCTGCGCCGCCGCCATTGCCGGTGGCGAGGTGGAACTGGTTGGCGCATCGGCCGATGATCTGGGCGTCACGCTGGACATGCTGCACGAAGCCGGTGTGGAAACCCAGGCCTCCGCCGATGGCATCATGGTGCGCCGCACCGGCGCGCTGCGCGGCATCAATGTGTCAACGGCACCTTATCCCGGTTTTGCCACCGACATGCAGGCGCAGTTCATGGCGATGCTCACCGTGGCCGATGGCGCGTCGCTGCTCACCGAAACCATCTTTGAAAACCGTTTCATGCACGTGCCGGAACTGGCGCGCATGGGGGCGGACATCACCGTGCGCGGCCGCAGCGCCATCGTGCGCGGTGTGGCCAGGCTGAACGGGGCCGAGGTGATGGCGACCGACCTGCGCGCATCGATGAGCCTGGTGCTGGCCGGGCTGGCGGCCGAAGGCGAAACCACGGTCAGCCGCGTCTATCACCTTGATCGCGGTTACGAGCGGCTGGAAGAGAAATTGCAGGCCGTGGGCGCGGATATCGAGCGGATCGGGGATGGCTGATCGCCTTGCCCTCCTCGGCCAGGAACCGGGGGATATCGAGACGTTTTCGGCGTTGCTGCAGGATGCGACGCTGCGGCTGGCCGATGTTGGCTATGACCGCAAGGCGCGGCGGCTGGCGCTGTTGATAAACCGCTATCGCCGCGAGGCGCAAGGCCCCAGCCGCATCCGCTGTGCCTTTCGCATCGAAACGGCTGCTGCCGTGCAGAGCAGCGGCTGGCCGGCCGATCCGCAGGCCGTCACTGCCATCCTGTCCCTCGCCCGCGATGGCGACTGGCTGGTGATCACCTGTGCCGGCGGCATCGCCATCCGCGCGCAGGTGGAGGTGATCGATCTGGTGCTGGAGGATATCGGCGACGCCTGGCCGACGACGCGGGTGCCCAGCCACGATCAGGAATAGCGCCGCCCCACCAATCCCAGCACCGCCGTCGCCAGCGCCGCCTTCACGCCGGCCCCCGGCAACAGCATGGCCAGCGCCGGCACATCGCCGCCACGCCAGGCGACACCCAGGCCGCCCAGCACCAGCAGCAGCCCGTGGCAGGCCAGCATCAGCCCCAGCGTTGGCCGCCAGCCCCAGCCCGTCTGCCAGCGCAGCGCCAGCCGTGCCGCCAGCGGCAGCGCGATCAGGAATCCCGCGCTGGCACCGCCCATGGCCGCCAGCCCGCCCTTCATGCCGGCCAGCACCGGCAGGCCCAGCGCCGCCAGCGCCAGCCAGCCGAGCACGCCGGCCACGCCCGCGCCGCCAGCCAGCGCACCGGCCAGGCAGACGATCAGCGATTGCAGGGTGATCGGCACCGGCCCCGCCACGAGCGACAGCGGCGCGGCGAGGCACAGGGCGGCGGTGGTGAGCGGGCCGCCCCACAGTGGCGGCAGCAGGCGGGCCATCAATTGCCGGCGGAAACGCGGCCGGTCTTCTTCATCGCGCCGGCAACTTCGGGCGGCATGTAATTCTCGTCATGCTTGGCCAGGATGGTATCGGCCTTGAACGCGCCGGTGGCCGGATCGATGCGGCCTTCGGCGATCACGCCCTGCCCTTCGCGGAACAGATCGGGCAGGATGCCGGTATAGGTGACAGGCACCGTCTGCGCCATGTCGGTCACCACAAAGCGCACGGTGGCGCCATCGCGGGTGATCGAGCCCTTTTCGACCATGCCGCCCAGCCGGATCGCCGCCGTGGGGGCCGGGCCCTTCTTCAGATCGGACGGGGCATAGAAATAGGTCGCCTTTTCGCCCAGCGTGGAAAAGGCCAGCGCGCCGGCCCCGCCCAGCGCGGTGAGCGCGCCGACGACCAGCCACAGGCGTTGATGCTTGGCCTTCATTTGCGCCTCGATTCCTCGGCCTTCTTCTCTGCGCTGCGCATGGACAGGAAGGCCCATAGCAACAACCCGATCAGGCCCACCAGTGTAAGCGCATACGCCGGCCAGATGAAACTGGCCCACAGATCGGGGCGGGTGACGACGCCGTCCATCAGGCCAGGGCCTCCGCCAGCCGCCGGCTGCGCGCGTCCACGCGTTGCTGCGCCAGCATGGCGCGCATCCGCATCAGCACGATGGCGGCAAACAGGAAGGAAAAGCCGGCCACCGACAGCAACAGCGGCGTGAGCAGGGCGGGCGCGATCCTGGAACTGGCGTTGACCACCGAAATGCTGCTGCCTTGGTGCAGCGTGTTCCACCATTCCACCGAATATTTGATGATCGGCAGGTTGATCACCCCCACCAGCGCCAGGATGGCCGAAGCGCGGGCCTCACCGCCCTTGTCCGCCTCGCTGGCCGAAAGCGCCAGATAGCCAAGATAGAGGAACAACAGCACCAGCATGGAGGTGAGGCGGGCATCCCACACCCAATAGGTGCCCCACGTCGGCTTGCCCCACAGCGCGCCCGACACCAGGCAGATGGCGGTGAAGGCGGCGCCCGCCGGCGCAATGGCGCGCGCCGCGATCGTGGCCAGCGGGTGGCGCCAGATCAGCGCCGTGGCCGATGCGATGGCCAGGCTCATATAGCCGCCCGCCCCCAGCCAGGCGGCGGGCACATGCACATACATGATGCGCACGCTGTCACCCTGCTGATAATCCGGCGGACTGGCGAACAGGCCGATCCACAGGCCGGCGGCGGTCAGCGCCAGGCCGAGCAGCGCCACGATCGGCGTGGCGACACGGGCGATCTTCAGGAATCGCGTGGGGTTTGCGTAACGATGCACGGCCGCCTTCTAGCAGATGGGCAGGGGCAGGAAAGAGGGCGCGGCGTCATTTGCGCGGTCAGCCGTCACCACCCGGCGATGCGCCTGCTCCAGCCATCGCCCACGAACATTCGTGTCACCTTGCCGTCGGTTTCCTCGAACCGCACCACTTCCCCGATGGCACCGCCGCCGGTGGGGGCCTGCAGGCGGAAGCGGCCATCGCCCAGCGGTTCCAGTATGCTGCGCGTTTCGGCGGCACTGGCATTGTCGGCCAGCAGCACCAGTTGCCGGTTCATCAGCACCACCTGGGTGACACCATCATCGCCGCCGCGATAGCGCCCGGCAAAGCGCGCCCAGCCATCATCCCACAGCGCTGGTCTGGCCGGTTTGGCGGCCTTGGCGACGGCTTCGCCCACGGTGGCCAGCAGCTGGTTGGCGATATCGCCGGGATTGGAATCATTGGTGTTGGTCAGCACGATCACCCCCACCTTGTCGTCCAGCTGCACGCGCGTCATCGTGGTGTTGCCGGGATAGCCGCCGCCGTGGCCCACGAATGTGCGGCCCTTGAAGCGGTTGTGATCGAAACCCAGGCCCGATCCGCTTTCCCAGCTCTCGTCCACGCTGCGCACCCGCAGCGCCTCGCGCCACGATCCGGCCGACAGCACATTGTCGCCGCCGGCCATGGGCGCGCGGCGGAACTGCGCCGAGATGAATTTGGCCAGATCATTGACGTTCGACGACAGGCCGGTGGCCGCGGCCATGCCCCTGGCATCAACGAACGGCAGCACCCGGCGGGTCCCATCCGGGGTGCGCACGCCATAGGGGGTGGCCAGGCCCGGGTCGGGCTTGTCGATGCTGCTGGCGGTCATGTTCAGCGGTTTCAGGATGTTGGCGCTGACATAGTCCGCCCAGCGCTGGCCGGTGACCTGCTCCACCACCAGCCCGGCGATGGCAAAGGCCAGATTGGAATATTTCCAGCGCGTCTGCGGCGGGAACGGGGCCTGCCGGCTGGCCATCAGCGCCTTCAACTGCGCTTCGGTGGGGAAATCATAGCTGGACCAATGGTCGCTGGCCTCGCGCTGCATGCCGCTGCTGTGGGACAGCAATTGTTCGATGGTGATCGGGCCATCGTCGGGCCCGGCCGGCTTCATGCTGAACCAGGGCAGATGTTTCACCACCGGATCGTCCAGGCGGAGTTTGCCCTGTTCGCGCAGCTGCAGGATGGCAATGGCGGCGAACAGCTTGGAGTTGGACGCGATGCGGAAGCGCGTGTCGGCGGTCATCGGCTTTTTGGTGGCGACATCGGCAAAGCCGAAGCCTTTCGACCAGACCAGTTGCTGATCGTGGACAACGCCGACCGCCACGCCGGGCAGGCCGCGATAGGCGATCTGGCCGTCCAGCCAGGCGCTGAACAGCCGGGTGGCTGCGGCGACGTCGGGGTTTTCGGCAAGGGTGGCGGCGGGTGGCGGCACGGTCTGGGCCAGGGCCGGCGTGGCCAGCAGCAGGGCAAGCGCGATGGTGCGGTGAAGCATGGTGGGTCCCCCGTGGTGATGGGGGGAGGCTAGCAGGTTGGCGCGTGCTGCCAAGGGTGATGGTGGCGGCACAACCCCACCCCCAACCCCTCCCCTGAAGGGGAGGGGAGACGCCTCTGCTCCCCTCCCCTTCAGGGGAGGGGTTGGGGGTGGGGAAGAACTAACCCAGCCGCGCCAGCGCCGCCTGCAACCGCTCCGCCTCTGCCGATCGCGCGGCGTGATCCTCGCGGGCCTTGTCCACCGCTTCGGGCTTGGCCTTTTCGGCAAAGCCGGGGTTGTTCAGGCGGCCGGCCAGCGCGTCGCGTTCCTTCACGGCGGCGGCCAGCGCCTTGTCCAGCCGGGATTTTTCGG
>JAGWWF010000007.1 GCA_018970445.1 Alphaproteobacteria bacterium | reverse complement strand
AGGGCGATGCCGACGATCGCGTCTGGCAGGCGCTTCTGAGTGACGTGCAGCGCTCTATTGGCCTGGAGCGCTCTGCGCCTGCCAATCTGCCGGCACTGGCCACCGTGGCTGCCCATGCCGGCCCTGCCCGCGAAACGCTGCTGGCCGTGCTGGCGTTCGACAATCTGTCGAGCGACGCCGAGATGCAGTATTTCTCCGACGGGGTGAGCGAGGACATATTGGGCCGCATCCAACGCGGTTCCAAGCTCAAGGTGATCGGCCGCACCTCCAGCTTCCAGTTTCGCGGCGCAGACAAGGCCAAGGCGGCGGCGGCCCTCAAGGCCACCCATGTGCTCGACGGCTCGATCCGGCGCGGCGGTGCCAAGGTGCGCATCACTGCCAGCCTGACCGACGTTGCCAGCCAGACCAGCATCTGGTCCGACAAATATGATCGCAGCCTTGATGACATCTTTGCCGTGCAGGACGAGATTTCCGAGGCCATCGCCGCCGCGCTCGACAGCGCCTTTTTTCCGGCAGAACAGGCTGCCATCGATCCCGCCGCCTATGATCTCTATCTGCGCGGAAAACAGGCAGACGCCGACCTGCAACGCAATTTGCACAATCTGGAAATGTTGCAGGCTGCCGTGCGGATCGTGCCGGACTTTGCCGATGCCTGGGCCATGCTAGGCGTCAAGCAGTTCCTGTTGCTCATGAACACCCCATGGCGGGAGCGCGCGGCGGTGCGGGCACAGGTCGAAGTCAGCGTACAACGTGCCTTGGCGCGCGATCCGGACAATCCCACGGCAGCATGGGTGCAATCATCCATGCTGGCACCATTTTCCGATTTTCTGGCTCACGAGCGCGCGATCCAGCGGCTTGAACAGATTGGACAAAATTCGTCCGACGCCCTCGCCAGCCTGGGCTATTTGTTCGCGTGCGTTGGCAGAGTTCGCGATGCTACCGCCGTGGCCCGGCGCGCTGTCGCGCTCGATCCGCTGGACAGGTATGCAATCAGCAATGCCGCCATTTTTCTCTGGCAGTCGGGCGAATATGAAGCCGGCCTGGCAGCCCTGACCGACGCTGTCGAACAGGATCCAGACAACCAGCACAATGCGGTCGTTTTGATCCTTGCGCATGCTCATGCCCGGAATTGGTCTGACGTTGCGCGATTGATTGATCCTGCACGATTGGCGCAATATCCGCTGCGTGAATATGGCGAAGCGATCGGGTTGGCGCTTGCCTTGGAAAAACCACATGCGGAGCAGGCCCAACAACAGCTGCAGGCCTCGGCATGGGAAGCCGATCGGTCCGGCCATATCGATTGCGCAGCGTTGTTGTGGCTTGCGGAATTGAGCTCCGCCGACGAAACCTATGCCTTGGCTGATCGCTGCCGTCTTGATCCGTCTGGCAGCCCCAATGACAGGCTGGGCGTCACGGCCTACCGCACCAACAATTTGTTCTTCGCAGGCTTCGCAAAACTGCGCGCCGATCCGCGCTTCGTGAAGCTCTGCGCGCGGCTGGGGCTGGTGGAATATTGGCTCGCCACCCAGAAATGGCCCGATTGCGCCGACACCGTACCCTATGATTTCCGCGCCGAATGCGAAAAATACCGCGATTATCCCAAGGACGTGTTCCTCGCATGACCGCCGCGCCCGACATCTTCATCTCCTACAGCTCCGATGACCGCGCCCGGGCCAAGCTGTTTGCGGATGCCTTCGCAGCGGCCGGCCTGAACGTGTGGTGGGATGCCGGCCTGCGCGCCGGCGACGCCTATGACCAGAAGATCGAACAGGCCCTGCGCGCTGCCAGGGCCGTGGTGGTGCTGTGGTCGCCAACCTCGGTCGCAAGCCGCTGGGTCCGCGCCGAAGCCACGCTGGCGGATCGCAACAGGACGCTGGTGCCGGCGACCATCGAACCATGCGAAAAACCGATCATGTTCGAACTCACCCAGACGGCCGACCTGTCGCATTGGCGGGGCGATCTTTCGGACCGGGCCTGGCTGGCCTTTCTGGACGATGTGCGGCGGATGGCGGCCAGGGCGGCTCCGTCCGCCTCCCCGGCCCCGTCCACAACGGCCGAGCCGCCCACCGTCAAGGAAACCCTCAAGCCCGGCCAGAGCGGTTCTGCCCCGTCGCTGGCGGTGCTGCCGTTCACCAACCGCTCCGGCTTGGCCGAAGACGAGGTGTTCGCCGAGGGCATGGTGGAAGATGTAATCTCGGCGCTATCGCAGGGCGTGAATGTGCGTGTGCTGGGCTCCACGGCCACGGCCAACCTGTCACGCGCGGCCATCATGGACATCGCGGCGCTGGGCCGCCAGTTGGGCGTGCGCTATCTGCTGGAAGGCAATATTCGCCGTGTCGGCGCCAGCCTGCGGGTCACCACGCAGCTGATGGAGGCCGAAACCGGCGCAGTGATGTGGACCGGCAAGTTCGACAGGGCGCTTTCGGAACTGGCCGAACTGCAGGAAGAGCTGGTCACCGATATCGCCGCCAGCCTCGACACACAGGTCTACAGCCAGGAAATGGAACGCGCCCTGAAAAAACCCAGTGACATCACCGCCTGGGAAGCAGTGGCGCTAAGCTATGCAGCCTGGCGCCGATCCGATCCGGCCGCCATAATGCGCGCCATCAAGGAGGCGAAACGCGCGGTCGCAATTGCGCCTGACTATGGGTCGGGTCATGCCATTTTGGCGATTGCACTGGCGGGGGCGTATTTTTTCTCCACCAGCCCTGATGATCCGGCAGAGGTTCGGCGCATTCGCGCCATTGCAGAACATGCCCTCGCTCTGGCGGCCGATGATATCAGGGTTCTCGGCGATGCCGGCTATGCGCTTTGCTTCCTGGGATATCCCGAGGAAGGCGAACGCCACATCGCACGGGCGCTGCGCAAGGCGCCGGGCAATGGATGGCTGCACCACCAACGGGGCGTCGCCCTCGTGATGCTCAACCGACCCGAAGCGGCGCTTTCGCATCTCAAGACGGCAGAACGGCTGATGCCAGGCTCACCCATAATGTGGGCGATCCTGACGTGGCAGACCGGTCCAAATCGCGAGTTGGGTCGCTGGGCCGAAGCAGAAGCTCTTGCGGATGAGAGCATGGACCTGAATCCGACCCATGTGTTCAACTATGTCCTGAAGGCAGTGCTTTGCCTGCAATCGGGGCGGCAAGCCGAAGCGTTCAGACAGATCGCCACGGCGCGCCGCATGGGTTGGGACCCTGGGTACACGGCGCGTTTATGGTGTCGGGCCTGGCCAAACAGCCCGAGGCTGAGCGAAGACCTGGCCCTTCTCCAGACGCTGTTTGCAGCCACGGAACCGGCGGCATGACCGCCGCGCCCGACATCTTCATTTCATACAGCTCGGATGACCGCGCGCGGGCGAAGCTGTTTGCCGATGCGTTCGCAGCGGCCGGCCTGAGCGTCTGGTGGGATGCGGGCCTGCGCGCTGGCGACGCCTATGACCAGAAGATCGAACAGGCTTTGCGGGCTGCGAAGGCCGTCATCGTTCTCTGGTCGCCATCCTCGGTCGCAAGCCGCTGGGTCCGCGCCGAAGCCACGCTGGCAGATCGCTGCAAGTCCCTGGTGCCGGTCACCATCGCGCCGTGTGACAAGCCGATCATGTTCGAACTCACCCAGACGGCGGATCTGAGCCATTGGCAGGGCGATGCCGACGATCGCGTCTGGCAGGCGCTTCTGAGTGACGTGCAGCGCTCTATTGGCCTGGAGCGCTCTGCGCCTGCCAATCTGCCGGCACTGGCAACTGTGGCCAGCAAATCCGAACCCACCCGCGAAACGCTGATCGCCGTGCTGCCGTTCGACAATCTCTCCAGCGACAGCGAGATGGATTTCTTCTGCGACGGCGTGTCGGAAGACATCATGGGCCGCATCATCCGCGCCTCGAAGCTGCAGGTGGTTGGACGTGCGTCGAGCTTTCAGTTCCGCGGCCCGCAAAAATCCAAGGCGGCGGCAGCGCTTGGCGCCAGCCATGTCCTCGACGGCTCGATCCGCCGTGCCGGCAACCGGGTGCGGATCACCGCGCAGCTCACCGTGGCACAGACTGACCGCACCATCTGGGCCGACAGGTTCGACCGCGACCTGTCCGATATTTTCGCCGTTCAGGACGAGATTTCCGAAGCCATCGCGGGTGCGCTGGACATCGCCTTCTTCCCAGCCGCCACCAGCAAGATCGATCCGGTCGCCTATGATCTCTACCTGCGCGGCAAACAGTATGAAGTCAGCATGGAAGAAAATCTGCGCAGTCTGAAATTGATGCAGGCCGCCGTGCAAATCGCACCGGATTTTGCTGAGGCTTGGGCCATGCTGAGCGCCCAGCATCTTTACATCCTGATGCATACCCCATGGCAACAGCGATCGGCGGTGCGGGCACAGGTCGAATCCTGTGTGCAAAAGGCACTGGCAATTGATCCCGACAATCCTGATGCCGTGTGGGTGCAATTGTGGTTGCTGGAACCATTTTCCGATTTTCTGGCCCACGAGCGCACGATGCGGCGGCTTGAACAGATTGGGCAAAACTCGCCAGATGGCCTCGCCAATCTTGGCTATGCTTATGTTTGCGTCGGCCGAGTTCGCGATGGATCCCGCATGGCCCAGCGGGCCAAGGCTCTTGATCCACTGAACAAATTTGCCTCCAGCAATGCCGCCATTTTTCTATACATGTCGGGCGCGTATGCAGCGGGCCTGGCCGCCCTGAAAGCCGAAGTCGAACTACAGCCGGACAATCATCACTGTTCTGCAGTGTTGTTGCTTGCCCATGCGCATGGCTTTGATTGGCCCGCCTTTGACACCATGATCGATCCTGCCCGACTGGCACGGTACCCGATGCGGGAATATGACCGCACGATTTTGTGGGCGCAGGCATTTCGTGCGCCCGATCTTCGCCTGCAATATGTGCAAGCCATGATCCAGCAGGCTGATCAGTCAGGCTATATCGATGCTCTCAAAGTGGCAGAATGCGCCGAATTGGGGTTTGTCGAAGAAAGTTTTGCGATGACTGATCGCTGTCGCTTTGGTCCAAACGGCAGCCCAGATGATAAATTGGGCTTGGTTGCCTATCGTCCGGGTGACCTGTTCTATGCCAGCTTTGGACAGTTGCGCGCCGATCCGCGCTTCGTGAAGCTCTGCGCGCGGCTAGGGCTGGTGGAATATTGGCTCGCCACCCAGAAATGGCCCGATTGCGCCGACACCGTGCCCTATGACTTCCGCGCCGAATGCGAAAAATACCGCGACCATCCCAAGGACGTGTTTCTTGCATGACCGCAAGGCGGCAACGCGGGTAAGGTCGGCACTCCATCGGGACTGTCCTACAGGCCACATTCCGGCATAGACTGCACATCGCCAGCAGCCCAGCCGATTGGCCAAAACACAGGCTTTTCAACGCTGAGTTCCGCCGGATTCGTCAATAGTGTCAAAACTGCACGGCCCGGTGCCCGCCTTGACAAGGATGTGAACGATCATGAATTCCGCCCGCATTCTGGTGCTTGATGGCCACCCCGATGGCAACTCCCTGTGCAGTGCGCTGGCGGCGGCTGCGGCCGAAACGGCGCGGGCACGCGGAGCAGAGGTGCGGGTGATGCAGTTGTCGGCGATGGATTTCGATCCCAACCTCGCCCATGGCTACAACAGCCGGATGGATCATGAGCCTGACATCGTCGCCTTCCTCGATGCCGTGCGCTGGTGCGACACGCTGATCCTGGTCCATCCCTTGTGGTGGGGCGCCGCGCCGGCCAAGCTGAAGGGGCTGATCGACCGCGCCTTCCTGCCCGGCATCGCCTTTGCCTATGAAGGCGACGGGCATTTTCCCAGGAAGCTGTTCGAAGGCCGCACCGCCCGCGTGCTGATCACCGCCGATACCCCGCCCTGGTATCTGTGGCTGGGCTATCGCAACGGCTGGCCCAACGTGCTGCGCCGGCAGATCCTGGATTTCGTTGGCCTGAAGGTGACGCAGCTGCAGGTGGTGGGCACCATCCGCGATGCCACCCCGGCCCGGATCGAGCAGTTTTTCGCCGTGGCCCGCAAGCTGGCGGGTTAGAGCGTGCGAATGTAGCGCAGATCCGACCAGCCGGGCACAAACCGCACCGGTGGTGGCAGCCGGCGCAGTTCGCCATCGAACAGGCACCTGAGCGTGCGGCGGCGGCCCACCAGCAGATCGGGCGCGGCAAAGGCCGTCACCGCGCCGGCAGCGCGCCAATCGCCCAGCAGCCAGTTCACCGCCACCGCCATCGCCGCACCCAGGCCGCGCCCGGAAAACAAAGCCACTTCCAGCCCTTGATCCGATGGCAGCACCAGCACACCGGGGTTGCGGCCGGGCTGGCCCGCCACCTTCACCCCGCCCAGAAAGCCGCGCGCCAGCGCCAGCCGCACCGCCTGCCACACCCGCCATAGCCGGCCGTGCCGGGCATTTTCCCGCGCCCGTGCCCAGCGGGTGAGCGGCCCGATGATGATCCGGCAAAAACTGGTGTGGCCGCCGGCGCGCACCACCGGCACATGCGCCAGCGTGCCGGTGGCCGCCGCCGCCACGATGGCAGCAGGCGACGCATCGCCGTGCAGGGCGCGCGGCAGCAGGTTCATGGTGCCGCCGGGAATGGCCAGAAACTGACCGCCCCAGCCCGCCGCCGCCGCGCTGGCCGCGCCCAGCGTGCCATCGCCGCCCATCACCACCAGCGTGTCGATCCCGGCCAGCGCCGCGGCATCGGGGGCGGGCTGGCGGGGAAAATCGCTGCGGCCGGCGACGCGGGCACCGGCCGCGGCCAGCGCCTGTTCCAGCGCCGCGATGCGGGCATCGTCGGTGGAGCGGCTGGAACGATTGGCCACCAGCCACACGCGGCCCAGCGGGCGGGCGGGTTCGGGCGGGGTGGGCGCAGGCATCATGCCGGCCGATGTGGGGCCGCCACCCCGGCCGGTCAATGCCGCTGCCGGCCGGCCGCCCTCACAGCCGGGCGCTCAGTTCCTTGATCTCCTTGTTCAGGATCGAATCATTGTCGCTGTAATCCACCGGGCAATCGATCAGGTGGACGCCGGGCGTGTCGAGACAATGCTGCATCAGGCCGGGCAGCATTTCCGCGCTCGTCACCCGGTGGCCGTGGGCACCATAGGCCTGCGCATAGGCGACGAAATCCGGATTGCCATATTCCAGGCCCCAATCCTTGAAGCCCATGTTGGCCTGTTTCCAGCGGATCATGCCATAGCTGCCATCGTTCAGGATCAGCACGGTGATGTTCAGGCCCAGCCGAACCGCCGTCTCCATCTCCTGGCTGTTCATCATGAAGCCGCCATCGCCGCAGATCGCCATCACCTTGCGATCGGGATAGACCATGTTGCTGGCCATGGCGGATGGCAGGCCCGCCCCCATGGTGGCCAGCGCGTTGTCGAGCAGCACGGTGTTGGGCCGATAGGCGGTGTAGTTGCGGGCAAACCAGATCTTGTAGACGCCATTGTCGAGCGCGATGATGCCATCTTCGGGCATCACCTTCCTGATCTGGCTGACCAGATATTGCGGATAGATGGGGAAGCGCGTGTCGTCCACCGCCGCATCGCGGTGCGCCACTTCGGCGGCGCGGGCGGCCAGCATGGCGGCAAAATCCCAGTGCGGCTGCACCCTGATCGCCTCTTTCAGCTGCCACACGGCATTGGCGATATCGCCGATAACCTCGATCTGCGGATAATAGACCGGGTCCACCTCCGCCGAACGGAAGCTCATGTGGATCACCGTGGTGGCATCGCCCGACATGAAGAAGGGTGGCTTTTCGATCACGTCGTGCCCGATGTTGACGATCACATCGGCGCGGCGGATCGCGGCATGGACGAAATCCCCGGCCGACAGCGCGGCACAGCCGAGGAATTTGGGATGGCGTTCATCGATCACGCCCTTGCCCAACTGGGTGGTCAGGAACGGAATGCCGGTCTTTTCCACGAATTCCAGCAGCATCTTGCTGGTCATGGTGCGGTTGGCACCGGCCCCGATCACCAGGATCGGTGATTTGGCCGCCTCGATCGCCCGCACCGCCGCCAGGATGGATTTGGCATCGGCAAGCGGCCGCCGGGCATAGCTTGGCTTGAACGGCACCGCATCGGTGGGATCATGCGCAATGTCTTCGGGCAGTTCCAGATGGGTGGCGCCGGGCTTTTCCTCCTGCGCCAACCGGAAGGCTTCGCGGGTGCGGGCGGGGATATTGTCGGCACTGGCCAGCTGGTGGGTATATTTGGTGATCGGCCGCATCATGTCCACCACGTCCAGGATCTGGAACCGGCCCTGCTTGGATTTCTTGATCGGCTTCTGCCCGGTGATCATCAGCATCGGCATGCCGCCCAGAAAGGCATAGGCCGCCGCCGTGACGAAATTGGTGGCGCCCGGCCCCAGCGTGGCCACGCACACCCCGGCCTTGCCGGTGTGGCGGCCATAGGTGGCGGCCATGAAGCCGGCGCCCTGTTCGTGGCGGGTGAGGATCAGCCTGATCTTTGTCGATCGTTCAAGGCTGTCGAGGAAATCCAGATTTTCCTCCCCCGGCACGCCGAACACATATTCGCAGCCCTCTTCCTCAAGGCATTGCACCAGCAGGTCAGATGCTTTGGTCATTGGTCATTCCCCCGTTCGAAATCTGCATCTGCCGCCGCCCTTCGGCGCGGGCGCGCGGCCCCACGGCATCGTGAATGGTGCCGGCCCGGCCCAGACCCCAGGCCGGCATGTTGCTGTAGACGCTTTCATATCGGCCCGGCTGGATCAGATAGGTTTCGTGCCAGATGCCGACATCGCCGTTGGAGCCCACCGCCTGGTTGAAGCGCTGCCAGGCCGGCAGATGCAATTGATCGCGGCTGGTCGCAAAGGCCTGCAAGGCCGCGTGGCTGCGCCAATATTGCACCAGCATCGTGGCCGGAAAGCCGAAATGGGTGCGGTTGTGCAACAGGCCCAGTTCGGGCCGGCGCGACAGTTCGGCAATCATCGGCCCCATCGCCATGAAGGTGGGCAGCCAGCTGTTGGGTTTCCACAGCCGGTTAATGCGGATGCCGATCAGGAACAGCACGAACGGGCCATCGATCTCGGCACACACCCGCCGATCGATGATCCCGCTCATCTCCGCTCTCCCCCGGCGCCGCCCTTACACCACGCCAAAGGCCAGCATGGCATCGGCCACCTTCTTGAAGCCGGCGATGTTCGCCCCCTTCACATAATCGGTATAGCCGCCGCCCTGGCCGCCATATTCCAGGCAGCGATCATGGATGCCGCGCATGATGTCCTTCAACATCTCCTGCAGCTCCTCTTCTTTCCAGCTCATGCGGGCGCTGTTCTGGCTCATTTCCAGGCCAGAAACCGCGACGCCGCCAGCGTTGGACGCCTTGCCGGGGGCATAGAGGATCTTCGCCGCCTTGAAGACATGCACGCCGTCCAGATCGGTGGGCATGTTGGCGCCTTCGGCCACCCCGATGCAGCCGTTCTTCAGCAGCGTCCTGGCTTCCTCGCCGTTCAGTTCATTCTGGGTGGCGCAGGGCAGCGCCAGGTCGCAGGCCACGCCCCACGGCCGCGCGCCGCCGCCATGGAAGCTCGCGCCCTTGAACTCGTTCACATATTCCGAAATGCGGCCGCGCTGCACATTCTTCAGATCCTTCACCCAGTCGATCTTGTCCTGGCTGATGCCATCGGGATCATGGATGAAGCCTTCCGAATCCGAAAGGGTGAGCACCTTGCCGCCCAAAGCCACGATCTTTTCGGCGGCATGGGTGGCAACATTGCCCGAACCGGAAATCACCGCCGTCTTGCCCGCCACATCCATGCCCTTGGACAGCAGCATGTTCTGCAGGAAATAGACCGCGCCATAACCGGTCGCTTCGGTGCGGATCAGGCTGCCGCCCCATTCCAGGCCCTTGCCGGTGAGCACGCCGGTGAAATGGTTGGTGATGCGCTTGTACTGGCCGAACATATAGCCGATCTCGCGCCCGCCCACCCCGATATCACCGGCCGGCACGTCAACATCGGCGCCGATGTGGCGATACAGCTCGGTCATGAAGCTTTGGCAGAAGCGCATGATTTCATTGGTGCTCTTGCCCTTGGGGTTGAAATTGGAACCGCCTTTGCCGCCGCCCATCGGCAGCCCGGTCAGGGCGTTCTTGAACGTCTGTTCAAAGGCCAGGAATTTCAGCACGCTTTCGGTGACGCTGGGGTGGAACCGGATGCCGCCCTTGTAGGGCCCGATGGCATTGTTGTTCTGCACCCGCCAGCCGCGCTGCACGCGGATATTGCCCTTGTCATCCTGCCAGCACACGCGGAAGCTGATCACCCGATCCGGTTCGGCAATGCGGCGCAGGATCTGGGCTTCGTGATATTTCACCTTGTCGCCCATGAAATCGAAAATATCTTCGGCCACTTCCTGCACGGCCTGCACGAATTCGGGCTGGCCCGGATTGCGCCGCTTCACGCCTTCGACAAAGCCGTTCAGATCAACATGTTCATGCACGCCCATGGCAGTTCCCCCCGGTTTGCCCGACGCACCGTGCGCGGGCACAGCAACGCAGCGCCGCGCCGGCTTGGTCACCGGTCTGTGCAGCAACAATATCGAAAGCCTATCAGAAATTCAGGCCGCGCAAAGTGCAATTCGCCGTGAATTATCAGCCGCGATCAGACGGGCGGCGTCGTGCCCGAGATGCTGGCGGCATGGCGGGCGATCAGATCGCGATCATCATGATCCCAGGGATGAAATCCCGGCCGCAGATAGACTGCCCACGCCAGCGCCACCTGGCGCAGCACACCCGGCCAGCCCAGCAGATACCAGGCCAGCCGCGCCCGCGCCCGCCAGCCGCCGATGCCATCCTGGGCCAGCAGTTCCAGCGCATCGCGCGACCGGTTCTTCACGAAATTTCGCGAGATGCGCAGGAACACCAGCGACCGGATCGCCCAGCGCTTGGCCGGCTTCAGGCCGCGGGTGACGTGCATGTAGGTGTCGAACGCAACCCCCTTGTGCTCGATCTCCTCGATGGCATGCCAGCTCCACATCGCACGGGTTTCCTGCGATGCCCCGGCAAATTGCCGCCCGTCGCGCGCCAGCATGGCATGGGCAAAGATGGCGGTGAAATGCTCCAGGCTCACGGTGATCAGCAGTTGCGCCACCGGGTGCGCCGTGCGCGCATCCACCAGGCTGTCGGCAATGCGCCGTTCGATGGCCGTTGTGTCGTAACCCGCCCCGCTCACGGCATCGTTGAAGGCGACATGTTCGCGGGTGTGATAGGCTTCCTGGCGCACGAAATCATCGATCTGCGCCGCCAGTTCGGGCGGCACATCCTTGCGGAACCGCCGCACGCTTTCGATGAAGAACCCCTCGCCCAGCGGAAAGCTGGCCGAAAGCGCGTTGTGCCAGGCCGTGGCGACCGGATCACCGCCCAGCCACCAGCGCCCCCGCACTTCATTGCGGCCAAAGCGCAGGTTGCGCGGGATGATGGCCAGATCGGCCGGTGCGCGGCTGGCCATCACTGCACGTCCAGCAGTTCAACTTCGAACAACAGGGTCGCGCCCGGCGGAATCGTCTCGCCCGCGCCATTTTCGCCATATCCGGCCTGCGGCGGCACGATCAGTGTGCGGGTGCCGCCCACCTTCATGCCGGCCACGCCTTCATCCCAGCCGGGGATCACTTGGCCCATGCCCAGCATGAACACGAACGGCTGGCCCTTGTCGCGCGAGCTGTCGAACTTGCGGCCCTTCATGCCATCCACATACAGCCAGCCGGTGTAATGCACCGCCACCAGGCGCCCCGGTTCGGCCAGCGCGCCAAAGCCCGGTTTGCCATCGCTGTAACGGGTGCCGCCGGGCAGCACCTGCGGCGGAACCTGCGCCACCACGCCCGCCATGGGCGCCAGCATCGCCACCATCATCGCCGCCAAAGGCCCGCGCACCTGCATCATCCTGTCCCGCGTTCGATTCCTGTCTGCAAGAAATGGCTGGTACGGCGGCAATCACGCCGCGGCAAGACCCAGCCGCTGCTGAAAGAAGCCGATCACCTGGGCTTCGGCCGCCTTGCCCGGCCCCCGTTCGGGCAGGTGAATGGTCAGCACCGAATGCGGGGTCATGCCGGTATCGGGCCGGGCATGTTCCGGTTCCAGCGTCACATCGATGAACCGGTCGCCCAGTTCGCGGGCATAACGGGCAAAGCGCGCATCGGGCACAAGGGGATCGCCGCGATAGCGCAGGCCCAGCACGGTCAGGTCCTCCCGTTCCAGCCGGCCCCTGGCACAGGCGATTTCGGCCGGGCTGGCATCGATGCTGCCGGCCCTGGCGCCGCGGATCGGCAGGCTGGGCTGGCTCAGCACCGGGGCGATCACGCACGGCTCCGTCATCATCGCCAGGGCAAAGCCGCCGGTGAAACACATGCCGATCGCCCCCACGCCGGGCCCGCCGCATTCGCCATGGGCATGAACCGCCAGCGCCCGCAGCCAATCGACGATCGGGCTGGACCGGCCAGCGGCCCACACCGAAAATTCGCGGCGGACGCAGATGTTGATCGCCATCTGCGCCAGGGCATAGGCCTTGGTTGCCGGCTTGCCCGGCGTGCCGAACAGGCTGGGGCAGAACGCGGTCATCCCCGCCGCCACCAGCCGATCGGCAAAATCGAACACCAATGGGTGCAGGCCGGGAATTTCGTGGATCACGATCACGGCCGGGCCAGACCCGCGCCGATAGACCGGCCGCGTCCAGGGGCCGGCGGTGAAATCGGCGATGGTGTAATCGGATAATGGCATGATGAGCCCCCTGCGGCCGAGAGTGCAATGGGGACTGTGGGTTGGCAAGCGTTGGCAGATGGACGCGGCCGGCGGCAGAGCCGCCGAGTCCGCTTCAGCGGAAAACAAGGAAACAGGAGAAGCGTGGCGGAGCCACGCCGTCAGACGAGTCAAAAAGCCGGCGTCAAGGCCGGCTTTTCGCTCGCTGGCCGGCCTTGCGCGAGTCGGGCGCCAGTGCTGCGCACTGCCACCACGCCGCGCAGCGGCGTGGTGGGTCCTTCGGGACTTGAACCCGAAACCTACCGCTTAAAAGGCGGGCGCTCTGACCGATTGAGCTAAGGACCCCCGACACGCGGGCGCGCACATCAGGCGCGGGGCAGGCCTTTAGGGCGAAGCGCGCGGCCGCGCAACTGTCTTGCCGTCAGATTGTGGATCGGGTGCCGCCAATCGGGTGCCACCGTCACCAACGGATCCAGCACGAACCGCCGCTGCGCCAGGCGCGGGTGCGGCACGATCAGGCCCGGCGCACGCAATATGGCAGCGCCCGCCGCGATGATGTCAAGATCAAGCACGCGATCCCCCCAGCGCCGCCCGCGCCGGCGGCCAAAGCCCTGCTCGATAACCTTGAGGGCGGCCAGCAACACCCGCAGATCGCCCGGCCAGTCGATCGCGGCCACGGCATTGGCATAGCGGCGGCTGCCCGGCCCGATCGGCGCTGTATCGAACAGGGGAGAGACAAGCGGCACCGGCCCCAGCCGCGCCAGTGCCGCCAGCGCGGCGCGCACCACGCCGGCCGGCCGGCCATGGCGGCCGTGGCAGCGGTTGGACCCCAGCGCGACAAGGATGATTGCCATATCGCGCCAAGCCCCTACAGGCTCTGGCCATGACTGACGAGAGCCTGCATCCCGGCACCCCGCCCCGCGATTGTGCCCTGTGCCCGCGGCTGGCCGCCTGGCGCGCCGACAGCCAGGCCCGCCACCCCGGCTGGTGGAACGCGCCGGTGCCGCCGCTGGGCGATGCCAGCGCCACCATGGCCATCATCGGCCTGGCCCCCGGCCTGAAGGGCGCCAACCGGACGGGCAAGCCCTTCCACGGCGATGAGGCCGGCCGCATGCTGTTCGGCACGCTGGCCGAACTGGGCCTGGCCAGCGAAACGCCCGAAGGCTGGAGCGCACCAGGGCTGTTCATCACCAACGCGGTGGCCTGCGCCCCGCCCGGCAATCTGCCCGAAACCGCCGAAAAACACGCCTGCCGGCCATTTCTGGCCCAGCAGCTGGCGGCGCTGCCCGCCCTCAAGGTCGTGATCGCGCTGGGCGAAACCGCCCACCAGGCCGCGATCAAGGCGATCGGCGGCAAGCTGCCCAAATATCGCTTTGCCCACGCCGCGGTGCACAAACTGCCATCGGGCATGTGCCTGGTGGACAGCTATCATTGCAGCCGGCTGAACATCAATACCGGCGTGCTGACGGCAGAAATGTTCAAGGCGGCGCTGGCGCTGGCGGTTGCGCAGGCGGACAAGTAAGACTATCTTACTTGGATGAACGCCGTTTCGAAACTTTCGTCAAAGGGCCAACTGGTTGTGCCCAAGGAAGAACGTGATCGGCTGGGCTGGCAACCGTCCGACCGCATCGAATTCGTGCCGATTCCCGATGGCATCACCTTGCGCGCGTTGCCGCGCACAAGGTCTGGCCATTCCGCCCAAGACGTGTCCGCCAGGCTTCGCGAACTGGTTCGGTATGACGGCCCCTATGTGACCGACAAGGAGATTTCGGACGCGGCGGCTGCGGCGGCTGCCGACCGCTACTTGCGCTCATGCGGTCGATAGACACGAATATTCTGGTCAGGATGGTGCTGGTTGATGATGTCGACCAGTATGATGCCGCGCTGGCGGTGCTCAACCAACCATGCTGGATTGGCGTTACGGTCGCTCTGGAATTGTGGTGGGTTCTGACCAGAGTGGCCCGGTTGAGCCCTGTCGTGACGTCGGCTGCCTTTGCCGAGCTTGGTTCGCTCGAAGCTGCAACCTGGCAACATGCAGACGCAGTGCAATGGGCCACCACCAAGGCTGCCGCCGGCGCCGATTTTGCCGACATGCTGCACCTGGCGCTGTCCGGCGGGGCCGACAGCTTCACCACGTTCGACAAGGGCATCGCCGCCCAGGCCGATGGTGCGCCGGTGCCTGTCGAAACGCTCTAGATATCCTGCGCCAGCCGCCCATAAAGCTCCGGCCGGCGGTCCCGGAAGAAACCGAACGCCGCGCGGTGGCGGGCGGCCAGATCAAGATCGAACGTCGCCTGCACCACCCCCGGCGTCGCATCATCCAGATCGTGCACGATGTCGCCGCGCTGGTCACAGGCAAAGCTGGTGCCATAGAATGTCTGGGCGTGGGGCGTGCCGGCCTCTTCGGTGCCGATGCGGTTGCAGGCCAGCACCGGCACCACGTTCGATACGGCATGGCCCACCATGGCGCGCCGCCACAGCCGGCGGGTGTCCAGATCGGGATCATGCGGTTCGCTGCCGATGGCGGTGGGATAGAGCAGCACCTCGGCGCCCATCAGCATCATGGCGCGCGCGGTTTCGGGATACCATTGATCCCAGCAGATGCCGACCCCGATGACGCCCTTTGGCGTGTGCCACACCTTGAAGCCCGTATTGCCGGGGCGGAAATAGAATTTTTCCTCATAACCCGGCCCGTCGGGAATATGGCTCTTGCGATAGACGCCCATGATGTTGCCGCCATCATCGATCATCGCCAGGCTGTTGTAATGATGATGCCCGTCCTTCTCGAAGAAGGAACAGGGGATGTGGGTGCGGGTTTCCAGCGCCACTTCGCGCATCGCCGCCACTGCCGGATGCTTTTCCAGCGGCAGGGCGTTGGCGAACAGGCCTTCATCCTCGTGCCGGCAGAAATAATGGCCTTCGAACAATTCGGGCGGCAGCACCACGTCCACCCCGTCGGCCGCGGCACGGGCGGCCGCCGCCGTCATGGCGATATCGGCATCGCGGTTGCCGGAAAAGGCCAGTTGCAGGCCGGCGACTGTAAGGGTGCGGGTCATGCTGCGCGCGTTAGCGCAGAACAGGGACGCGGGAAAGATGCCCCTCTCCCCCTGGGGGAGAGGGAGGCGCCCGCGCCAAGGGCGCGGGAGGGTAAGGGCTTCACTTGGGCTGCTGCTGGGTGATGCAGTGGAAACTGCCGCCACCGGTGAGGATATGATCGGCGCGCATGCCGATCACGTCGCGATCGGGGAAATATCCGGCAATCGCCTTCACCGCATCATCATCGCTGGCGGTGCCATACAGCGGCACCACCACCACGGCATTGGCGATATAGAAATTCATGTGGCTGGCCGGCACGATGCGGCCGTCCACCTCGACCTTGCCGGGCGATGGCACCGGCACCACCTCCAGCCCGAACTCGCGGGCGCGGTCCCACGCGTCGTCAAACACGTCCTTGTTGGGATCCTGCCGGCCCGCCGCCACCGGCAGCGCCAGCCGGCCAGGGCCGACAAAGCGCGCCAGATTGTCGACATGGCCATCGGTATGGTCGTTCATCAGGCCTTCGCCCAGCCACAGCACCCGATCCAGCCCCAGATCGCGGCGCAGATGGCTTTCCACCTCGTGCCGGTCCATGCGCGGGTTGCGGTTGGGGTTGAGCAGGCACTGCTCGGTCGTCACCACCAGGCCGGTGCCATCCACATCGATGGCGCCGCCTTCCAGCACCCAGCCATGACGGGCCAGCGGCAGCCTGCACTGGCCGGCGACAAAGGCCGCCACGCCATCATCGCCGGGCAGATCATATTTGCCGCCCCAGCCGTTGAAACGGAACCCGGCTGCGGCGGCCCCATGCGGGCTGGCCATGAACAGCGGCCCGGTATCGCGCAGCCAGATGTCGCCAAAGCCATAATGGTGGATGCGCACATTGGCATCGCCAAGCGCTGCACGCGCGGCAGCGGCGGCCGCGTCGTTGGCCACCAGCAGTTCCACGCGCTCGCCCGTCGCGATGGCGCGCACCATCTCCGCCACTTCGGCCTGGGCTGGGTCCAGATCGTCCTGCCACAGTTCGGCATGGGACGGAAACGCCGTCCAGGTGGCAGCATGCCTTGCCCATTCCGCCGGTTGCCGCGCCGTCATTCGCCCACCGTCATCTGTGCCCCGTCGTCCCCATCGTCCGCCACATCCGGCCACAGTGCCAAGGCGTCTGCCCCCGCTGGCTTGCCTGTTCCAAGCTGTTGATTGCAACCTGATTGCCAGCCAAAATCCCGGCTGGCAACAGGCAAGTGCGACCGGCTGTCACCTGTCGGCCGCCGGCCCGGCAGCGCCGCCCTTGAAGCCCTGTGCCACCACATACCATTCACTGCTGCCCTTGCGGCTGGCCGGTGGCTTCACATGCTTCACCGTCACGAATTCGCGGCGCAGCGCGGCCGTCAACTGCCCGTCGCCGCCACCGGCCAGCACCTTGGCCAGGAAACTGCCGCCGGGCCGCAGCAGCCGGGTCGCCATGTCCAGCGCCACCTCGATCAGGCCCATGGTGCGCAGATGGTCGGTCTGCTTGTGGCCCACGGTGTTGGCGGCCATGTCGCTCATCACCAGATCGGCCGGCCCGCCCAGCGTGGCCAGGATCAGCGCCTCGCTGTCGTCGTCCAATATGTCCTTCTGGAAAAAATCCACCCCGGCCATCGGCTCGATGGCCAGCAGGTCCATGCCCACAACGCGGGCCTTGGGCTTCTTCTGCTTCACCACCTGGCACCAGCCGCCGGGCGCCGCGCCCAGATCGACCACGCGCTCCACCCCGTTCAGCAGGCCGAACTGGTCATCCAGCTCCTTCAGCTTGAACGCGGCGCGACTGCGATAGCCCTGGGCCTTGGCCGCGGCGACATAGGGATCATTCAACTGCCGTTCCAGCCAGCGCGTCGATTGCGCGGTGCGGCGGCGGGCGGTCTTCACCCGCACCTTGCCGCCGCGCGAACGGCCGCCGCTGCCGCCTTCAGGCCCGCTCATGCCGCCGCCATCCAGGTGCCGTCGCGGCCCATCAGGGTGCGCAATATGCCTTCGCGGATGCCGCGATCGGCCACCCGCACCTGCCCGCCCGGCCATTGCGACAATATCGCTTCCAATATGGCACAGCCGGCCACGATCAGTTCGGCCCGGTCCGGCCCCACACAGGCGATGCGCGCCCGCTCGGCCACGCTGCGCAGCCCGATCGACCGGCACAGCGCCGCCAGTTCGGCGGTGGCCACGGCACAGCCATCCACCCGCCGCCGATCATATCCGGGCAGGCCCAGCTGCACGCTGGCCAGGGTGGTGATGGTGCCCGATGTGCCCAGCAGCTGCACATCGCCCAGCCCGCGCGCGGCCAGCCGGGCGGCAAAGCGCTGCGTCCACGGCCGCACCTGCGCCAGCATCCGTTCATAGGCCGCCAGCCGGCCTTCCGCGCTGGGCCATTGCGGCTCGGTCTCCGCCAGGCTCACCACGCCCCACGGCATCGAAATCCAGTCCAGGATCGCCGGCGTGCCCGCGCTCGGCCCCGGTTCCACCAGCATCAGTTCGGTCGAACCGCCGCCAATGTCGAACACCAGCGCCGGCGGCCCGGCGGTGTCGATCAGCACATGGCAGCCCAGCACCGCCAGCCGCGCCTCTTCGGCGGCGCTGATGATGTCCAGCGCGATGCCGGTTTCCTGATACACGCGCTCCACAAAAGCGCGGCCGTTGCTGGCCCGGCGGCAGGCTTCGGTGGCGACATTGCGGGTCAGGCGCACATCGCGGCGGGCCAGCTTGTCGGCACAGGCGGCCAGTGCCGCCACGGTGCGATCCATGGCCGCCTCCGACAGCCGCCCCGATTCGAGCAGCCCTTCGCCCAGCCGCACCACCCGGCTGTAGGCGTCCACCACGGTAAAGCCATCGGGCGATGGCCGCGCGATCAGCAAGCGGCAATTGTTGGTGCCCAGATCCAGCGCGCCATAGCTGCGGCCGCGGCGGGGCTGCGCCAGTCCTTGTGCTGCCGGTTCGCGCGCGCCATGGCCAAGCGGCCCACGCGGGCTGGGGGCGTCCGGCGGGCGCTGGGGCCCACGGGCAGTCTCGGTTCGGGCCGGCATCGGCAAATCCATCACATTCACTTGCCTTGGCACCCCGATTGCCGGGTGCGCCGCAGCAGAGCCTGCCGCCACGCTAACCCTGTTGGCGCACAAACGCAAATTCGCGTGCCGCGCCGCCGGTTCGACAGACAGTTGACCGCGCCGCGCCGCCCCGCTAAACCGCCGCCTCACCGCCTGATGCCCCGTCGTCTAAAGGTAAGACTCCGGACTCTGACTCCGTTAATCGAGGTTCGAATCCTCGCGGGGCATCCAGCGATTGCCGCAGATCAGCAAGCCAGCGCCAGGTCGGTCGCCTCGGCAATAGCGCGCTTGGCGTCCAGTTCGGCCGCCTCGCTGGCGCCGCCGATCAGATGCGCGGTCACACCACGCGCCACCAGCGCATCATACAGGTTGCGTTCCGGCTCCTGCCCGGCGCAGATGATCACCGTGTCCACCGCAAACAGCGTCGGCTCGCCATTCACCAGGGCGTGCAGGCCATCATCGTCGATCCGGCGATAATCCACCCCGCCGATCATCTTCACGCCGCGCCGCACCAGGCTCAGCCGGTGGGTCCAGCCGGTGGTGCGGCCCAGCGACTTGCCGGGCGCGCCGTCGCGGCGCTGCAAGATCACCACCTCGCGATCGGCCCTTTCGATGCTGATCGGCACGCCGGTCACACCGCCTCGCGGGTGATTGACAAAATCCACCCCCCATTCCCGGCAAAAGGTCGGGATGTCCATCGCCGCCGATGGCCCGGCATGGGTAATCAGCGTGGCGACATCGAAACCGATGCCGCCGGCCCCCATGATCGCCACGCGCCGGCCGATGGGTTTGCGGCCCAATATGGCATCGATATAGGGCACGGCCTTGGCATGATCGATGCCGGGCAGATCGGGCACGCGCGGGCGGATGCCGGTGGCCACCACCACCGCATCATGGCCGGCAGCCGCCAGCATGGCCGCATCAACGCGCGTGTTCAGTTTCAGTGTGATGCCAAGTTTTTCGATCATCCTGTTGAAATAGCGCAGAGTTTCGTGAAACTCCTCCTTGCCCGGCACGCGTTTTGCCAGGTTGAACTGGCCGCCGATTTCACTGCCGGCCTCGTAAATGGTCAGGCGGTGGCCGCGCTGCGCGGCCTCCACGGCAAAGGCCAGGCCGGCCGGCCCGGCGCCCACCACGGCCAGATCGCGCGGGGCGGCGGTCGGCTTCACCACCATCAGCGTCTCGTTGCAGGCGCGCGGGTTGACCAGGCAGCTGGTCAGCCGGCCGGTGAAGGTGTGATCCAGACAGGCCTGGTTGCAGGCGATGCAGGTGTTGATCTCGTCCTCGCGGCCTTCGAATGCCTTGTTCACCAGATCGGCATCGGCCAGCATCGGCCGCGCCATGCTCACCAGATCGGCATGGCCGGCGGCCAGCACGGCTTCGGCCACATCGGGCATGTTGATGCGGTTGGATGTGATCATCGGCACCTTCACATGCTGCCTGATCCGGCCTGTCACGGCGGCAAAGGCGGCGCGCGGCACCATGGTGGCGATGGTGGGCACCTGGGCTTCGTGCCAGGTGAAATGGGTGGAAATGATCGTCGCGCCGGCGGCTTCCACCGCCTGGGCCAGCTGGATCACCTCCTCGCCCGACATGCCGCCTTCCAGCATGTCCATCGCCGGGATGCGGAACACGATGATGAAATCATCGCCCACCGCGGCGCGGCAGCGGCGGATCACCTCCACCGGAAAGCGCATGCGGTTTTCGAAACTGCCGCCCCATTGATCGGTGCGGGTGTTGGTCTTTTCCACCAGGAAGGTGGACAGAAGATAACCGGCCGAACCGATGATCTCCACCCCGTCATAGCCGGCGTCGCGCGCCTTGGCGGTGCAGTTGGCAAAATCGGCCAGCTGCTTTTCGATGCCGTCATCATCCAGCTCATTGGGCACGAAACGGCCGATGCGGCTGCGGATCGCCGATGGCGCCACACAGGCCGGCGTTTGCGCCAGCGGGCCGGCGTGCAGAATTTGCAGCACGATCTTCACGTGCGGATCGGCAGCATGCACAGCCTCGGTCACGATGCGGTGCTGGGCGGCTTCGGCATCGGTTGAAAGCTTGCCGCCGCCGCTGCCTTCGTGATTGGGCGCGATGCCGCCGGTGATGATCATCCCCACCCCGCCGCGCGCCCGTTCGGCAAAAAACGCCGCCATGCGTTCAAAGCCGCCGTCGATATCCTCCAGCCCGGTGTGCATCGATCCCATCAGGATGCGGTTCTTCAACCGGGTGAAACCCAGATCGAGCGGGGCAAAGACATGGGGGTAGCGGGGATGAGCCATGGACCAGAGCCTATCAATGCCCCGGCGCCCGGTCATCCTCCCACTAACAGCGGCGGCTCACAGCCGCAGGCCGGCCGCCAGCGGGGCCGGGTCTTCGGCATCGCGCACCGAAAGGATGCGATAGGCTCCCGGTTCCAGCAGCCAGCGGCTGCCATCCCGGATCATCAGCCGGCTGATCGGCACCAGGGTTTCCACCACCCGCGTTTCGCCGGGTGCCAGTTCCACGCGGGCAAAACCGATCAGCTTGCGCGGCCAGCGCGGGGCCAGCACCGCCGGCGCTTCGGCCATGAACAGCACGACATGCCCGGCCGCCATGGCGCCATCGTTGCGCACCGCCACCTGCAGATGCAGCTGCTCCCCCTGCCGCCGCACGGCCAGCGCGCGCTGGCTGATCTGCGCATAGGACAGGCCGTGGCCAAAGGCATAGCGCGGCTGCTTCCCATCCCGCCTGAACCGGGCATAGCCGTGCCACAGATCATAGACCACCGTGTCTGCGGCCGGATCGAACGGCGGATAATCGCCGGCATCGCGCGCCACGGTGAACGGCAGCCGCCCGGATGGTGACACCGCGCCCAGCAGCAGCCGCGCCAGCGCCCGGCCGCCTTCCATTCCGGCATAAAAGGTCTGGATGATCGCGCCGGCGTCGCTGCGCCAGTCTTCCACCAGGATCGCCGAACCTGCCACGATCACCACCACCAGCGGCTTGCCGGGCGCTGCGGCCGCCGCCGCCCGGATCAACGCCACCTGGGCGGCGGGCAGGCGCAGATCGGTTCGGTCGCCGCCGCGCGACCGGGCGGGCCGCGCCGCCTGCCCGGCATTTTGTTCACCAGCCGCCTGGCCCAGATTGATGTCGCCGGGGATAAATTCGCCCTCTTCATCGGCGGTCAGACCCACCACGATCACCACCGCATCGGCGGCGGCCGCCGCCGCTGCCGCGGCCGGCAGATCGGCTTCATCGCCGGTCAGGATGGCAGCTGCGCCCAGCGCTTCGGAAAGTCCCGCCAGCGGCGTCACCACCTGCCGCGCCCGCACCCGCGACGAACCGAAATCGCCGGTGTTCTCCAGGCCTGCCAGCCGGCCCAGCACCGCCAGCCGCCCGATCCGTTCCCGCGCCAGCGGCAGCGTGCCATCATTTTCCAGCAGCACCGCCGATTTTTCGGCAGCCTCCAGCGCCAGCGCCACGTGCGCCGGGCACGAAACCAGCGTTTCGGGATAATCGGGCAACGGAGTCTCGGCCGCTTCCACTGCCAGCAGCGTCGTCAGGATGCGCCGGCAGGCGGTGTCGATCACCGCCGGGGCGATCTGCCCGGCCTCCACCGCGGCCAGCAGATGCCGGCCCCACACCAGCGGTTCGGGATTTTCCACATCCAGCCCCGCCGCCGCCCCATAGGGCGCATGCACGCCCTTCACCCAGTCGCTGTGCACAAACCCGTCAAAACCCCATTCGCTGCGCAGGATGCCGGTGAGCAGATGGTGATGCTGGCCACAATATTCGCCATTCACCTTGTTGTATGCGCTCATCACGCTCTTGATGCCGGCGGCCAGTATCTCGCGGAAATGCGGCAGATACACTTCGTGCAGGCTGCGCTCATCAATCCCCACATTCACGTGGAACCGGCTGTTTTCAATCGAATTAAGTGCAAAATGCTTCACCGTGGCGATCACCTGGTGGGCCTGGATGCCGGTGCCCAGCGCAATGCCCATTTCGGCCTGATGGGCCGGATCCTCGCCATAGGTTTCCTGCGCCCGGCCCCAGCCGGGATGGCGCAGCAGGTTCACGCACACCGCGCCCGACAGATTGCAGCCCTGCGCCCGCGCCTCGATGCCCATCACCTCGCCGATGCGCCGTTCCAGCCCGACATCGAAACTGGCGCCGCGCGCCATGGTGCAGGGAAAGCAGGTCGATTGCCCGCGCGCCACCCCGCGCGGCCCATCGGTGAACCACAGCGCCGGCACACCCAGCCGTTCCAGCCCGCCACCGGCGCGATAGGGCCTGGCCGCCCACACCCGGCCATCGTCGGCAAAGGCCTTGAAAAACCCCTTGCCCGACATCATCGCCACCTTTTCGGCCAGCGTGGCTTCGGCCAGGATCCGCTCCACCTCGGCAGCAATGGCGTCATCAGGGTTGGCACGGGCGGGCGGGAGCATCGGCATCATCGGCATCATCCTGTGGCAGCAGCGCCACGCCCGGCATAGCATGGCCGCACATCAACGCCAGTCCAGCAAGCTGATTGGCCCGCGGCCAGCGCCACGGCTTGTCAGCCGGCCCGGTTCATGTCAGGCTTGTAGCCTGTTTTCGGGGGAGGCAGACAATGCGTGCGCGCGGCGATGGGCGGCGGTGGGCCACGCCCTTGATTGTGGCGATCAATCTGGCCATGCCTGTTTGGGCGCAATCGGTGCCGCTGGCATCGCAATCGGCGACAGGGTATCTGGTCAGCAACCCGGTCACCTATTTCAACAAGAGCAATGGCTTTGACCGGCAGATCACCACCCTGCCCTTTGCCAGCCAGATCGGTTTTGATGCCGGCGTCGTATCAGCCGTGGCGCAGGCCGGGGTGTTCGTTGATGTGCGCGGCTTTGCCGGTTTCAACATCAGCAACAGCGCCCGCACCTATCAGGCGCTGGCCTCCACGACCTCGCTCAGCCTGTTGGCCGGTCAGCCGCGTACGCCCGGGTCCACGTTCCAGCTGGAATCCAGCCTCACCGCCGGAGCGCCGATCACCCAGTTCGGCACCGGCAGCATCCAGGCCAGCGCCGGCCTGACGTTCAATGCCAATGCGGCCGCGCAGCTGAAGGCCTGTATCGGCCTGTGTTATACCAAGACGCTGGTGTCGGCCCCTTTGGGCAATCACACCCACACGCTGCTGGGTTATGACAGCGTCACCAACACCGGCACGTTCAATGGCAGCACCACCAGCAATCTTTTGCCCCGCACCTTCACCGACAGCAGCGGCATTTTTTCCGCCCGGATCACGCCGGTGAACGTGGCCGGCAGCATGATCGGCACTGGCACCTATAACAGCCGGCAGGAAGTGGGCGGCGTCTATGCCAATCTGGCGGCGGCGGCGGTGGCCGCGGCTGGATTGCCACCGCAACTCATCGCCGGCACGGCGCTCGGCTTCAGTTATGAGACACTGGGCGTGCATGCCGGCCTGGGCCTGAACCTCGATCACAGCGCCACGGTTTCGGCGTCATCGATGATCACCTACAATTTTTCCGCCCCGGTGGAACGCTACAACATCTTCACCGACAGCTGGTCAGCACCGATGTTCAGCACCCTGGCGTTTGAAGGCAACGGCGTGATGACCCTGCGCGCGCCGGGCACCCCTGTGCTGTCGGTGCTGCCGGTGCAGAGCACGACCTATACCATCACCTCGCAAGTGGCCATCGATGCCACCATCAATGCCATTGTCCGCGTGCTGGCATTGAAGGGCTATGGCATCGATGTCGCGCTGTACCAGAACAAGTTCGAACTGGCCAAACTGTTCGGCCTTGATGTCGCCAGCGATTCGGTCAGCTTCACCGTCAACAACGTCCTGAAGCCGATCAACGCCGCGTTCTTCCAGCAGTTGGGGCCGCAGCCACTGCCATTTCCACCCTTCACGCCAGCGGGCGGCATGATGGGCCTGGCGACCGCGAGTGCCAGCCTTTCCGATCCGTTGCCCCAGGCCGGGCCGGGCTTCGTGTTCATCGAGGATCGGTTGAACGGGATCGCCAAGATCAGGCGGGTGTTCAACCTGTGGGCGCTGGACTGCAATGATGCCGAACAGAGCGGCTGCCAGTTCGACACGGATTTTGCCGCCATCACGGTGCAGGTCCGTGAATCCGCCACCACGCCGGGCGAGTTTGAATATGGCAGCGATTTCAGCCTGGCCGACGAACTGGCCGTGCTGGGGAACCAGCAGCTGGGCGTGCAGGCGGATGACAATACGACAGCGGCGCTGATGGCACGCATCAGCCCCGGCGGCAGCGGCAGCTGGGCCATCCCGGCGCTCGGCGCGCCGGTGCTGAACAATGTGCCGGAACCGGCGAGCTGGCTGATGCTGATTGCCGGCTTTGGCCTGGTGGGTGCGGTCAGCCGCCGGCGGCGGGCAATTGCCCCGTCTGCCGCAGCGCCTCGCCCGCAGCCAGCGCCACCGATGTGGCCAGGTTGAAGGATCGCACGCCGGGTGCCATCGGCAGCCGCAGCCGGGCGGCGCACACGGCAGCCACCGCCTCCGGCACACCGGCGCTTTCCTTGCCGAACAGCAGCACATCATCGGTGCCGAAAGCAAAATCGTAAGGCGAATGGCTGGCCTTGCTGGTCAGCAGCACCAGCCGCGCGCCGCCGTGGCCGGCGTGGAAATCGGCCCAGCTGGCGTGCCGGGTCACCGCGACATGATCGATATAGTCCATGGCGGCGCGGCGCACGCGCCTGTCGTCCCACACGAAACCCAGTGGTTCGATCAGATCGATGGGCACGGCCAGGCACGCGCCCAGCCGCAGCACGGCGCCCACGTTGCCGGCGATTTCCGGTTCATACAGCGCGATGCGCATTGGCCTCAGACAAGATTGCCCACCGCCCGCTGGATGCGCCTGCAGGCCTCCTCCAGCACCGCATCGGCGGTGGCATAGCTGATGCGGAAGGCCGGCGAGCCGCCAAAGGCCGCGCCATGGACAACGGCCACGCCCTCGGCTTCCAGCAGATAGGCGGCGACATCCTCGTCGTTGTGCAACACCAGGCCGGTGGGCGTGGTCTTGCCGATCAGGCCGGAACAGTCGGGGTAGACATAGAAGGCGCCTTCGGGGCGCGGACAGACCAGGCCCGGCGTCTGGTTGAGCATGGAGACGACAAGATCGCGGCGGCGCTGGAAGGCGGCGTTGCGCTCTTTCAGAAAGCCCTGATCCCCATTGAGCGCCGCCACGGTGGCGGCCATGGAGATGGAGCAGGGGTTGGACGTGCTTTGCGATTGCAGCTTGGCCATCGCCTTGATGATCCAGGCCGGGCCGCCGGCAAAGCCGATGCGCCAGCCGGTCATGGCATAGGCCTTGGAGGCGCCGTTGACGGTGAGCGTGCGGTCATACAGGCCGGGTTCGATCTCGGCCAGGGTGCCGAAATCGAAATCATCATAAACGATATGCTCATACATGTCGTCGGCCAGCACCAGCACGTGCGGCGCGCGCATCAGCACCTCGGCCAGCGCCTTCAGTTCGGCGCGGGTATAAGCCGCCCCGGTGGGGTTGCTGGGCGAATTGAAGATGAACCAGCGGGTGCGCGGCGTGATCGCCGCTTCCAGCTGCGCCGGGGTCATCTTGAAATTCTGCGCAACGCCGCACGGCACCACAACCGGGGTTGCGCCGGCGAGGCTGACGATATCGGGGTAGGACACCCAATAGGGCGCCGGGATGATGACCTCGTCACCGGGATCGAGCGTGGCCAGCAGGGCGTTGAAGATGGTGTGCTTGCCGCCCGAATTGATGCTGATCTGATCCAGGCCATAATCCAGATTGTTGTCGCGCCTGAACTTGGCCTGCACCGCCGCCTTGCATTCGGGCGTGCCATCAACGCCGGTATATTTGGTCTGGCCGGCGCGGATGGCGGCAATCGCGGCCTCCTTGACGAAATCCGGCGTGTCGAAATCCGGCTCGCCGGCGCCCAGCCCGATCACGTCGCGCCCCTGCCGCTTCAACTCGGCCGCCTTGTTGGTGACGGCGATGGTGGGCGACGGCTGGATGCGGTTGATGGCGGCAGAGGTGCGGTTCATGCTGGTTTCCTTGTCCGCCGCCGGGCATAATCGGCCGATTGTTGCGGCGCAACCCGGCAATGCGGCAATCCTGTGCCCAACCCGGCGCGGGCCTACCCCCCCATCCGCCGGATGTGATGCCACAGCCGTTCGACCAGCCGGTCGTGCGGGTCCCAGCCCAGCACATCCATCGGATTGTCAACAAACACCGACAGGCCGTTGATATCGTGGAACCGCGCGGTGCCACAGCGATCATCGACCATATATTCCACCCCGCAGGCTTCCATGCCGGCTTCGCGGGCCAGCATTTCGGCGGCCGAAATCAGCGCCGGTGGCGGTTCCGCCCGCATCCGCCGCCGCGTCGCCAGCCGCTGCACCCGCGCATCCGGGGCATCGATCGCCAGCGCGTCATCCGCCTCGGCCACATCCAGGGCATAGAGATAGCGGCCGCCCAGCGTTTCGATGCGCGTGACCACGCCGCCGCGCGCCCGCACCAGCGCCTGGCACAGCCACACGCCATTGGCCGATTGCGGCAGCCGCCCGGCATTGGCCGCATCGGCCAGATCCTCCACACAGTCAAAGCGCAGGATGCCCGAACCCGATCCGCCAATATCGGCCTTCACCACCAGCGGAAAGCCCACCGTGCGCGCCGCGGCCATCAGGGCCGGAATATCATGCACCACCCGCGTCGCCGGCGCGCCCAGGCCCAGCCGGGTGATCAGTGCCAGCTGCCGCGCCTTGCTGGCATCGATCGCCATCGCGGCGGCCCCGTTCAGCACCAGCGCCCCCTGCCCGGCCCAATGATCCAGCAACGCCATGGCATAATAGACTGGATGGCCGCGCCCCACCCGGTGGCCGCCCATGGCCACCCGGTTGAAGATCACCGGCGCCGGCGGCTGCCCGCCAATCGGATCAAAGCCATGGCCATCGGTGTGCACGGCGACATAATCGATGCCGGCGCGTTCCAGCGCGGCAAACATCGGCTGGAACCAGCGCGGATGATCATAGACGATGGCAAGCTGGTGCATCTGCAAGCCTTTTGCCACCATTGGGGCAGCCGGGCGCACCCGCACAATGCAGGTGGCCCACGCTTGACGTAGATCAACCGCCCGGCAAATGCGCCTCCGGAGCATTACCTAATAGGGCAAGCCCGTATTTCCGCAGCGCAGCATCAGGCGCGAAACAGGCCCACCGAACTTGCAAAAAAGGGGGCACGCATGCCTGCAGCGCTGGCGAAATC
Organism: Alphaproteobacteria bacterium; assembly: GCA_018970445.1. Lineage (GTDB taxonomy): Bacteria > Pseudomonadota > Alphaproteobacteria > Sphingomonadales > Sphingomonadaceae > Sandarakinorhabdus. The sequence goes on along the minus strand of JAGWWF010000007.1, from coordinate 102,430 downwards.
CGGCGGCCTTTTCCTGGCAATGGTCGTGGCGCTGGTTGCCATGGCCCAGGCCCAGGATACGGCCTTTGCCATTCACATGGCCATCATGGCACTGGCCGCGCTGATCGCGGCGCTGGCGGTGATTGCCACAGCCGATGTCAACGCCCGGCTGGGCCACGACGAAAGTGTCTATGATGATGCCCCCATTCGCTGGGGCGTGATCGCCACCACCTTCTGGGGCGTGGTCGGCCTGTTGGCCGGCCTGTTCATCGCGCTCCAGCTGGCCTACCCGGTGCTCAACTTCAACCTTGAATATACCACCTTCGGCCGGTTGCGGCCGCTGCACACATCGGCGGTGATCTTCGCCTTTGGCGGCAACGCCTTGTTGTGCACCAGCTTCTTCGTGGTGCAGCGCACCTGCCGCGCCCGGCTGGCCTTCCCTGGCCTGGCCCGCTTCGTGTTCTGGGGGTATCAGCTGTTCATCGTGCTGGCGGCCACCGGCTATCTGCTGGGCGTCACCGAAGCCAAGGAATATGCCGAACCGGAATGGTATGTCGATCTGTGGCTCACCGTGGTCTGGGTGTCCTATCTGATCGTCTTTGGCGGCACGGTGATCAAGCGGCGCGAACCGCATATATATGTGGCCAACTGGTTCTATCTCGCCTTCATCATCACCGTGGCGATGCTGCACCTGATCAACAATCTGTCGCTGCCGGTCAGCTTGGTCGGCGCCAAGAGCTATTCCGCCTTCGCCGGGGTGCAGGATGCGCTGACCCAGTGGTGGTATGGCCACAATGCGGTGGGCTTCTTCCTCACCGCCGGCTTCCTGGCCATGATGTATTATTTCGTGCCCAAGCAGGCGGAACGGCCGGTCTACAGCTATCGTTTGTCGATCATCCACTTCTGGTCGCTGATCTTCCTGTATATCTGGGCCGGTCCGCACCATCTGCACTACACCGCGCTGCCCGATTGGGCGCAGAGCCTGGGCATGGTGTTCTCGATCATGCTGTGGATGCCCTCGTGGGGTGGCATGATCAACGGCCTGATGACGCTGAATGGCGCGTGGGACAAGATCCGCACCGATCCGATCATCCGCATGATGGTGCTGGCCCTGGCCTTCTACGGCATGAGCACCTTTGAAGGCCCGATGATGTCGATCAAGTCGGTCAACAGCCTGTCGCACTATACCGACTGGACGATCGGCCATGTCCATTCCGGCGCGCTGGGCTGGAACGGCATGATCACCTTTGCCTGCATGTATTATCTGGCGCCGCGCCTGTGGAACCGCCAGCGCCTGTACAGCCTGCGCCTGATCAACTGGCACTTCTGGTTGGCCACCGGCGGGATCGTCTTCTACACCGCCTCGATGTGGGTGGCCGGCATCACCCAGGGGCTGATGTGGCGCGAATATGGGGCCGATGGCTATCTGGTGAACAGCTTTGCCGAAACCGTGGCGGCCATCCACCCGATGTTCCTGCTGCGCGCCTTCGGCGGCCTGCTCTACCTGTCGGGCGCCCTGGTCTTTGCCTGGAACATCGCGATGACGATCGCCGGGCGCATCCGGGCCGAAGCCCCGATGACCGAAACGCCCTACGACGCCCGGGCCGATCGGCCCCTGCCCGACCCGGCTTCCGCCCCGGCTTCGGCACCCGGCGCCCTGCAACCGGCTGAATGAGGGAGAACGCACATGGCTTCGCACCCGCAAACCCCGCCCAAGGAGGGCTTTTCCCACCGCACGCTGGAACGCAACATCACGTTGCTCGGCCTGTGTTCCCTGGTCGCTGTCGCCATCGGCGGCATCGTGGAAATCGCCCCGCTGTTCTGGGTCGACTCAACCATCGAGAAGGTGGAGGGCGTGCGCCCCTACACCCCGCTCGAACTGGCCGGCCGCAACATCTACATGCGCGAAGGCTGCTATGTCTGCCACAGCCAGATGGTGCGCCCGTTCAAGGACGAGGTGGAGCGTTACGGCCACTACAGCCTGGCGGCCGAAAGCATGTATGATCACCCCTTCCAGTGGGGATCGAAACGCACCGGGCCCGATCTGGCCCGCGTTGGCGGCCGCTATTCCGATGAATGGCACAAGGAGCATCTGAAGGATCCGCGCGCCGTGGTGCCGGAATCGATCATGCCGCCCTATGCCTTCCTCGCCGAAAAGCCGCTGAACGCCGGCGACATGGCCGCCCATCTGAAGGCGCTGCGCGCCGTCGGTGTGCCCTATACCGACAAGGACATTGCCGCCGCCAACGCCGATCTGTCGCTGCAGGCCACCGCCGATGCCGATGCGTCCGATCTGCAGGCACGCTTTCCCAAGGCCCAGGCCCGGGATTTCGATGGCAACCCGGCGATGGTGTCGGAACTGGATGCGCTGATCGCCTATCTGCAGATGCTGGGCACGCTGGTCGATTTCAAGGCAGCGCAAGCGCAGGAGCAGCCCAAATGAGCGACTATGACGCCCTGCGCCATTTCGCCGACAGCTGGGGCCTTCTGGCCATGACGCTGCTGTTCATCAGCTTTGTTGGCTGGACGTTCCGTCCCGGTGCCCGCCGCCACCACGATGATGCGGCTCGACTGATCTTCAGGAGTGACAGCGATGACTGATCACAACAAGCGCGTTGACGAAGCCACCGGCACCCATCTGGTGGGCCATGAATGGGATGGCATCGAGGAACTGGACACGCCGCTGCCGCGCTGGTGGGTCTATATCTTCGCCGGCACCGTGGTGTTCGCCGCCGGCTATGTCGTTGCCTATCCCGCCCTGCCCGATGTGGCCGGCCTGACCGGCTGGTCCAGCCGTGGCCAGCTTGATGCCGCGCTGACGGCCGAAGCCGTGGCCCGCGCGCCGCGGCTGAATGCCATCGCCGCGACCCCGGTGGAGGCGTTGACCGGCAATCCCCAGCTGATGCGATCGGCCATCGAAGGCGGCGCGGCCGCGTTCAAGGTCAATTGCGTGCAGTGCCATGGATCGGGCGCGTCCGGCTCCAGGGGCTATCCCAATCTGAAGGATGATGACTGGCTGTGGGGCGGCGACATCGCGTCGATCCACACCACCATCAGCCACGGCATCCGCAGCCAGTCCGACGAAACCCGCTTCAGCCAGATGCCGGCCTTTGCCGACATGCTGTCAAAGGGCCAGATCCAGCAGCTTGTCACCCATGTCCGCTCCCTGTCGGGCCAGGACAAGCCCTCGCCGGCCGGCGCCCAGCTGTTTGCCGAAAACTGCGCCAGCTGCCACGGCGATCAGGGCAAGGGCAATCGCGAGATGGGCGCGCCCAATCTCTCCGATGCCATCTGGCTGTATGGCAGCGATCGCGCCGCCCTCACCCAGACGATCAGCAAGGCACGGGCCGGCGTGATGCCGCACTGGGCCGGCCGGCTTGATCCGGTCACCATCAAGATGCTGGCCGCCTATGTCCACTCCCTGGGCGGCGGCGAGGCCTTGCCGCAACCGCAGACCGCAACGGCCGCTCCCCCCGCAGCCCCGGCCGAAACGGCCGCGGCTGAAGCAGGCCAATCCAATGTCCGCTCTTGATCTGATCAATCCCACCAGCGACCTTTACACCAAGCGCGCACCGGTCTTTCCCCGTGTGGTGAACGGCCGGTTCCGCCGGCTGAAATGGGCGGTCATGGTCTTGTGCCTGGCCGTCTATTACATCACGCCCTGGCTGCGCTGGGATCGCGGCCCCCATGCCCCCGATCAGGCCGTGCTGATCGATCTGGCCGGGCGCCGCTTCTTCATGTTCGATATCGAAATCTGGCCGCAGGAATTCTATTACGTCGCCGGCCTGCTCATCATGGCCGGCATCGGCCTGTTCCTCGTCACCTCCGCCGTGGGCCGCGCCTGGTGCGGCTATGCCTGTCCGCAGACGGTGTGGACCGATCTGTTCCAGCATGTCGAACGCTGGATCGATGGCGATCGCAATGCGCAACTGAAACTCAACGCCGCGCCGTGGAGCGCGGCCAAGCTGGCGCGCCGCCTTTCGAAGTGGAGCCTGTGGCTGGCCATCGCGGCCGCCACCGGGGGCGCGTGGATCTTCTATTTTGCCGATGCGCCCACGCTGGCCAGCCAGTTTCTGGCCGGCGATGCGCCATTCGTTGCCTATGCCACGGTGGCCGTCCTCACCTTCACCACCCTCAGCCTGGGCGGCTTCATGCGCGAACAGGTGTGCATCTACATGTGCCCCTGGCCGCGCATCCAGACCGCGATGCTGGACGAAAAATCGCTGATCGTCACCTATCGCGACTGGCGCGGCGAACCGCGCACGCAGGGGCTGAAGAAGGCGGCCGCCGGCCCGGGAAAGGCCGGAGACTGCATCGATTGCAACGCCTGCGTTTCCGTCTGCCCCACCGGCATCGATATCCGCAACGGGCCGCAACTGGGCTGCATCAACTGCGCGCTGTGCATCGATGCCTGTGACGAGGTGATGGGCAAGCTGAACCGGCCGCGCGGCCTGATCGACTATCTCAACCTGGATGATCACAAGAAGGAACTGGCCGGCGGCACCGCCACGCCCATGATGAAGACGCTGCTGCGCCCGCGCACGCTGATCTATGCCGCGGTGTGGGCCAGCATCGGCATCGCCATGCTGTTCACCCTGGGCGGCCGCTCGCGCCTGGCCATCGATGCCGCGCAGGATCGCAACCCCATCGTCATCACCATGTCGGATGGCACGGTGCGCAACGGCTGGACGATCAAGCTGCGCAACATGGAAGGCCGGCCGCGCACCGTGGAACTGGCGATGACCGGCCTGCCCCAGGGCCGGATGTGGACCGACGCGATGGACAGCCACACCGCCGGCCGCAGCGCCCGCATCGCGCTGGCCCCCGATGCCACCACCCGTCTGCATCTTTATGTGTCGGCCCCGGCCGGCCCGGCGGGCGAAACCGGCTTTGCCGTCGTTGCGCGGCCGCTGGAACCGGCGGTGCCGGGCGGGCCGCCACAAGACGCGGCCCGCAATCTCAAATTCGTCCGCCAATAGGGGAGAATGGCGATGCGCATCACCACGCAGCAGTTCACCGGCCGCCACATGGCCGCGGTGATGATCGGATTTTTTGCCGTGGTGGTGGGGGTGAACATCCACATGGCCCGGCTGGCCAGCGGCACCTTTGGCGGAACGGTGGTGGAAAACTCCTATGTCGCCAGCCAGAAATACAATGGCTGGCTGGCCGCCGCCCGCGCGGCCGATCGGCTGGGCTGGGCCACGCCGGTGGCGCTGGATGCCGGCCGGCATGTGGTGGTGGGGGTGCCCGGCGCGGGCTTTGCCATCAGTGGCAGCGCCCATCATCCGCTGGGCCGCGCCGCCGATGTCTCCCTGGCCTTCCGCGCCGATGGCCAGGGCCGGCTGGTGGCCACAACGCCGCTGCCGGCCGGGCGCTGGCAGGTGCGGCTGACGATCCGTCGCGGCACCGATGTGAAGCGCCTGGCCGAGGATCTGGCATGAACCGGCCGCTGCCTGCCGCCTTGGCCGGCGAACCGCTGGCCAGCAGCCGCTTTGCCGTGCCCGGCATGCGCTGTGCCGGCTGCATATCCAAGCTGGAAAACGGCCTGGCCGCCGTGCCCGGCGTGGCAGCAGCGCGGGTGAACTTCACCGCCAAACAGGTGCAGCTGTCCCACGATCCGGCCCTGAGCGTGCCGGTGCTGGTCAAGGCGCTTGCCGATCTGGGCTTTGATGCCAGCCCGATCGGCGATGCCCTGGGCGGCAGCGATGGCGAGGCGCGCAGCCTGGTCAAGGCGCTGGCCGTGGCCGGCTTTGCCGCGATGAACATCATGCTGCTGTCGGTCTCGGTCTGGTCGGGCGCGGGCGGGCTCACCCGCGATCTGTTCCACTGGCTGTCGGCGCTGATCGCGCTGCCCACCGTGGCCTATGCCGGGCAGCCGTTTTTCCGTTCCGCGCTCACGGCGCTGAAGGCCGGGCGCACCAACATGGATGTGCCGATTTCCATCGGCGTCACGCTAGCCACCGCCCTGTCGCTGTTTGAAACCATCACCCACGGCGCCCACGCCTATTTCGACAGTGCGGTGATGCTGCTGTTCTTCCTGCTGGCCGGGCGCTGGCTGGATGCGGTGATGCGCGACCGGGCGCGCGATGGCGTGTCGGCGCTGCTCAAGCACATGGCCGCCGGCGCGCTGGTGATCGGTGATGATGGCGCGTCGCACTGGCTGGCCGCAACCGCCATCCGCCCCGGCATGACCATGCTGGTGGCCGCCGGCGAACGGCTGGCCGCCGATGGCGTGATCCTGGATGGCCGCAGCCATTTCGACCAGTCGCTGATCACCGGCGAAGCCATGCCGGTCACCGTCGGCCCCGGCGGCCGCGTGCTGGCCGGCACGCTGAACTGCGGCGATGCCGTCACCGTGGCCGTGACGGCGGCGGGCAACGATACCAGCATCGCCGACATTGCCCGGCTGATGCAGGATGCAGCCCAGGGCCGCTCCCGCTATGTGCGCATCGCCGATCGCGCCGCGCGGCTCTATGCGCCGGCCGTGCATGCGCTGGCGCTGTGCAGCTTCATCGGCTGGATGCTGGCCGGTGCCGGCTGGCACGAAAGCCTGTTGATCGCGGTGGCCGTGCTGATCATCACCTGCCCCTGCGCGCTGGGGCTGGCCGTGCCGGCGGCACAGATCGTCGCCACCGGCGCGCTGATGCGGGTGGGCGTGCTGGTGAAGGACGGCAGCGCGCTGGAACGCCTGGCCGAAGCCGATACCGCCGTGTTCGACAAGACCGGCACGCTCACGCTCGGCCACCCCGAACCGCTCGATCTGGACAGGCTGTCGCCCCAGGCTGCCGGCATCGCCCTGGCGCTGGCGCAATGCAGCCGCCACCCCCTCTCCGAAGCGCTGCGCCACGCGCTCACTGCCGCCGGCACCGTGCCGGCGCGCATCAGCCAGATTTCCGAAACGCCCGGGCACGGGCTGGTGGGCCAGTGGCAGGGCCAGGCTGTCCGTCTGGGGCGGCCGGCGGCCGCTGGCACCACCGATATCGCCACTGCCCTGCAGATCGGCACCGGCCCGGAACAGCTGATCCGCTTTGCCGATCCACTGCGCCCGGCCGCCGCTGCCACGCTGGCCGATCTGGCCGGGCTGGGCCTGACCTCGGCGATCCTGTCGGGCGATCGGGCCGCCCCGGTGGCGGCCGTTGGTGCGGCGCTGGGCATCCCGGCGACAGGCGGGCTGGATCCGGCCGGCAAGCTGGCGCGCATCACCGCGCTGGCCGGCCAGGGCCGCCGCGTGCTGATAGTGGGCGATGGGCTGAACGACGGCCCGGCGCTGGCCGCCGGCCATGTCTCGATGGCGCCCGGATCGGCCGCAGATGCCAGCCAGAACGCCGCCGATGCGGTGTTTCTGGGCACCAGCCTGGCCCCGGTTGCCACCGCGGTGCGCGTCGCGCGCGCCACCCAGGCCATCGTGCGCCAGAATTTCGCGCTGGCGATCGCCTATAATGTCATCGCCGTGCCGCTGGCCATCATGGGCCTGGTCACCCCGCTGATCGCGGCGCTGGCCATGTCGGGATCGTCGGTGATCGTGATTGCCAACGCCCTGCGCCTGAAAGGAACCGCACGATGAACGGCATATTGTTCCTGATCCCCGTCGCGCTGGGCCTGGGCCTGCTGGGCCTGTTCGCCTTTTTCTGGGCGGTGGGGCGCGGCCAGTTCGAGGATCTGGATGGTGCCGCCCTGCGCATCTTCATCGATGATGAGGAGCCCCGCGATGGCGCGTGAGCCATTGGCCCATCTGCCCGCCCTGATCGCGCTGGCCCTGGCGGCGATCAGCCTGCCGGCGCGCGCCCAGGTGCAACTGGTGTCGCTGTGCAGCGGTGCCACCCTGCCCATCGCCCCCGGCCGGAACGGCAAGGCCGATTGCGACACGGCCTGCCATGTTGGCTGCTCGCGGGAGCGCAGATCAGGCCGGCTCTGCTGAGGATGATCCGGCCAGTTCGGCCATCCGGGCGGTGAAGGCGATCTTCAGCGCATCCGAAAGGCTGTTCACCCCCAGTTTCGACATCAGATTGGCGCGGTGGATTTCCACGGTGCGCGGCGAAATCCCCAGATCATAGGCGATCACCTTGTTGGACTGGCCCTCCACCAGGCCCGCCAGCACATCGCGTTCACGCGGCGTCAGCGCGTTCAGCTGCGCCCGCGCCTGATCGGCCAGCCGGTCAAGCTCCACCCGGCCCTGGTTGCGCGCCAGTGCCTGATCGATCGCCGCGATCACGGCGGCCTTTTCGAACGGCTTCTCCAGAAAATCGACCGCACCCGATTTCATCGCCCGCACCGCCAGGCCCACATCGCCATGGCCGGTGATGATGATCACCGGCAGCATGATGCCGCGATCCTTCAACGCCTGCTGCACGGCCAGTCCGTCCAGCCCGCCCAGCCGCACATCCAGCAGCACGCAGCCCGGCGCCAGATGCCCGGCCTCCTTCAGGAAGGCTTCGCCCGATTCATACTGCGCGACCTCGTAACCCGATGTTTTCAGCATGAAACCCAGAGATCGCCGCACCGGCGCCTCGTCATCAACCAGATAGATTTGCCTGTCAGACATCACCCGGCTCCTCAGCCAATGGCAGCGTGAAATGAAAGGCGGTGCCGCCAAATTCCGATGGTTCGGCCCAGATGCGGCCGCCATGCGCCTCCACGATGGTGCGGCTGATCGACAGGCCCAGGCCCATGCCCTTTTCCTTGGAGGTGTTGAACGGCTGGAACAGCACGGCGGCAATCTCGGCCGCAAGGCCCGGCCCGCTGTCGGCCACGATCACCTCCACCATGTCGCGTTCGGCGCGGCGGCTGCGGATGTCGAGAATCTGGCGGCCGCTGCGCTGCATGGCCTCTACCGCATTGCGGATCAGGTTCAGCAGCACCTGCTGGATCTGGATCCGGTCCACCAGCACCAGATCAGCGCGCGGATCCAGCCGCAGGTTGAAATCCAGGCTGTTGGTGCCCGTGCCGGTCAGCGCCAGGGCCGAGGCTTCGGTCACCAGCCGGCGCAATCGCTCCACCCGCTTGTCGCTTTCGCCCCGGCTGATGAATTCGCGCAGGCGGCGCACGATCTGGCCGGCCCGCAGCGCCTGCACGCTGGCTTCGGCCAGCGCCTCGCGCACCATCTCGATATTGTCGGCCGCCGGCGTGCCATCATCGCCCAGCAGGCTGCGCGCGCCTTCGGCATAGCTGGTGATGGCCGTGAGCGGCTGGTTCAGTTCGTGGGCCAGCGCGCTGGCCAGGCTGCCCATCGCCGAAACCCGGCTGATGTGCGAAAGCTCCGTCTGCAGATCGTTCAACCGCCGTTCCGCCCGCTGCGCCTCGGTCAGATCGCGGATGAAGCCGGTAAACAGCCGGCCATGCTCTGTCACCGCCTCGCCGATCGCCAGTTCGATGGGAAAGGTGCTGCCATCGCGCCGCCGCGCGTTCGTTACCCGGCCAACGCCGATGATATGGGCTTCGCCGGTCTCCATGTAATGGCGCATGTAATCATCGTGCCGTTCCCGATCCGGGTTGGGCATCAGGATCCTGACATTCTGGCCAATCGCCTCGTCATCGGCATAGCCGAACATGCGGGCGGCGGTTTCGGAAAACAACAGGATCGTGCCCTGTTCATCGATCACGATCAGGGCATCGGGCACCGTGGCCAGGATGGTGCGCTGCAACTGCAGGGCATCATCCTGATCCGGCAGCATCTGCTGCGGCTTGCGCTGGGTGTCGGCAAACGGGCACACGCTGGCGATAGTGCAGCAAAATGCCGCAATTTCAACGGCTGATTTCGATCAATGCACCATCAGCATCGGCAGATTGGCCGAAGCGATCAATTCCTTGGTCACACCGCCCAGCACGGTTTCGCGCAGCCGGCTGTGGCCATAGGCGCCCATCACCAGATAATGCACGCCCAATTCGGCCGCCGCATGCTGCAACGCCACCGAAATGCGCCGTCCCTTGGCGGGCCATTCATGCACTTCGACGCTGATGCCGTGGCGAACCAGCCAGGCGCGCGCCTCTTGCGCGGTGATGCCCGGTTCATCGTCGCTCACCTCCACCAGGTGCACCGTACTGGCGCGCTTGAGCAGCGGCAGGCCCAGGCGCATGGCATGGGCGGCTTCGGCCGAACCGTTCCAGGCCAGCATCACCGGGCCGTTCAGCGCCAGCGCCTCACAGCCCTGGGGCACCATCAGCACCGGGCAGGGCGCGTGGATCACCAGATCGCCCACGATCGCCATCGGCTGTCGCCGGGTGCGCCGCACCGTCTGCGCCGGCTGCGAGAGAATCACCATGTCGGCCAGCAACGACCGGTCGATCAGATGTTCCACCACATTGCCATCGAAACTGTGCCAGTCCCAACTGGCGCCGGCCGCCTGCAGGCGGTTTTCGGCGGCCAGGCGCACCGCCTTGTCCTGATCGTGGATCGTGTCGATCAGGGCGGCCATGCCCAGCAATCCGCCATAGGGATCAGTGGCATAGCTTTCCACCGGCGTGACCTGCACACAGGCGATGTGGCTGCCCATCTGGCGAGCCAGATCCACCGCCAATGCCAGCCGGGTCGGCAGGTCATCGTCATCATGGATATGCAGCAGAAGATTCTTCATGGAGAAACACGTCCCGTCAGCCCATCCTCTATCGCCCAGGCTGGGCCGGCAAATCTGTACGCATCAATACGGAACGGGTTGTTCCGGTGCCGCGCGGTGCGGGCGCGATGGCGGTCATCAAGGGGGCTTTTCGCCGTGCCGGCAAAGGCGTATCGGGCCTTCCCATGACCGCGCCCACCCGCTTTCGCCTGCGCCGCCCCGATGATTGGCATGTGCATCTGCGCGATGGCGCCATGCTGGCGGCCGTGGCCGATGCCACCGCCCGCCAGTTTGCCCGCGCCATCGTGATGCCCAATCTGAAACCGCCGGTCACCACCGCGGCGGCGGCGGCGGCCTATCGGGATCGCATCCGCGCCGCCGTGTCGCCGGGCATCGCGTTCGAACCGCTGATGACCTGCTATCTGGTCGATCACATCGATCCGGACGAGTTGGTGCGTGGGGCTGGCGAGGGCGTCTTCACCGCCGCCAAGCTCTATCCCGCCCATGCCACCACCAACAGCGCCCATGGCGTCACCGATGTGCGCCACATCCATCCGGCGCTCGACGCGATGCAGCGCATCGGCATGCCGCTCCTGATTCACGGCGAAGTGACCGATCACACGGTCGATATCTTCGACCGTGAAGCCGTGTTCATCGAACGCATCCTGAAAGGCGTGGTCGCCGATTTCCCGGCGCTGAAGATCGTGTTCGAACATATCACCACCAAGGATGCGGTGGATTTCGTGGCGGCGTCTGGCCCCAACATCGCCGCCACCATCACGCCGCACCATCTTGCCATCAACCGCAACGCCATGTTCGAAGGCGGCATCCGCCCGCATTTCTATTGCCTGCCGGTGGCCAAGCGCGAACGGCATCGCCAGGCGCTGCGCGCCGCCGCCACCAGCGGCAATCCCAAATATTTCCTGGGCACCGACAGCGCCCCCCACGGCGTGGAGGCCAAGGAAAGCGATTGCGGCTGCGCCGGCATCTACAACGCCCCCTTCGCCATCGAATCCTATGCAAAAACCTTCGAGGAGGAAGGCGCGCTCCACCGGCTGGAAGGCTTTGCCAGCGAATTCGGCCCGCGCTTTTACGGCCTGCCGCTGAACAGCGATGTCATCACGCTGGAACGGGTGGCAACGCCGGTGCCGGCCCGGCTGTCCGCCGCCGATACCCAAATCATCCCCTTTCACGCCGGTGAAACGCTCGACTGGCGCTTCCTTGGCTGATCACCCCTATGCCGGCCTGGCGGCCGCGCTGGCCACCCAGCACGGCAAGCAGCGGGCCATCGCCCCGCCGCTGACCCGGCGGCTCGGCCTGATCGTCCGGCCGGTTGCCATCGATACCGATCAGTTCGGCACCTTCACCGGCAGCATCGCCCGCAGCGGCACCCCGCGCGAGGCGGCCCTGGCCAAGGCCCGCGCCGGCATGGCCGCGTCCGGCCTGCCCCTGGGCCTGGCCAGCGAAGGCAGCTTCGGGCCGCATCCGTGGCTGCCGTTCGGTGCCGGTGGGGTGGAAACCCTGGCCTTCATCGATGCCGGCCGCGGCCTCGAACTCACCCTGTCGGCCGTGTCCCGCCGCACCAACTTCGCCCATCACGACGTGGCCAGCGGCGAAGACATCGCCCCCTTCCTCGCCCGCATCGGCTTTCCTGCCCACGCACTGGTGGTGCGCGGCCCCGATGGCGCCGTGCTGGCCAGCGGCGTGCAGGACATGGCCGCCCTTGCCCCCCTGGCCTGGCCCGGCAACCGGCTGGAAACCGACATGCGCGCCCATCTGAACCCCACAAGGCTGGCCGCCATCCGCAGCCTTGCCGGCCGGCTGGCGGCCCGGCTGGCCAGCCCCTGCCCGGCCTGTGGCTGCCCCGGCTGGGGCCAGGTGGACGTGATGCGCGGCCTGCCCTGTTCCACCTGCGACCAGCCCACCCAGAGCATATTGGCCATCATCGATGGCTGCACCGTGTGCGGCCACCAGCAAACCCGCCCCCGCCCCGACGGGGTGACGGCGGCCAGCCCGGCCAGTTGCGACTGGTGCAATCCGTGAGGGGGCTCAGCCCAGCCCCAGCTGCCGCCCGGCCAGATCCAGCATGATCTCTTCCGATCCGCCGCCAATGGCGTTCACCCGCACCTCGCGATAGATGCGTTCCACCTTCGAACCGGTGATGTAACTGGCGCCGCCCAGCACCTGCGCCGCCTCGCGCGCCACATGTTCCAGCATGCGCGTCGCCTGCACCTTCAGCATGGCATAATCGGCCGGCACGCCCTTGCCCTGCATGTGCTGGTGGGCACACAGATCCACCCAGGCCTGGGTGGCGCCGATCTGCCGGGCGCAATCGGCCAGCTTGATGCGGATGCTCTGGTGCGCGCCCAGCCGCTTGCCAAAGGTCTCGCGCGTCTGCGCCCAGTCCATCGCCTCCCGCAGGGCCACGCGCGCCATGGCGCAGCAGCCATGCGCCATGCCCAGCCGTTCGCTGTTGAAATTGCGCATGATGCCGATGAAGCCGCCATTTTCCGGCCCGATCAGATTTTCCGGCGGCACCTCGACATTGTCGAAATACACCGCCGCCGTGTCGGAACAGCGCCAGCCCATCTTGTCCAGCCGCGTGCGGCTCACCCCCGGCCGGTCCGTCTCGATCAGCATCAGCGAAATGCCGGCCATGCCCGGCCCGCCGGTGCGCACCGCCACCGTCATGTAATCGGCGCGGCAGCCCGATGTGATGAACATCTTCTGCCCGTTCACCACATATTTGTTGCCCTGCCGTTCGGCGCGGGTCTGCAGCTTGGCCACATCCGATCCGCCCGATGGTTCGGTGATCGCCAGGCTGATGATCTTGTTCCCCGCCAGCACGTCCGGCGCGATGCGGCGCTTCATCTCCTCGCTGCCCAGCGCCAGGATCGGCGGCAGGCCGATGCCGTGCGTCATCAGGCTGGCACCCAGGCCGCCGGCGCCGGCGGCGGCCAGTTCCTCGGATTGGGTCAGGCCGTGGAACACGGTGAAGCCTTCGCTGTGTCCGCCATATTCTTCCGGATAATTCAGGCCCAATATGCCGGCCGCCGCCGCCTTCCTGTGCAGGTCGCGCGGCAATTCGCCTTCGGCTTCCCAGCGGTCGATATGGGGCAGCACCTCGGCCGCCATGAACCGCCGCACACTGGCCGACACCGCCTCGTGGGTTTCATCATAAAAGGGCGAGCGCGCGCGCCATTCATCAAAACTGATGGTCATGTCCGGTCCTCTCTGTTCAGGCCCTTGTGCCCTTGCTAGCCTTGGCAATCTGCCTTGGGAAATCGACAGGAGCTTCATGAAAACCCTTGTTTGCGCCGCCCTGCTGCTCGCCGCCGCGCTGCGCCCGGTGACGGACTGGACGGTGCAGGTGCTCACCGGCGATGGCACCACCACCCACATGCAGCGCTGGGTGGGCGGCACCCCGTGGGACAATCGCGATCTCTATTGGCGGCGATCCACCTTCAGCACGGTGGGCAAGGTCAACACGCCCACCCTGCTGATCACCGGCGAGGCCGATTATCGCACCCCCATCGCGCAGACCGAGGCCTACTATCAGGCGCTGAAGACCCGCGGCATCCCCGCCATGATGCTGCGCCTGCCCGAAGCCAATCACGGCATGGGCCGGCCCAGCCAGTGGCTGCAATCCAATCTGGCGGTGATCAACTGGTACAACCGCTTCCGCAAATATTGAGGCCGAAGATGCACCGCACCCTGTTTGCCCTGATCCTGGCCAGCGCCGCCCCGGCCATGGCCGATGACGTGCTGTGGGATCGCCACGGCGTGCCCCATATTCATGCCGACAGCGAGGCCGGCGCCTTCAAGGGCTTTGGCTGGGCGCAGGCCGCCAGCCACGGCAACATCCTGTTGAAGATGTATGGCGAAAGCCGGGCGCGCGCGGCGGAATATTGGGGGGCAGATTATGCCGCGCTCGATCGCTATCTGATCGCCCATGATGTGCCGGAACGCAGCCTTGCCTGGTACAAGGCGCAAGGCCCGCAGATGCGCGCCAATCTTGATGGCTTCGCCGCCGGCATCAACGCCTATCTTGCCGCCCACCCCGATCATGTCCCGGCCGAACTGAAGCGCGTGCTGCCCATCACCGGGGTGGATGTGATGGCCCATGCCCATCGGCTGATGCAGTTTCTCTATGTCGCCCCGATGGGCCGCATGCTGTCGCCGCCGTCGCGCCCCGGCCCCACCGGCCTGGGCGATGATGGCGGCTCCAACGGCTGGGCGCTGGCCCCCCGCCGCACGGCCGAAGGCGCAGCCATGCTGCTGGCCAATCCGCACCTGCCCTGGGCCCCCTCGCCGCTCACCTATTACGAGGCGCAGATCACGGCGCCCGGCTACAATGTCTATGGCGCCACCCAGGTCGGCCTGCCGGTGCTGCGCTTTGCCTTCAACAACGAATTGGGCTTCACCAACACCGTCAACAACATGCTGGGCGCCACCCGCTATGCGCTGGTGGCCGATGGTGATGGCTATCGGCTGGATGGCAGGCGGCTGCGCTATCGCACCGTGGCCAAGGCCATGCTGGTCCGCCAGGCCGATGGCAGCCTGAAGCGCGAGACCTGGGCGCAGCGCCACAGCGTCCACGGCCCGGTGTTCGAAGTGGAGGGTCAGCCCGTCGCCATCCGCGTTGCCGGGCTTGATCGGCCCGGCGTGCTGCAAGCCTATCTCGACATGGGCAAGGCAAAGGATTTTGCCGGCTTTGAATCGGCGCTGAAACGGCTGCAGATCCCCAGCTTCAACATCGTCTATGCCGATCGGGCCGGCCATGTCTTCCACATCTCCAACGGCATCCTGCCCAAACACAAGACCGGCGGCAGCCACGCCTTCTGGTCGGGCCTCGTCCCCGGCGACCGGTCAGAGCTGATTTCAACCCAGATCGAGCCTTATGAGAGCCTGCCCAAGGCGCTCGATCCGCCCGGCGGCTTTGTGCAGAACGCCAACGACGTGCCCTGGGT
Source organism: Alphaproteobacteria bacterium (assembly GCA_018970445.1). Lineage (GTDB taxonomy): Bacteria > Pseudomonadota > Alphaproteobacteria > Sphingomonadales > Sphingomonadaceae > Sandarakinorhabdus. The sequence continues at coordinate 86,931 of JAGWWF010000007.1, read as the reverse complement.
GAACACCATCCCGCGCGTGCTGAACCCGGCCGATTTCCCGCCGCATGTCGCCGCCACCGAAAGCATGTCCTTGCGCGCCCAGATGTCGGCCCGGCTGCTGATGGGCGAAGACCGCATCAGCTTTGGCGAATTCACCCGCCGCAAGCTGGCGACGACCAGCCTGATGGCCGAGCGGCTGAAGGCCCCGCTGCTCGCCGCCAGCGCCGGCAGCCGCGATCCCGATGTCCGCGCCGCGCGTGACCTGCTGGCCGGGTGGGACAATCGCTTCGAGGCCGACAGCCGCGCCGCCATCCTGTTCGAGGAATGGGCACGGCGCTTTGCCGGGCCGGGCCTTGGCGACGAAACAAATTACACACGGCCATGGACGCTGGACGATCCGCTGAACACGCCCGCCGGCATCCGCGACGATGCCCAGGCCACCGCCATGCTGGCCGCCGCCGCGCAGGCGGTGAAGGCCCGCCACGGCCGCATCGATCCACGCTATGGCGATGTCTCGCGCTTTGCCGCGGGGGAGGCCCTGTCGGTTCCCGGCCACGGCGGCGCCGGCCCGCTCGGCCTGTTCCGCACCATCAGCTGGGGGCCATGGAAGGATGGCACCCGTGTGCCGGTGGCGGGGGAAACCTGGGTGAATCTGATCCAGTTTTCCACGCCGATGAAGGCGATCGCCACCATGAGCTATGGCAACAGCAGCCAGCCCGGCTCCCCCCACCGCAGCGACCAGCTCGACGCGCTGGGCGAAAAACGCTTCCGCCAATTGTGGCTGACGCGGGAGGAGGTAGAGCGCAATCTGGAGAAGCGGGAGGCCTATTGAAGGGCCGCACCAAGCCCTGTCCTACAGCGGCCAAACCTGTCATCATGCGGATGACGCTGTTGGATTTGCCACCTTGAAAACACGGCAAAAAAATCCTGAATCCCGCCGGATTCGTCAAAACTGTCAAAACTGCCCGTCGGCGGAACCGTTCTTTCTCAATCAGGTGAAGGCCAATGCCCGTCACGCCTCCGGCGGCTGGTGCAGCCAGGCGGCGTGTTGCGGCGCCTTCTTGGTCTGGCTCCATTCCGCCAGCATCAGCGGGGCGACCTCGCGCAACTCGGCATATTGCGCCGCCGTGCCGATGTTGCAGGCCAGTTCCAGCCGGTGGCCGTTGGGATCAAAGAAATAGATGGATTTGAAAATGCCGTGCCAGGTGGGGCCCAGCACATCGATGCCCTGGGCTTCCAGATGCGCCTTGGCGGCGATCAGTTCGGCTTCATCGGCCACTTCAAAGGCCAGATGCTGCACCCAGGCCGGGGTGTTCGGGTCCTTGCCCATCTCAGGCTGGTTGGGCAGTTCGAAAAAGGCCAGAACATTGCCGCCGCCACAATCCAGGAACACGTGCATATAGGGATCATAGGCGCCGGTGGAGGGCACATGATCCTCGGCAAAGGCGGTGGTGTAGGTCATGCCCAGCACGCGCTCATACCAGGCCACGGTTTCGGCGGCATCGCGGCAGCGGTAAGCGACATGGTGGATGCGCTGCAATTTGGGCGCGCTCATTGCGCCGGCTCCACGTTCAGCACGCCGCGGGCGATCTGGTCACGCTCGATGCTTTCAAACAGCGCCTTGAAATTGCCCTCGCCAAAGCCTTCATCACCCTTGCGCTGGATGAATTCAAAGAACACCGGGCCAATCACCGTTTCCGAGAAGATCTGCAACAACAAGCGTTTGTAGCCATCGGTGGTGCCATCCAGCAGGATGCCGCGGGCCATCAGATCGGCCACCGGCTCGCCATGGCCGGGCAGGCGCTCGGCCAGCATCTCATAATAGGTGGCGGGCGGCGGCGTCATGAACTTCACGCCACTGGCCTTCAGCCGATCCCACACCGCCACCAGATCATCACAGGCAAAGGCGATATGCTGGATGCCTTCGCCATTATAGGCGCGCAGGAATTCGTCGATCTGGCCATTCCCGCCCTTGGCTTCCTCGTTCAGGGGGATGCGGATCTTGCCATCGGGCGCCGTCATCGCCTTGCTGGTCAGGCCGGTATATTCGCCCTTGATGTCGAAGAAGCGGATTTCGCGAAAACCGGCAATGCGTTCGTAAAAGGCGGCCCAATGCGCCATGCGGCCGCCATAGACATTGTGGGTGAGGTGATCGATGATCTGCAAGCCGGCACCGACCGGGTTGCGCGCAACGCCCGGTTCATACACGAAATCAATGTCATAGATCGAAAGATCAGCGCCATAACGATCGATCAGATAGATGATCGAACCGCCGATGCCGCGAAAGCCGGGCAGGCGCAATTCCATCGGGCCGGTGCGGCTTTCCACCGGTTCCGCCCCGCGTTCCAGGGCGATTGCATAGGCATGGGCCGCATCCTTCACCCGCCACGCCATGCCGCAGGCCGAAGGGCCATGTTCGGCGGCAAAATACCAGGCCGGGCTGTTCCGTTCATAATTGGCGATCAGGCTGATGCCGCCCTGCCGCCACAGCTGCACATCCTTGGAACGGTGGCGGGCAACCAGGGCAAAGCCCATGGCGGCGAACACCGGTTCCAGCACGCCCGGTTCCGGCGCGCAGAATTCGATGAATTCAAAGCCATCAAGGCCCAGCGGATTGTCAAACAGATCGGCCATGCTCGTCCCCTGTGTATCGTGCGGGCAGCATATCGCGATTCCGGGCCAAAGTGCGTGCGATTTGTGGCCGAATCTGCGGCTTCGGTGCACGATCCGTGTGCCGGCGTGGCCGCAATCCCACCAGCGGTGCGGGATTGGGTTCGGGGCTGTGTTTCGCGTCGCAATGCCGCTAATGTGCAGCCATGCGAGGGGATTTGCAGTGACCGAACCGGCCGAACCGCCGGCTGCCGATGGCGGCCCCAGCCTGTTTGTCAGCCATGCCAGCGCCGATGCCGCCCGCGCCGGGCAGCTGGTGGATGCCCTGCAGGCCGCCGGCTGCCGCCTGTGGTGGGATGGCATGCTGACCGGCGGCGAAGCCTTTCAGGCCAGCATCGAAACCATGCTGGCCAAGGCCGATGCGGTGATCGTGCTGTGGTCCAAAGTCGCCAACGAGAGCCATTGGGTGCGTGACGAGGCCGCCGTGGGGCGCGATCGCGGCCGGCTGGTGCCGTTGAGCCTGGATGGCAGCCTGCCGCCGCTGGGCTTTCGCCAGCTGCACGTGATCGACCTTTCCGATTGGAACGGCCGGGCCGATGCCGATGCCTTCCAACAGGTGATGACCGCCATCGCCACGGTGACGGGCAGCGCGCCCGCCACGTCGCCACCGCGCCGGGTGGCCGGGGCCCGGCCGGGCGCCATCAACCGGCGCTGGCTGCTGGGCGGCGGCGCCGGGCTGGCGGCGGCAACGGCCGCCGGGTGGGCGCTGCTGCGGCCGGCCAGCACCACCGCTGGCAGCATCGCCGTGCTGCCGTTCCGCAACCTTTCGGGCAAGGCCAGCGAGGATTATTTCGCCGAAGGCCTGGCCGAGGAATTGCGCACCACCCTGGCGCTCAACCGGCAGTTGCTGGTGTCGGGCGCGGCATCGGCCGGCGGCTTCAAGCAGGCCGATGCCGATCCGCGCAAGATCGCCCGGGCGCTGGGCGTGGCCAGCCTGTTGATCGGCACGGTGCGCCCGGCCGGCGGGCGGGTGCGCATCGCCGCCCGGCTGGTGGATGGCAAGACCGGGCTGGAACAATGGAGCCAGAGCTATGATCGCAGCCAGACCGACGTGCTGGCAGTGCAGGCGGAAATCGCCACCACCGTTGCCGATGCGCTGATTTCCAGCCTGGCCCGCGATGATGCCTGGCGGGCGCGGCGGCCGGGCAGCACGCGCAGCAGCAGCGCCTTTGATCATTATCTGCAGGGCCAGGCCCTGTATCAATCGGCCGCCAATGATGCCAGCGACCGCGCCGCACTGGCGCAATATGATGCCGCCATTGCCGCCGATGATGGCTATGCCGCCGCCCACGCCGCCCGCGCCCGCTGCCTGGTGACGATCGCCAACAACGAAACCAGCCCGGCCACGGCCGCCCGGCTGCGTGATCAGGCGCTGGCCGGGGCGCGGCGGGCCATCGCGCTGGCCCCCGACATGGCGGAAGGCCATTCGGCGCTGGGTTATCTTCTGGCCAGCCAGCTTGATCTGGCCGCCGCGCGCGAACCTTATGCCCGGGCGCTGGAACTGGGGCTGGGCAATGCCCCGATATTGGCCGGCTGTTCGGAGTTTTCCGCCCACATGGGCGATTTTCCCGTGGCCCGCACCGCGGCCAGCCGGGCGGCGCTGCTGGATCCGCTCAATCCGCGCGTGTTCCGCAGCCGTGGCCTTGTGGAGTTCAACGCCCGCGCCTGGCCGGCGGCGCAGGCGGCCTTTGCCGGGGCGCTGCGCCTGCAACCCGATATGGGCACGGTGCACAGCCTGCTGGGCGACATGGCGCTGGCCCAGGGCGACCTGGCCACCGCCCGCCGCCATTATGAACAGGAACAGGGCATGGTGAGCCGGCTGCGCAGCCTGGCAATCATCGATGGCCGCGAACGCGGGCGCGCGGCTGGCGCGGTGCATCTGGCCGCGCTGATCCGCCAGTTCGGGGATGCAGTGCAGTATCAGCAGGCGCAGGTGCTGGCGCAATGGGCCGACATCCCGGCGGCGCTAGCCAGTCTGGAGGCGGCGCTGGCCCTGCGCGATGCCGGGCTGGTGCTGGCCGCCCACGATCCGCTGCTGGATCCCTTGCGCCGCCAGCCCCGGTTCCAGGCGGTGCTGCGCAGCATCGGCGCACCGCTGGCCGCCATTGGACAGGGTGCATAGTTTGCCCCATTCTGGGCACACGCTTCGGTGATGAACCGATTCGTGCGTGTTTCTGTCATGTCATCATGGGGGATGAAAATGTCGAACAAACTGCTGCTCGCCGGCGCCGCGCTGGCTGCTCTGGCCCTTGCCGGCTGCAACAAGAAGGAAGAAGCCCCGGCCGAAGCCGCTCCGGCCGCCGAAGCCGCTCCGGCTCCGGAAGCCGCGCCGGCGGCCGATGCCATGGCCCCGGCCGATGCCGCTGCACCGGCCGATGCCGCAGCCCCGGCCGAAGCCGAACCCGCCGGCGATGATCGTGGCACCGATCCGGTCAGCCGTGGTGGCGGTCGCAGCTGATCCGATTCGGTCTGGCTGAACAAGGGCGGTGGCTGCCGGTGCGGCCACCGCCTTTTTTGTGCACGGATGTTGCGCCAACAGGTCTGCGGCCATAAAATCCGTGCATGCTTGATGGCTATGATCTGAAAATCCTGGCGGTGTGGCAGCAGCGCGGGGATATCGGCCCGGTGGAAATGGGCGAGGCGATTGCGCTGTCGGCCTCGCAATGTTCGCGGCGCATGGCCGCCCTGAAACGCGATGGCCATGTCACCGGATTCCACGCCCGGATCAACCCGGCTGCGGTTGGCATCGGGCTGATGGCCTATGTGCTGATCACCATGAAAAGCCACGCACCGGCAGCGGCCGAAGCCTTTCGCGCCCGCATCCTGGCGCTGGACGAAGTGCTGGAATGCCAGAAGCTGACCGGGGAGGCCGACATCATCCTGAAGCTGGCCACCCGCGATCTCGCCAGTTTCAACCAGCTGCTCAGCCACCGCATCCTGGCCGCGCCGGAAGTGGCGACCGCCCGCTCGGCCATCATCCTGGAGGATGTGAAGAGCACAACGGCACTGCCGATCGGGGGATGAGGGCGTTGCCAGCCCTCAAAGGCTGATCACGCACTTGCCGTTGATCTGCCCGGCCCCCATCGCGGCAAAGGCGGCCTTTGCCTCGGCGAGCGGCAGCTCCAGGCCGATATGGGGCGGCATGTGCACGGCGCGGGCATCGATTTCGCGCAGGTGGCGCTGGCCGGCGGCCGAATCCTGCCGGCCCTGTTCGCCGGCGCGCACGCCCACCAGTTCGATTTCCTTCAGCAGCAGCCGGTTCAGCGGCACCGGATGCCCGCGCCCGCCAACAAAACCGATGATGGCATAACGGCCGCCGCGGCGCAGGCATTTCACCAGCGGCAGCACCAGCGGCCCGGCGACGGGATCGAACACCAGATCGATATCGCGAACCGGGATTTCGGGGTGGTCGCGATCCACCAGAAGCGCCTCGTGCGCGCCGGCATCGCGCGCCAGTTGCAGCCGTGCCTGTGAAGACGCCGCCGCCACCACCTGCGCACCCAGGTGCACCGCCAGCTGCACCGCCGCCAGCCCCATGCCGCCGCCCGCCCCCGTCACCAGCACCCGTTCCCCGGCCTTGAGCCGCCCACGTTCCACCAGCCCCACCCAGGCGGTGAGCGCCCCCACGGTGAAGGCCGCCGCCTGGGCAAGGCTGAGCCCGGCCGGCACCGGCCGCAGGCCGCGCGCGGCCAGGGTGATGCGTTCGGCCATCAAGCCGGATCGCGCGCCCAGCATCACCGCCTGGCCCAACCAGCCTTCTGCCCCCGGCCCGGCGGCGATCACCGTGCCGGTGCCTTCGGTGCCGGGAATGAAGGGCAGATCGGGTTTGAACTGGTAACCGCCCTGCAGCATCAGCCAATCGGGGAAGTTCAGGCTGGCATGGCGCACCGCCACCAGCACTTCGTTCGCGCCCGGTGGCGGTGGTTCCGGCCAGTCATCATGCAGGGCAAGGCCCGACAGATCGGGCGACAGGGCGGAACAGACGGCAGCGCGCATGGCCGGGCTTATCGGGCCTGCCGCGCGATTGCGCCACCCATCCTACTGCCAGCTTGGCCAGCGCTTCAGGCCCGGAACTGCGGTGGACGCCGGGCCAGAAAGGCGGCGGTGCCTTCGGCGAAATCGGCGCCGGCAAAGGCGGCGGCAAACACCGCCAGGGTTTCGGCATCATCGGCCACCTGGCCATCCAGCACCCGGCGCACAAAGCCCTTCATCGCCCGGATCGAATGGGGCGATCCGGCCAGAATCGCCGCCACGATGGCATCGGGCGCAGCAGCCACCACCTCGATCAGGCCGATGTCCCAGGCTTCGGCCGCATCGATCAGGGCGGCGGTGAACAGCAGCCGCCGCGCCTGCCCCGGCCCGACCAGATCGACCAGCAGCTTCACATCATGCAGCGGATAGACCAGCCCCAGTTTGGCCGGCGTGATGCCAAAGCGCGCTGCCGGCGTTGCCACCCTGATGTCGCAGGCCATGGCGAGGCCGCAGCCGCCACCCACCGCATCGCCTTCGACAAAGGCGATCGTGGGCAGGGCCAGGCGCGCCAGATCATGCTGGGCGCGGTTGATGGCGGCCTGGTTGGCGGCGCGCCAGCCGGCATCATCACCATTGGACAGCAGCTCGGCAATGTCGGCCCCGGCGCAGAAGGCGCTGCCCGGCACGGCCGATTGCAGGATCAACAGCCGTGTCGCCGGATTGGCCACCGCCTGACCCAGCAACGCCGGCAACTGCGCCCACATGGCGTGGGTGAAGGCGTTGCGCTTCTCGGCCCGGTCGATGCACAGCCGGGCGATGGGGCCGTCCTGGGTCAGATGCAGGCTCATGGCGTGTTCCTTGTGGTTCAACCCTGGCCCAGATCGGGCACCGGCCCCGGCACCCAGGCATCGCCGGCAAAGCGGATGGCCGGCGCCAGCTGGTGGCGGCCATCGGCCATCACCACCAGCCCGCGCTGCGCCACATGCGGCTGGGCAAAGGCCTCGGCAAAATCCAGCACCGGGGCATAGGCGACATCGAGATCATGCATGAACCGGTCCCAGTCATCCCGGCTGCGTGTGCGCAAGCTGGCCCGCAGAAAATCGATCAGCGGGGCCTGCGCCGGCCCGGCTTCGGCCTCGGCCAACGCAACCAGATCGGGCCGGCCCAGCGCCGTGAGCAGCGCGCGGGCAAACTTGATCTCGCGCCCGCCCAGCACGATGTGGCGGCCATCGGCACATTCATAGACATTGTAAAAGGCAGCGCCGCCCAGGGATCGCTGCGTGGCCGAACGCGGTGGTGCGCCGCCGGCCAGCGCGCCGCCGGCGATATGGGCGCTCCACGGCAACAGGCTGTCGAACATGGCGATGTCCAGATAATCGCCCTGGCCGGTGCGTTCCCGCCCGATCAGCGCCATCAGCACGGCCGAAAGGCCGGTCAGCCCGGCCGCCACATCGGCCGCCGCCACGCCCGGCACCACCGGCGCGCTGCCATCGCCGGCATCATTGATGCTGATGAACCCTGCCATCGCTTGCACGGCCAGATCATGCGCCGGATGCTGGGCCAGCGCGCCGGTCTGGCCAAAGGCCGACAATGAACAATAGACCAGCCGCGGGTTGAGCGCCCGCGCCTCCTCCCAGCCAAAGCCCAGCCGCGCCATCACGCCGGGGCGAAAGCCTTCCACGAACACATCGGCACCGCGGATCAGATCACAAAGCGCCGCCTTGCCTTCAGGGCCTTTCAGATCGAGCACCAGGCTGGACTTGCCGCGATTGAGATTGGCGAACCAGACACTGTGGCCCTGTTCGAACGGGCCCTGGCTGCGGGCCGGATCGCCGGCGGGCGGTTCCACCTTGATCACCTCGGCGCCCTGATCGGCCATCATCATGGTCAGCATCGGGCCGGGCAGAAACTGCGTCAGGTCGATCACCCGGATGCCGGTCAATTTGCCCATCGCGTGCCTCACCCCTTCGTGCGCCGATCCGGCATGGCGCATGACGGGGCGCCGGGAAACACCCCAAAAGCAAGGGGCGGCCCGATGGACCGCCCCTAATCATTGCCGCGCTGGGCGACGGGTTTATTTCTTGCCCAGGCCAAAGCTGGCGAAACGCTTGTTGAAGCGCGCCACCTGGCCGCCGGCATCCAGCATGCGGCCGGTGCCGCCGGTCCAGGCCGGGTGGCTGGTCGGATCGATTTCCAGGTTCATCACATCCCCATCCTTGCCCCAGGTCGAACGGGTCTGATAGGTAGTGCCGTCGGTCATCTTGACAGTGATGACGTGATATTCGGGATGGATGCCGGACTTCATGGGATATTTCCTTGGCTGCGGACCGGTGCCGACCGGCCCTTTGGAAAATTGAACGCGCCGCATAGCCGCTTGTCCACCGCATTGCAACTGCCACGCTGCTGCATCAGCCAAACGATCGGCCGCCTGCGCCAGCCTGCGCGCAACGTGGCTGCGCCAGCCTGCGCGCAACGTGGCTGCGCCACTTGGCGACTGGCGCTGGCCGGCCTATAGCCGGATCATGCCCGCCATCGGTAAACCCCTGCCCCCCGCCGCCAAGGCCACCGCTGCCGCCATGGCCGATCTGCTGGCCGATCTGCGCGACACGGCGGCCCGCATCGCGCTGGGTGGGCCGGCGGCGGCCCGCGAAAAACATGTCGCCCGCGGCAAGCTGCTGCCGCGCGCCCGCGTCGAGGCGCTTCTCGATCCGCACAGCGGCTTCCTCGAAATCGGCCAGTTCGCCGCCCATGATGTCTATGGAGAGGATGTGCCCGCCGCCGGCCTGATCGCCGGTGTGGGCCAGGTGGCCGGCCGATTGTGCGTGATCGTCGCCAACGATGCGACGGTGAAGGGCGGCAGCTATTATCCGCTGACGGTGAAGAAGCATCTGCGCGCGCAGGAGATCGCGGCGCAGAACGGCCTGCCCTGCCTGTATCTGGTCGATTCGGGCGGTGCCAACCTGCCCCGGCAGGATGAAGTATTCCCCGATCGCGATCATTTCGGCCGCATCTTCTTCAACCAGGCGACCATGAGCGCGGCCGGCATCCCGCAGGTGGCGGTGGTGATGGGCAGTTGCACCGCCGGCGGTGCCTATGTGCCGGCCATGGCCGATGAATCGATCATCGTGAAGAACCAGGGCACCATCTTCCTGGGCGGCCCGCCGCTGGTGAAGGCCGCCACCGGCGAGGAGGTGAGCGCCGAGGAGCTGGGCGGCGGCGATGTCCACACCCGCCTGTCGGGCGTGGCCGATCATCTGGCCGAGAATGACCAGGATGCCATCGCCATCGCCCGCCGCATCATCGCCACTGTGCCGGCTGCCCCGGCCGTGGCGCGCGGCCCCAGCCGGCCGCCGCTGTTCGACACCGCCGAGCTGAACGCGCTGGCCCCCATCGACACGCGCGTGCCGGTGGACGTGCATGAAATCATCGCCCGGCTGGTCGATGGATCGGAATGCCAGTTGTTCAAGCCGCGTTATGGCGAAACGCTGGTGACCGGCTTTGCCGAGATCGAAGGCTATCCCGTGGGCATCATCGCCAACAACGGCATCTTGTTCAGCGAAAGCGCCCAGAAGGGCGCGCATTTCATCGAACTGGCCTGCCAGCGGCGCATTCCGCTGTTGTTCCTGCAGAATATCAGCGGCTTCATGGTCGGCCGCCGTTTTGAGAACGAAGGCATTGCCAAACATGGTGCCAAGCTGGTGACGGCGGTGGCCTGCGCCGCCGTGCCCAAGATCACGGTGGTGACCGGCGGCAGCTTTGGCGCCGGCAATTATGGCATGTGCGGCCGGGCCTATTCCCCTCGCTTCCTGTGGATGTGGCCCAATGCCCGGATCAGCGTGATGGGCGGTGAACAGGCGGCCAGCGTGCTGGCTGCGGTAAAATCGGGCGGCTTCAAGACCCCAGCGGAGGAAGAGGCGTTCAAGGCGCCGATCCGCGCCCAGTATGAACGCCAGGGCCACCCTTATTATGCCAGCGCCCGGCTGTGGGATGATGGCATCATCGCGCCGGAAGACACGCGCACCGTAGTGGCCCTGTCGCTCGCCGCCAGCCTGCAGCAACCCGTGCCGGAAACCCGCTTCGGCACGTTCCGGATGTGATTGCGATGGACAAAAATGCTCTTGTTATGTTTCTTGCGGGCCCAATACCTACCGCCATTGCCAATGCACTTGCGGTTCTAGGCGGCGGCTACTGGCTGTTTCGAAACTGGAAAACGCTTATTTCAAATTTCACTTACTTGATAAAGAACGGACCAAGACGATTTGCTGTCCGAATGCATAAGAGCGATTTTCAAGTTGCGAAACAATTGTATAAGGATAACGTTCTGCTGAATTCCTATAACAGCATGTATATGTCTGATTCTTTTGTTCAAATTATTCTTTACATTTTCACCGTTTTGAATGTTGGCTTCCTTATGTTGAGTTTTGAATTTCACCTGTCTATTAATGAAATGTTTACAATGCTGACAGGTTCTATAGTGGATAGAGTTGAAGTAAGAAAAGATAATAGGGTTTTTTTTGAGATCGCACGTGATATTCTTCAATTCAGCAAGGATACAAAACCGAAATTTTTTCTTGATTACCGATTGCCAATTTTGGTCGTGTCAGCTTCCACCATTATCATTTTGGGTGAGCACTTTAAGAATAGGCGAATTATGAGAAAAGTTTACCGACTTCGGAGAAGAAGAATTTTTTCGAATCTAAGCGTGGAAGCTAACAATGCTTGACGAAGCCCTCGACGATTTTGGCACCGCCCGCCTCACCCTCAACCGGCCGGAGCGGCACAACGCCTTCAACGCCGATCTGATCGCGGCGCTCACGGAAGGCTTCACCCGGCTGGGCGCGGCGCCCGAGGTGCGGGCGATCGTGCTGGCCGGCGCCGGCAAGAGCTTTTCGGCCGGCGCCGATCTCGACTGGATGCGCGCCGCAGCAAGCTGGAGCGCCGCCGAGAATGAAGCCGATGCCATGCGCCTGTCTGACATGCTGGCCGCGATCAACGCCTGCCCCAAACCGGTGATCGTCGTCGCCCACGGCCATGTGACGGGTGGCGGCGTCGGTCTTGTGGCCTGTGCCGACATGGCGGTGGCAGTCGCGGGCACGCAGTTCCGCCTGTCGGAAGTCAGGCTCGGCCTGACCCCGGCGACCATCTCGCCCTTCGTGATGGCCAGGATCGGGGCGCGCGCCCGGCGCTGGTTCCTCACCGCCGAGGCCTTTGATGCCGCCACTGCGCGAGAGCTGGGCCTGGTGGATGAGGTTGCCATCGACGATGACGCCGCGCAGGCCGTGGTGTCCCACTGGCTCACCCACATCGGCCAGGCCGCGCCGGGTGCGGTGGCCGATGCCAAGCGGCTGGCGCTGGATTTTGCCGGCCAGCCCATCACTGCCCAGCTGCGCGCCGACACCGCTCGCCGCATCGCCGCCCGCCGGGTAAGCGCGGAGGGGCGCGAGGGCATCAACGCCTTCCTGAGCAAAGGAAAACCGTCATGGCTAATCGATTGATGCGCACTGCCGCCATCGCCCTGCTGCTGGCAGCACCCGCCGCCGCCACCCCGAAAGCCGAGGTGCTGGCCGCCACCAACGAATTCATGGCGGCGCTCAACAGGGGCGATGCCAATGCAGCCGAGGCGATGACCCATCCAACGCTAACCATCCAGGTGCTCAACTTCCCGCCCGATCAGCCCAGCCGTTTCCGCGTGATGACGCGCCAGCAGTTGTTCGACAATTTCCGCAATGCCCCGCCGCGCAAGTTTGAAGAGCTGATCGTGCGCAGCAAGGTGCTTGTCACCCGCGATCATGCCCATGTCTGGGCACCCTACACGCTGGATATCGACGGCAAGCGCATCCATTGCGGGGTGGACAGTTTCGGCTGGAGCCGGATCGACGGCAAATGGCTGCTGACGACCTTCGGCTGGACCGCCGATCCCAAGGGGTGCCCGCCCAAGTGATGGGGGCCGCGCTTTTCCCCTCCCTGCAAGGGAGGGGCCTGGGGAGGGTGTCGAGCCGAAGGCGAGACCTCGACCATGCCACACGCGCCGGTTTGGCAGCCTGCGGTGGTCCGCCATCTTCGCCATGCCTCCGCTTCGCTGCGGCACCCTCCCCCAGCCCCTCCCTTGCAGGGAGGGGAGAAGGACCAGCATGCACAAGATCCTGATCGCCAATCGTGGCGAGATTGCCCGCCGCATCATCCGCACCGCGCACGCGATGGGCATTGCCACCGTGGCCGTGCACAGCGCTGCGGACGCCGATGCGCCGTTCGTGCGCGAAGCCGGCCAGGCCGTGCCGCTGGCCGGCGACCGGCCCTATCTCGACATGGATGCCATCATCGCGGCGGCCCGCCGCACCGGGGCCGATGCCGTGCATCCCGGTTATGGCTTCCTGTCGGAAAATGCCGAATTCGCCCGCGCGCTCAAGGCTGCCGGCATCATCTTCATCGGCCCGCCCGAAGCCGCGATGCGGGTGATGGCCCTGAAAGACACCGCCAAGGCCGCCATGAAGAAGGCCGGCGTGCCGATCACGCCCGGCTATCAGGGCAATGATCAGAGCCTGGTGCGGTTGGCAAGGGCCGCCGAGGGCGTGGGCTATCCCTTGCTGATCAAGGCGGTGGCCGGCGGTGGCGGCAAGGGCATGCGCGCCGTGCACAGCCCGGCCGAATTCCAGGACGCACTGATGGCCGCGCAGCGCGAGGGCGAAACCGTCTTCGGCAATGCCGATGTGATGCTGGAAAAGCTGATCCAGCGCCCCCGCCATGTCGAAGTGCAATTGTTCGCCGATGGCCATGGCAATGCCGTCCACCTGTTTGAACGCGATTGTTCCCTGCAGCGCCGCCACCAGAAGGTGATCGAGGAGGCCCCCGCCCCAGGCCTGTCGCCCCGCCTGCGCCACACGCTGGGCGTGGCTGCCGTCACCGCCGCCCATGCCATCGGCTATCAGGGTGCCGGCACGGTGGAATTCATCCTCGATCTCGACACGCTGGACGCCGCCGGCGATCCCGCCTTCTATTTCATGGAGATGAACACCCGCCTGCAGGTGGAACATCCCGTCACCGAATGCATCACCGGCGAAGATCTGGTGGAATGGCAGATCCGCGTGGCGCGCGGCGAACCACTGCCCAAACGGCAGGACGAATTGACCATCACCGGCTGGGCGATGGAAGCGCGGCTTTATGCCGAGGATCCCGATGGTGGCTTCCTGCCCTCCACCGGCACCATCAGCCGGCTGGCCTTTGGCAATGGGCCGGGTGTGCGCATCGATACCGGGGTGGAACAGGGCAGCCGCATCGGGCTGGATTATGATCCGATGATCGCCAAGCTGATCGCCCATGGCGCAACGCGCGACCAGGCCATCGATCGGCTGGTCGCCGCGCTGGATGCGACGATCGTTGATGGCCTGAAATCCAACCGCGCCTTTCTGGCCCGGCTGGCCGATCATCCCGCCTTCCGCGCTGGCGACGTGGATACCGGCTTCATCGCCCGGCATATCGCCAGCCTGTCCCCGCCGGCCGATTGCCCGGCGCCGGCGCTGCTGGCCGCCGCCCTGGGCCTGGGCTTGCCCGTTGCAGCGGCCCCGGCCAGCCTGTTTGCCGCGCTGCCGTTCCGCATCAACCTGGCCCATGAACACATGGTGATGCTGTGGTGGCAGGGCACCGGCCACAACATCACCCTGCGCACCGCCGGCCCGGATCGCTGGCGCATCGGCGGCCTGCCCGGCATCGGCGAGGTGGGTGCCCGGCGCACCGGCCCGCATGGCCTGCGCATCGATCTGGCCGGCCGCCTGCTGGCCGCAACCGTGGTGGCCCAGCCCGGTGCGGTGGAGGTGCGGCTGGCCGGCCAGAGCTGGACACTGGCCACACTGCCGCCACGAAAGGCCGATGCCGGCAGCGGCCGGGGCGAGTTGCTGGCGCCGATGCCCGGCCGCGTGCTGGCGGTGGACGTGGTGGCCGGCCAGGCGGTGGCCGAAGGCGATCGGCTGCTGGTGCTGGAAGCCATGAAGATGGAACATCGCCTGACCGCGCGGGCTGCCGGCATCATCAAGGCCGTGCATGTCGCCACCGGCGATCAGGTCGCCGATGGCATGATGCTGGTGGAATTCGGCTGATCGGCTTTGGCCCGGCCCGGCGGGGCTGCCGGGCCGGGCCCCTGCCGCGGGCAGGAACAATTCTCAGGCGGCGTCGTCCGCATCCTCCGGCTGTTCGCGCCAGGCCAGAATGATGCCGGGCAGCGCCATCGACGTGATCGCAAAACCCGACAGCAGATCGAGCGCCTGTTCCTGGCCCGGCATCCAGCCATCGATGAACCGGGCGATGATCGACCAGATGAAGAAGCCGAACAGCGTGAGCACCATGATCTGGTGGGTGGCAACATAGGCCCGGTCGCGCTGCTGGCGTTCGCGCTCGTCCAGCAGGGCATCGCTGGATTGTGCCATCTGTCCGCGCCGATCGATGAACAGGGCAACCGCCGCAAACAGGCCAATGATCCGCATGAGCACAAATCCGATCGGCGTGGTGCCATCGGCATCGGCCGTGATCGCGCCGCCCAGATAACCGATGCCTATGCCGGCCAGCACGGCAATCGACAGGATGCGCGCGCTGCGCAGGCTCAGTGTCAGCGGGGCCTTGGGGGCCATCGGCATCGTCCTTTCCATCGCTCAATCCTCTTCATCGCGGTCGCTGCGCCACGCCAGCAGCATGCCGGGCACCATCACATGCCCCCAGAACAACATCGCCATCAGCCAGGCGGCCTGAAACCGATCGGGCAGCCACAGGGTCCGCCCCGTGGCCAGCAGCAGCCAGATGAAGGCAAAACAGATGCAGATGCCCGTCACCCAGTGGCCAATCACCACGGCGCGAGCCCGGTCGCTGCGCTCGCGCTTGTCAAGCTCGCCCGGAGCCACATGACGCCAGCCGGGGCTGCCCACCGCCACCGCGGCCGCCAGAGCCCACCCCAGCACCCTGGTCATGGTCATCAGGCCGCCGCCGCCATCCACGGGCAACAGCATCGGGCCGATGGTGCCGGCCAGCATGGCCGCAACCGACAGGCCCGACAGCAGGCGCACCCGCATGGGCGAGAAGCGCGGCGGCGTGAACATTGCAGTCCTGGCCATCAGCGGTCTCCTGTCATGCTGCGGGGTTCGGCCAGGCTGGCAGCCAGCGGCCGGAAAGGTTCCAGGCTGAACAATGTCTCCACCGGCACGCCGAACACGCGGGCGAGGCGCAGCCCCAGTTCCAGACTGGGGCCATATTGGCCACGCTCCAGAAAGCCGATGGTCTGCGGGTTCACCCCCACCTGTTCGGCCAGTTCCCTGCGGGACAGGCCGGCTTCGGCCCGGAACAGGGCCAGGCGGTTGTGCAGATTCGCAGTGTCGTTGTTCAACATCACGAATCGTTGTGTATAGACAACAATTCAAGCTGTCAACGCGCGAAAGCCGATCTTCGCACAAGCCCCTTCCCGGCCCCGGCCAGCCGGCCTAGAACGGCAGGAAATCACACAAGGAATCCTTGGGATGCTCACCCAGCTCAAATTCGATCATGGCGATACCATCGAGATGCTGCGCGACACGGTGCGGGCCTTCGCCGCTGCCGAAATCGCCCCGCGCGCCGCGCAGATCGATGCGATGAACGAATTTCCGCGCGATCTGTGGCCCCGTCTGGGCGAACTGGGCCTGCACGGCATCACCGTGCCCGAAGCCGATGGCGGTGCGGGCCTGGGCTATCTGGCCCATGTCGTGGTGGTGGAGGAACTCTCCCGCGCGTCGGCCAGCGTTGGCCTGTCTTATGGTGCGCACACCAATTTGTGCATCAACCAGATCGCCCGCTGGGGCACGGCCGAACAGAAGGCGCGTTATCTGCCCGATCTGATCAGCGGCGATCATGTCGGCAGCCTTGCCATGTCCGAACCTGGCGCCGGCAGCGACGTGATTGGCATGAAGCTGCGCGCCGACATTCAGGGCAACGGCGATTATGTGCTCAACGGCAACAAGATGTGGATCACCAACGGCCCCCATGCCGAAACCCTGGTGGTCTATGCCAAGACCGATCCGGCCGCCGGCCCGCGCGGGGTCACGGCCTTCCTGATCGAAAAGGGCATGGCCGGCTTTTCCACCGCGCAAAAGCTCGACAAGCTGGGCATGCGCGGGTCTGATACGTGCGAGCTGGTGTTCGAGGATTGCGCCGTGCCGGCCGAAAACGTGCTGGGCGGCGTGGGCAATGGCGCGCGCGTGCTGATGAGCGGGCTGGATTATGAACGGGTTGTGCTCAGTGGCGGGCCCATCGGCATCATGCAGGCCTGCATGGATGTGGTGGTGCCCTATGTGCACGAACGCCAGCAGTTCGGCCAGCCGATCGGCCAGTTCCAGCTGATGCAGGGCAAGCTGGCCGACATGTATGTCGCCCTCTCCACCGCGCGCGCCTACAGCTATGCCGTGGCGCAGGCCTGTGACCGGGGGGAGACCACCCGCAAGGATTCCGCCGGCTGCATCCTCTATTCGGCGGAAAAGGCCACCTGGATGGCGCTGGAGGCGATCCAGTGCCTGGGCGGCAACGGCTATATCAATGATTATCCCACCGGCCGCCTGCTGCGCGATGCCAAGCTGTATGAAATCGGCGCCGGCACATCGGAAATCCGCCGCTATCTGATCGGCCGCGAACTGTTTGACGAAACCAAATGAGGCGTCAAATCAAGGGATGACAAATCCCCAGCGGCAGTTATCCTGCCGGTTGGGGAGAGGCGCATGAAATCAGCTTTGGTGGCCGCAATGGCCCTGATGGCCACATCGGTGTGGGCAGCCCCGAAACCGGATGCCGCCCTGCTGAAAGCCGCCACCGCCGAAGCCCCGGCGCTCACAGCCACGCTGCAACAACTGGTGGAAATCGAAACCGGCACCGGCGATGCGGCCGGCATGACCGCGATGGGCCAGCTGCTGGCCGGCCGGCTGACCGCGCTGGGCGGCACGGTGGAACGGGTGAAGCCGCTGGGCGACACGGTGGGCGACATCATCGTGGCGCGCTGGCAGGGCAAGGGCCAGGGCAAGATCCTGCTGATCGCCCATATGGACACGGTGTATCAGCGCGGCGCGCTGGCCCGCGCGCCGTTCAGGCTGGCGGGCAGCCCGCAGGGGCAACTGGCCTATGGCCCCGGCGTGGCGGATGACAAGGGCGGCATCGCGCTGATCCTGCACGCGCTCACCCTGCTCTCCCCGCGTGATTATGCGGAGCTGACGGTCGCCATCAACACCGACGAGGAACGCGGCAGCCTGGGTTCCGGCCCGATCATCACCGAATTGTCCAAGGGCAAGACCGCGGTGCTCAGCTTTGAGCCCACCGGCTATCCGGAATCGCTGGCCAATGGCATGTCGGGCACCAACACCGTCACGGTTTCCATAAAGGGCAAATCCGCCCACGCCGGCGCGGCCCCCGAAAGCGGCATCAACGCCCTGGCCGAAGCGGCGCACGTGATTGCCGCCACCCGCGATCTGGATCAGGGGCCGGGCAAATTGCGTTTCAACTGGACGGTGGTGAACCAGGATCGCGGCGTGCGCAACATCATCCCCGACAGCGTCACCCTGATCGGCGATCTGCGCATCACCAGCATGACCGAATTCGAACCGTTCAAGCAGGCGCTGGCGCAGCGGCTGGCCGCGCCATCCCAGCCCGGTGCGGTGGTGACGGTGGATGTGCGCCTGAACCGGCCGCCGTTCGACGTGACACCTGCCAGCATGGCCCTGATCGAGGAAGCCCAGGCCACCTATGCCAGGCTGGGCAGGAAGCTGATCCTGCGGCCGCGTTCGGGCGGCGGCACCGATGCCGCCTATGCCGCGCTGGCCGGCGTGCCGGTGCTGGAGGCGCTGGGCCTGCCCGGTGCCGGTTATCACACCACCGATGCCGAATATGTCTATCTCCATGCGGTGCCCAGCCGGCTCTATCTCGCCGCCAGCCTGATCCGCCGGCTGGGCCGGTAGACGCCGCCCGCCAGCGCGGCTATGGCCGGCCCATGGCCCGACACAACCCCGTGCATCTGCCGGCAATCCTGCTGGTGCTGGCCGGCATCGGCGCCATGTGCGTGCTGGATGCGCTGATCAAGTATCTGGCGCTGCGCCATGGGGCGCCGCTGGCCACCTTTGGCCGCTATGCCAGCGGCAGCCTGTTCGCGCTGCTGATCTGGCAATGGCAGGGCCGGCCCTGGGTGGCAGCTGGCGGCCTGTGGCCCAATCTGCTGCGCGGCACCCTGATCACTGCCATGGCGCTGGCCTTTTTCTGGTCGATCACACGGCTGCCGCTGGCGCTGGTGCTCACCCTCACCTTTGTCGGGCCGCTGGTGGTGCCGTTCATGGCGGCGCTGATCCTGCACGAACCGGTGCAGCCGCGCTGCCTGGCCGCCGGCGTGATCGGCTTTGCCGGCGTGCTGGTCACGGTGGGCGGCATGCCGGCGCTTTCGGCCACCGATCTGCTGGCCGCGGCCGCAGCGGTGGCGGCGGCGTTTCTTTATGCCGGCACGGCGGTGATCATGCGGGCGCGGGCGGCGCGCGATGGGGCCACCGTCATCACGCTCATTGCTGCGGTCGTGCCCATGCTGTGGCTCAGCCCGGTGGCGGCGCTGGCCCCGGCGCTGCCATCGGCCACCGATCTGGCGCTGATGGCGCTCACCGGGCTGATCGGCAATCTGGGCGTGCAGCTGATGGCGCGCGGCTATGTCCATCTCCAGGCCCAGGTGTCGGCGGTGATGGAATATAGCGCCCTGCCCTGGGCGGCGCTGCTGGGCTGGCTGGTGTTTGATGAAAGCGTGGCCCCCACCACCCTGGCGGGCGCAGCGATCATTGCCGGGGCGTGCCTGTGGGCGACGCGAGCGCCCGCCCCGCTCAGCGTGCCGCCGCCAGCGCCAGTTCCTTGAGACACAGCGCCTTGGTGCGGCCCACTGCGGCCACATCGGGCAGCAGATCCAGCGCCTCGCGCACATCGGCCACGGCGGCCGGCCCGGCGGCGGCCGGGGCGGCACACACTGCCTGCACGCCCAGCACGGCCGATCGGCGCGGATCGATGATCGCCAGCACATCGGCCGGTGCGCGCGGCAGGGCGGCGGCCAGGGCCCTGGTCAATTCGGCGCCATGGGCGGCATCGGCCCCGGCGGCCAGTTCAGGGGCCAGCGCGATCCAGTCCGCCGCGCCGCCGCTGATGCCGGCCATCACGCGCGGCCAGTCGCCGCCGGCCACCAGTTGCTGCACGGCGGCGCGCGGGGTCTGGGCCCGCACGCTGGCAGCAAACTGGCTGGCCGACAGGATGGAAACGACAAGCAGGGCAATCATGATACCGGCTCCTCTGTTTCCCATGTGGGGGCACAGCGGCCCGGCGGCAAGTGGTCGTTCGGGCGGCGCGCTGCCGATCAGGCCGGCGGATCGGCGATCATCGCGGTGAAGCTGGCCTCGGCCGCCAGCTTGCCATCCACTTCGGCCCGGCCGCTGAACTTTGCGATGCGGCCACGATCCTGCACCACCTCCACCTTCAGATGCAGCAGGCAGCCGGGTTCCACGGGGCTGCGGAACTTGGCATTCTCGATCGCCATGAAATAGACCAGCTTGTCGCCGGCTTGCTCGTCCTTGGCCCGCGCGGTGTGGATGGCCAGCACGCCGGCCGTCTGCGCCAGCGCCTCCACGATCAGCACGCCGGGCATGATCGGGCGGGCCGGAAAATGGCCGGCGAAGAACGGTTCGTTGATCGTCACCGCCTTGATGCCGGTGGCCGATTGGCCGGGGATCATGTCGATCACCCGGTCAACCAGCAGCATCGGAAACCGGTGCGGCAGCAGGGCCATCACCGCCAGCACGTCGGCCGTGCTGGCGGTGGTGGTGGCAGGCGTATCGCTGCTCATCAACGGCGCGGCGGGGCAGCCGGGGCCGGCGCGGCCGGAGCCGGGGCGGCCGGCGCCGCCGGCGGGGTGATCGACACCTTGGGCAGCGCCTTGTCCAGACGGGCGAGCACGTCGGCCGTGATGTCCACCGCCGGCGTGTGCTGGATGGTCACGCGCTCGTCCATCGCCATGGTGGCGCCGCGTTCACGCATGATCTGGCCGATGATCGGCTGGGCCGCATCGTTGATCTGCTTGATGATCCACTGGCGCGCGGCCTCGATTTCCTGCTGGCGGCGCTGCACTTCCTGTTCGGCCTGCTGCTGGCGGTTCTGGAATTCCTGCACCTTGGCCTGCCAGGCCTGAACGGCGGCCGGGGCGGCGCCCTGCTGCGGCTGGGTATCGCGCAGGGTCTTTTCCTCGGCGGTCAGGCTGGTGCGCAGCGTGTTCAGCCGGGCCTGCAACGTGTCGGCCTTGGGCTTCAGCTCGATCGCGGCAGCCTTGGCGGCGGCCGAGGTGTCGATCATCTCGTTCTGGTCAACCAGCACGATCACGGCCGGCGGCAGCTGCTGCGCGGCGGCCGGCAGGGCAACGCTGGCCAGCGCCAGCGCAATCAAGGTCTTCTTCATCAGAATGCGGTCCCTACGTTGAATTGAAACAATTGCGGATCGTCGCCCGGATGGGTGACGAGTGCCCTGGCAAGATCGAACCGGAACGGGCCGAACGGCGAGTTCCAGTTGACCCCGATACCGACCGAAACGCGCGGTTTCGGCGTATTCCCAAGATATTCCTCCACAAAACCGGCAGAGAAACCATCGCTGGGCAAACAGGCCGCCACCTGGCCCGGCACGCGCGGCGCGTTGGTGGTGGGCCCGTTCTGGCAGGTGAGCGTGGGGGCGCGCAGGCTCCACAGCGCGCCGACATCGGCAAAGATCGACGGCCGCAGCCCCAGTTCGGAACCGGCCGAACCGATGGGAATGCGGATTTCGGCGCGCGCCAGATAATAGGCGCGACCACCCAGCGCATCATCCAGCGCCTGGCGGCGATCCTGCACCACCGTGCCATCGGCATTCAGCGGCCGGCGCAGCACGCGCGGGCCAACGCCGCGGATATTGAAGCCGCGAAACTGCGGCTGGCCCAGGAAGAAGCGGTTGGTCAGGATCACGTCCTGCCCGGAATAGCCGGTGACATAGCCGGCCTCACCGCCCAGGTTGAGCACGAAGCCGCTGCCGAACAGCGGGGTGAAATAATCATAATTCAGCCGCGTCTGCAGGAACTTGATGCCGATCGGCAGGCCCGACAGATCCTGGTTGAAGGTGAAGCGCTGGCCCTGGCTGGGCAGGCGGACATTGTTGAGGCTGTTGAAGATCAGCGAATAGCCGATGGTCGAAACCGTGCGGTTGCCCAATTGTTCGCACAGGAAGCGCCCGGCGCGCAGCGGATCGCACACCCCGTTGCTGAAGAAGGTCGCCTGATCCAGCCCGATTTCCTCGCGGCTGAGGCCATAGCGCAGCGAGGCGGCCCAGAATTCGGTGATCGAAAAGCCGGTGCGGATCTGGAAGCCGGTCGAAACCTGGGTGTAGGTGGTGTCACGCGTGTTGTTGCCGGTGAAGCGGAACGAGCGGAAATCGCGGCGGAACACGTCAAAGCCCAGCGCCAGGTTGCGCCCGGCCAGATAGGGTTCGGTAAAGCCGGCCTCCACCGAACGGGCAAAGCTGGAGATATTGCCCGACAGGCGGATTTCCTGGCCACGGCCGCGGAAATTGCGCTGGCGCACGCTGGCCGAAAAGATGAAGCGTTCGATGCTGGAAAAGCCGGCCGACAATTGCAGTTCGCCGGTGGGCCGTTCCTGCACATTGGTTTCCAGGATGATGCGATCGGGCGTGGTGCCGGGTTTCTGTTCGATGTCCAGCTTTTCCTGGAAATAGCCCAGGCCAAGCAGACGGTCCTTGGAGCGTTTCACCTTGATCGAGTTGAACGCATCGCCTTCGACCAGCCGGAATTCGCGGCGGATGACATGATCCTGGGTGATGGTGTTGCCGTTGATCGACACGCGCTCGACATAGACGCGCGGCACCTCCGCCACCTGGAAGGTGACGTTCATCTTGAGGTCTTCCTTGTTGCGCTCGAACTGCGGGCGCACATCGGCAAAGGCATAACCCAACAGGCCGGCCGTCTCGGTCAGCGTCTCGACCGTGTTCTCGATCTGCTGGGCGTCATACCAGTCACCCTCCTTGATGCGGATGATCGGCTTGAATTCCTTGGCCTTCACGTCGCGCAGCTGGCTTTCCAGCTCGACCTTGCCGAACTTGTAGCGCTCGCCCTCCTCCACCACATAGGTGACGATGAAATCCTTCTTGTCGGGCGTCAGTTCCGCCACCACCGACGAGACGCGGAAATCGGCATAGCCCTGGGTGAGATAATATTGCCGCAGTTTCTGCTGGTCATAGGCCAGACGATCGGGATCATAGGTGTCGTTCGAGGTGAAGAACCGCCAGGCGCGCGCCTGCTTCGACGCCATCTGCTTGCGGATCTCGCCTTCCTTGAACTTTTCATTGCCCAGGATGTTGATCTGGCGAATCTTGGATTTTGCGCCTTCGTTGATCTCGAACACCACATCGACGC
Organism: Alphaproteobacteria bacterium; assembly: GCA_018970445.1. Taxonomy (GTDB): domain Bacteria; phylum Pseudomonadota; class Alphaproteobacteria; order Sphingomonadales; family Sphingomonadaceae; genus Sandarakinorhabdus. Next base: position 63,857 of record JAGWWF010000007.1, on the reverse strand, counting down.
GGTTCTGTTCCAGCTGGACGATCTTGGGTTCCACGCTGGCGGCAAAGCGGCCACCACGGCGATAAAGCTCTAGGATGCGCGCCAGATCGGCGCGGGCCTTGGATCGGGTGAAGATCTGGCGGGGGGCCAGGCGGATTTCCTCGCGGATCTTGTCTTCCTTCACCCGCTTGGCGCCTTCGACGATGATCCGGTTGATCACCGGATTTTCCTTCACCTCGACGGTGAGCGCGCCATTGTCGTCGCGGATGGTGGCATCGGCAAACAGTTCGGAGGCATAAAGCGCCTTCAGCGCGGTATCGAGCGCATCGCGATCATAGCGATCACCAATCGCCAGATTGAGATAGGAGCGCACGGTTTCCGGCTCCAGCCGTTCGGTGCCGCGCACCACCACCGATCGCACCACGCCGGCATTGGCCGCCGTGGCCGGCAGCGCCACGCTGTTGCGGCTTTCCGATGCGCGGGCTTCGGCTTCGGCCGATGGCCGCGCCGGTTCGGCCGCCGGGCGGCGCGGGCGCTGCTGCGCCAGGGCGGGGGTGGCCAGCGTGCTGGTGAGCAGCAGCAACGACAATGGCCGGATCATCCCGGCCCTGCCGCTGCCCGGCCCCCGGCCCGGCGTCACCTGCGCTGCATCCATCAACCCCACCAACTCTCTCGCCTCTTGCATCCCGTGCCCACCGGTTTGGCCGGCGGTGCCGTTATTTGTTCGTTCAATCGTTCAACCCAGCAGGCCAGACAGGCGGGCCCACAGGCCCACCGATCCGAAATCATGCCAGGTCAGCACGGCCATCAATGACATCAGGGCGGCAAAGCCCGACATGAAGGCCCATTGCTGCACCTTTTCTGCCAACGGCTGCCGGCGGACGGCTTCGATGCCGTAGAGCAGAAGATGGCCGCCGTCCAGCGTGGGGATGGGCAACAGGTTGATGAAGCCCAGGTTGATCGAGAAGAAGGCCATGAAGGCAATCGCCGACACCAGCCCCAGGCTGGCCTGCTGCCCGGCGATCTGCGCCGTCTTCACCGGGCCGCCCATTTCGGCCAGCGCGCGTTCGCCCATGATCACCTGCCGCAAGGTGCGGCCGATGGTGGCGATGATGCTGCCGGTATCCACCAGCGCCAGCCGCACCGCATCGGACACCCCCACCTGGCGCACGATTTCGGCCGGGCGCACGATGCCCAGCTGCGGATGCCGGCTGACATTGCCGAAGCGGTCGCGGGTTTCGACCATTTTCGGGCGCACGATCAGGCTGATCGGCGTGCCGGCGCGGGCAATGTCCAGCACCACCGGCTTGCCCACGCCGGTGACGACCAGCGTGACGATGTCTTCAAAGCGTTCCACGCCGGTGCCGTTCACCGCCAGGATGCGATCGCCCGGCCGCACGCCGGCGGTTTGCGCGGCGCTGCCGGCCATCACCTGATCCACCACCGGCGGGGATGCCGGATGCCCCAGCGCCAGATTGAACCCGGCCAGGATCAACACCGCAAAGACGAAGTTGATCAGCGGCCCGGCCGCCACGATGATCGCCCGCTGCCACAGCGGCAGAAAGGCGAACAGCCCGCGCCGTTCGCGTTCCGGCAGCGCCAATATCGCCGGATCAATCTGGCTCACCTCGTTCATGTCGCCAACGAATTTCACATAGCCGCCCAGCGGGATGGCGTTGATGCGCCAGCGCACGCCGCGCGCATCGGTCCAGCCCAGCAGCTCGCGGCCAAAGCCCACGCCGAACGCCTCGATCTGCGCGCCAAACAGCCGGCCGGCCAGATAATGGCCGCCTTCGTGGATCACCACCAGCACGGCGATCATCGCCACGAAACTGGCCAGGGTGAAGATCAGCCCCGGCTGATCCAGCAACGGCAGCGGGTTCATGATGCCAGCCTGCGCACCAGGCCGCGCGCCGCGGCGCGGGCGGCGGCGTCCACCGCCATCACCTCGTCCAGCGTTGCAACTCCGCCCGATGGCACCATCGCCAATGTCTCCGCCACGATGGCATCGATATCAAGGAACCCGGCTTGCCCTGCGATGAACGCTGCCACGGCGATTTCGTTGGCGGCATTCAGGATGCACGGCGCGCTGCCGCCGGCGCGCATCGCCGCCCAGGCCAGCGCCAGGCAGGGAAAGCGCTCCAGATCGGGCGCTTCAAAGTTCAGCTGCGCCACCGTGGCAAAATCCAGCCGCTGCGCCGGGGTGGCGATGCGATCGGGCCAGCCCATGGCATAGGCGATGGGGATTCGCATGTCGGGGCTGCCCAATTGCGCCAGCACGCTGCCATCGGCATATTCCACCATCGAATGGATCACCGATTGCGGGTGGATGATCACATCCAGCTGATCCACCGTCACCGGAAACAACTGCCCGGCCTCGATCAGTTCCAGCCCCTTGTTCATCAGGGTGGCGCTGTCGATGCTGATCTTGGCGCCCATGCTCCAGGTCGGGTGCTTGCAGGCATCGGCCACGCTCACATGCCGCATCGCCTCGCGGCTGTGCTTTCGGAACGGGCCGCCGCTGGCGGTGAGGATCACCCGCTCCACCTGGGCCGGATCATCGTGCGGAAACACCTGGAAAATGGCGTTGTGTTCGCTGTCCACCGGCAGCAGCGTCGCGCCATGGGCCTTGGCCGCCGCCATCACCACCGGGCCGGCACACACCAGGGTTTCCTTGTTGGCGATGCCGATCTGCGCGCCGCGCCGCACCGCGGCCATGGTGGGGGCCAGGCCGGCGGCGCCCACGATGGCGGTGATCACGATTTCGGCATCGCGCGCGGCGGCGTCCACCACCGCCTGCGGCCCGGCGCCGCTTGCGATCCCGCTGCCGGCCAGGGCCTCTTTCAGCGCAGCGCCCTGTTCGGCATCGGCCACGGCGGCAAAGCGCGCCCCACAGGCCCGCGCCGCCGCCGCCAGCCGCACCACATCGCTTCCGGCGGTGAGCGCATCCACCTGCCAGCGGCCGGGGTTGCGCGCCACCAGATCCAGCGCCTGGCTGCCCACCGAACCGGTGGCGCCCAAGATCGTCAGACTGCGCGTCATCCCGCCCACCCGGTCATGGCAAAAATCCCTGCCCCGGCCACCGCCACCGGCACCAGCCCGTCCAGCCGGTCCATCACCCCGCCATGGCCGGGCAGGATGCGGCCGCTGTCCTTCACGCCGCAGCGGCGTTTCAGCCAGCTTTCATACAGATCGCCCAGGATCGACAGGATGGCCAGCGGCAGCGCCAGCAGCGCCAGCCGCTGCGCGCCGGCCAGATTGGCATAGCCCGGCCACAACGGCATCAGCAGCAGCGCCGCCGCCACCGCGCCCACCAGGCCGCCAAGCGCGCCGCTCCAGGTCTTGTTCGGGCTGATCGCCGGGGCCAGTTTCGGGCCGCCGATGGCGCGCCCGGTGAAATAGGCGGCGATATCGGCCCCCCACACCACCAGCAGCAGCAAAAGGGTGGCCCACAGGCCCCAGCCTGCCCCGCGCAGCCACACCAGCGCCAGCCCCGGCAGCCCGCAATAGAGCAGGCCGATCAGGAACGGCCGATCCAGACCGAGCCGCCGCCCCTGCTGGCGCAACTGGAAGAAGAACAGCCCGCCCATGCCCGCCGCCCCGGCCAGCAGCCACAGCGCCGAAAACCAATCCCCCATCCACATCAGCAGCATGGCCCCGCCCAGCGCCGCCAGGCCGGCCCGCCGCGCCAGCAGCGCCAGCCGGTGCATCGCTGCCCATTCCACCCACATCAACAGCACCGCCACCGTCGCCAGCGCGGCAAAGGCGATGCCGCCGGCCCACAGCGCCGCCACCGCTGCCGCCACCAGCACCAGCCCGGTGGCGATGCGTTTGCCCAGTTCGCCCATCAACGCCCGCCAAACCGGCGTTCGCGCCGGGCAAATTCGGCCAGCGCCTGCGCCAGCGCGGCGCCGTCGAAATCCGGCCACAGCGTATCGGTCACCAGAAATTCGGCATAGGCCGATTGCCACAGCAGGAAATTCGACAGGCGCAATTCGCCCGACGTGCGCAGCACCGCATCGGGCAGCGGCAGCGCCGCCGTGTCCAGCCGCGCTTCCAGTGCCTCGACCGTCACGCCATCCGCCGCCAGCCGGCCGGCCGCCACGTCCATGGCCAGGCTGCGCGCGGCGCGCACCAGTTCATCCTGGCCGCCATAATTCAACGCCATCACCAGCCGCAGGCCCTGGTTGCCGGCGGTGCGTTCCCGCGCGCGATCCAGCAGGGCGACCAGATCGGGCTGCAGCGCCCGCCAGTTGCCGATGAATTCCAGCCGCACGCCATTCCTGTGCAGCGCATCGATTTCCGATTGCACATAGGCTTTCAGCAACCCCATCAGGTCGCTCACCTCATCGGCCGGGCGCTTCCAGTTCTCGCTGGAAAAGGCATAAAGCGTCAACACATCCAGCCCCAGGCCGGGCGCGGCCTCCACCACCCGGCGCACCGCTTCCACCCCGGCGCGATGGCCGGCAATGCGCGGCAGCCGGCGGGCCTTGGCCCAGCGGCCATTGCCATCCATGATGATCGCCAGGTGCCGGCAACCGCCGCCACCATCAGCGGCCAGGGGGACGGCAGAAAGGCCGGAGGGGGCGCTCACTTGCCCAGTATTTCCTTTTCCTTGGCGGCCGTGGCGGCATCAATGTCCAGCATCGCCTTGTCGGTAATCTTCTGCACGTCGGTTTCCAGCCGCTTCTGCTCGTCCTGGCTGATCTTGCCCTTCTTCTCGGCGGTCTTGAGCGCCTCCATGCCGTCGCGGCGCACGTTGCGCGCGGCAATCTTGGCCTTTTCGGCATAGGAACCGGCCAGCTTGACCATTTCCTTGCGGCGCTCCTCGGTCATGTCCGGGATCGGCAGGCGCAGCGTCTGGCCGTCGGTGATCGGGTTCAGGCCCAGCCCGGCCGACCGAATGGCCTTTTCCACCGGCGTCACCGTGGATTTGTCCCACACCTGCACGGCCAGCATGCGCGGTTCCGGCACGGTCACGTTCGCCACCTGGTTCAGCGGCATCATCGAACCATAAACCTCCACCTGCACCGTATCGAGCAGGCTGGTGTTGGCGCGGCCGGTGCGCAGGCTGCCCAGATCATGCTTCAGCGCCTCGATGGCGCCAGCGGTGCGGCGCTCCAGATCGGCCTTGAACGGGCCGGGCTCGAACTCAGCCATTGCTCTCTCCTGTCACGATGGTCGACGTGCCCTGCCCGTTCAGAACCGACAGCAGGGTGCCGGGCTCGCGGATGTTGAACACGATGATGGGAATATCATTGTCGCGGCACATGGATACCGCGCTGGCATCCATCACCTTCAGATTGTCGGCCAGCACCCTGGAATAGCTGACCTGTTCATAACGGCGGGCGCTGGCCACCTGCTTGGGATCGGCATCATAGACGCCATCCACACTGGTGCCCTTGAACAGCGCATCACAGTTCATTTCGGCGGCGCGCAGCGCGGCCCCGGTATCGGTGGTGAAGAACGGATTGCCGGTGCCGGCGGCAAAGATCACCACCCGGCCCTTTTCCAGATGTCGTTCGGCGCGGCGGCGGATATAGGGTTCGCACACCGATGGCATCGGAATCGCCGATTGCACGCGGGTTTCCACCCCGATGTTTTCCAGTGCATTCTGCATGGCCAGCGCGTTCATCACCGTGGCCAGCATGCCCATGTAATCGGCGCTGCCGCGATCAAAGCCCTTGGCTGCCGCCGCCAGCCCGCGAAAGATGTTGCCGCCGCCCACCACCAGGCACAATTCCACCCCGGTGTCGTGCACCGCCTTCACTTCGCCGGCAATGCGGGTCGCTTCTTCCGGATCGATGCCATAGCTGCCCTGGCCCATCAGCACTTCGCCCGAAAGCTTCAACAGGATGCGTTTGAAACTGGCCATGATCCCCCGATGATCCTGCTGTCTGCTGCCGTTCGGTCACTAGCGGCGCACAGCCCCCCTGCCAAGCGCTGCCACACAAAAAAGGGCGGGCCCAAGGTTGCCCCCGGCCCGCCCCCTTGATCGGCAGGGTGATTACAGGCCGGCGGCGGCAGCCACCTCGGCGGCGAAATCGCTCTGCTGCTTTTCGATGCCTTCGCCCAGCTGCATGCGCACATAGCCCTTCACCGTGATGGCGGTGCCGGCGGCCTTGGCGGCAGCGGCCACGACATCGGCAATCCGGGTCTTGCCGTCCATCACGAACAGCTGGCCCATCAGGGTCGATTCCTGGGCGAACTTGCGCACGCCGCCTTCGATCATCTTCTCGATGATGTCGTCCGGCTTGCCGCTGGTGGCGGCCTTTTCGCGGGCGATGGCGCGCTCACGCTCCACCAGCGCCTGATCCAGGCTGGCTTCGTCCAGCGCCAGCGGGCTGGCGGCGGCGACATGCATGGCCAGCTGCTTGGCCAGCGGTTCCAGCACATCGGCCGGGGCGGCCGATTCCAGGCCGACCAGCACGCCGATGCGGCCGATGCCCGGCGCCACGGCATTGTGGACATAGGCCGCCACCGTGCCCTGGCCCACTTCCAGGATGGCGGTGCGGCGCAGGCTCTGCTGTTCGCCGATGGTGGCGATGTTGGCGGTCAGCTTTTCGGCCACGCTGCCCTCGCCGCCGGGGAACGGCATCGCGGCCAGCGCCTCGACATCGGCGGCGCTGTCCAGCGCCAGGCCGGTCACGGTGCGCACGAACGCCTGGAAAATGTCGTTTTTGGCCACGAAATCGGTTTCGCTGTTCACTTCCACGGCAGCGCCGCGGGTGCCGGACACGGCCACGCCCACCAGGCCTTCGGCGGCGGTGCGGCCGGCCTTCTTGGCAGCCGCGGCCAGGCCCTTGGCGCGCAGCCAATCCACGGCGGCTTCCATGTCGCCGGCGGTTTCGGCCAGCGCCTTCTTGCAATCCATCATGCCCGCGCCGGTCTTGTCGCGCAGATCCTTCACCATGCTGGCAGTGATATCAGCCATGGGACATTCCTTTCGGGTTGAACTGGCCGGCCCATGCCGCGCCAGTGTGTCATGCCTGTGACAGGAGGCCGGATGCGCCCGCGCATCCGGCCTCCCGCTGTTCGGGGGGTGAGGCTCAGGCCTCCGGCAGCATCGCTTCGGCAACCGCTTCGGCCGCGACATCGGCTTCCGGGGCCAGATATTCCACCGGGGCTTCCTCCATCGCGCCCAGATCCACGCCCATATCGGCAGCGCGGCCCTGGCGGGCATCGATCACCGCATCGGCAATGGCGTTCACATACAGCTGGATGGCCCGGCTGGCATCGTCATTGCCCGGCACCGGGAAGGCGATGCCGCTGGGATCGGTGTTGGAATCCAGGATGGCCACCACCGGGATGCCCAGCACATTGGCTTCCTTGACGGCCAGTTCTTCCTTGTTCACGTCGATGATGAAGATCACATCGGGCAGGCCGCCCATGTCGCGGATGCCGCCCAGGCTGGCTTCGAACTTGTCGCGCTCGCGCGTCAGCTTCAGCACTTCCTTCTTGGTGAAACCGGTGGTGTCACCCGACAGGGTCTCTTCCAGCTGCTTGAACTTGCGGATGGAGCCCGAGATCGTCTTCCAGTTGGTGAGCATGCCGCCCAGCCAGCGATGGTTGACATAATGCTGGCCGCAGCGGCGCGCGGCTTCGGCGATCGGATCCTGCGCCTGGCGCTTGGTGCCGACAAACAGCACCTTGCCGCCATGCTGCACCGAAGCGCGCACGAAATCGAGCGCGCGGGCAAACAGGGGCACGGTCTGCGACAGATCGATGATGTGGACGCCGTTGCGATCGCCAAAGATGTAAGGCTTCATCTTCGGGTTCCAGCGATGCGTCTGGTGGCCGAAATGGGCGCCGGCTTCAAGCAATTGCGCCATGGTAACGACGGGAGCCGCCATGAGTATCTAACCTCCGGTTGAGCCGCCGCGGGGGAGTGACAAGGCACAATCGCCCGGCACCGGATATGTCCCCCCGCGTGGGGTTTTTGGAAGCGCGGCGTTAGCGCGGCGTGGCCGCTGCGTCAACCGTCCTGTCCAGAAACAATCACGTCATGCTGAACCTGGTTGGCTGCGCCGTCCAGGTTCAGCATGACGTGTCCCTTTGGATCACCCCGCCGGCGTCACCTTCAGCAGCCGGCCGTCCACATCGTCGGTCAACAGATACAGCTCGCCGGCCGGGCCTTCGATCACGTCGCGGATGCGCTGCTTGCGGTCCGTCAGCAGCCGTTCCTCGCCCACCACCTTGTCACCCTTCAGCACCAGCCGCACCAGCGCGGTGGAGCGCAGGCCGCCCACCAGGATATTGCCCTTATACTCTGGCATCGCCTTGCCGCTGTAGAACAGCATGCCCGATGGCGCGATCACCGGATCCCAATAATAGACCGGCTGTTCCATGCCCTCGGCCTGGGTGGCGCTTTCGGAAATCGGCTTGCCCGAATATTCCTCGCCATAGGTGATGCTGGGCCAGCCATAATCGCGGCCCTTGCCGATCAGGTTCAGCTCGTCGCCGCCCTGCGGGCCATGCTCCACCTCCCACAGCCGGCCCTTCGCATCCAGCGCCGCGCCCTGCACGTTGCGGTTGCCATAGCTCCAGATTTCCGGCCGCGCGCCGGCCTTGCCCACAAAGGGATTGTCCCTGGGAATGCTGCCATCGCGGTTCACCCGCACGATCTTGCCCAGCAGGCTGTCCAGCTTCTGCGCCTGCATGCGGCCGGGCAGGATCGATCGCTCGCCCAGCGTGATGATGATGGTGCCATCCTTGGGAAACACCAGCCGGCCGCCATAATGCTGGGTGGCATCCAGCGTGGGCAGCTGGCGGAAAATCACCTGCACATCGCGCATCTGGTTGCCCACCAGATGGCCGCGCGCCACTGCCGTGCCATTGCCACCGTCTCGCGGTTCGGCATAGCTCCAGTAGATCCAGCCATCGCCCGGATTGGCCACGCCCAGCATGCCGCCCTGGTTGCGCGTGTCGGTGGCCGGGGTGCCGGTCACCACCTGCTTCACGCCGCCCGTGTCCACGATGGTCAACCGCCCGGCCGCCTTCTCGCTCACCAGGAAGAAACCGCCGTCCAGCACCGCCACGCCCCACGGCTTGTTCAGCCCGCTGGCCAGTTCGGTCACGTTCAGCTTCGTCTTCGACACCACCGCTTCGGCGCGGGTCTGCCCGGCAAAGGCCGGCGATTTTTCCGGCACGTTGGGTGGCCCCTGTTCCACCGGGGCGGCGCAGGCCGGGGCGGCAATCAGCAATGCGGCGATGATGGCACGGTTCATGTTGCTTCTCCCTGGGCCAAGGCCATGCCCGCTTCTTGCCAGCCATTCAAGCGTGGGCGTGCTGCTGTGCCGCCCCTCCGGCCAGGAAGGGGCCGGGGGCGGCGTCTCGCCGCCTGCCCCCGCTCACACCGCCATGCGCGGCCGGCCCAGATAATCCTTCTTGCCCAGCGCGACGCCCTGGCTGCGGAAAATGCCGTAGAGGATCGAGGCATGGAAATAGAAGTTCGGCTGCGCGAAGCTGAGCAGGAAATCCTCGGACTTGAACGGCATCCGCCGCTCGCCAAACACGAATGCCGTGTCGCCGCCGATGAAAGCCTCCATCTCCGCCTCGGTCACGCTGGCCAGCGCCGCATCGGCCTCGTTCAGCATCGCGGCAAAGCCGGCATAGCTGGCCTCCGGCATGGCAAAGCCGCCGCCGGGGCTGAACTGGCCGGCGCGCACTGCGGCAATCGCACCCGCGCTGTGCCCCGCCACGCTCTGCACCTGAAACGCCAGCGGGAACATGTCGGGCGCCAGCCGCGCTTCCAGATCGGTGAAGCCGGCGGCCTGCGCCTTGGTCAGCACGCCAAGACAGCCGGCCAGCACCTGCCGGCAGGATGGCACGAAGGCGGCGTGAAGCGAAAGCGGCATGATCGGGTTCCCCTGTGGTTGTGTTCGGCCGGTTCAGTCTGGCGCGGGTTCAGCCTTGGGGCAAGGCCGATCCTCCCCCTCCGGGGGAGGTGGCGCCGCAGGCGACGGAGGGGGTGCGCCAGGCGCGGGCTCCGAGGCGAGGACGTGAAGGGCGCGGCCGGCGGCGGAGCCGCCGAGTCCGCTCAAGGTCGTCAAGAAAGGAAGCAGGTGCGCGGCGGAGCCGCGCCGTCGGACGAGTCAAAAAGGGCGGGAGAATGCTCCCGCCCTTTTCGCTCGCCGTCCGATCTTGCCGGAGTCGGTAAATAGCTAGGCTATTTGCGCGCCCGGCTGCGATCAATGCCCGCCGCCGTTCAGCCCCTTGACGATATTTTCCACCATCTTCTTGGCATCGGCCAGCAACATCATCGTATTGTCGGCATAGAACACCGGATTGTCCACCCCGGCATAACCCACCCCGCCCATGGAGCGCTTCACGAACAGCACGGTCTTGGCCTTTTCCACGTCCAGGATCGGCATGCCGTAAATCGGGCTGGTCTTGTCGGTCTTGGCCAGCGGGTTGGTCACGTCGTTGGCGCCGATCACGAAGGCGACATCGCACTGGCCGAACTCGCTGTTGATGTCCTCCAGCTCGAACACCTCGTCGTACGGCACATTGGCTTCGGCCAGCAGCACGTTCATGTGGCCCGGCATGCGCCCCGCCACCGGGTGGATGGCGTATTTCACCGACACGCCTTCCTTCTTCAGCAGATCGCCCATCTCGCGCAGCACATGCTGCGCCTGGGACACCGCCATGCCGTATCCGGGCACGATGATCACGCTTTCGGCGTTCTGCATGATGAAGGCGGCATCATCGGCGCTGCCGGCCTTGTAGCTCTTGGCCGGGCCGCTGGTCTTGGGCCCGCCGGCATCGGCCTCGGCCCCGAAGCCGCCGGCGATCACGCTGATGAAGCTGCGGTTCATCGCCCGGCACATGATGTAGGACAGGATCGCGCCCGACGAGCCGACCAGCGCGCCGGTGATGATCATCGCGCTGTTCTGCAGGGTGAAGCCCATGGCCGCCGCCGCCCAGCCCGAATAGCTGTTCAGCATGGAGATCACCACCGGCATGTCGGCCCCGCCGATCGGGATGATCAGCGTGACGCCGATCAGGAACGACAGGCCCAGGATGATCCACAGCAGCGGTCCGCCACCGGCCGCCGCCGTCGCGTCCAGGGCAAAGACGCCGGTAAGCACCAGGATGCCGGCCAGCACGCCCAGATTGAGGATATGGCGCCCCGGCAGCAGGATTGGGGAACCCGACATGCGGCCCGACAATTTCAGGAAGGCGATGATCGAACCCGAAAAGGTGATCGCCCCGATGGCGACGCCCAGGCCCATTTCCACGCGGGACACGGCCAGGATGCTGCCAGCCCCATCGGTGATGCCAAAGGCAGCGGGATTGAGATAGGCGGCGCAGCCCACCAGCACCGCGGCCATGCCCACCAGGCTGTGGAAGCCGGCCACCAGTTCCGGCATCGCCGTCATCTGGATGCGCTGGGCGATCACCCAGCCGATGCCGCCGCCAATGGCAATGGCACCGATGATGAACGGCAGGCCGGTGGGGTGCAGCGCCAGCGTGGTGGCCACCGCGATGGCCATGCCGATCATGCCGTTGCGGTTGCCGGCCTGGGCGCTTTCCGGCGACGACAGCCCGCGCAGGGACAGGATGAAAAGCACACCGGCAACCAGATAGGCCAGAACGGCCCAGGCCGGGGTGGCGGCAACTGCGTGTTCCATGATTGGCTACCCCTGCGTTACTTCGAAGCCGCCGGCTTCTTGTCTTTTTTCTTGTACATGGCCAGCATGCGGCGCGTGACGGCAAAGCCGCCGAAGATGTTGATGCTGGCCAGCACCACCCCGGCCAGCCCCAGCCACATCGAAACGCCGCCGGCTTCCACGCCTTCGGCCGCCGCGATCAGCGCGCCCACCACGATCACCGATGAAATGGCGTTGGTCACCGCCATCAGCGGCGTGTGCAGTGCCGGCGTGACCGACCACACGACATAATAGCCGACGGCCACCGCCAGCACGAAGATCGACAGGATCGACAGGAAATCCATGATGCTTACCCCTGCAACCGTTCGTGGACGATTCTACCGCCCTCGGTCAGCTTGATGCCCTTCACGATGTCATCATCGGCCGGCCAATCGGCCGCTTTCGCCTCCTTGTTCCAGAAGGCCGCGATCATGTTGAAGAAGTTGCGGCTGAACAGGGCCGAGGCATCGGGCGCGATGCGGCTGGCCGGGTTCGAATGGCCGATGATCGTCACGCCGTGGCGCTCCACCACGTCGCCGGCCACCGCGCCTTCGACATTGCCGCCGCTGTCCACCGCCAGATCGACGATCACGCTGCCCGGCCGCATGCTGGCCACCTGCGCATCACTGATCAGCCGCGGCGCCGGCCGGCCGGGGATCAGCGCGGTGGTGATGACGATATCCTGTTTCGCGATGTGGGCCGAGACCAGCTCGGCCTGCGCCGCCTTGTATTCATCGCTCATTTCCGTGGCATAACCGCCGGCGCCTTCGCCCGAAATGCCCGCCACCTTTTCCACGAAGATCGCCTTGGCGCCCAGCGATTCAATCTGTTCCCTGGTGGCCGAACGCACGTCGGTGGCGCTCACCACGCCGCCCAGCCGCCGCGCCGTGGCGATCGCCTGCAGGCCGGCCACGCCCACGCCCATGATGAACACGCGCGCGGCGCTGATGGTGCCGGCCGCCGTCATCATCATCGGGAACGCCCGGCCATAGGCTTCACCGGCATCGATCACCGCCTTGTAACCGGCCAGGTTGGACTGGCTGGACAGCACGTCCATCGATTGGGCGCGCGTGGTGCGCGGCATGAATTCCATGGCAAAGGCCACCAGGTCCGCGGCGGCATAGGCCTCGATCTTTGCCCGATCGTTGAACGGGGCCATGATGGCGGCCACGATGGTGCCGCTGGCAATGCCGGGCAGATCGGCCAGCGGCGGGGCCTGGATGCCCAGCACCATCTGCGCCCCGGCAATCACTTCGGCGCGGCCATCCACAATCGCCCCGGCGGCGGCATAATCCGCATCCGAAATCCGCGCGCCAAAGCCGGCACCGGCTTCCACCGCCACGCTGGCGCCCAGAGCGATCAGCTTCTTCACCGTTTCCGGCGTCGCGCCGACGCGGCGTTCGTTGGCCGCGATTTCCTTGAGCACCGCAATCTTCATGGCCGCCCCCGATTGATCGATCAGACCAGGAAGATATAGAGCGCGATCACCACGGTGACGATCACGATGGTTCCCCACTTGGTGGCGGCGGTAAAGCCGGAATAGGTCGATTTGTGACCGTCCATCGGATGATTGTTGCTGGCCATGGCTGGCGAGACCCTCAAAAATTGCGTTGTCACGTTGCACTGCCGCAAAGGCTGCCTCTGCCTGTTAGCGGCACTGGGCGCGGCTGTGAAGGGGCAGAAGCCCTGTCAGCCCAGACAGGGATGCGCGGCGGCCCAAAGTGTGAGGGCCTGAACCGTTTCGGGCACATCATGCACCCGGATCATCTGCACGCCCGCATTGGCCCCGGCCAGTGCCAGGGCCAGGCTGCCGGGCAGCCGCCGTTCCACCGGCTCATCGGCCGAAAGCTTGCCAATCAACGACTTGCGGCTGGCCCCCAGCAGGATCGGCACGCCCAGCCCGTGCAGCAGCGCCAGACCCTGCAACAACGCCCGGTTGTGCGCCAGCCCCTTGCCAAAGCCGATGCCGGGATCGGCGATGATGGCATCGGCCGCCACGCCGCCGGCCACCACTGCGGCAATCCGCCCCTCCAGCCAGTCGAACACGTCCAACAGCACATGGCCATAGTGCGGGGCCTGCTGCATCGTTTCCGGCGTGCCCTGGTGGTGCATCAGCACCACCGGCACGCCCGCCTGCGCCACCAGCGCCAGCGCGGCCGGATCATGGCAAAGCGCGCTGACATCATTCACCAGCCCGGCCCCGGCGGCCAGCGCGGCCTGCATCACCCCGGCCTTGCGCGTGTCGATCGACCAGTTCAGCCCGGCCAGCGCCGGCATGATGGCCTGCAACCGCGCCAGTTCGTCGGCAACCGCCAGTTCGCGGGCGCCGGGCCGGGTGGATTCGGCCCCGACATCGATGATCGCCGCGCCCGCGGCCCGCATCGCGCGCGCCGCCGCCACCGCCCGGCCAGGATCTTCGTGCCGGCCACCATCGGAAAAACTGTCCGGCGTGACATTCAGGATTCCCATCACCAGCGGCAGCGAACCACCGCCAGGCCGCGCCAGCAGCGGCCGCGGCCGCGTCAGCCGCTCCAGCCAGTCGGCCGGCACCGCTTCGGCCGGGATCAGCCCTTCGCTGCCGGCCCGTGTCAGCACCTCGGCGCGGGCAAAGCAAAAGGGGCCACCGGCAAGCGGCAGCCCCTCTTGTTCAGAAATGATCGGGCGATAATAACGTCTTACCACACCTTGATCCGCTCTTCCGGCTTCAGATACAGCTTCTCGCCCGGCTTCACGTCAAACGCCTTGTACCAGGCATCGATGTTGCGCACGACATAGGGGCGGAAATGACCCGGCGTGTGCGGATCGGTCACCAGCTGCTGCAACAGCGAGGCATCGCGATATTTCTGCCGCCACACCTGGGAAAAGCCCAGGAAGAAGCGCTGTTCGCCGGTGAAGCCGTCGATCTTCTTCGGCTTCCTGCCGTTCAGGCTGCGCTGCCAGGCATCCCAGGCGATGGTGATGCCGGCCAGATCGGCCATGTTCTCGCCCAGCGTCAGCTCGCCGTTCACGCGTCTGCCGGCCACCGGTTCATAGGCGCCATATTGCGCCACCACCTTGTCGGTGCCGGCCTTGAAGCGCGCCACATCCTCGGCCGTCCACCAATCGGCCAGGCGGCCGGTCTTGTCATACTTGCGGCCCTGATCGTCGAAATGATGGGTGATTTCATGGCCGATCACCGCGCCGATGGCGGCATAGTTGATCGCATCATCGGCATTGGGATCAAAGAACGGCGGTTGCAGGATGGCGGCCGGGAACACGATCTCGTTCCAGGTCGGGTTGGCATAGGCGTTCACCGTCATCGGCGTCATGAACCATTCGCCGCGATCCACCGGCTTGTTCAGCTTGGCCACGCCATCATTGAATTCAAAGGCGGCGGCCCGGCGGAAATTGCCCATGGCATCGCCGCGCACGATCTCCAGCGCCGAATAATCCTGCCACTTGTCGGGGAAACCGATCTTGGGCCGGAAGGCGGCCAGCTTTTCGCGGGCGGCGGCGCGGGTCTTGGGGTCCATCCAGGCCAGATTGGCCAGGCGGGCATCCATGGCGGCGATGATGTTCTTCACCAGCTCATCGGCCTTGGCCTTGGCCGCCGGCGGGAAATATTCGGCCACATACAGCTTGCCCAGCGCCTCGCCCAGCACGCCGGAGGTGAAATCCACCCCCCGCTTCCAGCGCGGCTGCTGTTCGGGCTGGCCGCCCAGCGTGCGGCTGTACATGTCGAAATTGGCGTCCACAAACGCCTTGGGCAGCACCGGGGCGGCATCGCGCACGGTCAGGAAGGCCAGATAATCCTTCCACACCGCCAGATCGGCGCTGCCGATGATGGCGGCGGTGCCGGCCAGCGCGCTGGGCGTGGAAATGATCACCTCGCCCGCCACCGGAATGGTGGTGCCGGCGATGAAGCGCGCCCAGTCCAGCCCCGGAAACTGCGTGGCCATGGCCGCCACCGGCACCGGATTATAGGTCTTGTCGGCCTGGCGCCGCTCCACGCGGGTCCACTGGATCTTGGCGATCTGGGTTTCCAGCGCAAAGATCGCTTCGGCGCGCGCGGCGGCATTGTCAAAGCCGGCCAGCCCCAGCATGGTGGCCACATAGGCCTTGTACTTGGTGCGCGCGTTGGCAAAGGCCGGGTTCTTCTCGTCAAGATAATAATCCCGGTCGGGCAGGCCCAGGCCGCCCTGGCCGCCCTGCACCACAAAGCGATCCGGATTCTTGCGATCGGGGCCAACGCCCATGCCGATCGGGCCGCCCACGCCCAGGCGCAGGTTGCGGCCCAGGGCTTCGGCCAGATCGGCCTTGGTCTGGATGGCGGCAATCGCATCCAGTTCCGGCTTCAGCACCGCGATGCCCTTGGCCTCGATGGCGGCTTCATCCATGAAACTGGCAAAGAAATCGCCCACCTTCTGGGCTTCGCTGCCCGGCGCGCCGCTGCTGGCGGCGGCCTTTTCGATGATGATGCGGGTGCGTTCCTGGCTCAGGTCACGCAGCTTGGTGAACATGCCGAAATTGGTCTTGTCGGCCGGGATTTCCAGGCCGTTCAGATATTTGCCGGCGGAATAGGCCATGAAATCATCGCCGGGCTTCACGCTGGTGTCCATGCCGGCGACATCAAAGCCGAAACTGCCGATCTGCGGCCTGGTGTCGGCGGCCAGTGCCGGGGCAGCCAGCGCCAACAGGCTGGCCGAAATCAGAAACGCGCGCATCACTCACTCCCATCAATGCGGATGGGCGGTGGCCTATCCCCTCAACACGGCGGCCGCAAGGGGTGCGGCAGAATCGCTGTCGTTTTCGGCGGTGTCCGCCAGCGGCCACCCGCACCGGAACCGCCGCCACCAGTGCACGGGGTGCCGCCACCGCGCGCCAGAATGCGGGCACAGATGCTGGCATTTCTGCCACGCCAAACCGGGCCTCGAATCACCGAACAGCGGCCGTTCCGCCGGAATCGGTTGAGCGATTTTGTTATATATCAGTGCTTTGATGGCGGCGCTGTCCTACACGGCCACAAACTGGCACCATGGCCATGCTCTTTCACATGCAGATTTCAGATATTCCGCCCGAAATCGGGTGTGCCAGGCGTCAGGCGGCCGTCGCAGCGGTCTGGCGGAACGCCTGACGCCTGGCATCCAGTGGCACCAGCCGGCCATCGTCGTCCTCGACGTGCCAGAAGGTCCAGCCGTTGCAGCTTGGCAGGCCTTGCGCGGCGGCGCCCATCTGGTGGATGGAACCGGTGCGCCCGGCCATGTCCAGGCTGCCATCAGCGCGAACGCAGGCCCCGACCCGCCGGCCCGGACCCCACAGGCGTGTGCCGGGGCGGACAAAGCCGCTCTCCACCAGACTGCCAAACGGGATGCGCGGTTCGGCGCGCTTGCCTTCGCTGATCAGGGTGGTGCCGCCGTCCAGCGGCAACAGGGCGGCGATGCGCTGTTCGGCCAGGCGGGCATATTTTTCTTCCCGCTCGATGCCGATCCAGCGCCGGCCCAGCAATTTCGCCACGGCCCCGGTGGTGCCGGTGCCAAAGAACGGGTCCAGCACCACATCGCCGGGCCGGGTGCAGGCCAGCAGGATGCGATACAGCAGCGCTTCGGGCTTTTGCGTCGGATGCGCCTTGGCGCCGCCATCCTTCAGCCGTTCGCCGCCGGTGCAGATCGGGATCAGCCAATCCGATCGCATCTGCAGATCATCGTTCATCGCCTTCATGGCGTGATAGTTGAAGCAGTAGCGGCTGTTTTCACCCTTGGCGGCCCAGATCAGGGTTTCATGGGCGTTTGTGAACCTTGTGCCCTTGAAATTGGGCATCGGATTGGCCTTGCGCCACACGATGTCGTTCAGGATCCAATAGCCTTCGTCCTGCAGCGCCGCGCCCACCCGGAAGATGTTGTGATAGGAACCGATCGTCCAGATCGCACCATCGGGTTTCAGCAGCCGATGCGCCGCCTTCAACCAGGCGCGGGTGAAGCGGTCATAGGTTTCAAAGCTGGCGAACTTGTCCCAATCATCGGTGACGGCATCGACATGGCTGCCATCGGGCCGGGCGAGATCACCGCCCAGCTGAAGATTGTAGGGCGGATCGGCAAAGATCAGATCGACGCTGCCGGCCGGCAGGGCGTTCATCGCCGCGATACAGTCCCCGCGGATGACACGGTTGGTGGCCAGCCGCGGCGCGGCCTTGCGGCCCGACAGGCCGGTATCAGCCAGCAATTGTTCGCTGGTCATCAGATCGGTGCTGCGAAACGCGTGCATGGGGCCACTCCCGGAAGATGGGAAGTTGGTGATGAATCAAGCCCGATTCCGCGTCAAGAATCATTTTGAATCAACAGGATTCCCTGATTCGCTTAAAAACGGAATCAAATCGGGAACGGCCACAACATCTGGAGTCCCGATAGCCGGGTGGGACTCAATCCCTAGTGGTGTGGCGCGAAAGACTCACCGCGAAAGATCCGCCATGGCCCGTTTCACCGGGGCAAAGCTGCGGCGGTGATGCGGTGTCGGGCCCAGCAGGGCCAGCGCCTGGGCATGGGCGGCGGTGCCATAGCCCTGGTTGCGCGCCCAGCCATAACCGGGATGATCGGCATCCAGTGCGGCCATGATCCGGTCCCGCGTCACCTTGGCGATGATGGAGGCCGCCGAAATCGCCGGTTCCAGCCCGTCGCCGCCCACAATGGCCCGCGAAGGCCAATGCCATGGCGGCAGGCGATTGCCGTCAACCAGAACAAGATCAGGCACTTGGCCCAGCGCCGCCACCGCCCGTGTCATGGCCAGATGATTGGCCTGCAGGATGTTCAGGGCATCGATCTCGGCCACGCTGGCCTGGCCCACGCCAATCGCGCAGTCGCTGGCCAGCAGCGCCGCATGCAGCGCCTCGCGCCGCTTCGCGCTCAATTTCTTGCTGTCATTCAAGCCAGTTGGCACCATCCCGCGCAGGATCACGGCCGCCGCCACCACCGGCCCCGCCCAGGGGCCCCGCCCGGCTTCGTCCACCCCGGCGATCAGACCCGCCACGGAGGGAACCGCCGCGCCGTGCCGGCGGCATAAAGGCAGATGCGATTGCCGGCGGGATCGCGCAGCCGCGCCTCGCGCCACAGCCAATCTTCATCCCGCGGCAATTGTTCGAACACCAGCCCGGCCGCCGCCAGTTCGGCCACCCAGGCATCCAGCCGCAACGATTCCAGATAGATGGTGGCGCCGCCCGCCACGCCATCCCCGGCATGGATCGACAGGGTGACACCATTGCCGGCCTCGAACCGGGCATAGCCTTCCTGCGGGCTGTCGACGATCAGGCGCAGGCCCAGCGCCCGGTAAAAGCCCAGCGACGCGGCGTGATCGGTGGCCGGCACGGTGATCTGGTTCAGCACCGGGCCGGGGGCGGTGGCATCATTCACCACCCGGAACTGCCCCATCGGCCCGATCCCCTGCCCCAGGCCCGGCGCATTCAACAACGCCAGCCGCACGAACAGCCGGGCCCGGCTGGTCGCCTCCACCAGCGACAGCCCCTGCCCCAGCCCGCAGGCCAGCGCCGCCGACAAGGTGCAGCCGGAACCATGGTTGTGCGGTGTGGGGATGCGGGCATCGGTGAAGCCGCGATGATCATGGCGCGTCACCAGCCAGTCGGTCAGCCGGTCACCCTCCAGATGCCCGCCCTTGGCCAGCACCGCCCTGGGCCCGGCGTTGAGCAGCTCCTGCGCGGCCAGCAACATGTCGGCCGCGTCGTCCACCTCGGTCTCGGTCAGGGCCACCAGTTCGGGCAGGTTGGGCGTGATGACGCTGGCCATCGGCACCAGCCGCTCCATCAGCGTCCACAGCGCCTCCTCGTCCACCAGCGCCGCGCCGCTGCTGGCGATCATCACCGGATCCAGCACGATCGGCACCCGCACCCCGGCCAGCGCATCGGCCACCGCCACCATCGTGGCGGCATCGCCCAGCATGCCGATCTTGATCGCATCCACACCGATATCGCCGATCACCGCCCTGATCTGCGCGGCCACGATGTCTGGCGGCACCATGTGGATGGCGCTCACATCACATGTATTCTGCACCGTCACCGCCGTCACCGCGGTCATGGCAAAGCCGTCCAGCGCTGTTATCGTCTTGATATCAGCCTGGATTCCAGCACCGCCGCCACTGTCGGACCCGGCGATTGACAGGATTCTAGCGGCCATGCCTGCGCTCCACCGACGCCGGAAAGCGGGCCAGCGCCGCCCCCACCCGCAACGGCCGCGGCTGCAGATCGCCGCCGCAGTTGGGGCAGCACCCGGCCAGCGGCCCCGCGGCGCAATCGTTGCAGAAGCTGCATTCGAACGAACAGATATGGGCGCCAGCCTGATCCGGCGGCAAATTCACGCCGCAACGTTCGCAATCCGGGCGCAATGCCAGCATCAGGCCGCCGCCACCGCCGCGCATACATCGTCGACCACGCGGGTCACCAGCGCCCGGTCCTCGCCTTCGGCCATCACGCGGATCAGCGGCTCGGTGCCGCTCTTGCGGATCAGCAGGCGGCCAGTGCCGGCCAACGCCGCCTCGGCTGCGGCGATGGCAAGCTTCACGCTCGCTGCATCCAGTGGCGCGCCGCCCTTGAAGCGGACATTCTTCAACAATTGTGGCAGGGGATCAAACAGATGCAGCAATTCGCTGGCCGGCTTTCCACTGGCCACCAGAGCCGCCAGCACCTGCAGCGCCGCCACCAGCCCATCGCCGGTGGTGGCATGATCGGCCAGGATGATATGGCCGGATTGCTCACCGCCCAGGTTGCAGCCCCGTTCCCGCATCAGCTCCAGCACGTGCCGATCGCCCACCGCCGCCCGGTGCAGCCCCACGCCACGGGCCGTCAGAAACCGCTCCAGCCCCAGATTGGACATGACAGTGGCGACCAGCGCGCCCCCCTTCAACGTGCCAGCCTCAGCAGCGCGGGCGGTGATCAGTGCCATCAGCTGATCGCCATCCACCACCTGGCCGCGTTCATCCACCACGATTAGCCGATCGGCATCACCATCCAGTGCAATTCCGATATCTGCACCGGTTTCCAGCACCTTCAACTGCAACGCCTTGGGATGGGTGGAGCCGACCTTGTCGTTCACGTTGAAGCCATCGGGCGACACGCCGATCGCAATCACTTCGGCGCCCAGTTCCCACAGCGCCGCCGGCGCCACCTTGTAGGCCGCACCATGGGCGCAATCGATCACGATCTTCAGGCCATCAAGGCGCAGATGTTCGGGAAAGCTCGCCTTGGCAAAATGGATATAGCGGCCTTGCGCATCATCGATGCGCCGCGCCCGGCCGATCGCGCGCGGTTCGGCCAGCGGGATATCCTCGTCAAGCAATCGCTCGATCGCGGCCTCGTCCTCGTCCGACAATTTATAGCCATCCGGCCCAAACAGCTTGATGCCATTGTCGTGAAACGGGTTGTGGCTTGCCGAAATCATCACGCCCAGATCGGCGCGCATCGAACGGGTGAGCATCGCCACAGCCGGCGTGGGCATTGGCCCCAACAGGGTCACATCCATGCCCACACTGGTGAAACCGGCCGTCAGCGCCGATTCCATCATATAGCCAGACAGGCGCGTGTCCTTGCCGATCACCACGCGATGCAGATGCTGGCCCCGCAGAAAATGTCGGGCCGCAGCCTGGCCAACCTGCATTGCGATGGCGGCGGTCATCGGTGTCGTGTTCGTCAGGCCACGAATGCCATCGGTGCCGAAATAGCGGCGCTGTTGCGTGCTGCTCATGCAACGATGCCATAGCGTGCCGCGCCAGCCATTGGAAGGTTCGTGCAAAGCCGGCGCATGCTTCGCGCCAGGGAACAGTGCATTCCAGCGGAAATCGGCCATGGTCTTTGCGGCACGGCTGGCCGCTGGCTGCGGGTGGGGTTATCCTGCGCGCCATGCATGCCCAGTTTGCCCCCATGGACCACAGCCTCGATTTCGCAACGATGGATGCCGCCCGTCTGGCGCGTGATCCGGCTTTTGATGGGCTGTTCTTCATCGCGGTGAAGACCACCGGAATCTATTGCAGGCCTGTCTGTCGGGTGCGGCCGCCACTTGCCCGCAACATCAGCTTCTTTCCCAGTGCAGCAGCCTGTGAACGGGCGGGATACCGTCCCTGCCTGAAATGCCGGCCGGAATCGGCGCCCTTCTGTCCGGCCTGGAATGGCACCCGCACCACCGTGGAACGTGCTTGCCGCCTGATCGACGAGGGTGCTCTGGATGGTGAAGGGACGGTTGAACGACTGGCCAGCCGCTGCGGCGTTGGTCCGCGCCACCTTGGCCGCCTGTTCCGCCAGCATCTGGGCGCATCGCCCATCGAAGTGGCGCAAACCCGCCGCGTACAGCGGGCCATGCAATTGATTGCACGCACGGATTTGGCAATGATCGAGATCGCCCACCAGTCTGGCTTTTCCTCACTGCGCCGTTTCAACGAGGTGATCGCCGCCCGCTACGGCCGCAGCCCGACCGCCCTGCGAGCAGTGCGTCCGCACAACGTGACTTGACCTTCTGGCCCGCAAACCACTACGCCGCTCCGTGGACAGATGGCCGAGTGGTTTAAGGCAGCGGTCTTGAAAACCGCCGTGGGGGAAACCTCACCGTGGGTTCGAATCCCACTCTGTCCGCCACCTACTTGCCCAACCCTTGCGCAGTCTGCAGCGACATCAATGGCTTGGCTGCGTCACCCACAATGGCAAAGCCTGACCAGTAATAGGGATGCGAGGTTTCCGGAACATCCATCATCCGCACCTGCGACCGGCGCAGCGCTTCGCCAACGCTGATGCGGCCAACGTCGCTGAACAGGCCGGTGATCAGCGTGCGGGTGGCATCGAAGGCGTCGGGCACTGGCCAGTGGCTGGCGATGACGGCGCGAGCACCTGCGCCAACGAAGGCACGGACAAGGCCATCGAGGGCGAAATTGCCGCCGGTGGTGATGCCCGCTTCGCGGGTGGCCGATGCAGTGGCGGCACCCGCCGTATCACAGGCAGACAGGATTATCGTGTCTGCATCGAGGCTTAGATCGAAGATTTCACGGAAAGACAGAAGACCATCCGTCCCTTCGCCGCCAAAACTGGTCAAGAGGGCCGGGCGCGCCGGGCATTCCGGGCGTGGGGCGGTGACCAGCCCATGGGTGGCAAAGTGCAAGACCTTGTAATTGCGCAGATCCCTGCGCGCCAGCATGGCCGTGTCTGTAAAGCTGGACTGGGTTTCCACTGCCGAACCGGCTGATTTCAGCAGATCGGCGGCCAGCCGGAGTTCGAGCGGCGAAATCGGGTGTGCCCACTCCGCCAGTGGCCAATCGCATTCATCGCGTGGTGGCAGCGGTGGCGGCGGTGGCGGCACGACCGGCAGCGGTGCCGCAATCGCCACGACCGGTGCCGCTTTCTGGCCCTTGCCCTGGCGCGGGGCCGGCGGGGCCGGCGGCGGCAGCGGCGGCAGCACCGGCGGCAGCGCCTGCGCCGGAATGGCATTGTCGCCCAGCCCGAGATAGGCATTGCCGGCACGGCTGGCAGCCAGCCGGCGCACATCAATGAAGGCGCGCGGGCTGGTGGCGGTGGACACGATGCGATCCCGGCCCAGCCAGGCGAGGCCGCGGGCATCAAAGGCATCGGCATTGGGATCATCCTGCCGGGCCTGATAGGCCGCCAGGCCATCATCGGCGGTGATCAGCAGGTTGAATGGCAGCTGCAACAGGGCGCCATCGGGTTCCACGATCAGGTGGCGGCTGGCCAGCACGGCGCTGGTGCCGGGCCCATCGGCCGGGCCCAGCACCAGCTGGGCCAGGCGGCGGGCAGCGACCGCATCGAACGGATAGGTGGTGGGCCGGCCATTTTCAAAGATCACCACCGAATCGCGAATGGTCTTGACCAGCTGGCCGAGTTCGGCCGTCGTTGCCGCCACCTTGTGCACGGAAGCGCGGTTGGCACCCACCAGCAGCACATAGGATTGATCGCCCAGCACCACCTGTTTGAGATAGGCTTCATCGCCCTTCAGCGCCTGTTGCAGGCTGGCGAGCGTGACCGAGCCACCGGAAACCGAGCGGAAGCGCGGATAATCCGCCAGCCGCGCCAGCACCGCCGTCTGGTCCCGGCCCAATGCGGCCACCTTTTCGCGCAGGGCGGCCAGTTGTTCCTGTTCCAGCGCATTGGGCGCGTCCACCTGCTGCAGCCGTTCCAGATCGACCTGGGCGCGCACCAGATCGCGCGACAAGGTGATGGACTGGCGGAACAATCCCGCCGCCTCGTCGCTGCCGGCCGACAGTTCGCGGGCCAGCACCGCCTGGGTTTGCGCCACGCCCGGACGCACCAGGATCTGCGCTGCATCAAACATGTCGGCCGCTGCCGCGGCATCGCCGCGCGCCGCCAGCAACGCCAGCCAGGGTTCCAGCAGCGGGCCCAGCACCTGGCCCGCCCCGGGCGTGTCGGGCGCCGCCTTCACCACGGCGCGATACAGGCTGGCGGCGGAATCGGCCTGCCCCTGCCGGGCCAGCAGGGCCGCCTGCCGCGCCTGCTGGGCCAGCAGGGCTGCCGATTGCGGAAATTGCGCTGCGGTCAGCGACACGGCTTCGGCCATTGCCGCCTGTGCCGCCTGCGCCTGGCCATTGGCTTCGGCCACGCGGGCCAGTTCGCTGGCCACCCCGGCCCGCAGCCACAGGATCGACAACACCCGCCCGGCACGCACCTGCGTCAAGGCACGCTGGGCCTGCACCAGCGCGCCCTGCGCAGTGGCCAGATCGCCGCCGGCCGCCAGCGCCACGCCGCGCAGATACAGGGCCTGGCCATCCAGGATGGTGGCACGTTCTTCCGGCGACAACAGCGTGCTGCCCGAACCCAGCGCCCTGAGCGCCCGATCATCGGTGTTCAGCCGCTGCGCCAGCGGCACGTCGATATAGCCCTGGGCCACGCGGGCCAGATCGGTGGTGCCAACATTGCCCGATACCGGCCGGGCCAGCACGGCCAGTGCGGCCGCTGGCTGGCGCTGGTTCAGGGCATGCTGGGCCAATGCGTTGCGCACCAGCCGGCTGGCCACCGGATCGCTGCCATCCAGCGCCTGGGTGGCGCGGGCAAACAGGCGGCCGGCTTCGGCAAAGCGGCTGAGATTGGATTGTTGCAGCCCCTGATTGGCCAGATATTCGGCACTGCGGGTAAAGCCGGCGGCCCCGCGCCGGCTGCGTTCGACCAGCAGATCGAAAAACTCCGCCGCTTCGGCAAAGCTGGCGGCATTGTTGCGCAGATAGGCTTCGGCCAGCGCCTGGGCCGGTTCCAGGCTGCCGGCCTGGATGCGGGCAAAGGCGGCCGGATCGCCGGCTTCGGTGGCCGCCACATCCACCGTGCCCACCACCGGGGCATCGGCCACCAGGCTTTTCAGCCCCAGTTCCAGCGCCGAGCCATAGCCGGCCAGGCCTTCGGCGATGAACAGCGTCTTGCCGCGTTGCACCGAGAGGCGCACGCGCACCAGGCCATCGACGGTGCAGCGGCTGGCCATGACGCCGGGCAGCCCGGCCAGTGTGGCCGGTGCCGATGCCGGGCACCCCGATGGCAACGGCGGCGCACCGCCGCGCAGGGCATAGAGCGAGCCGACCGGCTGTGCCGCATCGCGACACACCACGCGATAGGCGCGATCAAACAGACCCTTCAGCACCGGATCGGCCACCTGCACCTGGCCCGTGCACAGCACGCCGGCATTGCCGATGCGGAAACTGTCGGCCAGCGCCAGGCTTTCGGCGCGAGCCGCGGCCGGCAGCAGCAGCAGACCGCTGCCGGCCAGGGCAAGCCAATGGCGAAACTGCGGGCGCATCATCATTTCAGCCCTCCCGGGCGGCGAATGCCGGTTGGCAGGCTGTCGGGCCACAACGACTGGTTGCCGCCGCTGGTGACCGGATCATTGCTGGCCGGATCGGAGAGCAAGGGGCTGAAATCGATCAACCGCTGCAACAGGATGATCGGCAGCTTCTCGGCGGCTTCCTGCGCCTCCTCGCGTTCCTGCTGTTCTTCCGGGGTCAAGGCTTCGACATTGTTGACGATGGCCAGCACCGGCTGTTCGGTGCCTTCCGGCAGGGTGCCGCGGCAGATGCCGCCGATGATGCAGAAATTCACCGAAGACGTGGCGGTGAGGATGCCGGTGTTCGGGCTGAACTGCACCAGTTCGCGCGTATCGGCGTTGGTGGCGAACGTGCCATCGGCGCGGCGGATGCGGCCGTGGATCACCATGTCCAGCAAGCCGCTGGACTGGCTCTGGCTGTCGCCCCCGCGCGCAATGGTCAATGTGCTGGCGGTAAAGCCGGCGCGTTCCAGATCGGTGCCGCCGTTCTGGATCAGCAGCTGGTCGCGTGCCGTCACCGCAATCGTGCCGGCGGCCAGCGTGCTGCCGCTGGGGCTGGCCGGCACGGCCTGCAGGGCATCGTCGCGCGCATCGGCCGCCAGGCTGCCGGCCGCCAGCGTGTCGAGCAGGCCGGCATCGGCCACCCAGATGCGCGGGGCGTTCAGGGCCAGCGTGCCGGCGGGCGCATCGGCACTGGCACCCATCACGATGCTGCCGGCGCCGCGCACCACCTCGATCCGGCCGTTGGCCCCCAGCGTCAGCCGGTTGCTGGCCCCGGCCTGGGCCATGGTCACGGCCCCCGTCACCCGGATATTGCCGCTGGCGGCAAGGCTGATGCCGTCACCGCTGCCGATCGGCGTGATCGCCGGCAGCGCCAGCGTGTCGAGCGTGAGGTTGCCGCTGTTCATCGTCACGCTGATGCGGGACGCGCGCAGGGCGGCAAATTCGCCGCCCGACAGGCTGTAGCTGCCGGCGCTGGCCACGCCGGTGCCGCCCACCACCATGGCCGTGGCGCTGCTGTCGGCCGCAAGGGCGATGCGGGCGGCACTGCCGCCGCCCAGGGTGACGCCCTGGCCAATGGCGATGTTGCCCGATGTGATGGCGATATCCGGGCTGGCGATGTTGCCGTTCAAGCTGGCGTTGCCGGTCACCGAAATCAGCGTGCTGGTGGGGGCGGTGATGGCCTGCGCGGCAAAGCTGCCGGTGGCGGCCGCGATGAAGCGGCCGGTGCTGGCGGCGCCCGTCAGGGTGACATCGCCGATCAACCGGACCGGCGTGCTGGCCAGCAGCGCGGCAAACTGCGGATTGCCGGCCTGATCGAACGTGATCTGGGGCAGCAGCTGGTGCGAGGCGATGTAGATGAAGCCCGATGGCGAGGTGGTCAGCGCACCCGCGGTGATGCCGCCGGTATCCAGCAGCACGATGCCGCCCGGCGCCACGACATTGCCGGTGGTGACGCCCAGCGTGCCCGACAGGGTGGCGCTGCCCGCAACAGTGATGTCACCGGTGCGCACCACATCGGGCGTGGTGATGAACAGGATCCCGGCGGCACCCTGTGCCGGCTGCACCGTGCCGGCATCGATGCCCCCGGTGATGATCGAGCCCGTGGCGTTGAGCACCACCGAATCGGCCGCCGACAGCCGGCCGGTGCTGATCTGGCCTTCGGCGGTCAGCCGGATATCATCGGCGGCGCGCACCGTGCCCAGCGTGATGTTGCCACCCTGCCCGGCCCGCCGCCGCGCCGTGAAGTTGAGCGTGCTGCCCACCGCCACCGAACCGGCGGCAATATTGCCTTCGGTGGCCAGGGTGAGCCCGCCATCGACGCGGATATCGCCCAGCAACAGATCGGTGGTGGCGGCAATATCCAGGAAGCCCAGGCTGGTGGCGTTCACCACGTCCACCGTGGCGGCGCGGATGCGGCCACCACTGGCCACCGTGATGCCATCGCGGGCCCGGAACAGGCCGGCGCTGCGGGCATCGAACAGGCCGGTGGCGATGCTGCCGTTGATGATGATGTTGCCCGGCGTGGTGCCGGCGGCCGCGGCAAACAGCGCCGTGTAATTGGGCACGCCGGCATTGAAGCTGATCAGCGGCGATTGGCCGAAATCACCAAAGCGCAGGCGGCCGGTGCCCGGCGTGGACAGCGCGCCGGTGGTGATGGTGCCGCCCGACAGCAGCACCAGATCACGCCCGCTGGCCAGACCGGCAGTGGCCAGATTGCCGTTGGCAACCAGGCCGATGTCGCCAGCGGCGGTGATGGAGCCAACCGTGATGCTGGTGCCGGCAAGATAGGCATCGCCGCGCGCACCGGCCACCGGATTGCTGGTGACTGCCGTGATTGCCCCGGCCGCAAGTGCACCGCCGGCGATCAGGCTGATGCGGTCGGCACTGCTGGCGCTGGCCAGCGACAGGGCGCCGGCGGTGGCCACGCGCAGTTCCCCGCCGGCCGTGACACTGCCCAGCGCGGCGCTGTCGGCCGCGATGCTGGCGCGGCCCAGGGTGGTGAAGGCCCCGGCCATGTCGAACAGGCCACCGGTGGTGATCGTGGCCGATCCCGCCATGATGCTGCCGGCGCGCAGGCCGCTGGCAAAGGGCTGGGCCCCGGCGGCCAGCAGCGCGGCATAATCGGGCGCGCCGCTGGCAAAGCTGATCAGATTGCGCTGGCTGGCGCTGCCGATGAACAGCGTGCCGGTGGCGGTGACATCGCCCAGCGTGACCGGGCCGGTGGCCAGCACCACGGCATCGCGGCCGGCCGTGATCGTGCCCGCGTTGATGTTGGCCAGGCCAACGATGCCGATATCGCTGGCGCTGCGCAGCGTGCCCAGCGCCAGATTGCCATCGGCCCGCACATAGATATCGGTGGGCAGGCCCCGGGCAGGGTTGACCAGCCCGGCATCCAGCGGCCCCAGCGTGGCATCGCCATCAGCCGTGACCTGCAGGCGTCCGCCGGCGCTGATGCCGCCGCCGGTAACATCGCCCAGCGCCGAAATGCCGGTGTTGCCGCCCGATCGCAGGCTGGTGAAGGCCAGATCGGCCGCCGACAGGCTGATCGAACCGGTGGCGGCAATGTCGCGCAGGATGATGTTGCCGGTGGGGCCGGCGATCATCTGGATGTCGCCGGTGCCGGTGGTGGTGCTGGCCAGATCGATCAGGCTGTTGCTGTTCACCCGCAGCACGCTGGCCGTGATGGTGCCGCCGGCACCGGCGGCGCTGCCCAGGCCATTGACCACGGGGCCGGCGGCGCTGACCAGCAGCGTGCCGCCCACCACGATGGCGCCGCCGTCGTTGAGGCCAAGGCTGTCGCGCGAACCCATGGTGGCATTGCCGGCCACTTCGATGCGCGAACCGGTGGTGGCGATCAGGCCGCCACGCGGGGTGGTGCCGGGAGCGAAATTGCCGGTGGCGCTGCTGTTCAGGCTGCCCAGTTGCAGCAGGCTGGCATCGCGGGCCAGGATGGTGGTGGTGCCCGGCCGGCCCTGGCCGCCGTTGGGATCAAAACCGCCGGTTTGGGTGGTGAGTGCACCCTGGATGGCAAGCCGGCCGGCAGCGGGGCCCGAACCGGCGGCGGTGATGCTGATGCTGCCGCCGCGGCCGGTGGCCGGGCTGCCCGGCAGATTGCCAAAGCCGCCGCCATTGCCATTGGCGCTGGCCAGCACGTCGCCCGCCGCCAGCAGCGTGCCGCCGCTGTTGGCCAGGGCGATGCTGCCGCCGCTGCCATTGCCATGGCCGCCGCCGGTGCCGGCCCCGGCCGAACCGCCGTTGCCGGTGGCAAGCAGATTTGCCCCAGCCAGACCAAAGCGGGCAGCAGCCGGATCGGTGCCAGCGCCGGTGAGCGCCAGATTGATGCTGCCGCCGGTTGCTGCGCCGCCAGCGCCGGCCACTGTGCCGGCACCGCCGTCGCCGCCGATCGCGGTGGCATCCGCCGTGATGTTGGCAAATTCCAGGCCGACACTGCTGCCCGTGCCAGTGATGGCGATGCCGCCACCGGTGGCTGCGCCACCGGCACCGCCATCGGCACCCGCGCCGCCACGCGCATTGGCCAGCAAATCGGCCGGGCCGGCGATGGACAACTGGTCGCTGCCGCTGGCACCGATGCCGATCTGGCCGGCCCGGCCAAGGCCGCCCGCGCCAGACGCCGCCGCATTGCCGCCCATGGCCGCCACACTGGCCCGCAGGCCGGATTGCAGCACAAGCGGGCCGGCCATCTGCACGCGGCCGCCCACGGCGCTGCCACCGCCGTTGCCGCCGCCGCCTGCGGCACTCACATCCAGATCGGCGCTGCCGGCCAGGCGCACACCGCCGGCGATCTCCGTCAGGCCGCCAGCGCCCTGCCCGCCGGTGCCCACGTTGCCGCTGCCGCCAACACCGCTGCCAACCAGTGCCAGCCCGCCATTGACACGGCTGCTGCCCACCAGGCTGATCAGGCCGAAATTGCCGCCAAAGCCGGCGCCGCCGCTGCCGCCATTGCCGCCCACGCCGGCATTGGCGATCTGCACGCCGCCGCTTTCAAACTGGCCGGCCTGGTTGCCGGCCAGCGCATTGGCCAGGCTGCCCATGCGGATCACGGCACCGGTGCCATCGCCGCCGCTGCCCCGTGTCAGGCCGGCGGCACCCATGCCGCCAAGGCCATCGCCGGCGATGGTGATCGCCGGATCACCGGCAAGACTGGCCGCAATCGACAGGCTGCCGCCAGCCGCGCGCAGGTTGACCGTGCCGCCAAAGCCATGGCCGCCCGAGCCGCCCGAACCATCGGCCGTATCGCCCGCGCCGCCGCTGCCGCCAAGGCCATCGGCGCTGATGTTGAGCCGGCCCAGCGTGATGCTGCCACCGGCCGCGCCGCCGGCATCCTGCGCCAGCGTGCCGATCGTCAATTCCCCGGCCAGGCCATTGCCGCCGCGGCCGCCATTGCGCGCCTGGGCGCCAACACCGCCGGTGGCGGACAGCACGGCCGAAACGCTGCCGGTGGTGATGCTGCCCAGATTGCTGGTGGAGCCCAGGAAGACGCCGCTGCCGCCCAGGTTGCGGTTGCCATCGCCATCGCCGCCGTTGCCGGCGTTGCCACCGCCATCGCCGCCGGTGGACGTGGCAATCAGCGCCAGGTTGCCGGTGGTCAGCACGCTTGCCGCCGTGCCGGCAGCGATCCGCACCGCCACCCGCCCGGCCAGGCCGTCGCCGCCGCGGCCCGCACTGGCGCTGCCGCCGGTGGCGCTGGCATCCAGCCGCGCGCTGCCGTTGAGTTGCAGATCGGCATCGACACCGGCCGTCGCCGCCAGCTGGCCGCCCAAGCCACGCCCGCCGCCGCTGCCGCCCGCGCCGCCAACACCGCGCGCCGCAAGGCTGATCGCCTGGCCGCTGGCCGTGCTGCCATCGATGGTGAGCAGGCTGTTGGTGCCGGCCGTGATGGCGATGCTGCCGCCCCGGCCTTCGCCGCCAGCGCCAGCATCGGCGGCCCCGCCGCTGGCATCGGCGCTGACGCCAAGCGCATTGACCCCGCCGGTGCCGCCAATGGCCAGCACCGCATTATCGGCAAAGAGGCCGAAGCTGCCGCCCACGCCCAGACCCGCCGTGCCGCTGCCGCTGGCCGCGCCGCCTTCACCATTCAGGCTGGCAGCGTCAATGCCGCCGATGCTGGCGGTGCCGGCCAGCGCCTCGATGTCCAGCCGGCCGCCCCGGCCCTCGCCGGCCTGGCCAGCGGCCGTGCCGCCGCGGCCATTGGCCTGGAAACCGCTGATGCGGGTGATGGCCATGCTGCCACCGGTCTGGTTGGAAATCTCCATGCCGCCGGCCACGCCGGCCCCGCCGATCAGATCGCCGGCGCCGCCGGTTGCGTTGAAGCGGGCATCGCTGATCGCGCCGGTTTCCAGCAGGCCACCGCGGGCCAATATGGTGATGCCGTTGGCACGGGCATCGCCGCCGGTTTCGCCAGCGCCGCCAGTGCCGGTGGCGCTGATGGCAATGCCGCCGATGCGCAAGGTGCCGGCCCCGCCGGCGCCATTGGCAATGGCCGCCAGGCCCATGGCCGTGGCGCTGCCCACCGCTGCGCCGCCGGGGCCAGCCGCGCCGGCCCCGCCCAGCAGATTCGTGGTGATAGAAAGGCCATCGGCCTGGCCGGGTGCCATGGCAAGCGTGCCGCCTTCGGCCGTGATCAGCACACGGCCGGCGGTGGCGCTGCCGCCGGCATCGCCGCTGCCGCCATCGGCGCTGGCCACCACGGCCACCGGGCCGGTGCGCAGCAGCGGGCCGCCGGCCGCAAGCGTGCCTTGCGCCATCAGGCTGATCTGCCGCGCCGCCGCATCGCCGCCGGCCGCGCCGCCATTGCCGCCGCTGGCCGAACCATCGATGGTCACGGCACCGGTCTGGATCGTGCCGTTGGCCCCTTCGGCAGCGATGGTGATGATGCCGCCCAGCGCGTTGCCGGCCTTCAGGCCAGCAACGCCGGCATTGCCGCCAATGGCAACGCCGGCCAGCAGCAGATCATCGCTGGTCAGCGTGGTCCCCAGGCCGCCCGCCAGCGTGACATCGATCTGGCCGGCCGTGGCCGCGCCGCCATCATCATCGAACGCCTCGCCGCCCAGCGCGCCAACATCGGCCGTCACGCTGCCCCGCAACCCCAGGGTGGCTGCGCCATCGGCCAGCACCAGCACCCGGCCGCCCGTGGCCGCGCCGCCGCTGATCCCCGCCCCGCCAAACCCGCGCGCGCGCAGGCTGATCGCGGTTTCGCTGGCCAGCCGGCCATCCAGCATGATCTGCGCGCCGCCATCTTCGGCAATCACGTCCACCGCGCCGGCGGTGCCGTCACCGCCCTGGCCCAGGCTGCTGTTGCCGCCCACGCCCGCAGCCGTGAGGCCGATGCCGATGGTGCCGCCGCTGGCCGTGATCGCCACGCTGCCGCCGCCCAGCGCCAATATCTGCGAACGGCCGCCAAGGCCGGACCCGCCGGCCTGCACGCCATCGGCAAAGCCGCCTTCGCCCGTGGCCGACCAGTTGCTCATCGAACCGGTTGTCACGCGGCCGCCGGCGCTGGCTTCCAGCGTGATGCTGCCGCCGCGGCCGGTGCCGCCGCCGCCAATCCCGGTGCCATCGCCACCCACGCCGCGCACCCGGCTGATGCCGATGTTGCCCAGCACGATCGACGCGCCATTTTCGGCGCGCAGATTGGCATTGCCGCCCCGGCCTTCGCCGCCATCGCCTTCGCTGCCGGCGCCGCCCAGGCCTTCGGCCCGGAACAGCGCCAGTTCGGCCCCGCCCGTGATGGCGGCATCGGCATCGGCCAGCAGGTTGAGGAAGCCGCCCACCCCGGCACCGCCAAACAGGCCGGCGCCGCCGCGCCCATCCGCCAGCATCGACAAGGGGCCCTGCAGGGCCAGGGTGGCGGCATCATCGGCACGCACGGTCACGCTGCCGCCGCGGCCTTCGCCGCCGCCGGCATTGGTGCTGGCCCCGCCAATGCCGGTGGCCGATGCGCTGGTGCGCGCCAGTGTCAGGCTGCTGTCGGGACCGCTGGCCCCCACGCCGATCTGGCCGCCGCTGCCATTGCCGCCGCTGCCATTGCTGCTGGCACCGCCACTGCCATCGGCAAACAGGAACAGATCAGCTTGGGACCGGATCAGGCCGCCGCCATCGGCCCGCAGGTTCACCAGGCCGCCATTGCCGATGCCGGCGCCATCATCGCCGCTGCCGCCCGTGGCGCTGGCCGCCAGCGTGCCGCCGATCAGCAACGCAACCCGCCCGCCATCACTGGCCAGCAGGTTGATCAGGCCGCCATTGGCCTGGCCGCCGGCCAGCCCCTGCCCGCCAATGCCTTCGGCCCCGGCCGACAGCATGCCATCCACATCCACCCGGCCCGCGGTCGCCAGAATCTGCACGGTGCCGCCGCCGCCAAAGCCGCCGCTGATCGTATCGCCCGTGGCATCGCCGCCGCCGGCCCCGGCGGCATTGAGCGTGGCATTGCCGGTGAACAGGATGCGGCCGGTATCGGGATCATTCGGGCGCGACGCGTGCCGCTGGCTTTCCACCACCACGGTGCCGCCCTGCCCGCGCCCGGCCTGGGCCCCGCCGCGGCCGCCGCCGGCATTGGCATTGGCCACTGTTGCGCCCAAGGTCATCACCCCGGCGGTGCCGGTGGCAGCGTTGGTGCGGCCCTGGATCCGCACGCTGCCGCCCAGCGCGTCACCGCCATTGGCCAGCAACGCTGGCAAGCCGTTGTTGAGGCCGCCATCGCCGCCCTGCGCCACGCTGTTGAGCACCATCGGCCCGGCGGTGAACAGGCCGCCATCATTGCGCAGCACGATGCTGCTGGCTTCGGCCGTGCCGCCAGCCCCGCCGGCACCGCCGGCCGCCGCGGCATTGCCGCCCAGGCCGCCGCTGGCGCTGGCCGAAACCGTGATTCCGGGCGCATCCAGGCGGCCCTGGCCAGTGCCGGCCGCGCTGTCCAGCCCGATCAGGATGCTGCCGCCGCTGGCCGCGCCGCCGGCCCCGCCGGCATCGCCATTGCCGCCAGCCCCACCGAACAGATTGGCCGTCACCGAAATGCCGCCGCTGATCTGCGCGGTGGCGGCGCTGCCCCTGATCTCCACAATGCCGCCGCTGGCGTTGCCGCCGCGCCCGCCGGCCACCCCGGCCAGCAGCTGGTTGGCCGCGCCGCCGCGCGCCACCGCCGAAATGTCGATCGCGCCGGTGGCAAGCGTGCCCGGATCGGGCTGGCCATTGGCGTTGACCGCCAGCCGCACCGTGCCGGCCGCGGCATTGCCGCCGGCATCGCTGTCACCCGCCCCGCCTTCGGCATCCACAAACGCCCGCAGTGTGCCGGTGACGGCCAGGCTGCTGGCGGCAATATCGATGGTGGCAGCGCCGGCATTGGCATCCGCGCCCAGGCTGCCGCCACCGCCCTGGGCACTGGCCATCATGTCGAGACCGCCGCCCACCTGCATCTGGCTGCCGGCCAGGCTGATATCGATGGTACCGCCGGCAGCGCGGCCCACGCGGGCGGTGGCCGCAAGCAACACCGAACCCGAAACCGCAACATCGCCGGACACCAGCCCAAGCGATACCGCGCCGGCCTGCGCCAGCAGGGTGCCGGCATTCTCGCCGGCGATGGCACCGGCCGACATAGTGAAATCGCCGGTCACGCCAAGCCGGGCCGTGTCGATGCTGGCGGTGACGGTGCCGGCCACGGCCGAACCGCCCAGGCCGCCATCCAGGCCATCGCCGCCAATGGCATCGGCGCGCAAGGCCACGGCATCGCCGCCACCGTTCAAGGCCAGATCGACGCCTTCGGACAGGTTGAACATCACCATGCCGCCGCGGCCGGTGCCGGCAACACCGCGCAGCGAACTGCCACCGGTGCCGATGGCCGACAGGCGCACATAGGGCAGGCTGATGCTGCCGCCCACGATCACCAGTTCGGCGGTGCCGGCCGTGGCGCTGCCAGCATTGCCATCGGGGGCCGATGCCGTGCCTGTCGCATCGGCAAGCAGATCGACGCCGCCAGCCGTGACGGTGGCAGTGTGGAACAGCGCCCGCAGCACCGCGCCCTGGGCGAAGCCGGGGTTGGCAAAGCTGCCGAGATCACCGGCAAGGCCCGGCAACCCGGCCTGGCCGGGCTGGCCGAAAACCGGTTGCTGATCAAGGATGATACCACGCGCCCCGCCGGCCCCGCCGGCCCCGCCAGCCCCGCCGGCCCCGGCATCGCCACTGGCCCCGGCCGTCACCGTGAAATTGCCGGTGATGACCGGCACGGTCAGGCTGTAGCTGGTGGCCTGCACATTGCCATTGGCGCCGATCAGCAGATTGGCCCCCAGCACGGCACCGCCGGCCCCGGCCGCGCCGCCGGTGCCGCCGGTGCCGCCGGCTCCGCCATTGCCGCCGTTGATGTTGGCGCCCTGCGTCCCCGGATTGACGATATCGCCATTGACGCCGGTGCCGCCGTTGCCACCGGTGCCGCCAGCCCCGCCCACGCCGCCACTGCCAGCCGTGGCAATGCCCGACAGCGCCCAGCTGGCGATGCTGATGCTGCCGCCGCTGTTGGTGGCCGCAGGCCCGATCGCAATGCTGCCGCCGGTGGCCGCACCGCCGCTGCCACCAGTGCCACCCATACCACCGTTGCCACCGGCGCTGCCATTGCGCTCGCCTGGGTTGCGCGGGCCGCCAGGCACGCCGGCCAGGCCGGCACCACCGGCACCGCCGAAACCAGCCTCGGCGCCCACATCTGCTGAAAGGCTGGCGATGCCAATGCTGCCACCGGGATTGACCAGCAGCGTGATGCCGCCGCCCGTGGCGAGGCCGCCGGCTCCACCGGCACCGCCGGAATTTCCGGCCGCACCCGTGCCGCCGCTGGCCTGGGCCAGCAGGCTGGTCCCGCCGTTGAGCAGCAGCAGGCCGCTGCTGGCCAGGTTCAGGCTGCCGCCCACCCCGTCACCGCCGCGCCCGCCGCCGGCCTGGGCGGTGCCACCAGCGCCGATCGCGGACAGCATGACCAGCGGAGTGCTGATCAGGCTGGCATCGGCCGTGCTGATGCTGATGCTGGCGGTGCCGCCGCGCCCGGCCCCGGCCGCGCCGGCCTGGGCATTGCCGCCGGTGGCGTTGGCGTTCATCAGCGCTGCCAACGTGCCGGTGATGGTGGCGGTGCCGGCCAGGGCCAACCGGGTGGTGCCACCCAGGGCCGCGCCGCCGCTGCCTTGCCCGTTGCCGGCCGTGGCACTGGCATCCATCTGCAGCGACCCCGCCGCAAGCTGGCTGCCGGCACCGGCCTGCACATCGGCCAGGCCGCCGGTGGCGGCGCCGCCGGCCGCCGTGGCACCCACGCCGCCCGTGGCCGCCGCCGAAAGGCCCAGCGTGCCGCCCACGGTGATGTTCGCCCCGTCAGCCGATGCGCCGGCCAGCGCCAGGCTGGCCGTGCCACCCGTGGCATTTCCGCCGGTCGCAGCGTCGCTGCCCGTGGCCAGGGCCTGCACCTGCACATTGCCGGTTGCTGCCAGCAGCGTGCCGGCCGCCAGCGTGATGCGCGCGGTGCCGCCGCTGGCCACGCCGCCCGCTGCATCGGCACCAACCAGCAATTCCCCCGCATCAAGCCGGGTGCCGATATCGGCCAGTGCAAGCGTGGTAGTGCCGCCGGTGCCGCTGCCCACGATCGGCCCGGAACCGCCGGCACCCGATGTTCCAAGAATGACGAAGCTGGTCGAATTCACGCGCGCACCGCCCGACAGGCTGGCGCTGACGATGCCGCCGGTGCCGCTGCTGCCGGTGCCGGTGCTGCGGCTGCCACCAAAGCCACCGGCATTGATGTTGAGCAGCGCCGTATCGATCTGGCCGCCGGTGATGAGGAATTCGGAGGTGCCGCCGCTGGCCGCGCCGCCCTGCCCGACCAACTGGCCGGTGGCGTTCAATTGCACCAGGGTGGTGGCGGTGATGGTGCCGGCCGATTGCAGCCGGGACGTGCCGGCGATGGTGGTGCCACCCGGATTGCTGCCGCCATCAAAGCTGACAGCACTGCTGTCGATGTTGACACTGGTGCCGGTGGTGATGCCGGCACCGCTGGCCAGGATCACTTCGGCAAGGCCGCCACGCACCTGGTTGCTGCCGCGCGCGAGGCCGCGCGCGCCGGCATTCAGATCAAGCACGCCGCCGGTTTGCAGGGCTCCGCCGGTGATGCTGGCCCGCGCCGTGCCGCCGCGCGCTGCGCCTTCAAAGCCGATCGCGCTGAGCGTCAGATCGCCGCCGGCAGACAGCAGGCCTGCGCTGTTGGCCAGGGTGACAGTGCCGGCAAGGCCCGCGCCGTTCACATCGGCACTGCCGCTGGTGCCGCCCAGGCCATCGACCGTGGCAAACACGTTGCCGCCGAACGACAGGATATTGGCATTGGCAATGGCGATGCTGCCGCCGGTGGCACTGCCGGCGGCCAGCGTGCCGGCATTGCCGCCGCGCGCATCGGCGCCAAGCCGCAAGGTCGCGCTGGCCGGGGTGATCAGGGTGAGGCTGCCGCTGCTGCCGATGCTGGCCAGCGTGATGCTGCCGCCGGTGGCATTGCCGCCGGCCCCGCTGCTGCCGTTGCCGCCCACCGCACTGGCCACTATCTGCAGATTGGCCGAATCGATGCTGGCCGTGCCGGCGACGCCCAGCCGCACCGTGCCGCCCGTGGCCGTGCCGCCGGTGATGCCGCTGCCGGCGTTGGCGCCAGCTTCGAGCCGGAACTGGCCGGTGCTGCTGGCATTGGCCCCGGCCGCCAAATCGAACAGGGCGCTGCCGCCGGTGGCCGCGCCGCCCTGGCCGGTGCCGCGGTTGCCGCCGCCGGCCCCGGCAGTGATCGCCACCCCGGCGCTGGTGAAGCTGCCGCCCGACAGCGCAACCGACAGGCTGCCGCCCACCGCTGCGCCGCCTTCATTGCCGCTGCCGATATATTGCGCGCCGCCATCAACGACAAAGCCGGTGCCGCCAAACACGGCGGTGCCGGCCGAGGTGAGGGCAAAGCTGCCGCCGCGCGCCGTCAGGTCATGGGCCGGCTGGCCCACAAGGCTGCGCAGATTGGCGAACAGCCCGCCATCGGCGCGCACCTCGCCGGTGCCGGTGATATCGAACAATATGGTTCCGGCCTGCGATTGCGCGGTCGGCAGCGTCACTTCGGTAAAGACATTGGCTGCCAGCGCCAGATTGCTGCCCACCAGCAGCTGGCCGGCCACCTGCAGATCAAGATCGCCGCCGCGCCCGATGGTGCCGCCGCCTTCGGCTGTCATCGTCAGGCTGCCATCGACATCCAGCGTGCCGGCCGCCACATCCAGCGACAGGGTGCCGCCACGACCATTGCCGCGCACCGTTGCCGGGGTAACGCCGCCATTGCCGTTGAGCAGCAGATTGCCGCGGATCAGGCTGGTGCCGCCCAGCACGGCAACGCTGGCGGTGCCGGCGGTGGAATTGCCGCTTTGGGTGCCGCCGCCGGCCGTGCTGTCAACCAGCAGGCCCACATTGCCCGAAACCGCAATCTGGCCGTTGCCGGTGAACAGCGCACTGCCGCCGCTGCCCGAACCGCCACGCGTGCCACCGGTAGCGCCGATGCCCTGGCCATTGGCGTCAATGCTGCCGGCAACCGACAGATTGCCCTGCGCGTCCACCCGGGCGGTGCCGCCAATGCCGTCGCCGCCCTGCCCGCTGCCGGTGGCGCCCTGGCCACGCGCATTGAGCACCAGGCCAGCGCCAAGCTGGGTGTTGCCGCTGAGCAACCGCAGCTCGGCAAGGCCACCAGTGCCGCTGCCGCCCGAACTGCCCGTGCCACCCAGGCCGCGCGCGTTCAGCGTCACATTGCTGCCCACGTTCAGGATGCTGTGGCTGCCATTGATGCGGGCAATGCCACCAACGGCATTGCCCGCGCTGCCATTGGCGGCCGTGCCTTGCGCCAGCAGATCGATGCTGCGCAGCACGTCCAGCCGGCCGCCGATGCCGTTCGCATCCTGGGTCAACCGGATGCTGGCCAGGCCGCCTTCCGATGCGATGCCGCCAAAACTGTCGGCCTCCATGGCGATCGTATCGATGGTGAGCAGCGTGTTGGCACCAGTGACGGTCAACAGCGAGACGCCACCCAGGCCGGTGCCGTTGCGGGTGCCGAACCCGCCGGTGCCGCTGGCCTGCATGAACAGGGTGCCGGTGATGCTGCCCTGGCTGCCGCCGGCAACCGTGAAGCTCAGCGAGCCTCCGGTACCGGTGCGGCCATCGCTGCCATTGCCGTCACCACCCGCGCCAGGCGCAACCAGATCGACATCAATGGCACTGAACTGCCCGCCAAAAACCGAAAGCTCCACGGTGCCGCCGGTGGCGGTATTGCCTAGTCCGGCATAATTGCCGGTGGCGTTCAACGCGACATTGCCATTGATGGCAACCACGCCGCGCGCGATCATCTGCGTCGTGCCACCGGCAACAAAGCCGCTGTGGCTGGCCAGGCCGTTCTGGCCTCGTCCGATGGCTTCCAGCGACAACAGGCTGCCCGCAGCCACGTTGGAGGCATCGGCCAGCCGCATTTCGGCCTGGCCGCCGCGAATGATGTTGCCGCCGCGCGCCGTGCCAAAGGCGCTGGCGCGGGCTTCGATGAAGAAGCCGACATCCAGGGTACCGCCGGCCGACAGGATGCGGGCGGTGCCGCCAGTGGCATTGCCGCCCGTGGCATTGGCCGCCAGATCGAGATCATCACCGATGGTGAGCGTGCCGGCATTGAACACCAGCCGGCTGTCTCCACCCAGGGCATTGCCGGTGAGTTCGGCATTGCTGTTGAACCCGCCAACGCCGCTGCTATTCAGCAGCAATTCCTGCGGGATGGACAGGATGTTTTCGTTGGTGACACGGGTGATGCCGCCGCTGCCGGTGCCGCTGCGCACGCTGCTGCTGGCCCCGCCGGTGCCGCGCGCATCCAGCACAACATCGTTCGAACCGGCAAAATCCAGGCTGGCCGTGCTGCCCAGCACATCGATGATGGCGCTGCCGCCCTGGCCGGTGCCGCCGGTTGCGGCATCGCTGCCGCCACCCACCGCCCTTGCCAGCAGCTGAACGGTGGAACCGGTGGTGTTGATCGTGGCGGTGCCGCCCACAGCCAGGCGGCTGGTGCCGCCGGTGGCCGCGCCGCCAACCAGCCCGGTGCCACCGGTGGCCGAGCCATCGAGCAGGAACGCGCCGGCAATTGCGGCGCTGGCGCCGGCGCCAACATCCAGCGCGGCCAGACCGGCGGTGGCGGTGCCGGCGGCGCCGTTGAAATTGTTGCCGCCACGCGCCACGGCCGAAACCACCAGGCTGGTGGTGGCAAGGCTGCCGCCGGTCAGGCTGGTCAGCGCGGTGCCGGCCACGGCATTGCCGCCTTCGGCCAGCGAACCGGTGAACCGCGCCCCGGCATCGACGGCCAGACCAGGGCCGCCCAGCACCAGGGTGCCGGCCGAAGTGAAGGCAAAATCACCGCCGGTCGCCGTCACCCCGAACAGCGGCTGGCTGATCGCGGTGAACAGCAGGCCCGCAAGGCCGCCGGCCGCTTCCAGCCGGCCGCTGCTGGCAACAGTGATGCTGGCGTCACCGGCAAAAATCTGGGCGGCCGGATCGATGGGCCCGGCGATACCACGACTGTCGAGCGTGATCGCGCCGCCGGCCAGCAATTCGCCGGTCACGTTCACGGCCAGATCGCCGCTGCGCGCCACCAGCCCCGCCCCGGTGGCGAGCAGATCGATCGCGCCCGCAACCGAAAGCCGGCCGTCCGCCACATCCAGCAGCAGCGCGCTGCCGGTGCCATTGCCGGTGCCGGTTGCCACCGACCCATCCAGCCGCAGATTGCCGCCCACCAGCGACAAGCCGCCGCTGCGCACCAGACTGGCGCTGCCGGCTGTGGCATTGCCGCTGATCGGGCCGCCGCCGGCCACCGCCCGGCTGATCAGCCGGGCATCGCCGGCCACGCTGAAACTGCCGCTGCCGGTCAGGCTGGTGCTGCCGCCGATGGCGTTGCCGCCCTGATTGCCTTCGCCGGCTTCGGCCAGCGCGCTGATGTCCAGCGCGCCGGGCAGGCTGAGACTGCCGCTGGCTGACAGGCTGGCGGTGCCGCCGCTGGCGTTGCCGCCCCGCACCGTGCCTGCGCCGCCAAAGGCCGATGCATCGGGGCCGATGATGGCGTTGGCCGGGCCGGTGACATTCAATATGCCGCCCGTCTGGATGCCGATCACGGCGGTGCCGCCCAGCGCATGGCCGCCATCGGCATCGCTGCCACTGCCGCCAAAGGCCGCCGCCGATACCAGGAATCCGGGCAGCGAACCGGTGTTGACCGCCAGCGTTCCGCCCACGATCAGGCCGGCCGCGCCGCCCGTGGCCGTGCCGCCCGACAGGCCGGCACCGGCAAAGGCCATGGCATCCAGCGACAGCGCGCCGTTGATCGTGCCATTGGCACCGCCGGCCAGTGTAAAGCGGGCCAGTCCACCGGTGGCAGCGCCGCCGGTGCCGCCGGCATCGTCGCCACCGGTGGCCGTTGCCAGCAGCTCCACGCCATTGGCCTGGAAATTGCCGCCGGTGATGGAAACCGCCAAGGTGCCGGCAATGGCCGCCCCACCGGTCTGACCCAGCGGGCGATATTGCGCCGTCGCATCGGCCGACAGCCCACTGCCGCCGATGGCCAGCGCCCCGGCCGAAACCAGATCAAGGCTGCCGCCGCGCAGCGTGATGCCGGGATTGGCGACAGTGGACCGGGCCCACAGCAGGGCCTGCAGGCCGCCCGCCACATCCAGCGTGCCGATGCTGCCAATATCGACCACTGCTTCGCCGCCGCGGGCGGCGGCATCGGCATCGCTGGTGCCGGTGCCGGCGCTGGCATCGATCACCAGCGCGCCGTTGATGTCGATCAGGCCGGTTGCACCCAGATTGAGGATGCCGCCCTGTGCCACCGGGCCGACGCCGCTGACATTGATCTGCACGCCGCCGCCGATCTGCACCGTGCCGGCGAGCGTGCTGAACGTGGTGAAGCCACCGGTGGCAGCGGCCAGATTGCTGCCGGCCGCGGTCTGTGCGGCGGCAAACAGCTCCATGCCGCCGGTGATGCTGCTGGTGCCTTCGGCGTGGATGAAGCTGGCGGTGCCGCCACTGGCATTGCCGATTGTGTCGCCGCTGCCGCTGATCCCGCTGCCATTGATGCTGACATTGCCGGCGATGCCCAGGGTGCCGCGGTTGCTGAGGGTGGCATTGCCGCCCTGGGCACTGCCACTGTTGGGCGCATCGCCGCCAAAGGCCGTCGCCTCGACAATCAGGCCGCCGGGCAAGGACAGGGTGGCACCGGCTGCCACGCTGGCACTGCCGCCAATGGCGGCGCCGCCGCTGGTCACGCCGCTGCCGCCGCGTGCTTCGGCCGTCACGATGAGCGCTGGTGTGCCGCTGGCGCTGATCACGATGCTGCCGCTGGTGCCGGGGCTGGCCAGCACGGCCGTGCCGCCGGTGCCGGCGCCGCCGGCAGCGGAATCGCTGTTGCCGCCAGCGCCATCGGCGCGCAGCTGGAATTGGGCCGAACCCAGGCGCAGATCCAGGCTGCCCGCCACTTCGATGGCGGCCGTGCCGCCGGTGCCGGCCCCGGCCGCGCCATCGCTGCCCGCCCCGCCCTGGCCAAAGGCGGTGATGCTGCTGCCGCCGCTGATGATGGCGCTGGCACCGGGATCGCTGCGCAGCGCCGCGGTGCCGCCCTGGGCAAAGCCGCTGGTTTCACCCGGGCGGACCCCGCCGCGCGCATCGGCCGAAAGACTGATGCCGGCGCTGGTGAAACTGCCGCCGGCCAGATTGACCTGTGCCAAACCGCCGATGGCATTGCCGCCCACCACTTCATCAAAGCCGGCACGGCTGTCCATCACCAGGCCGGTGCCGCCAATCTCAACGGTGCCCGCACTCTGCAGCGTGATGCGGCCGCCTTCGACATTGAGATCGGGGTTGAGCAGCGGGGTGTTGGCAAAGGCGAACAGGCCAACGCCATCAGCCACGCTGAGCGTGCCGGCGTTGCCCACCATCACATCGATGGTGCCGCCAAGGCCCTGCGCCGTGGCCGCCCCACTGTTGTTGAAACCGGCGGCATCGGCTGTCAGGCCGCGCGCGATGGCCAGGCTGCCCGCCGCCGTCACGGTGATGGTGCCGCCGCTGGCAACCAGGCCGGTGGCCCCGGCGCGCAGATCAAGATTGCCGCTGATGTTCAACGCCGCGCCGGCCGCTGCGCCCGTGTTCACGGTGCCGCCGGTGCCATCGCCCGTCTGGCCCTTTGCCAGCACCAGCGCTTCGGTGTTCAGGTTGAGATCGCCGGCAATCAGGCTGGTGCCGGCATCGGCGCGCAGGGTGGCAGAGCCGCCGATGGCGGAGCCGGTGGCATCGCCGTTGCCGGTGGTGGCGTTGGCCAGCAGGAACAGGCTGTGCGGGATGGAGAACGCGCCGCTGTTGATGATGCTGATGCTGCCCCCGGTGGCATCGCCGCCGAACAGGCCGGAATCGCCGCCGACGGCCTGTGCTTCCAACTGGGTCAGGCCGGGCGAAGTGACCAGCTGGGCAAAGCTGCCGGTGGCAGCGGTGGTGAGGCTGATGCTGCCGCCGGTGGCCGCGCCGCCCTGGTTGCTGCCGCTGCCGCCCGTGGCAACGGCCCGCAGTTGCAGGGGATTGAACCCGGTATCCAGCGTCATCGTGCCGGCATTGGCAATGCCGATGCTGCCACCGCGCGCCGCACCGCCGGTGCCGCTGGCCGTGGCATGGCCACCGGCATTCGCCTCCAGCCGCACCTCGCCCGTGCTGGTGAAGCTGGCACCGGCGCCGGTGGACAGGGCAATGCTGCCGGCCTGAATGGCGGGCGCATTGCCGGTGGACACGCCACCGCCCTGCACATTGCCACTGATCGTCAGGCCGGTGCCGATGCCGAAA
The DNA here is from genome assembly GCA_018970445.1 of Alphaproteobacteria bacterium. GTDB lineage: Bacteria > Pseudomonadota > Alphaproteobacteria > Sphingomonadales > Sphingomonadaceae > Sandarakinorhabdus. Next base: position 20,047 of record JAGWWF010000007.1, on the reverse strand, counting down.
CTGCCGCCCAGCACGGCAATCGCGGTGGTGCCGCCGGTAGCACTGCCCACGCTGGTGGCGTTGAAGCCGATGGCGCTCTGGATATTCACGCTGCCGGCGATCGTCACCGTGCCATGGTTGTTGATGGTGAAACCGCCGGATTCCGCGATGCGATCAGTGCCGCTGCCGGCGAAATTCACGCTGAGATCGGCGGTGAGATCGCCGCCGACCATGATCGATGCAGAATCGGCCGTGGTGATGCTGACACTGCCGGCCCGGCCGATGGCACCGGCAACGCTGCTGTTGGTGAAGATGTCGCCGCGGAATGACAGGTTGCCGCTGACTTCCAGTTCGCCACCGGTGCTGTTCAGCACCGTGCTGCCGCCTTGCCTGACCCGGCCATTGCCGATGTTGTTGAAGCGCAGGAAGCCGACAACATTGGCTGCCGAATTGGGACCGACGCCGAAGTTGATGATGCCGCCCGTGCTGGCGCCGGCCGGGCCGCTGGCGCTGGAACCGGCATCGACAAACTGATCGATGGCGGTGTTGGCGTTGAAATTGACGGTGCCGCCGGTGATGCTGATGGTCGTCAGGCCGCCCGTGGCGTTGCCGGCGGTTCCGGCAGACGCCCCGGCCTCGATGTTGTGGCCGAGGTTGATCCTGTTGGCGCCGCTGTTGAGATCGAGCACCCCGCCCACATTGGTCAGGCTGACCAGGCCGCCGGTGGCATTGCCGCCCGCTGCCGGATTGGCCAGGCTGACCAGGCCGCCGGTGGCATTGCCGCCCGCTGCCGGATTGGCCAGGCTGCCTTGGGCCACCGCATCGACATCCAGCGACAGCACGCCTGGCGCATTGATCGCCATCGTGCCGCCATTGCTGATCACCAGCCTGCCGCCGATGGCATTGGATGGCGTCGCCCCGGTCGTGTTGTTCACCAGGGCATCGGCCGAAAAGAGGAACTGGCCAACACTGTTGCCCGCATCACGCAGTTGCAGCGTGCCGGCGGCGCTGTTGCTGATTTCCGCCATACCACCGCTGACGGTGCCGGTTCCGGCGATTGCCAGATCATTGCCGCCAAAGGCGCTGGCGTTGATTTCAACCGTGTCGCCCAGCAGACGCAACGTGCCGCCACCGTTGAGCACCGCCACGCGCGCAATGCCGCCAAGGGCCGTGTTGAAATAGCCCCTGGCCCGCATGATGGCATCGCCATTCACGGTCAGGCTGCCGCCGTTCAGCAGGGTTTCAGCGGTGCCGCCCATGCCCGATCCGCCGGGATTGCCGGGGCTGCCACCGCTGCCATCGGCTTGCAGGTTCAGGCCAGACAGCGTCATGGCGCCATCGTTGACCAGCAGGCGCGCGGTGCCGCCCGTGGCATTGCCGCCGCTCAGCCGTTCGAGTGTAGCCAGACCGCCGGTGGCATTGGCCCGGACAATCAGGGCGTCGGCCGCAAGGCTGCCAACATTGGCGACCTGGATGCCGCTATCATGCTGGGCCAGGCTGATTGTCACCTCGCCGCCCAGGGCATTGCCGGGATCGCTGCGCGCCGCGCCGCCGATGGCGGTGGCATCAACGTTGAGCGTGCCGCCGATCACCACATCGGTTTGCGTGCCCGAAACATTGTGAGGCGTGGCCAGCAGCGACATGGTGCCGCCGGTCGCAGTGCCGCCAACGCCACCGATATTGTCGATATGGCTGCTGCCGCCAACGGCCGCGACATTGATGGTGGGCGACGCCATGCGCAGCGCACCGCCGCGCGCCAGCAGCGTGAGGGCACCGCCGGTGGCATTGCCGCCCAGGCCGCCATTCACCTGGGAATCCGGATTGGCCACCGCGCCGCCGGTTGCGCGCAGATCAACATTGAGCGTGCCGAAATCCACCAGCGCCGGATTGGGATCGGGGGACAATGGCCCGCTCGACAGGCCAATCTGGGCATTGCCGCCCAAGGCCGTGCCGCCATTGCCCTGGGTGCCCGAAATGCTGATGCCCGCAGCGCCGCCCCGGGCACGGGCCAGGATGCTGGTCGCCGCAAACTGGATCTGGTTGTCGCCGGCATTGGCCAGCAGGGCGATGCGGTTGGACGTGCCCGTGGCATCGGCATTTCCGCCATTGCCGGCCGCGCCATTATCGGAACCGCCGCCGGCCCCGCCGGTGACTTCGGCCTGCAGATCAAAGGATTGGCCCAGCAACGCCGAGCCATCCCCGGCCGAGCTGGCGCGCACCGTGATCTGCACCGATCCGAAACTGGCATCGCCCCCGCGACCACCTGGATCGTCGGCCGCAGAGCCGGCCGTACCGCCAAGGGCTCCAGCGGCGATGGCGAACAGGGTGCCGGTGTTCAGTTGGGCATCGCGCAGATTGAGCGAGAAAATGCCGCTGCGCGCCGCCCCGCCAGCGCCGCCATTCCCGCCGTCGCCGCCTTGTGCCGCGGTGCCGACATCGAGAGTATCCAAACCATGGACACGGGAATTGAGATCGACGCGCACCGCCCCGCCGGCGGCCGCGCCGCCATCGCCGATCAGGCCCGAACCGGCCGTGGCATTGGCAAGCATGGTTGCGGTGCCGCTGATCTGAATCCCGGCATCACCGGTGGCGGCACCGGCACCATAGCGCAGGAACACCGCGGGTGGTTGCTGGCCCGTCGAATCATCGCTGCCGGTGGCATTGCCGCCCGTATCGCCATTGCCGCCGGTGGATGCGGCCAGCATCTGCAATTGGCCCGATACCGCAAGGCCGCCCGCGTTCATCACGATCCGCGCGCTGCCACCGCTGGCATCGCCGCCGCGCCCATCGTCGCCGGAACCGCCCTGGGCGCTGGCCAACAGCGTGAGGCCATCGCCAAATTGCAGCGCGGCATTGCCCAGCACGTCGATGGTGGCATGGCCGCCGATGGCCGTGCCGCCATCGGGGGCACTGCCCGATGCACCGGCGCCGCCCGTGGCACTGGCGTCGAGCAGGGCACCGGCACCGGCCACCACGGCTGTGGCGCCGGTGCTGCTGTTGGCGAACAGCGCTGCCGTGCCGCCACGATAGACGCTGTTGCCGCCCCCATCCTCCGCCGTTGCCTTGGCGCTGATCTGCAACTGGTTGCCCAGGAACGATCCGCCATCGCGCACATCCACGCTGCTGGTGCCGGCCTGCACCACCGATCCGCCCAAATGGGCCTGGATCGACCGCTGCGACGCGATCTGCGCATCGCTGAACACCGACAATATGCCGCCAATTTCCATTTGGGTGTTCAGGATCACCCGGGCCAGGCCGCCGGTGGCATTGCCCGAAAGCTGGCTGTCGCCGCCCAACCTGCCGGTGGCATTGGCTGTCACCAGAATGTCGCCGTTCAGCAAGGCGGCCGTGCCGGCATCGAACTGCAGCAGGGCCGAACCACCCACGGCGCTGCCGCCGCGCCCCAGCGATGTTTCCCCTCCCACCGCATCGGCCTGCACAAGAACGCCAACGCCCTGGATCTGCCCGCCGCTGGTGGCGCGCAAGGTGGCCGTGCCGCCGGTGCCGGTACCGCCTGGCGAACCGTCCGAACTATTGTCCCCGCGGCCGATGGCGTTGACCGTGATGCCGCCCAGCACCGCAACGGAGCCGGCATTGCTGGCGATCACTTCGGCCGTGCCGGCAGTGCGGCTGTTGCCGCTGCTGCCATTGAAATGGGTGGAGGCATCGGCCCGGATACTGCCCGTAACCTCCAGCAGCTGGCCGGCATCCGCCCCGATGCTGGCCCGGCTGTCGGCATAGATTTCAAGATCGCGCGCGATGTCCAGCTGGCCGGTGCGGGCGATGGCTTCGCCAACATCACGCGACCGCACGATGATGTTGGAGTTGATGGTGGTGGTGTCGAGGCTGACCGTCACCTGCCCGGCGCCGGCGGCGGCCGCAGCCGTCTGACTGAACTGGCCAAGCCCCAGCCCGCTGGCGCTGCCAACGATATTGTGCCCGCCCGACAGCACCACGGCATTGCCGTCCACATCGGCAGCGCTGGCAATATCAAAGCCGATCTGTTGCCCGCCGCTGATCAACAGGGTGATCGCATCATTGCGCGGCACCGCCATCATGTAGATGCGGTGATGATCCCCGCCCGCCGAATCGCCACCGGGGCCGGTGATGCTGCCGGTGATGCTGTTGGTGCCGCCCGCCGCCGAACCGACATTGGCGGTGATGTCGAACAGGCCGCCGTTCAGCGTGAAGCTGACATCTTCGGCCATGGCCAGGGCGGCCGATCCATTGACCTGGATCGCCCCGGCCATGTTCATCCGCGGCGCCACCGCGATGACATAGCTGCTGTTGTTCAGCGCGGTGATTTCGGCCCCATTCCGGATGTCGACGGCGGCGGTGCTGTTGGCTGCGCCCTGCAACCGGAAGCTGTTGCCGCCCGGCATGTAATCGCCGCCACCGGCCGCGCCCACCGGATCATTGGTGGTGAGCAGCAGGCTGCCGACATTGAAGCGCGCCGTGCCCTGCAACAGCAACCCGCCAGGGGCATAGAACCAGATGCTGCCGGCGGCATCGCTGGTCACCGCGCCCGCCAGGCTGATCGCGCGGCCAGGATCGGCGGCGATGATGCGGTTGAGCACGGTGTAATTGGCACCGGCCAGGCCCGATCCACCCTGGAAGAAGGCCGAGGCCCCGGACGGCAGGAAATCGATGGCACCGCCGCCAATGGCCGTATCATCCGGCGTCCAGTTGATCGTGTTCTGGACGGCGTTGACCGTGAAGAAATCATTGTTGCCGCTGGTGCTGCGATCCACCGAACCCCGGATCACCGTATCGGTGCCCAGAAACGCCTGGGCGCGCGCCACCTGCGGTTGCAGGGCCAGCATGGCGGCCAGCACGGTGGGCGATGCCGCCAGGGCCAGCCGGGTGCGGGTGCTGTGCGGGCCGGCGCGGCGCGCCGGGGCGCTTTCGTCGAACAGACGCATCAGCGGGTCCTCCACGGCAGGATTCGGGTGGTGAAGGTGACAAGCAGGCGCACATCGCCGGCCCGCACCGGCCCGGCCGATTTCAGGGCCACGGCCCCGCCGACATCAAGCCGGGCGCGATCCGACAGCACCAAGCGCCCGCCGCCGCCGGCCGAGACAAGGCTGACCGGGTTGGGCAAGGTGGGCCCCAACCCGCGTGACCAGGCCCAGCCGGCATCGGCAAACACATAGGGCTGCACAGCCAGCCGCCAGTCTTCCGACAGCACCACGGCATCATGGCGCAGTTCCAGCGACACCGCCGCGCCGTCATCACCGGTCAGCACGCCGGGTTCATAGCCGCGGCCCACCGTGTAATTGCCCAGCGCAAAGCGTTCAAAGCCGAACACGCCGCCGCTGGCCCATTGGGCGCGCGGTTGCAGCACCACAGTCACTGTTCTGGCCAGCCGCAGTTCGGCCAGGCCGGTGATGCGCAGCACGGTTGCGGTGGGGCTGCCGCTGATCAGGCTGGGCGGCACCACGCCGGCGCCGCTGCACAGCCGCAGGTTGCGGGTGCAATCCAGCGACGCACCCAGCATGTCCAGGCCCTGGCGCAGTTCCACATTGCCGCCAATCCGCCAGGCGCTGGTGCCGCCGGGGCCACGACCGCGCAGATCCTGCCAATCTCCATCCAGCCGCAGATAGGCCACCCGCACCTGATCGCGGGACAGCGGCGCCGCATTGAAGCTGACCCGCTGGTTGACCAGATCGAGGCCGGAACGCGCCGTCAGGCTGGCGGCCTGGCTGCGCTTCAGGGGATAGCTCAATTCCAGATTGGCAAAGAACACCCGTGCTGCCACCGGCGGCACGGCCGCGCCCAGATCCGGCTGTGTCCAGGCATGGGTGACACGGCCACCCAGTCGCAGCCCCTCGCCGCCAATGGCGAAATCATGGCCGGCCTGCAGCACATGCTGTTCGGCCAGATCGGCAGTGGTGTAGTATGAAACGAAGCTGTGATCGCCCAGCCCGGTCAGGCCATGGACCTGCAACCGCACCTGGCCACCGAACGGCCCGGTTTGTGATGGGGCCAGATTGCTGATCACCAGATCGGCCTCAACCGCGCGGCGGCGCACGCTGACCTCGCCAATCATCTCGCCCGGTGCTCCGCCGGCCGGTTTGAGCTGCAACCGCACATCCATCCCGGGCAGATCACGGGCCAGCAGCAGATACCGCTCGGCTTCCACCCGGTTGAACACCGCGCCGGTGACCAGCTTGTTCAGATAGCGCGCGATCTGGCCTTCGTTGCGGCCGGCGTCGCCGCGCACCCGAATCGCCGTCAGCCGGGCATAGAGCACTTCGAATCGCACCACGCCGCCTTCGATGCGCTGCGCCGGCACCTGCACCGCCGCCACAAAACCGCGCCGGCGCAGATCAGTGGCGACCGCGTCGCGAATCTCGCACAGCACCGATACCGGCAGCGGCTTGCCCACCAGCGGCTTCCAGTGGCGTTCCAGTTCGGCCGCCGGCACCGGCCCCAGATTGTTGAACTGCGCCTGGCTGAGGGTGATGGTGATGGCGCCATAGGCCGGATCGGCCAGCGCGCAGGGGCTGCGCTCGATATCGCCATCGACGATGAGGCGGCTGGGCTGGCTGATCTGCGGCCGGCGGGACGGATCGATTTCCTCGCGGGTGGGGGCACCAGTCACGCCGACCTGCGCAAACGCCGGCACAGCCATGCCGAACGTGGTCAGCAACAGCAGCCCAGACCCAAACAGGCCGGGGCCTGCGCCACACGTGCGCCGGAACTCCATTCCCGTTTCCCCCAAAACGATGCCAGCGACCTGTTCTAATTACGTCCAGAGTAGACCATGGTTGCGGCACAATACCAGCCACTTGTTGGCATGGGGCGTGAAAATCACGTGCAAAACGGGCGATGCCGTCGCCGGCACCGCCCGTTTGATGAACAGACTGTTTGGATCGGGCTTAACGGCCGTTGTTCATCACCTTGGTCCAGGCCTTGGCGAAATCCGCGACCATCTGCTGGTGGCCGTCGGCGGCCCCATAGACTTCGGCCACGGCACGCAGTTCGCTGTGGCTGCCGAACAGCAGATCAACCGGGCTGGCCGTCCACTTGCTTGCGCCGGTGTTGCGGTCAACGCCCTCATACAGGCCGTCGGTGGCAGCCTTCTGCCACCTGGTTTCCATGCCCAGCAGGTTGACGAACCAATCATTGCTCAGCACGCCAACACGGTTGGTGAACACGCCCACCTGGGTCGCACCGGCGTTTCCGCCCAGCACGCGCAGGCCGCCAACCAGCACGGTCATTTCCGGCACGGTCACGCCCAGCAGATGCGCGCGGTCCACCATGGCCTGGGTTGGGTTGTAGGGGCTGTCCGCCGTCCAGTGGTTGCGGAAACCATCGGCCTTGGGTTCCAGCGCGTTGAAGCTGGCCACATCGGTCTGCGCCTGGGTGGCATCGGTGCGGCCCGGCGTGAAGGCCAGCGTGACGGGCACCCCGGCATCGGCGGCGGCCTTTTCCACCGCGGCATTGCCGGCCAGCACGATCAGATCGGCCAGGCTGATCTTGCGGCCGCCGGGGGCGGCGGCGTTGAAATCGGCCTGCACGCGGGCCAGCACCGGCAACACCTTGGCCAATTCGGCCGGATTGTTGATCGCCCAGTCCTTTTGCGGGGCCAGCGCCAGCCGGCCGCCGTTGGTGCCGCCGCGCATGTCGGTCCCGCGATAGCTGGCGGCCGCTGCCCAGGCGGTGCGCACCAGTTCCGGCACCGACAGGCCGCTGGCCAGCACCCTGGCCTTCAGATCGGCAACATCGGCCGCCACCACCAGCGGATGGCTCACCGCCGGCACCGGATCCTGCCACGACAGGATTTCGGCCGGCACGTCCGCCCCGACATAGCGGGTGCGCGGGCCCATGTCGCGATGGGTCAGCTTGAACCAGGCGCGGGCAAAGGCCTGTTCGAAGCCCTTGGGATTCTTCAGCCAGCCCTGTGTGATCTTGCGGTAGGACGGATCGGTGCGCAGGGCCAGATCGGTGGTGAACATGATCGGCGCATGGAAGACGCCCTCACGATGGGCATCGGGGACGAACTGGTTGTCCCTCGCGTTCTTCGGCTCCCACTGGATCGCGCCGGCCGGGCTCCTGGTCTGCACCCAGTCAAAACGATAGAGATTTTCCAGATATTGCATCGTCCACTGGGTGGGGGCCGATGTCCAGGCGCCTTCCAGCCCTGAGGTGATGGCATCGGCACCCTTGCCGGCGCCATGCTTGTTTTCCCAGCCAAAGCCCTGCTTTTCCAGCGCTTCGCCGGCCGGAGCGGCACCCACGTTGCTGGCGCTGGCCGCGCCGTGCGCCTTGCCAAAGGTGTGGCCGCCGGCGATCAGCGCGGCGGTTTCCTCGTCGTTCATCGCCATGCGGCCAAAGGTTTCGCGAATGTCGTTGGCGGCCAGTTGCGGATCGGGGACACCGTTCGGCCCTTCCGGATTCACATAGATCAGGCCCATCTGCACCGCGCCCAGCGGCTTGGCCAGCTTGCGACCCTCGCTGTACCGCTTGTCGTCGAGGAACCTGGTTTCCGGGCCCCAATAGACCTTGTCGGCCTCCCAATCATCGGTGCGGCCGCCGGCAAAGCCAAACGGCTTGAAGCCCATGGTTTCCAGGGAAACATTGCCGGCCAGCACCATCAGATCGGCCCAGCTGATGTTGCGGCCATATTTGGCCTTCACCGGCCACAGCAGGCGGCGCGCCTTGTCCAGATTGCCGTTGTCCGGCCAGCTGTTCAGCGGTTCAAAGCGCATCTGGCCGCCGCCCGCCCCGCCACGGCCATCGCCGATGCGATAGGTGCCGGCCGAATGCCAGGCCATGCGGATGAAGAACGGGCCATAATTGCCGTAATCGGCCGGCCACCACGGCTGGCTGGTGGTGAGCACCCTGGCGATATCGGCCTTGACCGCCTTGAGGTCCAGCCGGGCAAAGGCGGCGGGATAATCGAAACCGCTGCCATAGGGGTTGGATGCGGCCTGCTGGCTACGCAGCGGCGACAGATCGACCAGTTCCGGCCACCAGAATTGCGGGCTGGTGTTGGCCATCGGCGCGGTTTGCGCGGCGGCGGCGGTGCCCAGGCTGCCGGCCAGCCCGACGACGGCGAACGCGACAATGGAAACGAAGGTGCGCGACATGGATTGGCTCCCTTGATGCTGTTCGGGGAGAAGCCCCGATGTGCATCTGTGTGACGGCACCGGCGGCAATCAGGAAATTGATTGTCCTGCCCGGACTGATCGATTTTTCTCACAAGCGGTGCAATGCAAACGGGGGAGGACAGCCCATCCTCCCCCGCCGAACGGTGCCTGTGCCAGTGGCCGATCAGTCCTTGGCGCGTTCCACGTAGGAGGAATCCTCGGTGTTGATCACGATGCGGGTGCCCACATCGATGTGCGGCGGCACCATCACGCGGGCACCCGATTCCACCGTGGCCGGCTTGTAGCTGGAACTGGCGGTCTGGCCCTTCACCACCGGTTCGGTGGCGGTGATGGCCATCGTCACCCGGCTGGGCAGGGTGATGGTGATGGCCTTGCCGTCGAACATCAGGATCTTGCACTCGGCATTTTCCTGCAGGAACACGATGCCATCGCCGATCATGGGTTCGGTCAGGCTGATCTGGTCATAGGTCTCGTTGTTGATGAAGATATATTCCTCTCCATCCTTGTAGAGATAATTGTGCGCCACTTCCTCGACATAGGCCTTTTCAAGCGCGTCGGTGGTCTTCACGGTGATCACCGTCTTCACGCCATCGGCGATGCGGCGCATGTCGATGGTGGTGGTGGGTGTGCCCTTGCCGGGGCGGAAGGTTTCGGCCTTCAGCACCACATAAAGCTGGCCATCCTCGTGCTCGATCACCTGACCTTTACGAAAATTGCTGGCGATTTCCTTGACCATCTCATTCCCCTGTGCGCCAACGCGCAAGATAACAGCGCCCGGCGTTAGGGCATCGCCCCATGACTGTTCAAGGGAAATCATGAGCCGCCCCTTCTGGCACCCCGACATCCACGCCGATCGCCTGCCCTTCCTGATGGGCCGCAATCGCATCAAGGCGGCGCTGCACGGCTGGTTTGCCGATCAGGGCTTCATCGATGTGGAATGCGGCGCGGTGCAGATCAGCCCCGGCAACGAAACCCATCTGCACGGCTTTCCGGTGCAATGGCGGCCCGAAGGCGGCAGCGAGCAGACGCGCTATCTGCACACCAGCCCGGAATTTGCCGCCAAGAAGCTGCTGGCCGCCGGCGAAACCCGCATCGTCGATTTCGCCCGTGTCTGGCGCAATGGCGAACAGGGCCCGCTGCATGCGCCCGAATTCACCATGATCGAATGGTACCGCGCCCACGCCGACTGGACCGATGTGATCGCCGACACCGTTGCGCTGGCCCGCACCGCCCAGGCCGCCGGCACCGGCCACTTGCGCTGGCGCGGCCGCAGCTGCGATGCGCTGGCCGAGCCGGAGATGATCAGCGTCGCCGATGCCTTTGCCGCCCACGCCGGCATCGATCTGGCCGCCTGCCTGGACGATCGCGACGCGCTGGCCGCCGCCGCCGGCATCAGCCCCCGCCCGGATGACACATGGAGCGACATCTTCAGCCGCATCATCGTGACGATCGAGCCGAAACTGGGCAACGGCCGCCTGACCATCCTGCGCCATTATCCGGTGGCCGAAGCCGCGCTGGCCCGGCCCTGCGCCGCCGATCCGCGCTGGGCGGAACGCTTTGAAGCCTATGCCTGCGGCGTGGAACTGGCCAACGGCTTTGGCGAACTGACCGATCCGGCCGAGCAATTGCGCCGCTTCGAAGCCGACATGGCCGAAAAATTGCGCATCCATGGCCGGCGCTATCCGATCGACATGGATTTCATCGCCGCGCTGTCGCACATGCCGCCGGCCAGCGGCGTGGCGCTGGGCTTTGACCGGCTGGCCGTGCTGGCGCTGGGCGCAACCCACATCAACCAGCTGATCTGGACGCCGTTTCCGGCTTAGACTCGATTGCTTTTTGACTGAACCGCTCATGCCGAGCTTGTCGAGGCACGCTCCAAACGGCGTGCGTGCCTCGACAAGCTCGGCATGAGCGGATTTCGATTCAACCCAGACGCAATAGAGTCTAGCGCCAGCCGGGCCAGATGGCCGCATGATACAACGGTTCAAAGAGCAGAAATTCGGCCCGATGTGACGCATTTCGCCTGGTGTCACCCGCCGGCCAGTTTTGACACAATTGACGATTCCGCCGGAATTGCGCGTTGATTTTGCACCAGAATCGCCAATACTCCGCGATGATGACAGGCTTTGCCGGTGTAGGACAGGGGATTGCCCGCTATACCGTCACCAGCCGGGCATTGAGGCCCAGCGCCTGGGCCAGCAGCTTGAGCCGCCGCAGCACGGCATCGCCCACCAGCGCCTGATGGCCGGCCGCCAGCCGCAGTTCCACCGCATCGCCGGCCCGTTCCAGCCGGCAGGCCGCCAGCGCCACCGCAGTGCCGCCGGTCAGGCGCTGGCCCAGCCGCAGCGCCAGGCCCCAGATGCGGGCGCGGGCCAGCAGCGGCGGCGGGCACAGGCGGGCCAGCGTGGCCATGATCGGCGCATCGGGCGCGCCGCCGAAAACATGGTGCAGCGCGCAGGCCAGGGCGGCGCGTTCGGCCGCCGTGATCGCCACCCAATTGCCATGCAGCGCTGCATCCACCCCGCGTTCCGGGCGGAAATCGGGATGGGCCCGCCAGGCGATGTCCGACAGCAGGCAGGCGGCCAGCCGCAGCCGGCGCTGGCTGGCCGGTTCATCGCCGAACAGCGGATCGGTCCAGTCGAACAGCATGTCGCCATGTTCGGCAAAGCGGCCCTGGCGCGCGCCTTCATCGCGGGCCGCGGCGATCAGTGGATCCTGTTCGCGCACCGCCGGCGGCAGATCGGCAAACAACAGGCCTTCGCGCAGGCCAAAACCCGATGCGATCACGCTGGATGATCCCAGCTTCTTCACCACCGCCGCCAGCAGCATCGCCGCCCCCGGCAACACCGGCAATCGCGATGTCGAAAGATGCGGCACCGCCTTCAGCGTGGCCAGATCGGTGTGGGCCAGGCTGCGGAACAATTTGGCCGGGGCATCGGCCGGCATTTCATACTGGTGCACGATGGGCAGCGGATAATCGGCCATCCAGATGTGGATCTGCGCCAGCGCCCGCCACGAACCACCCACCATGTAGAACGGCCGCCCGCGCCCATCATCGGCCCAGCCCACCTGATCCAGCGCGCGGGCGATGAACGGCCCCAGCGCCCGGCGATCCCGCTTGCGCACCGCATCCAGCCGCAGGGCGCCGATCGGCAGCGAAATGCGGTGGCCCATCGCGCCATGCTGCACCCGCACCAGTTCCAGGCTGCCGCCGCCCAGATCGCCCACCACGCCATCGGCATCGGGAATGCCCGATACCAGGCCCAGCGCGGCGCCGCGGGCTTCGGCCTCGCCATCGATGATCTCGATGGCAAGGCCGCATTCGGCGGCCACGCGGGCGATGAAATCGGCGCCGTTCCTCGCCTCGCGCACCGCGGCCGTGGCCACGGTGCGCACCTGCGCGATGCCCATGGCGCGGGTGAGCGCGGCAAAGCGGCGAAGCCCGGCCACGGCCACATCCATCGCCGCATCCGACAATCGGCCATTGGCGGCCAGCCCGCGCCCCAGCCCGGCCATCACCTTTTCGTTGAACATGGTGGCCGGCATGCGGGTGCGGCCCTGATAGACCACCAGCCGGATGCTGTTGCTGCCGATGTCGATGATGGCCATGCGGTCATCGCCGGCCGGGGCGTCCCCCAGGCCGACCAGCCGCGCCAGGCTGCGCACGGGTTCAGGCAAGGCCGGCGTCATCGGTTGCATCCGAAAGATCGTCATCCTCGTCGGGCAGCAGCAGCACCGGCACGGCGGTGGCATCGCGCATGTGGCCCCGGCCCGACAGCGATGGGTTGGTCATGAAATAACGGTGCAGGTTGAACGGGTCTTCCCGGTCGTCCTCCACACGGGTGTAGCGGCCTGCGGCATCCATTTCCCAGCTTTGCTGATTGTCCTTCAGATTGGCGACCATCACCTGATCGACCACCTGGGCGTGCACGGTGGGGTTTTCGATCGGCACCATGATTTCCACCCGGCGATCCAGATTGCGCGGCATCCAGTCGGCCGAACTGATGAACACCCGCGCCTTGCGGCTGGGCAGTTCGTGACCGCCGCCAAAGACATAGATGCGGCTGTGTTCCAGGAACCGCCCGATCACCGATCGCACCCGGATATTGTCTGAAAGGCCGGGCACGCCGGGGCGCAGGCAGCAGATGCCGCGCACCACCAGATCGATCACCACCCCGGCGCTGCTGGCGGCATAGAGTTTCTCGATGATGCCGGGATCGACCAGGCTGTTCAGCTTCACCCAGATCGCCGCGGGGCGCCCGGCGTGCGCATGGGCGATTTCCTCGTCGATCAGGGCATAGAGCCGGTCGCGCATGGCCAGCGGCGCCATGCCCAGTTTTTCCAGCCGGGTGGGCTGCACATAGCCGGTGATATAGTTCATCACCTGCGCGGCATCACGCGCCAGGCGCGGATCGGCGGTGAAGAAGGACAGATCGGTATAGATGCGCGCCGTGACCGGGTGATAATTGCCGGTGCCGAAATGGACATAGGTGCGGATCGCCGCCCCTTCGCGGCGCACCACCATGCTCAGCTTGGCGTGGGTCTTCCATTCGACAAAGCCATAGACCACCTGCACGCCGGCGCGTTCCAGTTCGCTGGCCCAGCGGATATTCTGTTCCTCGTCAAAGCGGGCCTTGAGTTCCACCACCGCAGTGACGGATTTGCCGGCTTCGGCGGCATCGATCAGCGCGCGCACGATCGGGCTGTTCTTGCCGGCGCGATACAATGTCTGCTTGATGGCGATCACATCGGGATCGGCCGCGGCCTGGCGCAGGAAGGCCAGCACCACTTCAAAGCTTTCATAGGGGTGGTGCACCACCAGATCCTTGGTGCGGATGGCGGCAAAACAATCGCCGCCATGTTCGCGGATGCGTTCGGGAAAGCGCGGGCTGTGCGGTTCGAACTTCAGATCGGGCCGGTCTTCCTCCACCAGCAGCGCCAGATCATTGATGCCCAGCACGCCCGATACCAGGATGGTGTCGCGATCCTCCACGCCCAATTGGCCCTGCACCAGCGCGTGCAGATTGGCCGGCGTGGCTTCCTCCATCGTCAGATGGATCACCTCGCCGCGCCGCCGCCGTTTCAGCGCGGTCTGGTAAAAGCGCACCAGATCCTCGGCCTCTTCCTCCACTTCGATATCGCTGTCGCGGATGACGCGGAACACGCCATCACCCACCAGATCGTAACCGGGGAACAGCTGGTTGAAAAAGGCGCGGATGGTGTTTTCCAGGCTGATCCAGCGCACTGCCCGGCCGGGCAGGCGGATGAAGCGCGGCAGCATCACCGGCAGCATCAGCAGCGCGCGCAGCAATTCCTCGTCAGACTGCCGGCGCAGTTCCAGGATCAGCGAAAAGCCCTTGTTGGGGATGAACGGAAACGGGTGGGCCGGATCGATGGCCTGGGGGGTGAGCACCGGGAAGATCTGATCGAGGAAATGGGTTTCCAGCCACTGCCGTTCCGCCCTGGTCAGGCGGTCGGCGGTGATGACATGGAAATCGGCGCGGGCCAGTTCCTTGATCAGCTTGGCCCACACCGCCTGCTGATCCTCCATCAGCCGATCGGCCTGTTCGGCGATTGCGGCCAGCTGCTGTGCCGGGGTCAGGCCATCGGCGCTGAGCGTGTCGATGTTGGCGCGCACCTGGCCGCGCAGGCCGGCCACGCGCACCATGAAGAATTCATCCAGGTTGTTGCCCGAAATCGACAGGAAGCGCAGCCGTTCCAGCAGCGGATGGGCGCGGTTCATCGCTTCGGCCAGCACGCGATCGTTGAACGACAGCCACGACAGTTCGCGGTTGATGTAACGCGCGGCCGGGCCGGGCGACGGTGGTGCTGCTGATGCCATGCGCCCTCTTCTAGGGCAGCGATGTTGCAGCGTCAAAACAGGCTGAACTGGCCATCGATCACTTCGCGCGCCAGCGGGATGGTGATGGCCCGGCGCCGGGCCAGGCTGGTTTCGTCCAGCGCCGCCACCACCGCCTGTGCCGCGCCCAGGCTGCGTTCGATGCGCAGCAGCAGCCAGCGGATCAGCTCATCACCCACCTTGATGCCACGTTCGGCAAACAGCTTGGCCAGCACCGCGGCCAGCAGCTCGTCATCCGGTTCGCCCAGCCGCAGCTGCGGCGTGGCGGCCAGCCGGCTGGCCAGATCGGGCAGGCCATGGCCCCAGTCGCGCGGGGCAAGCCGGCTGGTGAGCAGCAGCGGCCGGTCGCGCGTGGCGGCGTTCCAGGCGTGGAACAGGCGTTCCGCATCATGGGTTTCGGCCGCCTCGATGATGCGGGCCGGGGTGCGGGCGGCAAACCAGCCGGCCAGATGCGATTTGCCGCTGCCCTGCGGGCCGATCAGCAGGGTGACGGGCACCGGCCACAGGCCGGGGTTGCCCAGCCAGGCGGCCGCGGCTGCATTGGCGGCCGTGATGGCCAGGCGATCGGGGTGATGATCAACCGGCCAGGCCAGCGGCAGGGCCGGTTCGGGCGGCTGATTCATGGTTTGGGGGGCACCGGGGCAGCCGCCGGGGCGGCGGCGCGGCGCAGCACCCGATCATTGCCGTTGGCCACCAGGGCCCAGCCGCGGGCGGCCAGCGCCGCCTTCAGGGCCGCCTCCCCGCCCGGCATGGCCAGTTCAAAGCGGCTGGTGCCGCCCACCGCCGATTGCCGCACCAGCACCTCGCCGCCGGCGACCTGGCGCAACAGGGTTTCGGCGCTGGCCAGGGCGGCGGCATCGGGCGTGATCGCCGCCACCAGCAGGGCGCCGGCATCGGCCATCGGATCACCGATCAGCGGCTCGGCCTCCACGATCGGCGCCATGTCGATGCCCAGATCGCGTTCGGCCTGCAGGCGGCCGCTGCGCAGCGCCTGGGCATAGATGGCATCGATGCGGCGCACGCCTTCATCCAGCAGGGCCGGCAGGGCATTCTCGCTGCGCACGGTCAAGGCAAAGCGGCCCAGTTCCACGCCATCGGGGCCATGGCGGGCGATGAACTGGCCCCGCACCGGCCCGCCGGGAAAGCGCCGGGTCAGCCGGGCTTCGGCCACCAGCACATCCACCGTATCGAACCGCGCCATGATGCTGCGCCACGGCCCGCGTTCCGGCCGGGCCGCCTGCCAGCCGTTCAGCCACAGGCCATCGGCGGCGCTACCCTGCGCCAGCACATAATCGATCGGCGTGACATTGCCGCGCCAGCGCGCCCAGGCGTTGCCCCACGGGTTGCGCGGCTGCGCCACCTGCGCCGCGCCGCCATCCACCAGCACCGGCAGCAGCAGCATCGGCGGCGATTGCAGCAGGGCCAGCCCACCGCCCACATATTCGGCCGCGCGGCTGCGATCGAACACCACGCCCAGAGTGGCGATGTATCGCGTGGCCGAAAAACGTTCGCCCTGGCTTTCGATGCCGGCCACCATGGCATCGATCTGGCCATCGGACAGCGCGGGGGCCTCGCCCGCCGGGCGGCCGGTCAACCGCGCCCACAGTTGTGGCCAGGCCTGCCGCTGCGCCCGGCCCCAGGCGATGCGACGGGCCTCTTCAAGGGTGCGCGCCGTCACGTCCACCGCGATGCCGCCCACGCCATAGGCGCTGCCACCCCCGCCCGCGGCATCGGGCGGCGGCACTTCGGCCCTTGGGCTGGCCTGCTGCGCCACGGCCATCGCCGCGATCAGGCCAGCGCCGACCATGATGGCAGGCATGCGCTTCACCCCGGCTGTTTAGGGCGGCAGCGCCCCGCTTGCCAACAACCGAATCTGGCCACGGCCGCCAACTGGCGCTATGGCGGCGCGCATGAGCAACAAGCGCCCCCTCACCTATGCCGATGCCGGCGTGGATATTGCCGCCGGCAACGCCCTGGTGAAGATGATCGCCCCGCTGGTGCGCGCCACCGCGCGGCCGGGCGCGGATGCCGAACTGGGCGGGTTCGGCGGCTTTTTCGATCCGAAGGCGGCGGGTTACACCGATCCCCTGCTGGTCGCCGCCAATGATGGGGTGGGCACCAAGCTGAAGCTGGCGATCGAGACCGGCCGCCATGATGATGTGGGCATCGATCTGGTCGCCATGTGCGTGAACGATCTGATCGTGCAGGGTGCCGAACCGCTGTTTTTCCTGGATTATTTCGCCACCGGCAAGTTGGAGAACGGCGTTGCCGCCCGCGTGGTGGCCGGCATTGCGCAGGGGTGCAAACAGGCCGGCTGCGCCCTGATCGGCGGGGAAACCGCCGAAATGCCCGGCATGTATGCGCCGGGCGATTATGATCTGGCCGGCTTTGCCGTGGGCGCGGTGGAGCGTGGCGAGCAATTGACCGGCGAAGGCGTGATGCCAGGCCAGTTGCTGATCGGCGTCGCCTCGTCGGGCGCGCACAGCAATGGCTATTCGCTCATCCGCCGCATCCTGACCGATGGTGGCGCCGATCTGGCTGCCCCCGCCCCGTTCGATGCCGGCCGCACGCTGGCGCAGGCGCTGCTGTTGCCCACCCGCATCTATGTGAAGCCATTGCTGCCGCTGATCCGGGCCGGCCACATCAAGGCGCTGGCCCATATCACCGGCGGCGGCTTTCTGGAGAATATCCCGCGTGTGCTGCCCGCCGGTTCGCGCGCCCTTGTCGCCGCGCCGCAACTGCCACCGCTGTTCGACTGGTTGCGGGCGCAAGGCGGCGTGGCGGCGGCCGAAATGGCGCGCACCTTCAACTGCGGCACCGGCATGGTGCTGGTGGTGGACCGCGCCGCGGCAGACGGCGTGATCGCCGCGCTGGCGGCCAGCGGCGAAAGCGCCAGCGTGATCGGCGAGATCATCGCGGGCACGCGCGGCTGCGAAATCCACGGCGCGCCCGGCCAATGGGGCGAGCTTGCGGCCTGGACGGCCAGCCACGATGCCTGAGCGGGCGCGAGTCGGCGTTCTCATCTCCGGGCGCGGCAGCAACATGGCCGCGCTGCTCTATGCCAGCCGGCTGTATGACTGCCCCTATGAGATCGTGGTGGTGGGCAGCAATGATCCGAACGCTGCCGGGTTGGCGCTGGCGGCGGCCGAAGGCGTGCCCACCTTTGGGCACAGCCACAAGGGGCTGAAACGCGCCGAGTTCGATGCGATGATGACACGCGAACTGGAAGTGGCCGGCGTGACTCACGTGGCGCTGGCCGGTTACATGCGGTTGCTGTCCGCCGAGTTCGTCAGCCACTGGCAGGGGCGTTGCCTCAACATCCACCCGTCGCTGCTGCCCAGGCACAAGGGCCTGCACACGCACCAGGCCGTGCTCGATGCCGGCGAGACGGAGACCGGCTGCACCATCCACATCGTCACGCCTGAACTGGATGACGGCCCCATCCTGGGCCAGGCCCGCATCGCCGTGCTGCCCGGCGACACGCCGGAATCGCTGGCCGTGCGGGTGCAATATGCCGAGCATCAACTTTATCCGCGCGTGCTGGCCGATTGGGTTTCGGCCGCCGATCGCCCCGAAGCCCTGCTCGCCCGCCTGCGCGGCCTGGCGCTGAACCTGCCGGCCGCTGCCGAAAAACTCTCTCACGGCTCCCCCGGTTTCTATGTCGAAGGCGGCAAATTCTTCGCCTATTTCAGCGACAACCACCACGGCGACGGCGTCACGGCCCTGCTGCTGAAAGTCTCCGGCCTCGACGAGGCCGCCATGCTGATCGAGCAGGACCCGGACCGCTTTTTCCGCCCCAAATATTTCGGCCCCGCCGGCTGGGTCGGCGTCGTGCTGACCGACGGGCCGGACTGGGCGATGATCGAGGCGATGCTGGGCGCGGCGTGGCGGCTGTGTGCGCCCAGGCGATTGGCCATGCTGCCGATCTAAGTGCCCGCCTCATCGCGGAACCGGTCCAACTGGTGCATGCGTTCGTGCAGGATCGTCACGATACCCACCGCGCCATCGGCCAGCACCCGCCAGTAGATATAGTGATGCTCGTGGCGGCAGAAATAGCCGTCCACCCCGAACTCGGCGGGAATGGCCCGCCACGGGATCGACCGCGCGGCAATGGCCTCAAACCGCGCGAACAGGCCCCGGATGTAGCGCGCCGCCTGCGCTTCCCCCCACAGATCGCGGGTGTAGACATAAATTTCGTCCAGGCGATGCCCCGCCCGCTCCGAAACGCGAACAGCCGCCACGCTCAACGGCGGGTGTTGTGATTGATGATGGCATCGGCATCCATCGCCACGAAGCTGGACTCCGGCACCGCAAAGGCCGCCGCCAGCTCGGCCTTCAGCCGCGCATAGCCCTCGGCCTCCACCCGCGCCTTGTCGCGCCGGATCAGATCGCGGACATATTCGCTGACATTCTCATAGGCACCATCGTCGCCCACATTGGCCGCCACGAATTCCCCCAACGCCCCACCCACGCGGACGTTCAGTGTCATCGGCTTGCTCATCGCGGCTTCCTGTCTTGTCGATGTCCACAAATTAGATGATATTGTGGACATCGACAAGACAGCAATGTGGTCGGTACGTTCATTGCAACCCAGACAAATGAAAAGGGCCGCAGCGTGCGCTGCGGCCCTTCGGAAACGTCAGGCTGATCGGCTTAGCCAACAATCTCGCATGCCGAGAAGAAATAGGCGATTTCGATCGCGGCGTTCTCGTCGCTGTCGGAACCGTGCACGGTGTTGGCTTCGATCGATTCGGCCAGTTCCTTGCGGATGGTGCCGGCATCGGCGTTGGCCGGGTTGGTGGCGCCCATGATGGCGCGATAGGCCGGAACGGCATCTTCGCCTTCCAGCACCTGCACGACCACCGGGCCGCTGATCATGAACTGCACCAGTTCACCGAAAAAGCCACGCTCGCGGTGGACGGCGTAGAAGCCTTCGGCCTGGGCCTGGGTGAGGTGCAGGCGCTTTTGCGCCACGATCTTGAGGCCGGCGGCTTCGATCATCGCGTTCACCTTGCCGGTGATGTTGCGGCGGGTGGCATCGGGCTTGATGATCGAGAAGGTGCGGGTGATGGCCATGGGGAAAGTCCACTTG
>JAGWWF010000027.1 GCA_018970445.1 Alphaproteobacteria bacterium | reverse complement strand
GCCGCTCCGGGCCGCCCTTCGGGTTGCGACATGAGGCCAAATGGCGTCGTCGCGTGGCCTCGCCGGGGGGCAAAGCCCCGCCTGCGGCCCCGCTCCTCGCCATTTGGCCTCATGTCGCAATGACGGGGCATGGAATCAATGGGTCCTGACCCTAACGCCCCAGTTCGGCCGCCACTTCATCAGCGGCGTCGCGCACGGCGGCCACCGCGGTGTCGATCTCGTCCCGGCTGATCACGAACGGCGGTGAAAAGGCCAGCGTGTCGGCCGATGGCAGCGCCCGGCTGATCACCCCGCGCTTCAGCGCCGCCTTGACGATGCGCGGTGCCACCTTCAGCGCCGGATCAAAGGCCACCGGGCCGGCATCGCCGACATGATCGACAAATTCCACCGCCGCGATCAGCGCCTGGCCGCGCACTTCGCCCACCAGCGGATGATCGGCAAAGGCCGCGCGCAGTTGCGCCTGCAGGTGCGCGCCCATGTCGGCGGCGCGGGCCACCAGCCCTTCTTCGGCAATGATGTCCAGATTGGCCAGCGCGGCCGCCGCCCCCACCGGATGGCTGCTGTAGGTATAACCATGGCCAAACGCGCCATAGTGCGCCCCGCCGGCCACGATCACATCCCACACCCGTTCTGAAACAATGCAGGCCGACAGCGGGAAATAGGCCGAGGTCAGCCCCTTGGCGACGGTCATCAGATCAGGCTGGATGCCGAACACGGTGGAACCGAACATCTGCCCCAGCCGGCCAAAGCCGCAGATCACTTCGTCCGCGATCAGCAGGATATCGTGCCGGCGCAGGATTTCCTGCACGGCGGCATAATATCCGGCCGGCGGGGCCAGCACGCCGCCGGCGCCCATCAGCGGCTCCATGATCATCGCCGCGATCGTATCGGCGCCTTCGGCCGCGATCAGCGCTTCCAGATCGGCAACCAGTCTGGCGGTGAATTCGGCATCGCTCAGGCCATGGCCTTCCCACAGCCGGCGCGGGGCCATGGCATGGCGGATCATCGGCAGCGGCAGATCAAAGCCGGCATGCAGGCCGGACAGGCCGGTCATCCCCGCCGTCATCACCGTCACACCGTGATAGCCGCGGTGCCGCGCGATGATCTTCTTCTTGTGCGGGCGGCCCAGGATATTGTTGTAATACCAGGCCAGTTTCACCTGGGTGTCGTTGGCATCCGATCCGCTGTTGCCGTAAAACACCCGCGCCATGCCGGGCGGGGCCAGTTCGATCAGCCGTTGCGACAGGATCGCCGGCGTGTCGCTCGTCATGCCGGAAAAGCCGTGGCAATAGCTCAGCTGTGTCGCCTGCTGCGCCATCGCCTCGCCGATGCGCGCCCGGCCATATCCCACATTCACGCACCACAGCCCGGCCATGGCATCGACATAGTCGCGCCCATCGGTATCGGTCAGCCGCGCGCCATGGGCGCTCGTCACCACAAAGGCCGCGCCATCGCGCTGATGATCGGCCAGCGCCGTGAACGGGTGGAAGACATAGCGGCGATCAAGTTCGCGCACATCGTCAATGGCGTTGCGGATCAACATGGCGACTCCCGTGTCTGGCTGGCTGCCGATGTTGCCCAGCTTGGCGGTGCTGGCAAGAATTGTTCGCATGGCGGCCGCCCGTGCGATAACAACCAGCCAACACCGCATGGGAGAGCAGACATGACCCGGCCCGAGGCGATTCCCGCCCCACTCTGGCACGAAAATCTCTATATCGACGGCCACTGGCAGGCCGCCGCCAGCCGCTTTGCCGTGCACAATCCGGCCACCGGCGCGGTGATTGCCGAAGTGGCCAGCGGCGGCGTCGCCGAAACCGAAGCCGCCATTGCCGCGGCCCAGGCCGCACAGCCGGCCTGGGCGGCACAGCCGGCCAAGGCGCGCGCCGCCATCCTGCGGCGCTGGCATGATCTGATCGTGGCCAATGCCGAACCGCTGGCCCGCATCCTCACCCTGGAACAGGGCAAGCCGCTGGCCGAAGCGCGCGCCGAAATCTTCTATGGTGCCGCCTTCTTCGACTGGTTCGCCGATGAAGCCAAGCGCATCTATGGCGATGTCATCCCCAGCTATGCCGATGATCGCCGCCTGCTGGCGCTGCGCCAGCCGATCGGCGTGTGCGGCGCGATCACGCCGTGGAATTTCCCGATGGCGATGATCCCGCGCAAGGCCGCCCCGGCGCTGGCCGCCGGCTGCACCATGGTGCTGAAACCGGCCAGCGCCACGCCCTTGTCGGCGCTGGCGCTGGCGGCGCTGGGCGAAGCCGCCGGGGTGCCGGCCGGGGTGTTCAACGTGGTGCCCGGCAGTGCGGCGGCGGTGGGCAACACGCTGGCCACCGATCCGCGCGTGAAGAAACTCACCTTCACCGGTTCCACCGAAGTGGGCCGGGCGCTGATGGCCAGGGCCAGTGGCACCATCAAGAAACTCAGCCTGGAACTGGGTGGCAACGCCCCGGTGCTGGTGTTCGACGATGCCGATCTGGATGCCGCCGTTGCCGGCACCATCGCCACCAAGTTCCGCAACATGGGGCAGACCTGCGTGTGCGCCAACCGCATCTATGTCCAGGCCGGCATCCATGATCGCTTTGTGGCGACGCTGGCGGCGGCGGTGGCGGCGATGCGGCTGGGCGATGGCCTGGCGCAAGGCGTGGCCCAGGGCCCGCTGATCGATGCCGATGCCGTGGCCAAGTGCGAACGCCATATCGCCGATGCCGTGGCCAAGGGTGCACGCATCGTCACCGGCGGCAAGCGCCACGCGCTGGGCGGCAGTTTCTTTGAACCCACGGTGCTGGCCGGCGCCACCCACGCCATGCTGATCGCGGCGGAGGAAACCTTTGGCCCGGTCGCGCCCATCTTCCGCTTTGAGGATGAGGCCGAAGCGGTCGCGCTGGCCAATGCCACCGAATATGGCCTGGCCGCCTATGTCTTCACCACCAACCATGCCCGCATCTGGCGGGTGGGCGAGGCGCTGGAATATGGCATCGTCGGCATCAACACCGGTGCCACCAGCTATGAAGGCGCACCCTTTGGCGGCTGGAAGGAAAGCGGCATCGGCCGGGAAGGCGGCCGCCAGGGCATCGAGGAATTCCTGGAAACGAAATATCTGTGCATCGCCGGGATTTCACCGCTAGGGTGAACGGGCGGAACGGGGAAACAGACAGGACGGCCATGGCAGTTGCCGAACAGGACGAGATCAGCGACCGCGACTATGTGAATTCGCTGGCCCGCGGGCTGGATGTGATCTGCGCCTTCACCCGCACCCGCCCGCGCATGACCTTGAGCGAAATTGCCCGCAGCACCGGCATGACCCGCGCCACCGCCCGGCGTTTCCTGCTCACCCTGGTGCGCGAAGGCTATGCCGAAAAGGACGACAAGCTGTTCAGCCTGAAGCCCAAGGTGCTGGATCTGGGCTATTCGGCGCTGTCGTCGATGGGCATCCTGGATGTGGCCCAGCCGATCATGAACGAACTGGCCCGCAACCTGCAGGAATCGGTGTTCTGCGCCGTGCTCACCGGTGATGACGTTACCTATATCGCGAGGGCCACGTCGGAACGGCTGGTCAATGTCTCCATCGCGGTTGGCGGCCGGGCGCCGGCCCACGCCGTGTCCACCGGCCGCGTGCTGCTGGCCGCCGAGCCGCCAGAGGCGCTGCTGCGCTATCTGGAACGGGTGACGCTGCATGCGTTCACGCCCAACACCGTCGTTTCAAAGGTGAAGCTGCGCGCCGAGATCGAACAGGTGCGCCTGGCTGGCCACAGCATCGTCGATCAGGAACTGGAAATCGGCCTGGGCTCGATCTCGGTGCCGATCCGCAATGCCGAAGGCCGGGTGCTGGCCGCCCTGAATGTCTGCTGCCCGTCGTCGCGCACCGATCTGGATGGCATGCGCCACCACATCCTGCCCGAACTCCAGCGCGCCTCCCAGGCCATCACCCGCGGCCTGTAACCCCCAGCCCCGGTTTCCAGCCCCCGGTTCCCGCACTTGCCGAAAGCCCCGCCATCCCCTAGGGCAAGCCCCAAGTCGGGGAGTGGCGCAGTCTGGTAGCGCATCTGCTTTGGGAGCAGAGGGCCGCAGGTTCGAATCCTGTCTCCCCGACCATTCAAATCGCCCATTTCGAACTATTTTCACATTTGTTACCAAGCCTGTCGACACTGGCCAATGGTGGTGTTAGCCTCTTGATTATTAACTGAGGGGAAGCAGCGATGAGCAACGACAGCACGGATTCCGTCTATGTGGTGCATCATGATGGTGCGTTCCATGTCATGAATAGCGTGGCCTGTTTTCCGGCCGATGGCTCCGGTTCGGACGACGCCAATGCCGCCGCCGAGAAGCTGCGCGGCATGACGGGCGGTGCCGCCATCACCAAGGTGGACACCCACAGCCTGAACAAGGCGATGATCCTGCTGGTGGTGCCGGGCGGCAATTGACAAGGCCACGCGTGCGCACCCGATGATGGGGTGCCGATGGCGTGGCCCGCCTGCTGCCGTGATGCCAGGGCAGAAACGCTGCCGGTGCCTTGCCTGATCGCCAGTCTGGCGCGTCGGGCCAGGTCAAGCTTGCAGGGTGGAACCGTTGTCAACCGATCGCGCCGATCAATCCATCGACGCAACCGAACCAGGGCCGCGGCTTGCCGTGTTCCTCAGCTATGCGCACGCCGATGTGCGCAAGGCCGAGAGCATGGCCGCCGCCTTTGCCCAGTGCGGCTGCGAGGTGTGGTGGGATCGCCACATCGCCGGCGGTTCGGCCTTTGCCGCCGAGATCGAGGCCGCGCTGGATCGGGCCGAACTGGTGGCGGTGCTGTGGTCGGCTGCATCGCGGGAATCGCACTGGGTGCGTGACGAGGCCGGCGTTGGCCGTGACCGGGGCATCCTGCTGCCGTTCCGTCTGGATGCCACCGATCCGCCGCTGGGCTTTCGCCAGACCCAGACCCTCAATCTGATCGACTGGGATGGCGATGGCCGCGATCCGGCGCTGCTGAACCTGATCAGCGGCGCGCTGGCCAGCTGGCAGACGCGCCACGGCACCGCCGCGCCCGCCCTGCCGCCGCCGCGCCCACCGGTGGCCCCGGCCGCACCACAGCCCCCCCTGATCGCCGTGCTGCCGTTCAGCGAAGCGGCGTCCGCCGGCCTTGATCCGCATTTCGCCCGCGCCCTGTCGGAAGAAATCCTGGATCTGCTGGCCGGCGCGCCGGGCTTGCGCGTGCTGGGCCGCGCCTCCACCGCGCAGATCAGCGCGATGCACGCCGATCCCGAATTTGCCCGCGAACGGCTGGGGGTGGCCTGGCTGATCGAAGGCAGTGTGGCGGCGGCGGCCGCCGGCGGCGTGACGGTGAAGGTGCGGCTGATCGAAACGCGGACGGGCGAACAGGCGTGGGCGGCGAAATTCACCCGCGCCGCCGATGATCTGGCCGCGCTGGAAGCCGATGTGTTCGATGCGCTGGCCGCCCGGCTGGCCGGCCGCGATCCGCCGGCCAGCCCGCCGCCGCGCGGTGCCGCCCCGCCACAGGCGGCCGTCACCAACAAGGCCTATGTCGATACGCTGGTGGCGCGGCACCTGATCCGCCTGCGCCAGCCCGATTCCCTGCAACGCGCCCGCGCGCTGGCCAGTGGCGCGATCGAAACCGATCCCGGCCATGCCCCGGCCCATGCCACCCGCGCGCTGGCCACGATCATCAACAATTATTATGCCCTTGCCCCGATCAACAACGCGCGCGCGGTGGCCAGGGCGGCGCGCAACGATGCCGAAATGGCGGTCATGCTCGATCCGGCGGCGGCTGAATCGCACGATGCGCTGGCCGTCGCGCTCAGCTATTCGGGCGAACGGGTGGCGGCGCTGGCGGCGGCGCAGCGCGCCGTCGCGCTCAACCCCGGCGACGCCGAGGCCCGCCAGCATCTGGGTTCGTTCCTGTGCAACGAAGCGCAGTTCGCGCGCGGCATCGATCAACTGCGCCAGGCCGAAGCGCTGGATCCGCTGTGGCCGATCCCGGTGGTGTCGCAGATGATCGCCGGGGAAATGATCGATGATCGCCGCGGCATGGCGGCAACGGCCGAACATTTCCGCCAGCTCAGCCCCGACGAGGCCAGCCGCCGCTGGGTTTCAGCGGCCGAGGCCAATGCCATCGGCGCCTTTGGCCGCGGCCATGAACTGTCGCTGGCCGCGCTCGCGCTCAATCCCACGCTGCGTTATGCCGCCGTCACCCGCGATGCCGCGCGCGAGGCGCTGTTCCTGGCCCCGGCCAGCCACCCCGACAGCCGCGATCTGCGCGCGCTGGCGCGCAGCCTGGCCAATGATGCGGTGGATCGCGCCCGCGCCCGCGGCGATGCGGCGTGGGACGGGGCGCAATTCTCGCGCGGATTTTCGCTCGCCTGCCTGGCGGTGGATCGCGGGCCAGAGCTGGTCGCCCTGTATCGTTCCCGCTTCGATGGCGCGCACAGCTATGCCGCGGCGGCCCCGGTGATCGAACAGGCTTCGGTGGCGCTGGCCTTTGCCCTGGATGCGGCCGGGGCCACGGCGGAGGCGGCACAGTTGCGCGACATCGCTGCCGAAAATCTGGCCCGCGCCCGGGCCGGCGGCGTCACCGCCAGCCAGACCGCCATTGCCATGGCCGCCCTGCAGGCCGGGCGCGGGGACATTGACGCCGCACTCACCACGCTGGAACAGGGGTTCGAGGCGCAATGGTGGGCGGTGGCGCGCGGCCCGGCCTGGATCGGCGAGCTGCCGCTGCTGGCGCCGCTGGCCGGGCAGCCGCGCTTTGCCGCGCTGCTGGCTGCCTGTGTTGAACGCATCAACCGCGAACGCGCCCTGATCGACGCGCCGCCGCTGGCGTGGTGATGGCGCGCTGCCGGCCCTAGACTCGATTGCGTCTGGGTTGAATCGAAATCCGCTCATGCCGAGCTTGTCGAGGCACGCACGCCGTTTGGAACGTGCCTCGACACGCTCGGCATGAGCGGTTCAGTCAAAGCGCAATCGAGCCTAAACCGCGGGCAGAAAGAGTGTCGAACGATCGGTCACCGCCGCCTGTGGCAGCGCGGCGATGCTGGTGGTGATGATGCGCGGGCCGAACAGCGGCAGTGTGGCAGCTTCATAGATGATGGCCGGATGCGTGGCCGGATGGCTTTGCCGCAACAGCGCCACCAGCAGCGGGAGGCCCTGGCCGCGCTTGCCGCCGGGCGGCAGCCGGCGATCGCCGGTGGCCCCGATCTGCAACAGGATCAACGGCAGATCGGCCACCGCCGCCCGGTTGCGGGTCAGGAAATCGGTGGCTTCCTGAATCACGCAGCCGCTGGCCGGATCAACACCCAGATCGGCCCACAGGCTATCCAGCGACGAAACCGCCGGCAGCATCCGCGCCGGCAGGCCTTCGGCGCGCGCCTGAGCAATGGCGGCATGGCCGGCATGGGCGAACACGCCGGGATGGCCATAGAGCGCCACGCACACATCACCATGGGCGCGCAGGCAGGCCATGATGCGCGCCACCATGGCATTGTAGATGTCGATGCGCGGCGCGCCTTCGCGATAATGGCCCTGCAGCGATTCCGCATTGGGGTTCAACGCCAGCAGCAGCCGCTCGCTGCCCGGATCGGCCACGCTGTACAGCAGCTTGGGCGCTGCCGCGATGGCCAGGCGGGCCGTGTGCGTCAACTGGCCAACATCCATGCCGGTGCCCACCACGGTCAGGCCGCGCCCCGGCCCGGCCGGCGGCGCCAGCGGCAGCGCCGGCACCGGCGGGCGCAGCGCTTCCAGTTCGGCAAAGGCCAGCGATTCCACCCATTCCGGCATGCCGGCCAGCAGCGCGGCGCGGGCCAGCGCCGGCACGCCATGGGCCGCCATGGCGGCGTGCGGATCGGCCCGAAACCGCGTCTGTTCGGCCGGATCGCCCAGAACGGCCAGGAAATCGGCCAGCGCCGTGTTGCTGATCTTGTCCATTGGCCCCCCTTGCCCAATCGGGGTATAGGCGGGATCGGCCCCGGCAACAATCACGCACGCCAGCATGAACGGCGCGGGCCGCAGGGGGGCAGCATGACCAACACGGGCCAGGCACAGATGGAGGCGCTGCTGGCGTCATCCTGGGTGAAAACCAACGCGCCGGTGGTGATGCGCAACGATGATATCTGGTTTCTGGATGGCAACAACGGCTGGACGGTCAACTGCCACGGCCAGATCCTCAAGACCACAGATGCCGGCGATCACTGGACGGAACAATTTCATGTGCCCGATATCTGGCTGCGCTGCATCGGCTTTGCCACCGATCAGATCGGCTGGGTGGGCACTGTGGGCGGTCGCGGCGACGATGGCGCGCCCACGCTGGCCAAACGCCTGCTGGCTACACGCGATGGCGGCGCAAGCTGGGCCTGGGTCGATCTGCCGGCGGCGGTGCCAGGACGCATCTGCGGCCTGAGCGTGGCCGATGCCACCACCATCTATCTGTCGGGCACCAACAACCCGGCCGAACCGCCCGGCCTGATGAAATCCAGCGATGGCGGCACCAGCTGGCAGGCCATCCCGATGGCGGCCCATGCCTCCATGCTGATCGATGTGTTTTTCCGCAATGCCAGCGAAGGCTGGGTGGTGGGCGGCCGCGATGCCCTGCAGATCCCCGGCCGGGTGGTCGATCGCAACGACATGATCCCGGTGGTGCTGCACACCAGCGACGGCGGCGCGACCTGGACCAATCTGGCCGGCGCGCCCGATCTGGTGCGCCAGTTCCCGCGCGGCGAATGGGGCTGGAAAATCCAGTTTCTGCCGCCATCCACCCTGGTGGTGGCGCTGGAAAATGAACGCGATGGCGCGATCCTGCGATCCGATGACAATGGTGCCACCTGGGCGCGGCTGAAGATCAACGACGCCCAGCGCAATTCCAATCTGGAAGGCATCGGCTTCCTCACGCCGGAAATCGGCTGGATCGGCGGCTGGGGCGATCAGGATGGCATCACCGGCGCCACCAGCGCCACCAGCGATGGCGGCCTGAACTGGCGCAACGCCAACGAGGTGGGCCGCAATCTCAACCGGTTCCGCTTCATCGGCGATCCGGTGCACAGCGTCTTTGCTTCGGGCGACGGGGTGTATCGCCTGGCCCCCGGCCAGACGGCGGTGATGCCGCCGGCCACCCCGCGCACGGTGCCGGCCGATCCCTATCGGCTGGATTTCACTATTCCGGCCGGGGCGGGCACGCTGCTGGTCACGGTGTGGAACCGCTTTGGCAGCCTGGTGCGCACCCTGGCCGACAGCACGGGCCCGGCCGCCGGTGCCACCAGCATCGCGTGGGACATCAAGGATGCCGCCGGCAATCGCGTGCCCCCCGGCCCCCATTTCATCCGGGTGACGATCGATCAGACCAGCTTTGCCGTGCTGCTGGCGGTATCGCACGCCGGGGCCGCCGCCACCCTGCCCGCCCATCCGGCCGCCAGCCCCACCCCGCCGCCCGGCGGCCATGCCCCGGCCACCCCCGGCTTTGCCGCCGATATCCGGCCGCTGTTCCGCGATTTTGATCGCCAGGCCATGTTGGGGGCCTTTGATCTGTTCGATTATGCCACGGTCAAGGCCAGGGCCGGGCATATCCTGCAACGTCTGGCCGATGGCACCATGCCGTGCGACGCCCGCTGGGATGATGCACGCATCGCCCTGTTCCGCCGCTGGATGGACAGCGGCATGGCCCCCTGAACCGGGCCTGGTTCAGGCCCGAAGCTCGGGCCAGTACAGCCGCAGCGGATTGTCGACCAGCAGCGCCTGTTGCAGCGCCGGGGTGGGCGCGATGCGCGGGATCATGTTCACCAGCGCACCATCATCGGGGATGGCGTGTTCCATGTTGGGGTGCGGCCAATCCGTGCCCCACAGGCAGCGGCCGGGATAATCCGCCACCAGCGGCGCGACGGCGGCGGCAAAATCATCCCACGGCGGCGTGTCCAGCCGATCGGGGCAGCTGGCCTTGAACCAGATATCATCCCGGCTGTTCAGCAGCGCGCGCAGCGCCTGCATGTCGGGCCCGTGCGGGCCTTGCGCCACATCGGGCCGGCCCATGTGATCGATCACCACCGGCACCGGCAGCGCGGCGATGAACGGGCGCAGTTCGGCCAAAATGTCGGCTTCGAAATAGATCACCACGTGCCAGCCGGCGGGCAGCCGCCCGGCCACATCCAGAAACCTGTCCTTGGGGGCATCATCGACCAGCCGTTTCAGAAAGTTGAAGCGGATGCCGCGGATGCCGCCGGCGTGCAGCGCCGCCAGTTCGGCCGCGCCAATATCGGGATCAACCACCGCCACGCCGCGCGCCATCCCCCCCGATTGCGCGATGGCATGCAGGGTGGCGCGATTGTCGGTGCCGTGGCAGCTGGCCTGCACGATCACGTTGCGGGTGAAACCCAGCCGGTCGCGCAGGGCGAACAGCGCATCGGGCCCGGCATCTTCGGGCAGATATTTGGCCCTGGGGCTGAACGGAAACTGCGCCATCGGGCCGAACACATGGCAATGCGCATCCACCGCGCCCGGCGGCGGCGCAAAGCGCGGGGTGGACGGCGCATCGGCCCAGCTTTTCACCCGTGCGGTCATGCAAACACCCTTCCGTCCATCAGCTTGCGCGCGGTGCGCAGCATGCCGGCCTCAGCCACCTGCCCCGCATCATCCAGCGTGACGACACATTCGGTCACCCCGGTGGGATGTTCGATCACGATGGTCTGCTGCCGGCCGCCGGGCAGCCGCGCCACGGCGGCGGCCGGGCTGCCGGGCAACAGCGCGGCGGTCGCCACGCTCACCGCGCCCAGCACGCCGATGCCGGCATGGCAGCGGTGCGGGATGAAACTGCGCACCGCCAGATGGCCGCCGGCCGCCGGCGGGGCCACCAGCATCATCTTGGGCACCGATTTGGCCGCCACATCGCCCAGGTTCATCAACGGCCCCGCCGCCAGCCGGATCGCCTCCAGCTGGGCCTTCAGCGCGGCGTTGCCATCCAGGGCGTCGCGGCTTTCATGGCCGCTGATGCCCAGATCAGCCGCGGCAATCACCACGCAGGGCATGCCATTGTCGATCAGCGTCACCGCCGTGCCGGCCACCATGTCCACCACCTGGCCGGTGGGCAGCAGCGCGCCGCAGCTGGAACCGGCGGTATCGCGGAACATCAGCGGGATCGGCGCTGCCGTGCCGGGCACGCCATCGATGGCGGCATCGCCGGCATAGGTGACGCGGCCGCCCGGCGTGTGCACCTGCGCCACCGCGATCTGGCCGGTGTTTTCCATCCAGATCGTCACCGGGGTGATGCCATCGCGCGCCGCCACCAGCCCGCGTTCGATGGCAAAGGGGCCAACGCCGGCCAGGATGTTCCCGCAATTCTGCGCGTCCGAAACGATGGCCTGATCCACAAAGACCTGCAGGAACAGATAATCCACATCCACGCCCGGCCGCGCCGAACGCTGCACCACCGCCACCTTGGATGACAGCGGATCGGCCCCGCCCATGCCGTCGATCTGGCGCGGATCGGGCGACCCCATGATGCGCAGCAGAAAGCCATCCCGATCGGCCGGCAGATCATCGGCCAGGAAATAACCGCCCTTGGATGTGCCGCCGCGCATCCACAGGCAGGGCACGCCATCAGACATATTTCAGGCCCATCGCTGCCAGCTTGTCGCGCATGGCATAGATATCCAGCCCCAGCTCCCCCGCTGCCAGCCGGGCGCGCTTGGCGGTTTCGGCGGCCTCGCGGGCCTGGGCGGCGGCCAGCACATCGGCGGCGCGGGCGCGCGGCACCACGCACACGCCATCATCATCGGCCACGATCACATCGCCGGCATTCACCACCGCGCCGGCACACACGATCGGCACGTTCACGCTGCCCAGCGTCGCCTTGATCGTGCCTTGCGCAAACACCGCCTTGCTCCACACCGGAAAGCCCATGGCGGCCAGATCGCGCACGTCGCGCACCCCGGCATCGATCACCAGCCCCTGGCAGCCGCGCGCCTGCGCCGATGTGGCCAGCAGATCGCCGAAATAGCCATCCTCGCACGGGGATGTGGGGGCCAGCACCAATATGTCGCCCGCCCGCACCTGTTCGATGGCCACATGCAGCATCCAGTTGTCCCCCGGCGGGGCCGAGATGGTCACCGCGCTGCCGGCGATGCGCGCCCCGGCATAGATGGGCCGCATGTGCGCCGCCAGCAGGCCGGTGCGCCCCTGCGCCTCGTGCACCGTGGCCACGCCAGCAGCGGCCAGCCCGGCGATCACCGCCGCATCGGCGCGTTCGATGTTCTGCACCACGATTCCGGCCATCATCACCCTCCCCTGGCGTCGCGCCTGCGCTGCCAAAGCGCGCAGCGGGCACAAAGACGGAATTGCGCCCGCCCCATAAGCCATGGTTAAGTCTGGCATGGAACCCCTCTATCGCCTCAACCTGCGCCACCTGCGCGCCGTGCCGGTGATTGCCCGCATCGGCACCATGGGCGGCGCGGCCAGCGCCATCGGCATCAGCCAGCCGGCGCTGGCCCAGGGCCTGGCCCAGCTGGAACGCCGGCTGGCCACCCGCCTGTTTGATCGCCTGCCCGGCGGCATGGCCGCCACCCCGGCCGGCGCGGCACTGGCGGCGCGCATCAGCGCCGCCGATGAACGGCTGGCCACGGCGCTGGCGCGGGCCAGCCGGCGCGGCTTCAACCCGGTCAATCATCTGGGCATGGCGCAATTGCGCGCCTTCCTCGCGCTGGCCGATGCCGGCAGCTATGCCGAAGCCGCGCCGCGCCTGTCGCTGTCGGGCCCGGCGCTGCACCGGGCGGTGGCCGAAATGGAGCGGCTGGCCGGGCAGAGCCTGGTGGAACGGCGCGGGCGCGGCGTGGCGCTCACTGCCGGCGGGCGTGGCCTGGCCCGGCACTTGCGGCTGGTGGTGGCCGAATATCGCGCCGGGCTGGAAGCGGCGCAGCCGCCCGCCGGCCCGGTGCGGCTGGCCATCGGGGCCATGCCCTTGTCGCGCGCGCGGCTGGTGCCGGCGGCGCTGGCCCGGCTGCTGCCGGCCTGGCCCGGCGTGGCGGTGGATGTGGTGGAAGGCGCCTGGGCTGATCTGGCCGAGCGGCTGCGCGATGGCGCGATCGACCTGATGATCGGCGCGCTGCGCGATCCGGCCCCGGCCGATCTGGTGCAATGGCCGCTGCTCAGCGATTGCCCGGCGGTGATCGCGCGCGCCGGCCACCCGCTGGCCGGCCACAAGGCCGGCCGCGCGGCGCTGGCCGGCTTTCCCTGGGTGACGGGCCGCGCCGGTTCACCCCTGGCGGCGCAGTGGCAGGCGCTGTTTGCCGGCCAGCGGCCGCCCGCGCCGGTTGCCTGTGGCAGCGTGATGACCATCCGCGAACTGCTGCTGGCCAGTGATTGCCTCACCCTGCTCTCGCCCGAACAGGTGCGGGTGGAACTGGCCGCCGGCCTGCTGGTGGCGATCGATGCCGATCTGGCCATCCCGCCCCGCCGCATCGGCGCGGTGCTGCGCCATGGCTGGCAACCCAGCCCGGTGCAGCGGGCGTTTCTGCACCATCTGGCCGTGGTGGCCGGCATCGATGCCGATCCTTCACTTCCGTTTTTTGAATAGGGCGGGGGTGAAAATGATTGGGCATGGCCCGGCCGCGGCGTGCATCGGCTGGCCATGGCCACTGCCCTGCCTGCCCCTGATGTGCGCCTGATCGGCTGTGGTGAGGCCGCCATGGCCTTTGCCGGCGCGCCCGCCGGCCCGGCCTGGGCCGCCACCGCGTTCGACCGCAAGACCGATGATCCCGCCGCCTGGGCCGCTAAGCGCTGCGATTATGATCGGCTGGGCATCGCCGGGGCCGATACGCTGGCCCAGGCGCTGGCCGGCGGCGGCCTGATCCTGTGCCTTGTCACAGCTGGCCAGGCGCTGGCCGCCGCCCGCGCCGCCGCCGCGCAAATCGCGCCGGGCGCGCTCTATCTGGATGGCAACAGCGTGGCGCCCGACACCAAGCGCGCGGCGGCGGCGCTGATCGATGCTGCCGGCGGCCGTTATGTCGATCTGGCGATCATGGCGCCGGTGCTGCCGGCCCGCCGCAGCGTGCCGCTGCTGCTGTCGGGCGCCGGCGCGGCGGCCGCGGCCGCCGCGCTGGCCGGGCTGGGCTTTGCCAATCTGCGCGTGCTGGCCGGCCCGGTGGGCATGGCCAGCAGTGTCAAGATGATCCGATCGGTGATGATCAAGGGGCTGGAGGCGTTGACCGCCGAATGTGCCATCGCCGCCACCCGCGCCGGCGTGCTGGATGATGTGCTGGCCACGCTGGGCCCCGCCAGCGCCGCTGAATTTGCCTATCGGCTGGAACGCATGACCACGCACGGCCAGCGCCGCGCCGAGGAAATGGCCGAAGTGGCCGCCACGCTTTCGGCCCTGGGGGTGCCACCGGCCATGGCCAGCGGCGCGCAGGGCTGGCAAAGCCGGCTTGGCGGCCTGGGCCTGGCCGCCGCTCTCGATCCGGCCGCACGGCTGGCCGCGATCAGCGCCGCGCTGGCCCCGCCCGGCCGAAAGGACGCCGCATGACCCGCCCGCCGCTGATCATCGATTGCCACGGCCATTACACCGTGCTGCCCGCTGCCCATGATGAATGGCGCACGGCCCAGATTGCCGCGTTCAAGGCCGGCCAGCCCGCCCCGCCCTATCCGGCCATCAGCGACGATGCGATCCGCGCCACCATCGAACAGAATCAGCTGCGCCTGATCCGCGAACGCGGGGCTGATCTCACCATCTTTTCGCCGCGCGCCAGCGCCATGGCGCCCCACGTGGGCGATCAATCGGTGGCGGTGCCATGGGCGCGGGCCTGCAACAATCTGATCGCCCGCGTTGTCGGCCTCTATCCCGAAACCTTCGTGGGCGTTTGCATGCTGCCGCAATCGCCGGAGGCCGATCTGTCGTCCAGCATCGCCGAGCTGCGCCGCTGCGTCACCGAATTGGGCTTCATCGGCTGCAATCTCAATCCCGATCCCGGCGGCGGCCATTTTGGCCATCCGCCGCTCACCGATCCCTTCTGGTTCCCGCTCTATGAGGTGATGTGCGAACTGGATGTGCCGGCGATGATCCATGTGTCGGGCAGCTGCAACCCGGCCATGCACGCCACCGGCGCCTATTATATCGCCGCCGATACCATCGCCTTCATGCAGTTGCTGGAAGGCGATCTGTTCGCCCGCTTCCCCGCCTTGCGCTTCATCATCCCGCACGGCGGCGGCGCGGTGCCCTATCACTGGGGCCGCTATCGCGGCCTGGCCGACATGCTGAAGAAGCCGGCGCTCGATACCCATCTGATGCACAATGTGTTCTTTGATACCTGCGTCTATCATCAGCCGGGCATCAATCTGCTGGCGCAAGTGATCGAAACCAAGAACATATTGTTCGGCAGCGAGATGGTGGGCGCGGTGCGCGGGATCGATCCCACCACCGGGCAATATTTCGACGACACCAAACGCTATGTCGATGCCCTGCCGATCAGCGACGCGGCGCGCGCGGCGATCTTCGAAGGCAACGCCCGCCGGGTGTTCCCCCGCCTGGATGCCAAGCTGAAGGAGCGCGGCCTGTGACGCACGACATCCACGCCTATCTGGCCGAGTTCGACGATATCCCCGGCACCCGCGTCTATACGGCCAAACGGGCACGCGCCGGTTATCAGCTCAACCAGTTCTGCATGAGCCTGATGAAGGCGGAAAACCGCGAACGCTGGAAGGCCGGCGAGGATGACTATCTGGCCGGGTGGGCGCTGAGCGATGACCAGAAGGCGGCAGTGAAGGCCCGCGATTACAACCGGCTGCTCGATCTGGGCGGCAATATCTATTTCCTGGCCAAGATCTTCTCCACCGATGGCATCAGCTTTGCCGAAGCGGTGAGCACGATGACCGACATGGATTTTCCCACCTATCGCCAGATGATGATGAACGGCGGCCGCCCGCCACAGGGCAACCGTTCGATCAAGGGAGGCTGGTGACATGGCCCGCATCACCGCCGGGATCGCGTCCAGCCATGTGCCGCTTCTGGGCGTCGCCGTGGATCAGGGCAAGAGCCGCGATGATTATTTCGGCCCGATCTTTGCCGGTTATGACTGGACTCGCGAGTGGCTGGCCGCGTCGACGCCCGATGTCGTCCTGCTGGTCTACAACGATCATGCCAGCGCCTTTGATGCCAACATCATCCCCACCTTTGCCATCGGCTGCGGCGAACGCTTCAGGCCGGCCGATGAAGGCTGGGGCCCGCGCCCGGTGCCCGAAGTGATCGGCCACCCCGATCTGGCCTGGCACATCGCCCAGAGCCTGATCCTGGATGATTTCGACATGACGATCATCAACGAGATGGACGTCGATCACGGCCTGACCGTGCCCTTGTCGATGATGTTCGGCCAGCCCGCTGCCTGGCCGGTGCGGGTGATCCCGCTGGCGGTGAATGTCGTCACCTATCCGGTGCCGTCGGGCAACCGCTGCTGGGCGCTGGGGGAAGCGATTGCCCGCGCGGTGGCCAGTTTCCCCGATGATCTGAACGTGCAGGTGTGGGGCACCGGCGGCATGTCCCACCAGTTGCAGGGGCCGCGCGCCGGCCTGCTCAACCGCGAATGGGACAATCGCTTCATGGATCTGCTGATCGGGGACAGCCAGGCCGCCCGCGCCATCCCGCATATCGAATATTTGCGCGAAACCGGCAGCGAAGGCATTGAAATGGTGATGTGGCTGATCATGCGCGGGGCGCTGGGTGCCCGCACCCGGCTGCGGCACCGCCATTATCACATCCCCTGCAGCAACACGGCCATTGGCCATCTGGTATTGGAGCCCACCGAATGAGAATCGCACTGGCCGGGGCCGGCGCCTTTGGCGAAAAGCATCTGGATGCGCTGCGCCTGATCGAAGGCGTGTCGGTCACCTCGCTGGTGGGCCGGCGGCTGGAGCCGACCCAGGCGATTGCCGCGAAATATGGCATCGGCCACGCCACCACCGATCTGGCCGAAACCCTGGCCCGCGATGATGTCGATGCGGTGATCCTGTGCACCCCCACCCAGATGCACGCCGCCCAGGCGCTGGCCTGCATGGCCGCCGGCAAGCATGTGCAGGTCGAAATTCCGCTGGCCGACAGCCTGGCCGACGCCGAAGCGGTGGCGGCGATGCAGCGGGACACGGGCCTGGTGTGCATGGTGGGCCACACCCGCCGCTTCAACCCCAGCCACCAGTGGGTGCGCCAGCGCATCGCGGCGGGCGAATTCGCCATCCAGCAGATGGATGTGCAGACCTATTTCTTCCGCCGCCAGAACATGAACGCCAAGGGCGAAGCGCGCAGCTGGACCGATCATCTGCTGTGGCACCACGCCGCCCACACCGTCGATCTGTTCGCCTGGCAGACCGGGCAGCCCATCGTGGCCGCCAACGTGCTGGCCGGGCCGCTGCACCCGCAGCTGGGCATCGCCATGGACATGTCGATTCAGCTGAAATCGGCGGGCGGGGCGATCTGCACCCTGTCGCTCAGCTTCAACAATGATGGCCCGCTGGGCACCTTCTTCCGCTATATCGGCACCACCGGCACCTATCTGGCGCGTTATGATGATCTGTTCACCGGCAAGGATGAACGCATCGATGTGTCGGGCGTGGATGTGTCGATGAACGGAATCGAATTGCAGGATCGCGAATTTGTCGCCGCCATCCGCGAGGGCCGCGAACCCAATGCCAGCGTGGCCCAGGTGCTGCCCTGTTACCGCACCCTGCACGCGCTGGACCAGCAATTGTCATGACGGCGCGCAGCATCGCCGGCCGCTCGCTGCATCCCGTGGCGCTGGGCTGCATGAACCTGTCGCACGCCTATGGCCGCCCGCCCGACCGCGGCGATGCGGTGCGGCTGATCCACGCCGCCCTGGCCGCCGGCCACGATCATTTCGATACCGCCGCGCTCTATGGCTTTGGCGCCAACGAGGAACTGCTGGGCGAAGCGCTGGCCGGGCGGCGGCACGACATCTTCCTGGCCAGCAAGTGCGGCATGGCCGGGGTGGATGGGCGCCGCGTGATCGATGGCCGGCCCGCAACCATCACCGCCACGGTTGACGCGTCGCTCACCCGGCTGCGCACCGATCATCTCGATCTCCTCTATCTGCACCGCCGCGATTTTGGCGTGCCGATCGCCGACAGCGTGGGCGCCATGGCCCGGCTGGTCGAAGCCGGCAAGGTGCGCGCCATCGGCCTGTCGGAAGTGTCGGCCGCCACGCTGCGCGCCGCCCACGCCGTGCACCCGATTGCCGCGGTGCAAAGCGAATATTCGCTGTGGAGCCGCGATGTGGAATTGGGCGTGCTGGATGCCTGTGCCGAAATCGGGGCGGCGCTGGTGGCGTTCAGCCCGATGGGGCGCGGCCTGTTGTCGGGCGCGATCACCGCCACCACCCAGTTCCAGCCGGGCGACATCCGCGCCGGCATGCCGCGGTTCCAGGGCGCGGCGCTGGCCGCCAATGCCGCCCTGGCGGCGCGGCTGGCGGCACTGGCGGCCAGCGCCGGGATCAGCGCCGGGCAATTGTGCCTGGCCTGGGTGCTGTCGCGCGGGGCCCATGTCCATGCCCTGCCCGGCACCACCAGCGCCGCCCACATGGCGCAAAATCATGCTGCCGCCGGGGTCGCGGTTGCCGCCACCGTGCTCGATGCCGCGGCCACGCTGTTTGCCGGCGCGGTCACCGGTGAACGCTATCCGGCCACCACCTATGCCGAAATCGACACGGAACGACTGTGAACAGCCACTTGCGCAAGCGGCGGCCCTGCCTGTAACCACGTGGGATTGACCCACGAAAGGCAGACGCGTGACCGATGCCGATGGCCGAACCGGCCGTATTCATGATGCCGATGCCACCCGCGCCGACATATTGCGGGTGGCCGCCACCGAATTCGCCGCCAAGGGCCTGGCCGGCGCGCGCATCGATGAAATCGCCGAAAAGACCCGCAGTTCCAAACGGATGATCTATTATTATTTCGGCAGCAAGGAAGAATTGTATCGCGCCGTGCTGGAACAAAATTATGCCGGCATCCGCGAAGCCGAAGGCGATCGCCATTTCGAGGATCTACCCGCAATTGATGCCCTGCGTGCCCATGTGGAACACACGCTGGATTATCACATCGCCCATCCAGAATTCGTGCGGATGGTGATGAACGAAAACATCCATCGTGCCGAACATCTTGCCGGCGTTTATGGTATTCGTGAACGCAACCGGCGAGTCATTGCTTCGATGCAGGCCATCATCGACAAGGGACTGGCCGAAGGCAGCTTCCGCCCCGGCCTTGATCCCCTGGAACTGCATTTGCAGATCTCCTCGCTGTGCTTTTATGTCGTCTCCAATCGTTACACCATCAACACGATCTTCGGGCTGGACATGGCCGATCCCGCCGTCATCGCCCGCCGCCGCGCCGCCATCGTCGCCACCATGCTGGCCGCGGTGCAAAACCCGGCCTGAACCCGGCCCATTTGCCCGGTTCTACCTTGTCGGCGTCTGCCACGCACGGTATGGACGAACTGGTTAATATACAAGGCGCCCAGAGGGGGGAGCGATGCGGATCGATCATCTCATCATGGCGGCGGCGGCCCTGGCGGTCGCCGGGCCGGCGCTGGCCCGGCAACCGACCGGTCCGCGCGATCTGCCCACCGCCGCCAACGGCCCGGCCCTGGGTGATCCCATGCCCGATCGGGCGCTGGCCTTCCCCGGCGGCGTCACGGCGCAGGCCGATGTGATCTATTCCACGATCAATGGCTTCCGGCCGCTGCGGCTTGATCTTTATCACCGGCCGGGCGGGCCGGCGCGCCCGCTGGTCATCTATGTCCACGGCGGCGGCTGGGTGGGTGGCCACACCCGCCAGGCCGGTGCCATTGCCGATTTTCCGGCCGCACTGGCCCGATTGGCGGCCGAAGGCTTTGTGGTGGCCAGCCTGGAATATCGCCTGGCCGGCGAAGCGCCCCACCCGGCCCAGTTGCAGGATGTGCGCGCCGCGATCCGTTTCCTGAAGGCCAATGCCGGCCGCCATGGCATTGATCCGGCCCGCATCGCCCTGTGGGGCGGTTCGGCCGGCGGGCACCTGGCCGCACTGGCGGCCACCAGTTGCCGCGATGCCAGCCTGGACCCGCCGTCCCGCCCCGGCCAGACCCCGCCGCCGGCCGGAGACACCTGCGTTCAGGCCGCCGCCATCTGGTATGGCGTGTTTGATTTCAAGCCTTTGCTGGCGCGACAGACCCAGCCCGGCGCGCCGGCAGCAGAAAATCAGTTGCTGCGCTGCCAGCCCGCCACCTGCCCGGCCGACCGCGTGGCCGCCGCCAGCCCGGCCCGTTATTTCAGCCGGCAGGATCCACCCTTCCTGCTGATCCACGGCATCAATGATCGCACCGTTCCGGTGGAACAGTCACGGCTGGCCGAAGCCGGCCTGCAGGCCAATGGCATGCCCGTTGCTGCCATCTATATCGCCAATGTCGATCACAGCTTCATCGGGCCGGATTCCGCCACCACCCATGCTGCCACGATGCAGGCGGTCAATGCCACGTTCGATTTCTTCCATGCCCGGTTGGGAGACCGCAAATGAAGCCGTTGATCCAGCTTGCCTTCGCCCTGCTGCTTGCCGCCGCGCCAGCCGTCGCCCAGCAGGTGACGGTTGATACCGGCATCCTGGCCGGCAGCACCATCGATGGCGGGGTGAAGGCGTTTCTGGGCGTGCCCTTCGCCGCCCCGCCGGTGCGCGAACTGCGCTGGAAGCCGCCGCAGCCGGCCGCCGCCTGGGCCGGCGTGCGTGATGCCACCCGGCCGGCGCCGATGTGCCTGCAACCGGGCCGCGGCCGCACCATGAACCATTATTTCGGCAACGAGGCGGTGTCGGAAGATTGCCTCCACCTCAACATCTGGGTGCCACCCGGTGCGCCGCCGCCCGGTGGCTGGCCGGTGCTGGTGTGGATTTATGGCGGCGCGTTCAACGTCGGCTCCACATCCATGGCCAATTATTCCGGGGCGTTTCTGGCCAGGAAGGGCGTCATCCAGGTCAACATCGCCTATCGGGTTGGCGCGCTGGGCTTTCTGGCCCACCCCGAACTCAGCCGCGAAGCCGGCGGCCGCAGCGGCAATTATGGCCTGATGGACCAGATCGCCGGCCTGCATTGGGTGCAGCGCAACATTGCGGCCTTTGGCGGCAACGCCGGCAATGTCACCATTTCCGGCCAGTCGGCCGGGTCAATGTCGGTGGGCACGTTGCAGATGTCGCCGCTGGCCAGGGGCCTGTTCCACCGCGTGGTGGGCATGAGCGGCAGCCCAATGCGGCCGCGCGGCGCCATCCCGCTGGCCGAAGCCGAAGTGCAGGGGCTGGCGTTGCAAAAGGCGCTGGGCGCGACCGGGATCGAGGCGATGCGCGATCTGGCCGGTGATCGGCTGCTGGCCGGGGCCGCGGGCGTGCCGCGCGATGCGCTGGTGGCCGATGGCCATGTGTTGACCGGCGATGCCGCCGCCACCTATGCCGCCGGCGCGCAAAGCAAGGTGCCGGTGCTGATCGGTTTCACCCGCGACGAGGCCTTTGCCAGCCTGGGGCCGGTCAAGAGCGTGGCCGAATTCGAAGCGGCCGTGCGCGCCCGCTTTGGCCCCCAGGCCGATGCGGTGCTGGCCAGCTATGCCCCCGGGACGGACGCCGATCTTTATCGGTCACTCAACGACTTGCAGCGCGACATGAGCATCGGCAACCAGGTGATGGGTTGGGCCGGGGCCCAGGCCAGGGCCGGCAGCCCGGCCTATGTCTGGCTGTTCGCCCGCCGCCAGCCCTATGCGCCCGGCATCACATTTTCCGATCATGATGCCGCCACTGCCGGGGCCTATCACACCGGCGATGTGCCCTATTGGTTCCAGACGCTGGACAGCCTGAACCTGTTCCGCACCACCCGCAACTGGACGGCACAGGACCGGGCGCTGGCGCAAACCATGTCCGACATGCTGGTGCGCTTCGTGCGCGGCGAGGCCCCGTCGCCGGACTGGCCGCGCTTTGATCCGGCCAAACCCAGGCTGATGTGGCTGGACCTTGAAAGCCGCGCCATCGACTGGCCGCGCGCCGGGCTGGTCGCGGCCCTGAACCCTGCACCCGCACCACGGGTGCGCGCCACGGGCCGCGCCGTTGACTAGGTTGCTGCTCTGTCTGCCCCTGCTGGCCGCCGTCACCATCAGCGTGGCGGCCGCGCAGGAACCGGCGCCCGATCTGTCGCTGCTGCCGGCCGGGCCGGGGCGGGAACTGGTGGGGGCCAAGTGCGGCACCTGCCACGCCATCGCAATCGTGGTTGGCCAGCGCCGCGACCGCGTCGCCTGGGAACAGACGATGGAGCAGATGATCGGCCGCGGCGCCGAAATCAACGATGCCGAATTTGCCGAGATCTCCGCCTATCTGGGCCGCAATTTCGCGCCCTGACCGACGCTATCGGGGCAGGGCGAACGCCATCACCACATCGCTGGCCAACGGGCTGTCGAGGAAACTGCCGCCAGTGGCCGTCACCACCACATATTGCCGGCCATCCTTGCCGCGATAGGTGGCGGGCGTGGCATGGGCGGCGGCCGGCAGCTTCACCTCCCACAGCAATTTGCCATTGGCGCTGTCAAAGGCACGGAAGCGGCCATCATCGCTGGCGCCGATGAAGGTGAGGCCGCTGGCCGTGCTGATCGGGCCGCCGATGTTGGGCCGGCCGGTCAGCCGCTTGCCTTCGGGCAGTTCGTCGGTCACGCCCAGCGGCACCGTCCAGGCCAGCTTGCCGGTGCGCGTGTCGATGGCCGACAATTTGCCCCACGGCGGCTGCTGGCACATCAGCTTGCTGCCGGGCAGCTGGAACCGCCCGCTCACCGGCCCACGTTCCACCGGCAACGGGCCTTTCGATGGCACCAGCGCCGTCACCTGGCCCAGTTCGGTGGTGTTGACGATCAGGTGGCGGCGATCGGCGGCATAGGTGAAACCGCCCCAGTTGCCGCCGCCCTGCAGGCCGGGGAAACTGATCGTCACCGTGTTGAAACCCACCGGCACATACAGGCCGCCGGGCACCATGGCGTTCCTGGTGATCCAGTCGGTGCAGCCGGCCTTCAGTTCGGGCGTCACGTCGGCCACGTCGGCCATGGTGAAGCTGGTGCGCGACAAGGGCGGCGTCACCTGCGGGATCGGCTGGGTCGGCGCGGTCACTTCGCCCGGCACCGGGCTGGCCGGAAACGGCATGTCCTTCACCGGAAAGACCGGCTTGCCCGTCACGCGATCCAGAATGAACACCAGCCCGTTCTTCGACACGATGGCCACCGCCGGAATCCGGCGCTTGCCCTTTTCCACATCGAACAGGATGGGCGGGGCCTGCAGATCATTGTCCCAGATGTCGTGGCGCACCACCTGGAAATGCCACAGCCGCTTGCCGGTGGCGGCATCGGCGGCCACCAGCGTGGAGGAATAAAGATTGTCGCCCGGCCGATCGCCGCCAAAGCGATCGAAGCTGGGCGCGGCAAACGGCATGTAGACAATGCCGCGCGCCGCATCGAGCGTGAGGAATCCCCACACATTCACACCCGACCGGGCAGCGGCACCATCCGTGCCCCACGTCTCGTGGAACGGCTCGCCGGGGCGGGGCACGCTGTGGAATGTCCACACCAGCGCGCCGGTGCGGGCATCCCAGGCGCGCACGTCGCCGGCCGCACCGCGCGGCGGGAATTCCTGCACGGCCGATCCGGTGATGACCAGATTCTTCCAGACGATCGGCGGCGAGGTCATGCCATATTGGCGCACCGTCTGTCCGTTCAGCACGTCGGGCGTCTTCATCTCCACCACGCCGTTCTGGCCAAAGCCGGCCGCCGGCTTGCCGCTGGCGGCATCCAGCGCAAACAGCCGGCCATCGCGGGTGCCAAAGAACAGCCGCGGCGGCGTGTCGCCATCGCCCGGCCAGTATTCGACCCCGCGCAAACTGGGCTGGCCGGGGCCGGGAATGGCCGCCGCCCACAGCTCGCGCCCGGTTTCCGGTTCCAGCGCCACCACCCGGCCATAAGGCGTGGTGGTGTACATCACGCCATCCACCACCAGCGGCGTCGATTGCGATCCGGCAAAGCGGCTGCGCTGGCGCGAGAAGGCTCCGCCGGCGGGGGCACCGGGTGGCGGCCCGCCCACCCCTTCGGCGCTGCGCTGGGCAGCGGCCGCGGCATCGGCCGGCGCTGCATCCAGGCTGGCGGGGCGCATGTGATAGGTCCAGGCCAGTTCCAGCCCGGCCACATTGGCCGGCGTGATCTGGGCCAGTGGCGAATGGCGCTGGCCGCCCTTGTCGCGGCCATAGGTGGGCCAGTCGGCCGCCGGATCGGCCAGCGCCGCCGCCGCCAGGCCCAGGCCTGCCACATTTGCCACCAGCATCGGCATCAGGCGCATTGCCAACCCCTCCCCGCTTTTATATGTACCAGTTCGTACACAACGGGTCGCGCCGCTGCAACCCCCTGCCCTTGCCCGCACCGGCGGCCCGTGGCAGGCACGAAAGGGCAGACGATCCTGGGGGGATGGAAATGAACACGCACGCCATTCACGTGCTGAACGGGCCCAATCTCAACCTGTTGGGCGAACGCGAACCCCACATCTATGGCCATGAGACGCTGGCCGATGTGGAGGCGCTGTGCCGCGCCGAAGCCGGCGACCTGCCGCTGATCTTTCGCCAGACCAATGCCGAACATGAAATGGTGGACTGGATCCAGGCCGCCCGCCGTGGCCAGATCGGCATCGTCATCAACCCGGCGGCCTTCACCTATGCCGGCTATCCCATCCTTGATGCACTCAAGATGGTCGATTGCCCGGTGATCGAGGTGCATATTTCCAACATCCACCGCCGCGAGGCGGAATGGCGATCGAAATCGATCATGACCCAGGTGGTGACCGGCATCATCTCCGGCCTGGGCGTCGCCGGCTATGGCCTGGCGGTGCGCGATCTGGCCCGGCGCTGGGCGCTGCGGGCA
The DNA here is from genome assembly GCA_018970445.1 of Alphaproteobacteria bacterium. Taxonomy (GTDB): domain Bacteria; phylum Pseudomonadota; class Alphaproteobacteria; order Sphingomonadales; family Sphingomonadaceae; genus Sandarakinorhabdus. The sequence goes on along the minus strand of JAGWWF010000027.1, from coordinate 20,960 downwards.
TGACGCCCAGCCGCGCCCGCCTGGGCATATTGGCGCTGATCACGGCGGCCACCATGCTCAACTATCTCGATCGTTCGGTGCTGGGCGTCGCCAAGCCGGCGCTCACCGCCGAACTTGAGATCGGCCCCGAAGTCATGGGCCTGATCTTCTCGGCCTTTTCCTGGACCTATGCGCTGGCGCAGGTGCCGGGCGGCTTCGTGCTCGATCGCTTTGGCACCCGCCTCACCTATGGCCTGTCGCTGGCGCTGTGGTCGGCCGCCACCGCGCTGCACGGGCTGATGACCGGCGTTGCCGGCCTGCTGGGCGCCCGGCTGGCGCTGGGCCTGGCCGAATCGCCCTGTTTTCCGGCCAACAGCCGGGTGCTGGCAACCTGGTTTCCGCAAGGCGAGCGGGCGCGCGCCAACAGCGTCTATGCCGTGGGGCAATATGTGGGGCTGGGCCTGTTGATCCCGGTGCTGGGCTGGATCGTCGCCACCTGGGGCTGGCGGTCCCTGTTCTGGATCACCGGCGGCATCGGCATCGCCTTTGCCGGCATCTGGTTCATCTTCTATCGCGAACCGCACGCCAGCCGCGCCAATGCAGCGGAACTGGCCCTGATCGAAGCCGGCGGCGGCCTCTCCACCGCCACGGCGCCGCCGTTCAGCTGGGCGATGCTGGGCCGGCTGATCCGCAGGCGCCAGGTGCTGGGCGCGTCCATCGGGCAATTCTGCGGCAATTCCACCCTGGTGTTCTTCCTCACCTGGTTCCCGTCCTATCTGGCCGATGAACGCGGCATGGATTTCCTCAAATCCGGCTGGGCCGCTGCCCTGCCCTATCTGGCGGCCAGCGTTGGCGTGCTGGTCGGCGGGCAGGTGTCTGACTGGCTGATCCGCAGCAGCGGTTCCGCCACGCTGGGGCGCAAGCTGCCGATCATCGTCGGCCTTTTGCTCACCTCCACCATGGTGGCGGCCAATTTCACCGATTCGAACGACATGGTGATCGCCATCATGAGCCTGGCCTTCTTCGGGCAGGGCATGGTCAATCTGGGCTGGACATTGATCACCGATGTCGCCCCGCGCGAGGCGGTGGGCGTCACCGGCGGGCTGTTCAGCCTGTGCGCCAATCTGGCCGGCATCGTCACGCCGCTGGTGATCGGTTTCATCGTCGGCGCCACCGGCAGCTTCTATGGCGCGCTGGCCTATATCGCCGTGCTCGGCCTGATCGGGGCGGCGGCCTATGTGCTGATCGTCGGCCCGGTGGAGCGGGTGGCGCTGGACTGAACCGCCCGCGGCGCACTGCCGCAATCTTGACGGCAGATGAACAGGCCGATATTGAACGCACTAGTTGGTACAAAAAACCGATCCTGGGGAGGACATCATGACTGTTTCGACGCGCCTGTTGCCGCACGCCTCGCGCCTGGCCCTTGCCATGGCGCTGGCCATGGCCCCGCTGGCCGCCACCCGCGCCGCCGATGATCAACAGGGCAACAGCGCCGTTGTCGAAGACAAGGAAGAGGCCGCCGAAATCGTCGTCACCGGCTCCAGCATCAAGGGCGTCGCCCCGGTCGGCTCCAACCTGATCAGCGTTTCGGCCGAAGCCATCGAGAAGACCAACGCGCAGACCGTGCAGCAGATCCTGCGCACCGTGCCGGCCGTGGTCGGTCTGGGTTCGGCCGGCCAGGGTTCGTTCAACTCCGCCTCGGCATCGGGCACCAACGCACCGACCATCCACGGTCTGGGCGGTTCGGCCTCCAACTCCACGCTCAACATCGTCGATGGCCATCGCATTCCGCTGTCGGGCGTCAACCACAGCCTGGGCGATCCCAACATGGTGCCCGTCACCATGATCGAACGGGTCGAGGTGCTGGCCGAAGGCGCGTCGTCCATCTATGGCTCCGACGCCGTGGCCGGGGTCATCAACTTCATCACCCGCCGCAAGTTCGATGGCATCCAGATGTCGGGCCAGCTGGGCTTTGGCGATGATTATCGCACCTATCAGGCCGGGTTCGTTGCCGGCACCAGCTGGGATCAGGGCTGGGTGACGATCGGGTACAATTATTCCGACCGGTCGCGCCTGCGCGTCGCCGATCGCCCCTTCCTGGCCGCCGATCACCGCCAGGATGCAATCAACGCCGGGCTGGACCTGTCAACCGCGACGGCGCAGAACCGCGCCAATTTCGCCACCTTCAACTGCGATCCGGCCAGCGTGCAGCCGGGCGGCACCACCACCATCTTCGGCTTCGTCAACGGCGCCTATGGCAATCCGGTGTCCAATGCCCAGGCCAATGCCTTCTGCGACATCACCCAGGCCGGCGACCAGCTGCCCGAAGAACGCCGCCACAACGTGATGATGAAGGCCGAACAGAAGGTGGGTGACCGCCTGACCGTGGGGGCCGACATCCTCTATTCCAACCGCAAGAACAACCAGCAGGTCAGCCGCGGCCAGGGCGGCACTGGCGGCGGCGCGGTGCTGGCCACCGTGTTCGGCCCGGGCAGCACCCCGGCTGGCGGCGCCGGGCAGATCAACCCCTTCTATGTCGCCATGCCGGGGCAGACCTCCACCACCCAGCAGGTGCGCTTTTCCGGCGACGCCATGTTCGGCCCGGGTGCCGAGATCAATTCGGGGGAAGAACATTTCTTCGTCAACACCCACGCCGATTATGAGCTGAGCGACAAATGGACCGTGTCGGGCCTGGCGCTGGTCGGCACCTCGGCCAGCTTCGTGCGCGACACCGGCCGCCTCAACCAGTCGGCGGCGCTGCTGGCCCTGAACGGCACCACCAACCAGGGCGGCAGCCTGACGACGATTTCGGTGCCGGCCACCGGCCAGATCGTCACGCAATTGCCGCTCACCGCCGCCAACGCGCTGGACGTGTGGACTGTCGGCGCGGCCAACCGCACGTCGGCCGCCGTGCGTGCCCGGCTGACCGACACCACCACCTGGCGCTACACCCGCCAGGGCATCCAGAATTTCCGCGCCCAGATTGCCGGCGATCTGTTCGATCTGCCCGGTGGCGCGGCCAAGCTGGCGTTCGGCGGCGAATATATCGGCTATACCATCCGCCAGAACGTCTCGTTCCCCAACGGCACCGGCCCGGCCAGCAGCGGTTCCAGCACGATCAACCTGGATTACAACCGCAACGTCAAGGCGGCCTATGCCGAAGTGTTGCTGCCCATCGTCGGCCCCGAACAGGCCATTCCCGGCATCCACAAGCTGGACGTGAACCTGGCCGGCCGCATCGATGATTATTCGGATTTCGGTTCCACCACCAACCCCAAGGTGGCGGTGAACTGGGAACCGGTGGAAGGCGTGCGCGTGCGCGGCAACTGGTCGCGCAGCTTCGTCGCCCCGGCCCTGACCAGCTTTGGCGCCGATGGCCGCGGCACCACGGCGGAAACCTCGGTGGCCGGCGGGCCGACCAATCTGGCCGTGCCGATTGCCGCCTATCCCGGCGTCAACACCATCCCGGGCGTGTCGTGCAGCACCACCACCTGCACCATCGGCACCCCCACCATCCAGGGCCTGCAGATCAACGGCGGCAACAACGACATGGTGGCCCAGCGCGGCACCAGCTGGGCGCTGGGCGTGGATTTCACCCCGTCGTTCGCGCCGGGCCTGCGCCTGTCGGCCACCTTCTGGAACAACCAGTTCAGCGGCGGCGTCACCGCTCCGGTTGCGGGTTCGGCGGTCAACATCACCGGCCTGCAACCCCTGCTGCGCATCTTCCCCACCGGCGCCACCCCGGCGCAGATCCAGGAAATCGTCGGCAACCGGCCGCTCACCACCACGATCCCGGCCACCGTCAACTATGTCTATGATTTCCGGCAGCGCAACGTGCTGAACCTGAAGGTGCAGGGCATCGATGCCGATGCGCGCTACAGCCACAACACCAGCTGGGGCAATTTCACCCTGGGTGCGGCCATGTCGCTGAAGACCAGGTTCGATCAGAATTTCGGCGGCGGCCCCACCTTCTCGGTGCTCAACACCACCGGCTTCAACGGCACCTTCCCGTCGATCCGGCTGGATCTGCGCGCCGATGCCGGGGTGACGGTGGGCGATTTCGCTGCCAACCTGTTCCTCAACCACACCGGCGGCTATCGCAACTTCAGCGCCAATGCCGTCAATCCGGTGGTGTCGGTGAACGGCGTGCCCACCGGCGCGGGCGGCGATCCGGTGAAGGCCTATACCACGGTCGATGCCCACATCGCCTACACCCTGCCTGAAAGCTGGATGAAGGATGGCGAGGTGTTCCTGGACGTGCAGAACATGTTCAACACCCGACCGCCCTTCTACAACAACACGCAAGGCTATGACACGTTCGCCGGCAACCCGATCCTGCGCGTGATCAGCGTGGGCGTGCGGACCCGGTTCTGATCCGGCCAGCGGCGAACGCGGCAGCGATGACGCAGATGGGGGTGGCAAGCGACACCTATCTTGTCGGCCTGATCGGCCGCGACATCGCGGCGTCGCGTTCGCCCTGGCTGCACGAACAGGAAGCCGGTGCCCAGGGCCTGCGCCTGCTCTACATGCTGCATGATTTCGCCCAGCGCGGCTGGGATGAGGCCGATCTGCCCCGCGTGCTGGCCGCCATGCGCACGCTGGGCGCGGCCGGCTGCAACGTCACCTACCCCTACAAGCAGGCGGTGATCGGCCATCTCGATGGCCTGTCGCCGCAGGCCGCCGCCGTGGGCGCGGTCAACACCGTGGTGTTCGCCGATGGCCGGGCCATTGGCCACAACACCGATGTGATCGGCTTTGGCGAGGCGCTGGCCGGCGGCATCGGCGGCCGCCCGGCCGGCACGGTGGTGCAGGTCGGGGCTGGCGGGGCCGGTGCCGCCACGGCGCAGGCGCTGATGCGCCACGGCGTGGAACAACTGGCGCTGTTCGATGTCGATCAGGCCCGCGCCACTGCCCTGGCGGCCCGTCTGCAGGGCCAGTTTCCCGCTGCCCGCATCACGGCCGGCACCAGCCTGCCCGGTGCCCTGGCCGCCGCCGATGGCCTGGTCAACGCCACGCCGATGGGCATGGCCAAGCTGCCGGGCCTGCCGGTGCCGGCCGAATGCCTGGGGCCACAGTTGTGGGTGGCCGATATCGTCTATTTCCCGCTGGAAACCGCGTTGATCGCCGAAAGCCGGCGGCGCGGTTGTGCGGTGATCGATGGCAGCGCCATGGCCATCGGCCAGGCTGCCGCCGCCTTCACCCTGTTCACCGGCCGCCCGGCCGATCGGGCGCGGATGCGGGCCAGTTTCGATTCCTTCGCGCCCGCCCGGGCGGCCTGATGGGGCGCGGCGCGATGCTGTGCTCCATCGCGACTGTCTCGCTCAGCGGAACGCTGGAACAGAAACTCGCCGCCGTGGCCGCCGCCGGCTTTGCCGGCGTGGAAATCTTTGAAACCGATCTGATCACCTATCCGGGCCGGCCGCGCGACGTCGCCGCCATCGCGGCTGATCTGGGCCTGGCCATCACCCTGTTCCAGCCCTTCCGCGATCTGGAAGCCATGCCGGAACCACAGCGCGCCCGCGCCTTTGACCGGATGGAGCGCAAGTTCGACGTGATGGCCGAACTGGGCGCGCCGCTGCTGCTGCTGTGTTCCAACTGCTCGCCGCTGGCCCTGCCCGACCGGCCGCGCATGATCGCCGATCTGCACGAACTGGGCGACCGCGCCGCCGCGCGCGGCCTCAAGGTGGGCTATGAGGCACTGGCCTGGGGCCGGCACGTGCATGACCATCGCGAGGCCTGGGCGCTGGTGCGCGATACCGATCACCCGGCCATCGGCCTGATCCTCGACAGTTTCCATTCCCTGTCGCGGGCCATCCCGTCCAGCAGCATCGGCGACATCCGCCCCGAAAAACTGTTCCTGGTGCAGGTGGCCGATGCGCCACGGCTGGACATGGACCTGTTGCAGTGGAGCCGGCATTTCCGCTGCATGCCCGGCCAGGGCGATTTCGCGCTGGCCGATTGGGCCGAAGCGATCCTGCGCACCGGCTATGATGGCTGGTGGAGCCTGGAGATCTTCAACGACCGGTTCCGCGCCGGTTCGGCCAGTGGCGTTGCCCAGGATGGCCACCGCGCCCTCTTGGCCATGCATGATGCGGTCGCCCGCCGCCCGCGCAGCCCGGTCACGCCAACCATGCCGCCGCCGGTGGCCGCCGAACGCATCGCCTTCATCGAATTTGCCGCCAGCCATGCCGAAGCCGCCGCCCTGGGCACCATGCTGGCCGCGCTGGGCTTTGCCCCCACCAGCCGCCACCGCCGCAAGGATGTGGTGCGCTGGACGCAAGGCGGCATCAACATCGTCGTCAATTCCGAACCCGAAGGCTTTGCCCACAGTTTCGATGTGATGCACGGCGCATCGGTGTGCGCGCTGGGCCTGGTGGTGGCCGATGTGCCGGCCGCGCTGGCACGGGCCCAGGCGCTGGGCGTGCCCCGTTTCGAACAGGCCGTCGGCCCGGACGAGCTGGACATCGCCGGCGTGCGCGGCGTGGGCGGCAGCCTGCTGCACTTCATCGCCGATGGTGCCGAAGCCGCGGTGTGGGCGCATGAATTCCCGCAGCCGATCAGCCAGCCCGCAGCCGGCCAGTCGGCACAGGGCCAGTCTTTGGGCCTCACCGCCATCGATCATGTCGCCCAGACGATGACTCACGAGGAGTTCCTGAGCTGGCAGCTCTTCTATCTCACCCTGTTCGCCATGACCAAGACGCCGCAGCTGGACATCGCCGACACGCTGGGGCTGGTACACAGCCAGGCGGTGGAATCGGCCGGCAAGGGCATCCGCATCACCCTGAACGGCAGCCAGAGCGGGCAGACCCTGTCGTCCCGCTTCGTGCAGCATTATTTCGGCGCGGGCGTGCAGCATGTCGCCTTTGCCTGCCCCGACATCTTTGCCGCGGCCACCGCGGCCGTCGCCAACGGCCTGGATCTGCTGCCGATCCCGCCCAATTATTATGATGATATCGAAGCCCGCTTCGGGCTGGAGCCGGCGCTGGTCGATGCCTTGCGCGCCCACAACATCCTGTATGATCGCGATGGCGAGGCGGAATATTTCCAGCTCTACAGCCGCGCCTTTGCCCGCCGGGTGTTCTTCGAAATCGTCGAACGCCGCGCCTATCAGGGCTATGGCGCCGCCAACGCCGTGGTGCGGCTGGCAGCCCAGGCCCGGTTCAAGCCGCCGACAAGCTGAGGTTCACGGCGCTGGCGGCATCGGGTGCGGGCGCGGGGCCTGGCCGCCGTTGATCGCCCACTTGATGCCTTCCAGAAACATGGTCTGCACGCGGCTGTCATCCCAGGCCGCATCGGGGTGGCCCAGCCCGGAATAGAACACCCGGCCCTTGCCATGGGATTTGATCCACGCCACCGGAAAATCGCCATCGGTGCGGTGCACACCGGGCAGCGTCATGTCCAGCCCGCGCGTGTCGAGCCGGGCCAGCACATCCACGTCGGCCCGGCTGTAGGGCGTGGGCAGCATCTGATAATGCTCATCCTCCAGCACGTCGCCGGTCTTGAGCGCCTGCATCGCCGGAAACTCCGGCCGCTCCACGATGATCCTGGCCCGTGTGATGCCCCAGGGGTGATTGTCGAAACTGCCGCCGATCATCTGTTGATACTCCGGCCAGCTGGCCGCCGTGGCGGTGGCGGTGTGCACGCCCACAAAGCCCTTGCCGTCCCTGGCCACGAAATCCAGCAGGTCCTGCTTCTGCTGCGGCGTCAGCCGGGTTTCGCCGTTGGTATAGAACAGCACGGCATCGAAATAATCCAGGTTGCGCCCGCGCGCCTGGCGCGGGCCGCCCTTGGCATAGGCGCCGGTGCCCCACACCTCGCCCTTGGTCACCAGATCGGTATCGGTGCGGATGATGGAGACATAGGCCCCGGCCTTGCGGCCGATCTGTTCGATCACCGACACCGCGTGGCTGGAACCGATATGGGCATTCTGGTTGCCGGTCGAAAGATCGGCGATGATCAGCAGCTTCTTGCGGCCTTCATACGGGTCACGATAGCCGCGCGGCGGCCCGGCAGCGGCCGCACCCGCCGCCGGTGCCGGCGCGGCCGGCTGCGCCAGCGCTGCGCCGGCCGCCATCCCGGCCATCATTGCCATCGTCAGCCACCGCATCGCCCTGCCCCTTTCGAAGTCCATGTGTCCGAACCAGTTGGTACATTAATGCCGCCAGCCACGCAACGCACCCCGTTCGGCACGCGCCTGCTGCGCACCGCAGCCGATTGGCCGACCAAATCCGCACGTTCGCCGGATCAGGACTTCGAACGGAACAGGATGGGATCAATCTGATATTTCCGGAATTTGTCATAAAGAGTCTTGCGCGGTATCCCCAGCACTTCGGCAACACGGGTCACCTGGCCTTCACAGGCGCGCAGGGCCTGGGTGATCAGGGTCTGCTCATAATCGTCGACCTGCGCTGCCAGCGTGCGTTCCGGCGTGGTCGCCAGCCCGTTTTGGCTGTTGCCATCCACAAGCCCGAGCGCCACCGCAAAGGCGTGATTGCGCAGCTCGCGGACATTGCCCGGCCACTCATGCTCCAGCAGATGCTGGCGCTGGCCGGGCGACAACTGCTGTTTGGCACGGCCCGTCTGCGCAGCGGCTTCGGCCTGGAAATGCGCGAACAGCGGTCCGATGTCGTCGCGTCGGTCGCGCAGCGGGGGAACGGCAAGGCGCGCCGCTGCCAGCTGATAGAAGAGGTCGCTGCGGAATCGACCAGCGGTCACCGCCGTCTCAAGATTTGGACAGGCCGTCGCCACCAGCCGCACATCGGCGGCGCCGGGCGCCGCTTGTGCATCCGGTCTGCTGCGCTGTGCCATGGCTTGCGCCAGGAACGCCTGCTGCGGCAAGGACAGCGCGTCCACGCCCTCGACCAGCAGCGTGCCCCCGGCCGCCGCCGCCAGCGCCGCCGCCAGACCGTTGGGATCAGACCCCAGGGCCATGGCGTCGACCGCAACAAACGCCTTGTGCATGTGCAGCGATTGCCGGTGCAGCACGCGGGCGGCCAGGCGTTTGCCAACACCGGCTTCCCCCTCGATCAGCACATCAAGCCGGGTCCGGGCCACGTCGGCAAGCCGGGCGCGCAAGCGCTGCATGGCATCGCAATCGCCGATCATCACTTCGTCCGGCGCAAGTCGCTGCTGCAGCCGGCGATCGGCCAGCACGCGCGTGCGCACGGCCTGGGCTCTGGCCACGCTGGCGATCAGCTGTTCGGTGGCAAAGGGCTTGGCAATGAAATCAAAGGCGCCTTCCTGCAGGGCGCGCACGGCCATCGGCACATCGCCGTGGCCGGTGATCAGCAGGATCGGCAGGTCTGCATCAAGGGCCCGCAGCCGCGCGAACAGCTCCAGGCCATCCATGCCCGGCATGCGGATATCCGTGACGATCACGCCGGAAAAATGCGGCGACAAGCGTTTCAGGGCGTCGCGGGCGTTGTCGTGGGCCTCCACTTCATACCCGGCCAGGTCGAGCGTCTGCAGCGTTGCCAGCCGCAACGCGGCATCGTCCTCCACCAGCATGACCTTGCCGGCGCTCATGGTCGTTCCAGCCACAGGGCAAATGACGCGCCGTCCGGCCCGTTTGCCGCCAGTTGCAGATCGCCGCCAAAGCCGCGCGCAATGTCGCGCGCAATGGCAAGGCCCAGGCCAAGGCCATCCTCACGCCCGGTGGCAAACGGCGTGAACAGGGTTTCAACCAGCGCCTGCGGCACACCGGGGCCATTGTCCGTCACCAGGATTTCGACCTGATGGGCGCTTGCCGTCGGCGCAATGACAATGCGGCCATCGGCGTGCCCGGCCAGGGCCTGCAGGGCATTCTGCACCAGATTGACGATGATCTGTTCCAGTCGCACACGCTCACCGCGCACCGCCAGCGGCAGCGGATCACGGCGCCACTCGATGCTGACCGCGCCGCGCCGCAACTGGTGGCTGACGATCATCAGCGCCCCATCGATGGCATCGTTCATGTCGACCACGCCGGCGCCGCGCGTGCGCTTGCGCGCAAACTGGCGCAACTCGCCGGAAATGGCACTGACACGCTGTGTCAGCCCCACGATGTGGCCAAGATTTTCCCGCGCCCTGTCAGACTGGCCCATTTCGATGAAGGCCCTGGCATTTTCGGCAAAGGCCCGGATGGCGGCGGCGGGCTGGTTCAGTTCGTGGGCAATGCCGGCCGCGATCTGGCCCAGCGTGGCCAGCCGGCTGGCCTGGGCCAGCTCCTCGCGCGCCTCGCGATAGCGCTCATCGGCGCGCGCGCGCTCGGCGCTCTGGCGCAGCAGGGCGGCATTGGCGACCTGCATCGCGCTGGTGCGTTCCGCCACCTGGGACTCCAGCTCGCGGCGGGTGGTTTCGGCCAGCGCATCGCGCTCCGCCTGGCGGAACAGCCACAACAGGGCGAAGGCCAGCAGGCCGGCAGCCGCGGCCAGCATGCTCCACGCCTGGCCATGGGCGGCAGACAAGGCCGGTGCCAGCGGGATCAGCACATGCAGGCCGGCCCCGGCCAGCGGCAGGGGCAGGCGCACGCGGCGATACACCGCGCCATCAAGGGCAACATCGCTGCCCCGCCCCAGGTTCAGCGGTGCCAGATCGCGGCCCGGAAACTGCCGGGCCGCAGCAATTTCCCGCCGCGCCGCATCGGCCAGCGTATCCAGTGTGCGAAACCGCCAGCGTGGCCGGCTGGTCACGATGACAACGCCGTGCCGCTCCGCAACGAAGGTCAAACCGGGCTGCTTCGACCAGGCACGTTCGATGGAGTCGAACTCGATCTTCACCACGATGACGCCCAGCGGCCGGGCCGCCGAACCGATCCGGCTGGCGATGAACAGGCCCGGCCGGCCGCTGACCGTGCCAAGGGCAAACAATTCCGCCGCACCATCGCGCAAGGCATCGATGAAATAGGGCCGGAAACTGTAATTCTGCCCGACAAAGCTGGTCGGCTGCCGGTAATTGCTGGCGGCCAGCGTCACGCCCTCACGGCCAATGACATAGATCGCCGCCGCGTTGGTGCGGGCGGCGAGATGTTCCAGCTCCGCATTGACCCGGGCCGGGTCGTCAGGCCTGGCCAGCAGGGCCGCAACACTGGGAAACTCGCTCAACGCCACCGGCAGCAACCGGAATTTCTGCAGTTCGGATGAAAACAGGGCCGCATTGTCGCGGGCCAACCGGCCGGCATCCGCATCGGCTTGCTCCCGGGCGGTGCGCGCCGCCCAGACCTCGCCGCATGCGGCCAGCACCAGCATCAGCAGCGCGCCGGCGAGCAACGGCCACCATCGCCGACTGATTGTCCAACCTCTCGTCACGTGCGGGCGCACCCCCTGTCCATCATGTGCGGTTTTCCACACACTTGGACAAGAGAAAACGCAGGAACGCACGCGAACATGTTCAATTTCAACAATTTGCCCTTCGCTCGCAGCGACATTGTCCCGGCCGCCCGACTCTTTCTATTGAACATCAATGGCCGGATCGCGGCGGGGGATGTGAACAGTGGCAGGAGTCTCAACGAACAGCTTGGCTGGTGGCCGCGCCATGCGCTGGCTGGGCAATGCCTATGTCCAGGTGCTGGTGGGGATCGTGCTGGGCATCATGGTCGGCGTGGCCTGGCCAGATGTCGGCGTCACGCTGCAGCCGCTGGGAGACGGGTTCGTCAAGCTGGTCAAGATGGTCATCGCGCCGGTGATCTTCCTCACCATCGCCACCGGCATTGCGGGCATGCAATCGATCGGATCGGTGGGACGCGTCGGCTTGAAGGCGTTCGGCTATTTCCTTGTCGTATCCACCTTTGCACTGGTCGTGGGCCTGGTCGTCGGCAATGTCGTCCAGCCCGGCGCCGGGATGAACATCGATCCCCGGTCGCTTGATGCGCAGGCCGTGCAGGGGTTCGTGGCCAAGGCCCATGATGCGACCATTTCCGGCTTCCTGCTCGACATCGTGCCCACCACGCTGGTTTCGGCGCTGACCAGCGGTTCGATCCTGCAGGTCCTGTTCGCCGCCGTGTTGACCGGCCTGGCGCTGGCGACCGCGGGGGATGCCGGCGCGCGGGTCACTGCCGCGCTCAATGATCTGGAACGCATCGTCTTCCGGCTGGTCGCGATCGTGATGAAGGCCGCGCCGGTCGGTGCCTTTGGCGCCATGGCCTTCACCATCGGCAAGTTCGGGCTGGCAACACTGCTGTCGCTCGGCGCGCTGGTGGCCACCTTCTATCTCACATCGGCCCTGTTCGTGATCATCGTGCTTGGGCTGATTGCCCGCATGGCCGGCTTTTCGCTGTTTGCCCTGCTGGTCTATCTGCGGGCGGAACTGCTGCTGGTGATCGGGACGTCCAGTTCTGAGGCGGCGTTGCCGGCGCTGATGAACCGGATGGAACAGGCCGGCTGTGCCCGCAGCGTCGTGGGCCTTGTGGTGCCCACCGGCTATTCCTTCAATCTTGATGGCACCAACATCTACATGACGCTGGCCGCGCTGTTCATTGCCCAGGCGCTCGGCATCGAACTCAGCCTGTCGGAACAGCTGGCGCTGCTGCTGGTGGCCATGATCAGCTCCAAGGGTGCCGCCGGAGTGACCGGCGCCGGGTTCATCACCCTGGCCGCGACCCTGTCGATCGTGCCGTCCTTGCCGGTCGCCGGCATGGCCCTGATCCTTGGCGTGGACCGCTTCATGTCGGAATGCCGGGCGCTGACGAACTTCATCGGCAATGCCGTCGCCACCATCGTCGTGTCCGGCTGGGAACAGGCGCTTGACCGCCAACGCCTGGCCGCCGTGCTGGGCGGCGTGGTGCCGGCAGAGGCCGCAGCCCTGCCTGACGATGCCGGCCCCGCCACCGTGGCCGCGAGCACCGCCGAAACCGGAACAGCAAAAGCATAACAGCAAACAGGGAGAACCGTCATGACTCACATCCGCCATCACCTTGCGGGATTGCTGCTGGCCAGCGCCGCCACCGGCGCCCTGGCGCAAGCGGCCCAGCAACCCGCTGCCGGGGCGGTCAGCGCTGCAGACCAGAGCAGCCAGCCGGCGCAATCCGGCCTGATCGACATGGCGGAACAGCAGGCAGCCAACGAGATCGTGGTTGTCGGAACGCTCATCAGGGGCGCCAAGGCCACCGGGGCGCTGCCCGTCATCGTTCTCGATACCAACAAGATCGATGCAACGGGTGCCGTGTCCGGCGATGAACTGATCCGTTCGATCCCGCAGATGGGCGATGTCTCCTTCAATCCGTCCAACAACGCACAGACCAGCAATGCCGCACGCGGCGACGTGGGCTCGATCGATCTGCGCGGGCTTGGGGTTGGCAGCACATTGGTGCTGGTCAACGGCCGCCGCGTGGTGACCAACGCGGCCAGCCAGGGCCTGTCGGACACCGGAACCGTGCCGGTGCTCAGCTACAATTCGAACGCCCTGCCGATCACCAGCCTCCAGCGCCTGGAAGTGCTGCTTGATGGCGCTGCGGCCATCTATGGCTCCGATGCGGTGGCCGGCGTGGTCAACACCGTGCTGCGGGACAATTACGATGGTGTGCGGGCCAGCGTGCAATATGGCGGCGGCGAAGGCACCCACCTGCGCGAATTCCAGTCGAACCTGCTGGCCGGCACGCGCTGGAAATCGGGCAGCGTCACGGCCAGCTTCGAATTCACCCAGCGCACCGCGCTGCGCGCCGAGGATCAGGACTACACCGCCACGGCCGATCAGCGCCGTTATTTCGTGGGCACGCCGTTCGAAGGCGTCACCGGTGCCGACACGCGCAACACCCGTGGTGTGTGGCCGGCACTGAACACGCCCACCACCAATGGCACCATCCGGCAGGGCACGCGGGCGCTGACCACGGCCGCCGGCTCGTTCCACATTCGCCCCGTCAGCTTCGGCAGCTGCGCGGCCCAGCTGCCGAACCAGCCGCAGGACATCTGCCTGGTCAACACCACCCTGCCAACCACCGGCGTGTTCCGCGACCTGCGCTATGACACCGCGCGCGGCACCACCGTGCTGCCGCAGGTTTCCCGGTACAATTTCTTCCTGAACGGCCGGCAGGAAGTGTCCGACAATCTGGAACTCTTCACGGAAATCGGCATGTATTATGCCGATACGGATCGCATCCAGCCCGCCGTCATCAACCTCAACCCGATCTGGATTCCGGCTGGCAGCTACTGGAATCCCTTCGGGCCGGTCGAATTTCCCAACGGGCAGGCCAACCCCAATCGCATTGCAGGCCTGACCAACGTGCCGGCGACCGGCTTGCCGGTGCGGATGAACAATTATCGCTTTGCCGATACCGGTCCGCAAACGGTCAACGTCCAGAGCACGCAGGCCCGGCTGCTGATCGGCCTGCGCGGCGAGACGCTGGGTTTCAAGTGGGACAGCGCCTTGGTCTATTCGCAGGCCACCTCGCTAGACCGCTCGTCGGCCGTGAAGAGCTCCCTGCTCCAGCGCTCGCTCGCCCAGCAGACGCCCGCCGCCTACAACCCGTTCAACGGCGGCTGCGTTGCCGATCTGGGCTTTGGCGACTGCACGCCCAGCAGCCAGCAGGCCATCGATTCCATCATGTTCACGCTGCGCCGCTTCTCCAAGACCACGCTGGCCATGGGCGATTTTCGCGCCTCCAACGCCCGGCTGTTTGCGCTGCCCGCCGGCCCGGTCGGCCTGGCGCTGGGCGTTGAAGTGCGTCGGGAAACCCAGTTCGACGATCGCGATTCAGCGGTGGACGGCAGCGCCCCGTTCATCGACGCCGTGACGGGCGAAGTCACCCTGTCGGACGCGGCGGCGGTCAGCCCCAACCCCGACACGGGTGGCGGGCGCACCATTGCCGCCGCCTTTGCCGAATTTGCGGTGCCGGTCATCTCGCCCGACATGAACGTGCCGCTGATCCAGTCGATCGACCTGCAGATCGCCGGCCGTTTCGAGCATTATTCCGATTTCGGCAGCATCGCGCGTCCCAAGATTGCCGCGGCCTGGGTGATGTTCGATGGCCTCAAGCTGCGTGGTTCCTATTCGGAAGGCTTCCGCGCGCCCAATCTGGAGCAGACCAACGCCCTGCAATATGCCCGCAACGCGCTTGCCCAGGATTATATCCGCTGCGAGGCCGATCTGCGGGCGCGGCGCATCACCGATTTCACGCGCTGCGGCAACAACCCCAACTTCTCGCGCGTGGTGGCCGGCAACCCCGCTCTGGAACCGGAAACCAGCCGCAACCTCACCCTTGGGGTCGTGCTTGAGCCCAAGTTCCTGCCGTCGGCGCTGGGCCAGCTGTCGTTCACCGTCGATTACTGGCGGATCGACCAGCGGGGCCTCGTCGGCGTGCTCGGCAACGAGATCGCGCTCGCCCAGGATTATCTGCTGCGGCTGCAGGGTTCGTCCAATCCGGCAGTTGTCCGCGCCACGCCCACGGCGGATGATGTCGCCTTCTTTGCCGGCACCGGCCTTGCCCCGGCGGGCACCGTGCTGCAGGTCCTCGACCAGTTCCGCAACCTGCGTCCGCAAACCGTGCGGGGCCTCGATTTCGGGGCCTATTGGACATTGCCCGACACGGCCATCGGCAGCTTCGAACTGGCCGTGAACGCCACCCGCATGCTGGAATTCAGCCGCGATCCGGGCGACGCCGTCGATGCGCTGGTGGCGGCACGCGCGGCCGGCCAGATCAACATCGCCACACCCTTGCCCGAAACCGCCAATCTGCTGGAAGCCAACGGCCGGCCGAAATGGCGGGGTCTGGCCACCCTGACCTGGACGCTGGGCCGCTTCCAGCTGGGTGCCGCGGCGCGCTACACCGGCCGGGCCCTGGAAACCGGCTTTGTCGATCCGCAGGGCAACCCCTGGGTGATCAAGGATCAGCTGACCGCCAACACCTATGCCCAGTATCGCTTTGGCGACAAGCGCGATGGCTTCCGGTTCCGCGTCGGTGTCCGCAACATCACCAACGAGGCGCCGCCGCTGACATCGGAAGGCTTCAACGGCTTCCTTTACAATCCGATTCCGCGCTACTGGTATGCCTCCATGATGAAGGCGTTCTGATGCTGGCCTTGCTGGCCCTCGCCGCGGCGGCCGCCGTCGAACCGCCCCGGGCATGGGTGGAGCGCCCATGCCCGGCGGCGGTGGGGCCCAATGTCATCTGCAGCGAGATGCGCGACGAGGCCGGTGCCCTGGTGCTGGCCGCCAGGCCGCGCAATGCCAATGGCATCCTCATCGTGCATGCCCATGGCGGCCCGCGCCTCGATCCGCCCGCCGCCGGTGACAACGACGAGGATCTGGACCGCTTCGCCGCGTTCGTGCGGGCGGGCTATGGCTGGGTCGGTTCCAGCTACCGCCGGGGCGGCTATGGCGTGCGCATGGCAGCGGCCGACGTCGATCGCTCGCGCGCGCTGTACTGGGCCAGCTTCGGCCGCCCGCGGCTCACCATCCTGCATGGCCAGTCGTGGGGCGGCAACGTGGCGGCACGGCTGGCCGAATCGGGGGCGCTGGATGTGGAAAACCGCGCGCTCTATGATGGCGTGCTGCTCACCGCCGGGGTACTCAGCGGCGGCAGCCAGGCCTATCAGTTCCGGGCCGATCTGCGGGCCGTCTATCAATATTATTGCCGCAACCATCCGGCCGCGGACGAGGCGGCCTATCCCGTCTGGCAGGGCCTGCCACTGGGTGCCCGGCTCACCCGCGCCCAGCTTCGCCAGCGCGTGAACGACTGCACCGGCGCCGAGCTGCCGGCCGCAGCGCGCACGCCGGCGCAGGCGCAACGGCTGCGGGACATCGTGGCCGTGACGGGCGTGGCCGAAAGCCAGCTCGTGCCGCATCTGGCCTTTGCCACCTTCACGTTCCGCGATCTTGTCATGGTGCGGCTGTCCGGCCGCAATCCCTTCGACAACAGCACGCGGCGCTATTCCGGTTCAGCCGATGATGCCGCCCTCAACGCCGGGGTGCCGCGCTTCGCCGCCGATCCGCAAGGCCGCGCGCTGCTTTCCTTTGACGCCGATCTGACCGGGCGGATCGTGCTTCCCACCATCACCCTGCATTCCAGGGCCGATCAGACCGTCTCGCCCGACGCCAGCCGCCGCTATGCCGAAATGGTGGCCGGCGCTGGCAATGCGCCGCTGCTGCTCAGCCTGTTTGCGGCCAGGGGAACGCACAGCCGGCTGTCCGATGCGGAATATACCGCCGCCATCGAGGCATTGACACGCTGGGTGGAAACCGGCGCAAAGCCGTCACCGGCGCAGGTGATCGAACGTTGCACGCGCATCGCAACGCCGGAACAGCCCTGTTCGATCGATTGATCCCGGCCAGGCTGCGTTCGGTCACGGCATCGCACGGGGCCGGTGGAAGTTGATCCGGCGGATTGGGTTGGTGGGCGGCAACCCGCAAACAAGGGCGGGTTGGGTTGGTGGGCGGCATCGCGCCTGCAATAATGGTGCCCCTGGCCGGACTCGAACCAGCACGGATTGCTCCATCCGATTTTGAGTCGGACGCGTCTACCAATTTCACCACAGGGGCAGTGGCGGGCGCTTAGCGCAGGCCGGGGCGGCGGGCAATGGGGCACGCACAGGCTGATGCATTTGCGCAACACTGGGCAGCCGCATTGTCGCAGCTGCGTCGTGGCAGCCATTCTGCCCCTTTCCCTCCTGTCACATATTGGTCAAGGAAGGCGCACAACCGCAATTGAGGGGGCTCTCATGCGTTCAACCATCCTGGCCGGGGCATCCGCCCTGGCGCTGCTCGCGTCGCCGGCATTCGCCGCTGAAGATCAAGTCACCAAGACCGCTGCCGCCGATGGCGCCGCCGAAGAAGCCGCCGCCGAAATGATGATCGTGACCGGTTCACGCATCGCGCGCCAGAACATCGATGCCACCGTGCCGATCACCTCGCTCAGCGCGGCCGAGCTGTTGCAGAACGGCCAGGTCAACGTGGGTGACCGCATCGCGCTGCTGCCGCAGTTCCGCCCCACCTTCACCAGCCAGAACAGCGGCCGCTTCATCGGCACCGCCGGTCTGTCCATCCTCGATCTGCGTGGCCAGGGCACCGCCCGCACGCTGGTGCTGCAGAACGGCCTGCGCCATGTCACCTCGCAGCCCGGCGCGGCCACCGTCGACGTGTCGACCATCCCGGTCGATCTGATCGAGCGGGTGGACATCGTGACCGGCGGCAACTCGTCGGTCTATGGTTCCGACGCCGTGGCCGGTGTCGTCAACTTCGTGCTGAAGCGGGATTTCCAGGGCCTGATGGGCCGCGTCCAGGCCGGCACCTCGTCGCGCGGGGACAGCAACCAGTATCTCGCCACCCTCACCGCCGGCACCAATTTCGCCGAAGGCCGCGGCAACATCGCCCTGTCGCTGGAATACAACAAGAGCGATCCGCTGTTCTTCGCCGATCGCCCGGAAACCGGTGCCATCACCGGCCGTGACGTCTTCCAGCTGCAGCAGGACACGTCGCGCACCGGCCCGCTGGGGCCCGATGGCCGCGGCACGGCCGAACCGGCGGCGGGCGATGGCATCTTCGACAGCCAGTTCACCCGCGGCATCAAGAATATCGGCATTTCCACCGGCGGTGCCTACACCTCCACCTGCCAGGGCGTCGCCCCCGGGCCGCGCGCCACGCTGAACTGTTCCGGCGTGTTCAACGCCGATATCGTCACCCCGTCGCAATTCGGCAATGTCTTCGTGTTCCAGCCCGGCGGCAATCTGGTGCGCAACGTGGTGGAACGCGATTTCCGTGGCACCGGTTCGGGCAACGGCATCGGTGGCCTGGGTTCCACCCTGCGGGAAACCGGCGTGATGCAGATCGGCAACACCCGCTATGCCGCCAATCTGATCGGCCATTATGATGTGTCTGATGCGTTCCGGCCCTATTTCGAGGCCAAGTGGGTGCGCACCGAATCGCTGCAGGAGGGCCAGCCCACCTTCTCGTCGGGCGCGCTGAACCCCACCTTCTCGATCAACAACCCGTTCCTCACCACCCAGGCCCGCGATCTGCTGATCACCAGCCTGGCGCCCGGTGCCACCGGTTTCACCACGCAGCGGTTCAACATCGATTTCGGTGGCCGCGGTGAAAACCACAGCCGTGAACTGTTCCGCGCCGTGGTCGGCGCCCAGGGCAACTTCATGGACACCTGGTCCTACAACGTGGCGGCCAACTATGGCCGCACCGAAACCTTCTACCAGACGCGCGGCAACGTGCATTCGGCCCGCTTCACCAACGCGGTGAACGCGGTGCGCCAGGATCCGCTCAACGCCAGCAGCCCGATCGTCTGCGCCATCAACACCGACAGCACCACCGCCAACGACGATCCGGCCTGCCGTCCGCTCAACCTGTTCGGCCTGGGTGCACCGTCGGCAGCGGCGCTGGCCTATATCGAGCATGTCTCCAGCCGCAAGCAGTGGGCGGAACAGATGAACGTCATCGCCAACGTCAGCGGCGATCTGGGCAAGCTGTTCGAACTGCCCGGCGGCCCGGTCGGCTTCTCGGTCGGCGGCGAATGGCGTCAGGAGCGCAGCTATTCGGCGTTTGACGATGTCACCCGTGGCGGCCAGACCTTCCTGAACGCCATCGCCATCTTCAATCCGCCCAAGCTGGACGTGTGGGAAGCCTTTGGCGAAATCCGCATCCCGCTGCTGAAGGACATGCCGTTCTTCAAGGAGCTGACCATCGAAGCCGCCAGCCGTGTTTCCAACTACAACAGCGGCAACACCGGCACCGTCGCCTCCTACAACGTGGGCGGCGTGTGGCAGCCGATCAGCGATCTGCGCATCCGCGCCAACTATGGCCGCGCCATCCGTTCGCCCACCCAGGGCGATCTGTTCTCGGCCCAGTCGCAGACCTTCCTCAACGGTCTGGCCGATCCGTGCGGCCAGCAGAACATCAACAACAACCCCAACCGCGTTGCGAACTGCCGCGCGGGCGGTGTGCCCACCACCCAGACCTTTGCCGGCACCACCGAACCCTTCACCAACCGCACCGCGTCGGGCATTTCCGGCGTGTCGGGCGGCAACCCCGGCCTGTTCGCCGAAAAATCGGATTCGATCACCCTGGGCGCGGTGTTCACCCCGTCCTTCCTGCCGGGCTTCACCGCCACGCTGGACTGGTATCGCATCTCGCTGAACCAGGCGATCCTCACCGTGGGCGCGCAGACCGTCATCAACCAGTGCTATGACGATCCGGGCGGCATCAACAACACCTTCTGCGCCGCCATCTTCCGCAACCCGGATGGCACGTTCCGCGGCCAGACCAACGTGCTGCATGGTGGCAACACGGTGAACTTCCCGACCACCGGCAACGGCATCTCGTTCGTCCAGGGCGCCTTCAACTATGCCCGCCAGGTGACGAGCGGGATCGATTTCGACATGGGTTACAACCACAAGTTCGGTGAAGACTGGCG
This sequence comes from Alphaproteobacteria bacterium, assembly GCA_018970445.1. Taxonomy (GTDB): domain Bacteria; phylum Pseudomonadota; class Alphaproteobacteria; order Sphingomonadales; family Sphingomonadaceae; genus Sandarakinorhabdus. Next base: position 655 of record JAGWWF010000027.1, on the reverse strand, counting down.
CCTGAACACCCGCGTGCTGATCTCGTGGCTGGGCCAGCGCAATGTCTTCACCTCGCTCACCGAACCCAGCCGCCTGACCCGCGAACGCACCACCCTGGGCAACCCGGAATGGAACGGCCAGGCCAACATCACCCTGGGCTACAAGGGCTTCGACCTGCTCTACAGCTTCCGCTATGTGCACAAGATGACCGTTGCCGGCACTTATGCCGCGCAGCACATCGAACAGGGCCGCCCGCCGACGAACGCCGACGTGGTGCCGTTCAAATATTATCCGGCCGTCACCTATTCGGATCTGCGCTTCACCGCCAAGGTCTACAAGGACATCTCGGTCTATGCCGGCGTGGACAATGTGTTCGATCAGCTGCCGCCGCTTGATCTGGTGCTGGGTGACGGCGCCGGTTCGGCGATCTTCCCCAACACCGGTCGCTTCTTCTATGGCGGCGTGCAGGTGAAGTTCTGATCGCCTGATCAGCCAGCACAAGGGCAAGGGCCGGTGGCAACACCGGCCCTTCTCTTTTTTTGACAATCCGCCGCGCCGGCCGCATGGGATGCACGATGCGCCCACCCCGCAAACCCACCGGCAGCCGGCCGCCCGGTTCCCGCCCGCCCGGCGCCCGCCCGCCGCGCGCGGCTGCACCGGGGGATCGACCGGCCC
>JAGWWF010000026.1 GCA_018970445.1 Alphaproteobacteria bacterium | reverse complement strand
TTCAGCGCGCGCAGCCGGTCGGCCGGGATGTCGATCTGATCGACGGGCAGGCGCAGGATGGCTTCGCCAGCGGGTTTTGGAGCGGCAGCCATCAGATTTTCTCCTGTCCGGCGGCAAACATCGCATCCAGCCGCAACCAGAACCGGCCCAGCGAGGATCGCGACGGCGCGCGGCTGCCAAACCGTTCCTGCAGATCGGCCAGCACCCGGTCCATTTCGGCCCGGCGATGGGTTTCCAGCACGGCCTCAAGCACCGGCTTGTCATGGAACCACACCGGCCAGCGCTTGCGACCATCAGGGCCAGCCGGCGGCATCAGCCGGGCGACCATCGCGGTCGCGGCGCTGTCCCGGCTGCGATCTTCCGGCGCTGGCGGCGGCGGCGTCGCTGTCAAATCGGGCTGCTCACCCAGGATCAGCCATTCGGCTGAAACCTTCAACGCGCGCGCCACCCGCGCTGCCTTGTCGGCCGCCATCATGCTGCCCAACGCCGTGGTGTTGCTCAAAGTTTGCGTTGCCACGCCAGACCGAACGCTCAGCCACTTCAGCGGCCGCCCGTCCAAAGCCTGCAAAATGCGCGCGCCCATTTCAGAGCCGCGACCCGACCGGCCAGCCATGTTCAAGCGGCCTCTCGATTTAGACGATGCGCGCCACGGCGCATTGCGGTAGAACCTGAAAATTCCGACGACTTGAGGAGCACCGTGGCCCGTTCCAGCACCATCACAGCGTCCAGCGCCGCGCCGATACGCGCGCTCGTTGCTCCGCGCAGAACCGCCGAAACGCTTTTCGGCGGAAAGCCGTGCTCCATCTCGAATTTTGCCAATGAACCGAAGCGCTTGCGAATAGCCGCCTTCACGTCTTCGGCGTGGAAGGAGTGGTAGCTCATGGCCGTTATTCCGCATCATGTGGTGTCATGACGCCGAAAAACACGAAAATTCTTGCAGATGCAAGTGAAAAAACGCCTACGCCATGGGGTGAGCGCATTTTGGCACGCCTCGGGGGCAAGCCGCTGACTACTTTTGCCAAGGAAGCCGGGCTGAACCCGACTTCATTTCGCGACATGGTCTACAAGGTGTCACCCGGTGCCGAACCAGCCGTACGCATTGCCCAAGCCCTTGATGTTTCAGTAGAATGGCTGATAACCGGGCAGGAACGCCGACCGCGCGGGTCGCTGCGCAGCGCCGATGACGCCGAATGGGTCGATCTGCCCCGCTACGATCTCCACGCCTTCACCCCGGAAGGGAAGCCGGAGCCGGCCGAGGTGATTCCTATCCGCCGCGATTGGCTTTACAGCCACGTTCGCCGCTCGAAAAATCTCTGGCTGGCGGAACTGCCAACCAGCAAGTTCCCCGCCCTGGGCATCGCAGGCGATTTGATCCTCTGCGAAGATACCGAAAGCTGGGCCGCGCAGGGATTTTATCTGTGGTTTCTTGAAGGCAAACCCATCGTCCGCAACTTCCCCGAAGACAAACAGCCGCCCCCACCTGGCACCTGGGAACCCGATGAGCCGCCCGGAATGCGCATCGCCGCTCGCATCCTCGGCACCTTCGGCCTCAAGCCTGCCTGATCTGTGTCTGCCAGGCCACAATGTGGCCCATCTGCCACGGGCCCACTTCCAGCGCCCACACCCGGCCCGCATGACGCTGCTGAGTTAGGCGATTATCCCTCCAATTCAATAACATCGCTGAATTTTCGGAACTGGGCGGAACTGGGCCATCCCAGGGCCCACTTCCGCATGATCCACGCCGCCCCGCCGCGCCGCCTAAGAGGCTTCCAGGGCACCTCTCCACCATCGATAAGAGGCTTCTCAGAGCCAAACACGCGCAACCCGTTGACTCCAGACGGTCTTGTCGATCTGCTGTCTAAATCGGCCTTCACTTTAGACAGTGAAACGCGCGGCCCACCGGTTTGACACCCTCTTGAAGGCCTTCATAATGCTACACAAATCCCGGATGATACCCGGTCGTGCCGGTCAATCCCGGCCTCTAATCACTCTTGTCCCCTAACAGGCGGCACGCGCCCGGCTCTGGCCCCCTCCGTCGCCTTCGGCGCCACCTCCCCCAAAGGGGGAGGATCATCACCGGATCAATTCCGCCAGCAACGGATTGGGAAAGCGCCGCCGCTGGGTGATGGCGTGGAAATCCTCGGTCAGGCCGGGGATGGTGAACACCGCTTCCAGCGAGCCGGCGGCCAGTTCGTCCTTCACCACGATCGGCGGCACCAGCGTCAACGCGTCCGAACCCCGCGCCAGCAGGCGCAGCATCGCCATGTCGTCCACCTCGGCCAGGATGATCGGCTGGATGCCGGCGGCATCCAGCAATTGATCGAACCCGGTGCGGATATCGGTGCCGCGTGTGGGCAGCAGCACCGGCAATTTCGCCAGATCCTGCGGAAACGCCAGCGGCCGCCGCAGCAGGCCGGGCGGCGCGACCAGGCCCACCGGCTGCTGGGCGATGCGCCGGCACAATATGTCGGGCGCGATGCTGCCGTGCGGTGTCTGGTTGGCCAGCACCACGTCCAGTTCGTGCGCTTCCAGCTGCGCCACAAGGTCGCGCATGGTGCCCGACAGCATCACCAGCTCCACATCGCGGCGGCCGATCAGCGGCGCGATGAATTCGGCCTGGAAATTGCGCGACAGCGTGGGCAGGGCGCCGATGCGCAGCACCTGCTGATCGATGCGCACGCGCCCGGCCAGAGTCTGCTGCAGGGCATCGCCCGCGGCAAACACCGTATCGGCATAATCCAGCGCGATTTTCCCGGCCTCGGTCAAGGCCATGCGGCGCGGACCACGATCGAACAGATCATGGCCCAGCGCCGCTTCCAGCGATTTCAGCTGCACGCTCAGCGCCGATTGCGACAGGTTCAGCTGAGCGGCGGCGCGGGTCAGGCTGCCGGCGTGGGCGACGGCGTGGAAATAGCGCAGATGGTTGTAATTCAGCGCCGCCATTGCATGACTTTCAGAAAATAGAACGATATAGTTGAATATATCTATTTTACGTGCACCCCGGCAAGCCCCTATGGCCGCTTCCACCCCTGGCCCCTTGCTGGAGCATCGACATGACCATCACCCCCCTTGCCTGGAGCGCCCTTGCCGGGCCGATTGCCCTGCTGGCCGTGGCGCTGTTGCCGGCCGCCCGGCCAAAGGCGCTGGCCGCCCGCGCCCGCATCGCCGCCGTGATCGGCCTGATCACCGCTGCCCTCGCCGCCGGCGCGGTGGCGCTGGCCGGCCCGTTCGCCAGCCCGGCGCTGCCCGGCGTGTCGATCCTGTTCGATGGCCTCACTGCCGTGATGTTCCTGCTGGTCAGCTTTGTCGGCACCATCGTCGTGCAGTTTTCGCGCAATTACATGGCGGGCGATCCCGGCCATGCCCGGTTCACGCGCCTGTTGTCGGCCACGCTGGCCAGCGTGTTGCTGCTGATCCTGTCGGGCAACATGGCGATGTTCCTGGCCGCCTGGGTGGCAACCTCGCTGGCGCTGAACCAGCTGCTGCTGTTCTATTCCGATCGGCCGGCGGCGATCCTGGCGGCCCGCAAGAAGTTCATCGCCAGCCGCATCGGCGATCTGGCGCTGGCGCTGGCCATCGGCATCCTCTGGCAGGCCAGTGGCACGCTGGAATTCGCCGGGATGTTCGCCGCGCTCAAGGCGCAAGGGGCGGCCTCGCCCGCGCTGGTGCTGGCCGGCGGCCTGATCGCGCTGGCCGCGCTGCTGAAATCCGCACAGTTCCCGCTGCACGGCTGGATCACCGAAGTGATGGAAACCCCCACGCCGGTGTCCGCCCTGCTGCACGCCGGCATCATCAACGCCGGCGGCTTCCTGGCCCTGCGCTTTGCGCCGCTGCTCGAACTGTCCACTCCGGCCATGGATCTGCTGCTGGTGGTGGGCGGCTTCACCGCGCTGTTCGCCAGTGTGGTGATGCTCACCCAGAACGCCATCAAGGTGTCGCTGGCCTGGTCCACCATTGCCCAGATGGGCTTCATGCTGCTGCAATGCGGCCTGGGGGCGTGGGCAGCGGCGCTGCTGCACATCGTTGCCCACTCGCTGTACAAGGCGCATGCCTTCCTGTCGTCGGGCAGCGTGATCGACATCGCGCGCGCCAGCTGGTCGCCCAGCCCCGGCGGCGCGCCGCATCCGGCGCGGCTGGCGATGGCGGTGGCGCTGGTGCTGGCCGCGGTGGGCGTTGCCGGCACGCTGTCCGGCTTTGCCATCGCGGTGCAACCCGGCGTGTTCGCCCTGGGCGCCATCCTGCTGATGGGCCTGACCCACTATATCGCCCAGTCGATCGATCAACGCCCCACCGGCTTCGTGATTGCCCGCACCATGGTGGCGGCGGTCGCCGTGGCGGCCGGCTGGTTTGCCCTGCAGGCCGGGATGGCGGCGCTGATGGCCGGCACCCTGCCGGCCGAAGCGGCGCGCACCGATGCGGTGGCGCTGATTGCGGTGGCCATCATCGTCGCCGGCTTTGCCGCCCTCACCATCGGCCAGGCCAGCTTCATCACCGCCAAGGGGGCCGATACCCCGGCCTGGGCGCGCGCCTTCTACGTCCATGTCCAGAACGGCCTGTATGTGAACACGCTGGCCAACCGGCTGGTGCTGGCGCTGTGGCCCACCGGCCTGCCCAGCCGCCGCTGATCCCGCCGCTGATCCCCCGCTTCCCCCCGTTTCATTCGCAAAGGTCCCCCCCCGATGATGACCGAAACCGCCCCCGCCCCGACCAGCAGCGCAGCCGCCCCGCCGGCCGCGCCGCTGCCCGGCCCGCTGGACATGGCGATCGCAACCGCCTGCCAGCGCATCGCGCCGCTGTGGCCGCTGAAGCATTTCGTTGCCGTCAATCCCTATCTGGGCTTTTCGGGGCAGAGCTTTGCCGCCACCGCCGCCACCCTGCGCCGCGTCGCCAAGGTGGACATGCTGATGGCCCGCCCCTTCTACCGCGAGGCGCTGGCCGCCGGCATCATCACGGATGCCCATATCGCCCAGGCGCTGGCCCGCGCCCCGGCCAATGCGCCGATCCCGGCCGATGTCGCGCTGGCCAGGGCGGCGCTGGCCCGCGATCCGGCCGAACGCGCCCGCAGCGGCCCCGCCGTGGTGGCCACCATCGCGGAAGTGCTGGACAAATTGTCGGCCGGCGATCGCCAGGCCAGCCGCACCGCCTTCATGGTGGATGAAATCTCGCGCTGGTGCGCGGCCTATTTCGATGAAGGCCAGGCCAGCTGGCAGATGCCGCAGCGCGGGGCCGGCCCGTGGGCGGCGTGGCGCGAAACCATGGTCCACGATCGCAACGCCGAAGCGATGGGCATCAAGGATTTCCGCCGCATCGTTGCCGGCCTGCCCGCCGATCCGGTGGCGGCCATCGGCCTGATCGTCGAGGCGATCGGCATCCCGACAAGCGCGCAGACCGATTATCTGCACCGCGCCCTGTTCGATATCGGCGGCTGGGCCGCCTATGTGCGCTATCTGGTGTGGGACAATGGCCTCTACGGCCGGCCCGACAACCGGTTGGTCGAACTGCTCGCCATCCGCATGGCCTGGGGTTATGCCCTTTTCCGCCAGCGCACCGATGCGCAATTCCAGGCCGCCTGGGCCGCCGAAATGCAGCAGGCCGCGCAATTGCCCGATGATGCCGGCCTGTCGGCCGATCCCGATCTGGCAATCGATCTGGTGTTTCAGGAAGCCTATGAAATCGCCTGGCAAGCCCAATTGCTGGGCAAGCTGGCGCGCGACGAAGCCGCCGCCCAGCCCTTTGCCATCCCGGCCCGGCGTGGCCGCAAGCCGCTGCAGGCCGCCTTCTGCATCGATGTCCGTTCCGAAGTCTATCGCCGGGCGCTGGAACAGGTGGTGCCGGGCGGAGAAACCATCGGCTTTGCCGGCTTCTTCGGTTATCCGATCGAATATGTGCCCATCGGCCGCACCAGCGGCGGGGCGCATTGCCCGGTGCTGCTCACCCCGGCCTTCACCATCACCGAAATGGTCAACGGCGCCGATCCGGCGCTGGAAACCGAAGTGCTGGGCCTGCGCCTGCTGCGCCGCCGTGCAGCCAAGGCGTGGAAAAGCTTCAAGCAATCCGCCGTCTCCAGCTTCACCTATGTCGAGGCGCTGGGCCTGGCCTTTGCGCCCAAGCTGGTCAGCGATGCGCTGGGCCTCACCCGCACCGTGTCCGATCCCAACACCGATGGGTTGGATGCGGCCGTGATCGGCAAGCTGGGCCCGCGGCTGGATCCGGTCACGGTGGGCGGCCGCATGACCGGCCTGAACGCCGATCAGCGGCTCAGCCAGGCCGAAGCCGTGCTGCGCGCCATGAGCCTGACCAGCGATTTCGCCCGGCTGGTCCTGCTGGCCGGCCATGGCAGCACCACCGCCAACAACCCGCATGCATCGGGCCTGGATTGCGGGGCCTGCGGCGGCCACACCGGCGAAGCCAATGCCCGTATCGCGGCCGACATATTGAACGATCCCGCCGTGCGCATCGGCCTGCGCAGCCGCGGCATCCACATTCCCGATGATTGCTGGTTCCTGGGCGCCATGCACGACACCACCACCGATCAGATCAGCATCTTTGATCGGGATCGGGTGCCGCCGGCCCTGCGCGCCGATGTCGCCGAACTGGATGGCTGGCTTGATCGCGCCTCGGCGCTCACCCGGCGCGAACGCGCACGGCTTCTCGATCTGGATGCGCCCGATGGCGATATCGATGCCCAGGTGCTGCGCCGCAGCCGCGATTGGGCGCAGGTGCGGCCCGAATGGGGCCTGGCCGGCAACGGTGCCTTCATCGCCGCGCCGCGCCACCGCACCGCCGGCATCGATCTGGGCGGCCGCAGCTTCCTGCACAGCTATGACTGGACGCAGGACAATGGCTTCGGCGTGCTCACCCTGATCATGACCGCGCCGATGGTGGTGGCCAGCTGGATCAACCTGCAATATTACGGCTCCACCGTGAACAACAAGGTGTGGGGCGCCGGCAACAAGGTGCTGCACAATGTGGTGGGCACGCTGGGCGTGCTGGAAGGCAACGCCGGCGACCTCAAGACCGGCCTGGCCTGGCAATCGGTGCACGACGGCGAGAAGCTGCTGCACGAACCGCTGCGCCTCAACGTCTTCATCGAAGCCCCGCTGGACGCGATGACGGCCGTGATCATGGCCAGCCAGACGGTGCGCGAGCTGGTCGACCACCAGTGGATCCACCTCTGGGCCATCGGCGATGACGGTCAGGTCTCCCACCGCTACCACCGCGACGGGGAATGGACGGCGCTGTAATCCGCGCCTGACGACAGGGCGGCGGCGTTGCTGGCACGGCAGCGCCGCCGCCGTGCGTTTCGGGCGGCGGAGCCTCTTTCCTTCTCTTGCCCGCCCCGCCATGATGGTGGGACATGACCACGGTGCCCCCACCCCTTGACGACAGTGGCCGCTGGTTCCGCCGCACGCTGGCCGTGATGGCGGGCATCGCGCTGGCCATATCCATCTGGCAGTTGCAGCAGCTGGTGCTGGTGATCTTTGCCAGTGCGCTGGTCGGCCTGATGATCGGCGATTTTGCCGCCTTCCTGCAACGGGTGCTGCGGCTGCCGTTCGCGCTGGCGATTGCGGCGGCGGTTTTGATTCCGCTGTTCGCGCTGGCCAGCATCTTCAGCCTGTTCGGCACCATGATGGCCGAACAATTCCTGATCCTGTCCCAACGGCTGCCGGCGGCGATGGCCACGGTGGAAGGCTGGATCCGGGCGACGCCGGTGGGGGCCGATGTGATGGCGCAGGCCGCCGGCTATGCCCCCAAGGTGTCGCAGGTGGTGGATTTCGCCCAGTCGGCGCTGGCCAATGTCGGCTCGGCGCTCACTGGCCTTGCCGTGGTGCTGGTCGCCGCGCTCTATCTGGCGGCGCAGCCCCGGCTCTATGTCGATGGCCTGATCGACATGCTGGCGCCCGAAACCCGCCCGCGCGCGGCGGCGGCGCTGGCGGCGGTGCGGGCGGCGCTCACCGCCTGGCTCAAGGGCCAGGCGATCGGCATGGCCTTTGTGGCGGTGGGCACCTCGGCCGGCCTGTGGCTGGTCGGCCTGCCGTCGCCGCTGGCCATCGGGCTGGTGGCGGGCCTGTGCGAATTCGTGCCTTATCTGGGCGTCGTGCTGGTGGCGGTGCCCACCATCATCCTTGGCTTTGGCCAGGGGGTGGATACCGGCATCTTCACGATTCTCGCGCTGGCCGTGGTGCAGCAGTTGCAGGGCAATGTGGTGATGCCGCTGGCGCAGAAGACCTTTGGCGATCTGCCGCCGGTGCTCACCATCTTCAGCCTGATTGCCGCCGGCACGCTGCTCGGCCCGCTGGGGGTGATCCTGGCGGTGCCGCTCACCGTGGTGGGCATGGCCCTGCTCAAGGTCAGGCTGGCCGGGCTGGGGCGGTCCTCGGCGCTCACCGGCGGCTGATGGGTCTTGCGCCGGCCGGCGGCGCGTGTATCAGCCGGGCTCCCCGCCATGACCAGCCCGCATCCCGCCTTCCTGCTCATCGATCGCACCGCCGTGCTGTTTTGCGGCGTGGCGGCCGGCATCGCCATTGGCCTGGCCTTTGCGCCGCAGATCAATGGCCTGCTGGGCGATGATGCGGCCGTGGTGGGCAGCGTGCTGCCGCCGGCGGCGGCCGGCCTGCCGCAGGCCGTGGCCGGTGACGCGGATGCCCCGGCCGCCATGCGCCGCGCCGTGGCGGAAAAGCGCGCCTTTCGCATCGGCGTGTTTGGCGACAGTTTCGGCGATGGTCTGTGGGCGGCGCTGTACAGCCAACTGCCCCGGCGCGAGGCGTTTCAGGTGCTGCGCCATGCCCAGCAGGCCACCGGCTTCACCCGCTATCGCCAGCTCGATCTGGAAGACCAGTTGGAAACCCACCTCGCCGGCGGCCCGGTGGATGTGGCGGTGATCAGCTTTGGCGCCAACGATATTCAGGGCATTTTTGCCAATGGCAAGGTCGCGCCCTTCCTGTCGGCGGCATGGCAGGCGGAAATTGGCGCGCGCATCACCCGCTATGTCAAACGCCTGCAGGGGCAGGGGGCGGAGGTGTTCTGGGTGGGCCTGCCGTTGATGCGGGACAAGGATTTCGATGGCCAGGTGCAGGCGCTCAACGCCTTTCATGCCGGCCTGATGCGCGAGCTTGGCGTGCCGTTCGTCGATACGCGCCGCAATGCCGCCGGGCCGGATGGTGGCTATGCCAGCCATTTGATCGATCCCAAGACCGGTGCGCCATGGCTGGTGCGGGCGGGCGATGGGATCCACATGAGCATGAAAGGCTATCGCCTGCTCACCGCCGATATTGCCGCGCGGGTGCGGGCGTGGGGCGCGGCGGCGCGGGGCGACACGCCGGTGACGCCCGATCTGGTGCCGCCGCCGGTGGTGGATCAGCCGCCGCCCGTGCCCGCCGAAGGCCAGGTGGGCGATCCGCCTGAAACCATCGTGCCCGATGTGCTGCTGCCAGCGCCGGCAGCGCCTGTGCCAGCCGCGGCCGAACCGGCCGCCGCGCCGCCGGCCGACGCGCCCACCAATCTGCTGCCGCCCGCCGCCGATCCGGCCACACCGCCCCCGGCCGAACCGCAACCGCCAAAGGGTGCCTGATGCTGGCCGGGCTGGCCCTGCTGGCGGCACCCTGCCTGGCCGCGCTGTGCGGGGCCGAAACGCTGGCCAGCGTGCCGCTGTCTGCCGCCGCCATGCCAGCGGGCCGGCCCTTGCACATATTGGCCATCGGCGATTCCCACACCGCCGGCGACTCGATCACCGGCGCGCTGCGCGATGCGCTGCAAGCCCGGCTGGGCAATGGCGGGCGCGGCCTGATGCCGGCCGGGCGCCCCCATGCCGGGGTGCGCACGCGCGGGGTGGAAGCCGCGATGAGCGGCGGCTGGCAGGCGCGCGGCCTGTTTGGCAGCGGTGCGTCCGAAGCCTGGCCGCCGCGCGGGCTGACGGGATACACGCTCACATCGGCCAGGCGCGGTGCATCGCTGTCGCTCAGTGCCGATGCGAACAATGCGTTCACCGCTTTTGGCCTGTGCGTGGCCGCCAGTCCATCAGGCCCGCGCCTTTCGGTGAGTGTGGGCGGTGAGACGCAAGAGGTGGATTTCACCGCCGAAACCGAAGCGCCGAAATGCCAGCGCTTCTTGGCCGAAACGCCGGCTCGCAGCGCCCGGCTGGAGTTGCTGTCGGGCCGGGCCATCATCACCGGCTGGTGGCTGGAACGCCCGGCCGGCGTGATCGTTTCCAATCTGGGTGTGCCGGGCAGCCAGCTGCAATTCCTCGGCCGCGCCGATACCGCCACCATGGCCGCCCAGCTGGCAGCGCTGCCGCCCGATCTGATCATCCTGGCCTTTGGCACCAACGAAGGTTTTGCGCCCACGCTGGATGCCGCCCGGCTGGACGGCCAGATCCGCGAGCAGGTGGCGCGGCTGCGTGCGCTGGCGGGGCCGGTGCCGATCCTGCTGCTGGGGCCGCCCGATGCCGCCAGCCGCAATGGCGCGCTGATGGGCAATGCGCCCGGCGCGGCGGTGGATTGCAACCCGGCGATCATGGCCGGGCCGGGCCGCCTGCCGGTGGACGGCATCGACATTCCGTTTTGGAATGATGCGCAAGGCACGCTGGCGCCCGATCCGGTCACCCTGGCCGGGCCGGCGCTGCGCTGGGTGCGGCGCGGCGGCCTGCTGTTCACGCCGCCGGCCCTGGCCCAGGTGGCCGCCGTGCAGCGGCGGGTGGCGGCCGATCTTGGCATCGCCTTCTGGGATTGGCAGGCGCGGCAGGGCGGCCGGTGCGCGGCGGTGAAATGGACCCAATCCTATCTGATGGGCCCGGATTTCATCCATTATTCCCCGGCCGGCGGCGCTGAAATCGCCCGGCTGCTGTTGGCCGATCTGGATGCAGCGCGCGCAGAGGCGGCACACTGATGCTGTTCCCCACGCTGGATTTCGGCATCTTCTTCCTGCCCGTGCTGATCCTGGTCTGGACGGTCGGGCACGCCAGCAACGAATGGCGCAAGATCATATTGCTGCTGGCCAGCTGGGTGTTTTACGGCGCGTGGGATTGGCGTTTTGTCGCGCTGCTGATCGCGTCGGCGGCGATCAACTGGCTGCTGGCGGCACGCATCCAGCGCCGGCTTGACGATGGGGCCGGCGTGCAGCCGTGGCTGGCGCTGGGCGTCGCCGCCAATCTTCTCATCCTGGGCTTCTTCAAATATTTCGGCTTCTTCCTCGACGAACTGGCCCCCATCCTGGTCGCCGCCGGTCTTGGCCGCGATCTGCCGGTGATCGAGGTGATCCTGCCTGTCGGCATCAGTTTCTTCACCTTCCAGGGCATGAGCTATCTGATCGACATCGCGCGGGGCAAGACCCAGCCGGCCCGTTTCCTCGACATCACGCTGTTGATGAGCTTCTTTCCCCATCTCGTCGCCGGGCCGATTGTGCGCGCCAGCCATCTGGTGCCGCAGTTCCAGGCGGTGCCGCGCCTGTCGCGCACCATGGTGGCCGGCGGGCTGATCCTGATCGTCTGGGGCCTGTTCAAGAAGGCGGTGATCGCCAGCGAACTGGCCACCCGGCTGGTCGATCCGGTGTTCTTCGATCCATCGGCCCAGACCGGGCTTGATCTGCTGGCCGGGGCCTATGGCTATGCCGTGCAGATCTATTGCGATTTTTCCGCCTATTCCGACATGGCGGTGGGGCTGGCGGCGCTGCTCGGCTATCGCTTTCCGCGCAATTTCGATCAACCCTATCGTGCCGCCTCGTTGCAGGATTTCTGGCGGCGCTGGCACATCAGCCTGTCCAGCTGGCTGCGCGACTATCTCTACATCAGCCTGGGCGGCAACCGTGGCGGCATCTGGTACATCTGCCGCAACCTGATGCTCACCATGGTGCTGGGCGGCCTGTGGCACGGCGCGAAATGGACCTTCCTGATCTGGGGCGCGCTGCACGGCGGCGTGCTGGCGCTGGAACGGCTGTGGCGGGAATTTCGCCCGGCCGGTGTGCCCAGCCTGCCCACGCCGCTAGCGGTGCTGCTGATCTTCCACATCGTGGTGCTGGGCTGGATCTTCTTCCGCGCCGAAAGCCTGGCCGCGGCGCTGGCCTATTTCGCCCAGCTGGCGCAGTTCCGCCCCGGCGTGGCGCTGGCCGGGCCGCTGATGTGCGGGCTGATTGCGCTGGGCATGGCGGTCCATTTCACCCCGCCCGGCCTGTTCGCCGGCCTCACCCGCCGCATCGCCGCCTGGCCCGCCCCGCTGCTGGGGCTGGCCGTGGGCGCGGCCGTGCTGATCATCGATGCCCTGCGCTTCGAAGGCGTCGCGGCCTTCATCTATTACCAGTTCTGATCGCCGCCGCGCCGGCCGGGACGGGCGAACATCATGGTCTCACGCCGGGCACTTGCCGGTGCCTGGCCCCTTCACATGGCGGCCGGCCGCAGCCCCGGTGGGTTCGCCGCCCTTGAGCACCTGCACCCCGTTCACCCACACGCTGGACACGCCCACGGCGAGCTGCTGCGGTCTGGCGAAGCTGGCGGTATCGGCGATGGTGGCGGGATCGAAAATCACCACATCGGCAAAATTGCCGGGCTTGAGCCGCCCGCGCCCGGTGATGCGCAGATTGTCGGCCGGCTGGGCCGCCAGCTTGCGCACGGCTTCGGCCAGCGAAATCACCCCTTCGTCGCGCACATATTTGCCCAGCACGCGGGCAAAATTGCCATAGGCGCGCGGGTGGGTGGAGCTTTTCAGGAACACGCCTTCGGGGGCCTGCGCCCCGGCGTCGCTGGCAAAGCTGATCCACGGGATCGCCACCTGGCGGCGCACATTGGCCTCGTTCATCGAAAAATAGGCGACCTGGATGCGGCTGCCATCCTCGATCACCAGATCGATGGCCGTGTCCTCGGCGGAACGGCCACGCGCGGCCGCCACTTCGGCCAGCGTCTTGCCGGTCAGCGGCTTCAGCGCTTCGCTGCGGAAACCCAGCAGCAGCACCTTGTCCGGCCCGCCGGCTTCCAGCATCGAATTGGTCTCGCCCGGCGGCGGCGCCTTCATTTCGGCAATCACCCGCGCGCGCACCGCCGGATCGCGCAGCCGCGCCGCCCATTTTTCGATGCCGCCTTCCTGCACCCACAAGGGCATGGACGCATCCAGCCCGGTGGACGAGGCGGCATAGGTGTACATGTCCGCCGTCAGCGCCACGCCGGCGGTGCGGGCGGCCTCGATCCGGGCGATCACCGCATCGAACTTGCCCCAGCTGCTGCGCCCGGCCTGCTTGAGATGATAGATTTCAGCGCGCGCGCCGCTGTTCCGGCTGATGGCGATGATCTCGTCTAGCGCCGCCTCGATGGTGGGGCCTTCGTTCCGGATGTGGCTGATGTACATCCCGCCACAATCGCCCGCCGCCCTGGCCAGCGCCGTCAGCTCCGCGGTCGTGGCATAGGCCCCCGGCGTGTAGATCAGCGCGGAGGCCACGCCCAGCGCGCCTTCGTGCATGGCGGTCTTCACCAGCCGCTGCATCGCGGCCAGCTGCGCCGGGGTGGGCTGCACATTGTCCTCCCCCAGTTCGTGCACGCGCACGGTGGAGGCGCCGACAAAGCTGGCGACATTCACCGCGATGCCCCTGGCCTCCAGCATGTCCAGATACTGGGCCAGGCTGGTCCAGGTCACCTTGTACCTGATGTCGTCCTGCCGGGCCTCGCGCAGCGCCTTCATCGCCGGGGTGAACGGCCCCATGCTGCTGCCTTCGCCCATCACCTCCAGCGTGACGCCCTGTTTCAGATCGGAAAGCCCGCGGCCATCGACGATCAGATCCTCGTTGGCCCAGCTGAGCATGTTGATGAAGCCGGGCGCCACCGCCTGGCCCCGTGCATCCACCACATCGGCCGCCGCCGTGATGCTGGCCGGGGCCGCGCCGGCACCCATGGCGGTGATCCGGTCACCATCCATCGCCAGCCAGCCGGCAAAGGGGGCCCCGCCATTGCCATCGACGATCAGGCCATTGCCGATCACCACCGGTTTCGCCAGCGCCGTGCCGGCCATCAGCAAGGCGGCCACGGCCATCGTGCGTGTCATGTCATGCTCCCCCATTGTCGGCTGGAAGCTTAAGGCGGCTTGCGCGCGGCAACAAGCCGGCCACTGTATCGGCCTTGCAATACAGTGTTTGAAGATATATCTTGAGGCCTCCACTGCCCCCCACTGGAGTCGCCCCCATGCATTTTCGTTTCCGCTTTGACCGCGATGGTTTCCACAAGGAATTCGGCACCGGCTGGTCGGGCCGCGGCGCGCGCTGGGCGGCCTTTGCACAGCGCTTTGCCGATGAATTCGGCGGGGACGGCAGCGATGGCCCGCCGCGCCCGCGCCGCCGCTTTGGCGCCGAAGCGCTGAAGGTCGTGATCCTCCACCTGGTCAAGGCCGAACCACGCCACGGCTATGAGCTGATCAAGGCGATCGAGGCGCTGTCGGCCGGATTCTACACGCCGTCACCGGGCATGATCTATCCGATGCTCACGCTGCTGGCCGAACAGGGGCTGATCAGCGAACTGCCGGGCGACGATGCCAAGCGCCGTTATGCCATCACGCCCGATGGCGAAGCCGCGCTGGCCGCCGCCGAGGCCGAGCTGAAGGCGGCCCTGGCCCGGCTGGCCGATCTGGCCGGCATGGCCAGCCGCCGCCGCCATGGCGCGGTGCGCGATGCCATGGCCGATCTGAAGGCCGCCGTGCGCAGCCAGCTGGCCGATCAGGACGACAACAGCGAGCGCGCCGCCCGCATCGCCGAAATCATCGCCACCGCCACGCGGGCAGTGGCCGCGCTGGACGCGTGAGGCCCGGCCCTACAAGCGCGGGGCCGCCGCGCGCGCCAGCCGATCGTTGATCGCCAGCCCCAGCCCGTGGCGCGGCACCGGTGCCACCGCAATGCCGGTGCGGCCACTGGCCTGGGCGGCGTGCAGCAGATCGAACAGGCGGGCGGCGGCTTCGGCCAGATCGCCGCTGGCCGACAGGCTGGCATCGCCGGCCACCGGGCCAAAGCCGATGTGATATTCCTGTGGCATGGCGGTGCGGGCCTCCAGCCGCACCGGCTGGGCCGGGGCATAATGGCTGGCCAGCATGCCGGGGGCCTGCACCGTGGCGGGCGGGGCGGCCGCCAGTGGGGCACCAGCCACCGCCGCGATTGCCTCCACCGCCACCGCGCCAGGCCGCAGCAGCCGCCAGCCTGCGCCATCCACCGCGACGATCGTCGATTCCACCCCGGCCGCGCACGGCCCGGCATCGATCACCGGCACCTGCGCCAGGGATGCCAGCACATGGGCGGCGCGGGTGGGCGAGATCCGGCCGGAGGCGTTGGCCGATGGCGCGGCCAGCGGGCCGACGGCGCGCACCAGCTGCTGCATGACGGGGTGGGCCGGGCAGCGCAGCGCGATCGTGTCCAGCCCGGCCGTCACCAGCGATGCCACCGCCGCATCGGGGCGGCGCGGCAGCACCAGGGTGAGCGGGCCGGGCCAGAAGGCGGCGGCGAGGCGCAGCGCCAGCGGCGGCAACGATGCCAGCCCGTGCGCCTGGGCCACGTCCGCCACATGCACGATCAGCGGGTTGAAGCTGGGCCGGCCCTTGGCGGCATAGATGCCCGCCACCGCGTGCGGCTGATCGGCACGGGCGGCGAGGCCATAGACGGTTTCGGTCGGCACCGCGACCAGCCCGCCGGCGCGCAGGATCGCGGCCGCTGCGGCAATGCCGGCGGCGTCGGGCGCAAGGATGCGGCTTTTGTCGGCCATGGTGGGCGTCTATACCGGGGCAAACGCCAAAACGGAAACTGCCATGCCCTACACTGCGCCCACCACCGAACAGCGGTTCGCGCTGGATGTGATTGCCGATCTGCCCGGCCTGGCCGCGCTGCCGCAATACGCCAACGCCAGCTCCGACATGGTCGATGCCATCCTGGCCGAGGCCGGCAAGCTGGCCGCCACTGTCTTTGCGCCGCTGAACATGGTTGGCGACCGCACCCATGCAAGGCTGGCCGATGGCGTCGTCACTCTGCCGCCAGGCTTTGCCGAGGCCTATGCCAAGTATGTCGAGGGCGGCTGGGCCGGGCTGGGCGTGGCCGAAGTCCATGGCGGCCAGGGCCTGCCGTTTGCCGTGGCGGTGGCAGTGCAGGAACAGCTGACCAGCGCCAACATGGCGTTCGCGCTGTGCATGATGCTGTCGCAGGGCGCGATCGAGGCGCTGGCCGCCCACGCCAGCCCGGAATTGCAGGCGCGCTATCTCTCCAAACTCGTCACCGGTGAGTGGACCGGCACGATGAACCTGACCGAACCCACCGCCGGCAGCGACGTTGGCGCGCTGAAATCGCGGGCGGAGCCCAATGCCGACGGCAGCTGGCGCATCGAGGGCACCAAGATCTACATCACCTGGGGTGAGCATGATGCGGCCGAGAATATCGTCCATCTCGTGCTGGCCCGCACGCCGAACAGCCCGGCGGGCACCAAGGGCATCAGCCTGTTCCTGGTGCCCAAGCTTCTGCCCGATGGCCGCCGCAACGATGTCACCTGCATCGGGCTGGAGCATAAATTGGGCATCCACGCCTCCCCCACCTGCACCATGCGCTTTGGTGACAACGGCCAGTGCATCGGCTGGATGGTCGGCAATGAAGGCGGCGGCATGCGCGCCATGTTCACCATGATGAACAACGCCCGCGTGCAGGTGGGCCTGCAAGGCGTGGCCATTGCCGAAGCGGCCACCCAGCACGCGCTGGATTACGCCCGGCAACGGGTGCAGTCCGCCAAATTCGGTGGCGGGCGCGAACCCGTGCGCATCATCGAACATGCCGATGTGCGCCGCACGATCATGACGATGAAATCGCTCACCGAAGCCGCCCGCGCGCTGGTCTATCTGAACGCCGCCGCGGTGGACCGCGCCCACACGGGCGACAAGGCCGGCCAGGGCTTGGCCGATCTGCTCACCCCGATTTCCAAAAGCTGGGCCACCGATATCGGCGTCGAGGTCGCGTCCTTGGGCGTGCAGGTGTTCGGCGGCATGGGCTATGTCGAGGAAACCGGCGCGGCGCAGTATTTCCGCGATGCGCGCATTGCCCCCATCTATGAAGGCACCAACGGCATCCAGGCCATGGACCTTGTCGGCCGCAAGCTGAGCATGGACGGCGGCCAGCATTGGAAGGATCTGCTCGGCGAGGTGCGCGCCACCCTGTCTGATCTGGCGGAGGATGAGGAGCTGAAGCTGATCGTGCCCTGGCTGCAGGATGCAGCTGATTCGGCGCAAACCACGTCGCTGTGGCTGGCCGGGCACAACAACCCCGACGATATCGCCGCCGGCGCCACGCCCTATCTGCGGCTGATGGGCCTCACCATCGGCGGCTGGCTGCTGGCCAAGCAGGCGCTGGCCAGCCGCAGCCACCCGGACGCGCAATTCGCCGCCGCCAAACGCACCACGGCGCGCTTCTTCGCCGAACAATTGCTGCCGCAGGTGCAGGCACTGGCGGCATCGGCGATGCGCGGGGCGAGCCTGTTCTATGCAATCCCGGAGGAGGGGTTGGCGGTGGCCTGATCAGCCGTGCGGATACAACATCCGCTCCAGCCAGTGCGCCGCCAGCCCGCCGGCGAATTGCGCCGCGATGAAGCCGGGCACATGCGCGGGGGCGATGCCGGTGAAACTGTCGGTCAGCGCGCGGGCGATGGTGATGGCCGGGTTGGCAAAGCAGGTGGACGAGGTGAACAGGATCGCCGCGCCGATATAGAGCGCCACGCTGGTCGCGCCCGATTGCGGCGCGTGCCGGCCGGTCAAGAGCACGGTCAGGATCAGGCCGAAGGTCGCCACGAATTCGCCCAGCATCAGGCCAAGGCCGCCGCGCGCGTTGGTTGCCACCTGCACCAGCGGCTGTTCGAACATGGCGTGCACGCAGATCACCGCCGCCACGCCGGCCGCCACCTGCACCGCGATCATCACCAGCATCGCGCCCCAGCTGCTGGCCCCGCGCAGCCGCAGCACCAGGCTGACCACCGGGTTGAACTGCGCGCCCGACACCGGGCCCAGCATCGTCACCAGCAGTTGCAGCATCATCACGGTTGCCGCCGTCACCGCCAGCACACCCAGCAGCACGTTGCCGGCCATCAGCCCCTGCGCCAGGATGCCCGATCCGATCACGGCGGCAAACAGGAAGAAGCTGCCCACCGCTTCCGCCCACAAGATTCGCATGGCCGATCCCCCTGTTGCCCGTGCCCCGCGCCATTGGTGCACAGCTGCGCCCGCGCGGTCAATCAGGGGCGCGGCGGGCCATCACGCTTGACTCCTCCACAAATAGCGCCCAAGCGAGAGTTGCTATCGTCGCCTTCGACGGAAAATGTTGCTCTCCATCAGCTTCGCTGATCAGCTCTTCTTCCTTTCAATCGCTACCAGCTCCGCTCACGCTCTTGTGAGTGGATATTTGTGTTTTCCTGAAAGGAAACCAATCATGATCACCGGAACCGTCAAGTTTTTCAACGCCGACAAGGGCTATGGCTTCATCTCGCCCGAAAATGGCGGCGATGACAATTTCGTGCACATCAGCGCCGTCGAACGCGCCGGCATGGCCACGCTGAACAAGGATCAGCGCATCAGCTACGAACTGGAAACCGATCGCCGCGGCAAGACCTCGGCCGTCAACCTCCAGAGCGCCTGATGCGGTGCGGGCGGCCCCAGCCGGGCCGCCCGTTCCACGCGCCGGATATCGGCCACCAGCAGGAGCAGACGATCATGCGCGGAACCGCCGAATTCTATGCCATCCAGATCGGTCTGTGCGGTGATCAGGCCGCCGCGGCCGGGCTGGACAACCAGCGCGCCATGTATCTGCGCGCCCAGGCCGCCTGGCAGAAACTGGCCACGGCCGAAGCCACGGTGCAGGCCGAACGCGCCCGGCGGGCGCTGCCGCCGGCCTGAACCCACCGGCCCGATCAGCGCATCGGAAAGAACGCGCCGCGCTGATCTGGCG
Organism: Alphaproteobacteria bacterium; assembly: GCA_018970445.1. Lineage (GTDB taxonomy): Bacteria > Pseudomonadota > Alphaproteobacteria > Sphingomonadales > Sphingomonadaceae > Sandarakinorhabdus. The sequence continues at coordinate 27,088 of JAGWWF010000026.1, read as the reverse complement.
GCGGCAGCACATCATCCACATCGATCACCCGCGCCGCCATGCTGCTGCCGGGCAGGGCGGCCAGCACGGCGGCCGCGCGTGCCAGCACCAGGTCCCACGCCGCCGCCATCGCCGGGGTGAAGCCGTCGCCACCCGCCTGGGCCACCACGCTGGCCACGATCGGCAGGAAATCGGCAAACACGGCGCGGGCAATGCCATAGGCATCGTGCGTCACCGCCTCTGTGCCCAGAAACGCCGCGCCCCACCCACCATCGGGCGCATGCGGGGCGGCCAGATCGCCAATCATCTCGAAGGTGCGCGCCAGCATCTCGCCCCGGATGCGGCCCGAGGTGTCGCGCCAGAATTCCGCCTCCATCGCCGGATGCCGCGCAAACAGCCGGGCATAGATGGCGGCCTGCGGGTCGCCGGCGCGCGCCACGGCCAGCGCCAGGCTGGCATCCAGGGCGGGACGATGATCGATCATGCAGGCAAGCCTGCCCCTCGACTTGGGGCAGCGCACCTGTGCATAACGGGGGGCATGCACAGCCACGCCCATTCGCACCCGCTGGGCGGCCATGATCATCATGGCCACGGCCACACCCATGCGCCGCCGGATTTCGGCCGGGCCTTTGCCATCGGCGTGCTGCTCAACCTGGCCTATGTCGGCATCGAAGCCGGCGCCGGCCTGTGGTTTGATTCGATGGCGCTGCTTGCCGATGCCGGGCACAATCTGTCGGATGTCGCCGGGCTTTTGATCGCCTGGGGCGGGCTGGCGCTGGCCCGGCGCGCGCCCAGTGATCGTTTCACCTGGGGTCTTTCCCGTTCCCCCATATTGGCGGCGCTGGCCAATGCGTTGATTCTGGTGGCGGCCTGCGGCGGCATCATCTTTGAATCGCTGCACCGCCTGGCCCAGCCGCTGGCGGTTTCGGGCGTGGTGGTGATGGCGGTGGCGGCCGTTGGCATATTCATCAACATGGGCACGGCGCTGCTGTTCCTGCGCGGGCGCAAGGGCGATGTGAACATCCGCGGCGCCTATCTGCACATGCTGGCCGATGCCGGCGTGTCGGCCGCGGTGGTGGCGGGCGGGCTGCTGATCCGGCAGACCGGCTGGGCCTGGATCGATCCGCTGCTGGGCCTGGGCGTTGCGGCGGTGATCCTGCGCGGCACCTGGGGGCTGCTGCGCGAATCGCTGGCGCTGGCGCTGGATGCGGTGCCGGCCGGCATCGATCCGGCCGCCGTGCGCGGCTGGCTGACCGGGCTGGATGGCGTGGCCGCCGTGCATGATCTGCACATCTGGCCGCAGGGCACCAGCGGCGCGATATTGACCGCGCATCTGGTGATGCCCGCCGGCCATCCGGGCGACGAGGCGCTGGCCAACATCGCCCACGCCCTGCACCACCGCTTTGCCATCGGCCATGCCACGTTGCAGGTGGAAACCGGTGCCGATCATTGCCGCCAGGCCGTGCCCGAGGCATGCGCGGGCTGATGGCTTTTGCGGGTGGCATGGCCGCCCGCCGCGCGATAGGAAGCCGCCATGCGCATCATCGATCATCATATCGCCGGCCAGGCCTTCGCCGCCGGCACCCGCACCAGCCCGGTGTTTGATCCGAATTCGGGCCAGGTCCAGGCCGAAGTGAGGCTTGCCGGGGCCGATCTGCTGGAACAGGCGGTGGCCGCCGCCCGCGCCGCGCAGCCGGCCTGGGCCGCCACCAACCCGCAGCGCCGCGCCCGCGTGATGTTCCGCTTCAAGGAACTGGTCGAAGCCCGCATGGACGAGCTGGCCCACGTGCTCAGCGCCGAGCACGGCAAGGTGCTGGCGGACAGCCGCGGTGATATCCAGCGCGGGCTGGAGGTGATCGAATTCTGCTGCGGCATCCCGCATGTGCTGAAGGGCGAATATAGCCACGGCGCCGGGCCGGGCATCGATATCTGGGCGTTTCGTCAACCGATCGGCATCGGGGCGGGCATCACGCCGTTCAATTTCCCGGCAATGATCCCGATGTGGATGGCCGGCGTGGCCATTGCCACCGGCAACGCCTTCATCCTGAAACCATCCGAACGCGATCCCACCCTGCCGCACCTTTTGGGCGACATCTTCCGCGAGGCCGGCCTTCCGACAGGCATTTTCGGCGTGGTCAATGGCGACAAGGAAATGGTGGATGCGATCATCGCCCACCCCGACATTGCCGCAATCAGCTTTGTCGGTTCATCCGACGTGGCCGAATATATCCATGCCCAGGGCTGCGCGCGCGGCAAGCGGGTGCAGGCGATGGGCGGGGCCAAGAATCACGCCGTGGTGATGCCCGATGCCGATCTGGATCAGGTGGTGCGCGATCTGGCCGGCGCAGCCTTTGGTTCGGCCGGCGAACGCTGCATGGCGTTGCCGGTGGTGGTGCCGGTGGGCGAAGCCACGGCCGATGCGCTACGGGCGAAACTGCTGCCGGCGATTGCCAGGCTGCGGATCGGCACCAGCACCGATCCGCAAGCCGATTATGGCCCGGTGGTGACGGCCGCGCACAAGGCGAAGATCGAGAGCTATATCCAGATGGGCGTGGATGAAGGCGCCGAACTGGTGGTGGATGGCCGCGGCTTCACCCTGCAGGGCCATGAAGGCGGGTTTTTCGTCGGCCCCACGCTGTTCGATCATGTCACGCCCGCAATGCAAAGCTATCGCGAGGAGATTTTTGGCCCCGTGCTCCAGATCGTGCGCGCCGCCGATTTCGAAGCCGCCCTGGCGCTGCCCAGCCAGCACCAATATGGCAATGGCGTCGCCATCTTCACCCGCAACGGCCACGCCGCGCGCGAATTCGCGGCGCGCGTGAATGTCGGCATGGTGGGCGTCAACGTGCCGATCCCGGTGCCGGTGGCCTATCACAGCTTTGGCGGCTGGAAGCGTTCGGCCTTTGGCGACATCGGCCAGCACGGCATGGAAGGCGTGCAATTCTGGACCAAGCGCAAGACCGTGACCGGGCGCTGGCCGGATGGCGGCGTTGGCGATGCCGGCAGCGCGTTTGTCATCCCGACGATGGGGTGAGGCATGGCCTATGATCGCGTTGAAAACTGGCATGTCGCGCAGCCCGACGGGGTGAGCGAGGAGGCGTTGATGGCCCATGCCGCGCTCTATCTCGCCTGGTTGGCCAGCCATGGCATGGTGGCACGGGGCGACGACAACGATGCCATCGATGCCGATCTGGCCGCGCGCCGCATCACCCCGCTCGATTGGTATTGGGATCGCTTTGCCAACAGCTTCCACCCGGAAGATCTGACACCGGCCGGCCAGCGCTTCACGCAGGCCTATTATGTGATCGGCTATGATGCCGAGATTGGCGAGGCCGACGATCTTGGCCCCTATTTCGACGATTACAGCGATGCCTTCCCCACCGGCGAGATGTTCGATGTTGCCGGTGACTGGGCCGATTTCGACCTTCTGGCCCCGCGCATCGCCGCGCGTCACGCCGGATTCCTGCAGGGAGACCTGAGTTGAGCCTTGAGACCATCCTCGTCGAACAGCATGGCGCGGTCACGCTCGTCCGCCTCAATCGCCCGCAGGCGCTCAATGCGCTGAACAGCCAGGTGCTGGCCGATCTGATTGCGGCGTTCCGCGCCTATGATGCCGATGCTTCCCAGCGCTGCCTTGTCATCACCGGCAACGAGAAGGCGTTCGCGGCGGGGGCGGACATCAAGGAAATGAGCGGGCAGAGCTTTGCCCAGATGTATGGCGGCAATTTCTTTGCCGGCTATGATCAGGTGACGGCGACCAGGAAGCCGTGGATCGCGGCGGTGAGCGGCTTTGCGCTGGGCGGCGGCTGCGAGCTGGCGATGATGGCCGATATCATCATCGCGGCCGACAACGCCAGATTCGGCCAGCCGGAAATCAAGCTGGGCGTGACGCCCGGCATGGGCGGTTCGCAGCGGCTGGTGCGCGCCATCGGCAAGGCCAAGGCGATGGAAATGTGCCTGACCGGGCGGATGATGGATGCGGCCGAAGCCGAACGATCGGGCCTGGTGGCGCGGGTGGTGCCGACAGAGACGCTGCTCGATGAAGCGCTGAAGCTCGCCGAAACCATCGCCGGCATGGCACCGCTCGCCAGCATCGCCGTGAAGGAGCAGATCGATGCCGCCTTTGAAATGAGCCTGAAGGACGGCGTCCGCTTTGAGCGCCGCCTCTTCCACGGCCTGTTCGGCAGCGCCGACCAGAAGGAAGGCATGGCCGCCTTCATCGAAAAGCGCCCGGGCAACTGGACGGGGAACTGAAGTGATCCTCCCCCTCTGGGGGAGGATTCAGCCCTTCAGTGCCCGTTTCGCCGCCTCGGCATAGGCGGCGATCAGCTGTTCCAGGATCGCCGGCTTGCCCTTGGGCCCGGCAATCAGGCTGGTGTTCACATAATCGCGCAATCGTTCGTGCAGCAACGCGGTGCGGTTCATCGGCAGCATCGCCAGCATGGCTTCGGAAAAGTCGACGATCAGGCCCCTGGACGGCACGGCATAATCATCGCCGCGCAGGCGCACCACCTCGGCATCGGCCAGCAGGGCCAGATCGTCATTGGCCGCCGCGATCAGTTCATCGGCCAGCGGTTCGGCATTGTCGCGCAGCAGGGTCTTCACCCGATCTGCCAGGAAATCGCGCTGGCCAAAGGCCAGGCTGCCCAGGTCCAGCCGGGCGGCCTCGCGTTCCGCCACTTCGACGGCGCGGGCGGCCAGATCCTGAAAGGCGCGGGTGGCCAGCGCGGTGTGGCGATTGCGCCAGGCGCGGATATCGCCGCCGATCACCAGCCGATTGATCAAAGTGCGCAACGCTGCCTGCCTTTTTTGGTGCCGGCATTTGGCAAGGTCGGGGCCGCATGGCAAGGCGCAGAAACACGCAGCAGGAGGGAAGCAGATGCACATTGCATTCATCGGTGTCGGCAACATGGGCGGCGGCATGGCGTTGAACCTGGTGAAGGCCGGGCATGACGTGCGCGCCTTCGATCTTTCGGCCACGGCGCTGGATCGGGTGGTGGCCGGCGGGGCGCAGGCGGCGGCCAGCGCGGTGGCGGCGGTGGCTGGTGCGGATGCGATTCTGACCATGCTGCCGGCCGGCAGCCATGTGCGCGCCGCTTATGAAGGCGAATTGTTCGCCGCCGCGCAGCGACATGCGATTTTGATCGATTGTTCCACCATTGATGTGGGCACGGCCAGGGCGCTGGGCGAAGCGGCGGCCACGCGCGGGCTGGCCATGGTGGATGCGCCGGTTTCGGGCGGCACCGCGGCGGCTGATGCCGGCACCCTCACCTTCATGGTGGGCGGGCCGGCGGCCGCCTTTGCCGCCGCGCAGCCGATCCTGGCGGCGATGGGCAAGGCGGTGATCCACGCCGGCGGCGCAGGCACGGGCCAGGCGGCGAAAATCTGCAACAACATGATCCTGGGCGCCACGATGATCGCCACCGCCGAAGCCTTTGTGCTGGCCGAAAAACTGGGGCTGGGCGCGCAAACATTCTTTGACATTTCGTCGAAGGCCAGCGGGCAAAGCTGGAGCATGACCAGCTATTGCCCCGTCCCCGGCCCGGTGCCCGCCGCGCCATCGAACCGGGATTATGCCGGGGGATTCGCTGCCGCGCTGATGCTGAAGGATCTGAAACTGGCCTGTGAGGCAGCCCAGGGCGCCGGCGCCACCGTGCCGATGGGGGCGGCGGCGCAAGGCCTGTATCAGCTGTTCGTCAACAACGGCGGTGCCGCCACGGATTTTTCCGGCATCATCAATTTGTTGCGTGGATCATCGGCTTGACTGGCCATGAATTTTTTTAAAAATATTGTCTCAGCCGCCCGGCGAGAACCATGGGCTGTTCCGCCTCGCCCTGCCACCCGCATCGCCATGCTGGAAGCGCAGATGGCGTTCCTGCTGAAGCGTAATCCGCCAAATTGAACCCAACAATATCACGCTTGACAGGCGATTAAGCGGGAATTTGGATTTATGCTTGGCGGTCAAGAATGGGCTGTATGATGCAATTCAGGCTTTTGATGGCTGCCAGTCTCGGAGTGATTTCTTTGGCATCGGCACCAGCGCAGGCCGCTATCCAGTTTTTCACCTCCGCCGCATCCTTTGACGCCGCAACCAACGCTGCTGTCACGGACGATTTCAACGAACTGAGCATGACATTCTATGGACCGTTGAACCGCACTGAGGGTCCGTTCGGCTATCGCGTCTCTGCCACCAACGGAATCTACCCCGGCTTTGCCGGATCGATCTTCATGTCCACCAGTACGTCCACAGATACAATGGTCTTCAACAATTTCAGTGGCGGTGCCAACGCGATTGCCGGCCTTGTATTTGGCAGTGACGTCAACGGCAATTTGGCTTCCGTGCCTTCCATCACGGTGAAAGTCAGCGCTGGCAGCCTGACCCGGACGGAAATATTCAGCAATCCGACGATCAGCAGCTTCTTTGGTTTTGTGGCCAGCGCACCGATTACCGAACTCACCTTTTCGGCGCAGCAGCCTGCCCCCCTGTTCCGCTGGCCTTCGGTAGACAATCTGGTGCTGGCCCAGGCTGTGCCAGAGCCTCACAGTTGGGCGCTGCTGATCGCTGGGTTTGGCCTGGTGGGTGCGATGGCCCGCCGTCGCAGAGCCGCTTTGGCCTGATTTCGTTGCCGCCGTGATGCGGCACACTGCAGGACGCGGGCTGGTGGCAATTTGCTGCTGCCCGCGCTAAATGCCGCCCATCATGACCCAGCCGATCACCCCAAGTCCTATCACGCTCGCCCTGCCCAAGGGCCGCATCCTGAAGGAAGCGCTGCCGCTGCTGGCGCGCATCGGCATCGTGCCGGAGGCGGATTTTTCCGACGAGAACAGCCGCAAGCTCACCTTTGCCACCTCCCGCGCCGATGTGCGGGTGATCCGGGTGCGCAGCTTCGATGTGGCAACCTTCGTGGCCTTTGGCACGGCGCAGCTGGGCATTGCCGGCAATGATGTGCTGATGGAATTTGATTTTTCCGAACTCTATGCGCCGGTTGATCTGGGCATCGGCCATTGCCGGCTGTCGGTGGCGCAGCCGGCCGGGCTGGATCCCGATCTCACCCGCCTGTCCCATGTGCGGGTGGCGACCAAATATCCCGGCCTCACCCGCCGGCATTTCGCCGCCCGTGGTTGCCAGGCCGAAGTGATCAAGCTGAACGGGGCGATGGAGCTGGCGCCGCTGGTCGGCCTGTCCAGCCGGATTGTCGATCTGGTCTCCACCGGCAAGACGCTGGCCGAAAACGGCCTGGTGGAGGTGGAGGTGATCGCCCGGATCAGCAGCCGCCTGATCGCCAACCGCGCCGCCTTCAAGACCGATGGCCGCGTGGTGGAGCTGGTGGGCGCGATGCGCCGCCTGGTGGAGGCCGATGATGCCGCAGCGGCTTGATGCGGCCAGCCCCGGTTTCGCCGCCGGATTTGCCGCGCTGGTGGATGCCAAGCGCGATGATGCCGCCGATGTTTCGGCCACGGTGGCTGCGATCGTCGCCGATGTGCGGATGCGTGGCGATGCGGTGCTGGCGGAACTGACGGCGCGCTTTGACGGCGTCGATCTGGATGCGGCCGGCTGGGAGATCGGCCCGGCCGCCCTGGATGCGGCGCTGGCCGGGCTGGCCCCCGATCTGCGCGCCGCGCTCGATCTGGCGGCAACCCGCATCCACGATTTTCACGAACGGCAGAAACCGGCCGGCAATGATGCCACCGATGCCGCCGGTGTGCGCACCGGCGTGCGCTGGACGCCGGTGGACGCCGCCGGCCTCTATGTGCCGGGCGGGCGGGCGGCCTATCCATCATCGGTGCTGATGAACGCCATTCCGGCCGTGGTTGCCGGCGTGCGCGATCTGATCATGGTCACGCCAACGCCAGGCGGCACCGCCAATCCGCTGGTGCTGGCCGCTGCCCGCGTGGCCGGGGTGAGCCGCGTGTTCCGCGTGGGCGGGGCGCAGGCGGTGGCGGCGCTGGCCCTTGGCACGGCCCGCATCCCCCGGGTGGACGTGATCACCGGCCCCGGCAACGCCTTCGTGGCCGAAGCCAAGCGGCAGCTGTATGGCGTGGTCGGCATCGACATGGTGGCCGGGCCATCGGAAGTGGTGATCGTGTCGGACGGGAAATCCAATCCCGACTGGATCGCCGCCGATCTTCTGGCTCAGGCCGAACATGATCCGGTGGCGCAATCCATCCTGATCACCACCTGCGCGGCCGAAGCCGATGCGGTGGAACGCGCCGTCGCCCGCCAGCTGGCAACCCTTTCCACTGCGGCCGTCGCCGGTGCCAGCTGGCGCGATCATGGCGCGATCATCGTGATTGGTGATTTGGCCGAGGCGCTGCCGCTGCTGGATGCGCTGGCGCCCGAACATGCCGAACTGATGGTGGATGAACCCGATTGGCTGTTCGCGCGGATGCGCCATGCCGGTTCGGTGTTCCTGGGCCGGCACACGCCGGAAGCGGCCGGTGATTATCTGGCCGGGCCCAACCATGTGCTGCCCACCGGCCGGCGCGCGCGCTTTGCCTCTGGCCTGTCGGTGGCCGATTTCATGAAGCGCACGACCTTCCTTGATTGCGGCCCGGCCGGGATGGCCGCCATTGGCCCGGCAGGGGCGGCCATTGCCGATGTGGAAGGGCTGGCGGCGCACGCCGCTTCGATCCGGCTGCGCCTGGGGCCGGGGTGAGGCGCGCTGGTCGCTCCCCGGGGGCCACTGCGGCAAATCCCGGACTTTCCCTGCCCGCTTTCTGCCCTTAACCGGTCGCAATCCTCTGCCATAACCGGTGCCATGATGATTGCGACTGCCGCCCGCCCGCCAGAATCAGCCCCGCCGCGCGAGCATAATGGCGCGCTGGCCGGGGAGGATGTGGCCATGATCCGGCTGGCCGCCACGCTGGGCCGCGAGCTGGGCGCCTACAAGCCCGCCATCTATTGGGCGGACACGCTGGCCAGTGCCGGGCTCGGCTGGGGCGCGCTGGCCGCGCTGATCGGCGCGCCCGGTCTGCCGCCCGTCGCCATGGCCGCGCTGGCCGTCGCCGCCGTGCTGGCGCTCTATCGCCTGGGCAGCTTCATCCACGAAATCACCCACATGAAGGATGACAGCGTGCCGGGCTATCGCCTGGGCTGGAATCTGATCGCCGGCATTCCGCTGATGATCCCCAGCTTCATGTATGAAGGCGTGCACAATCTGCACCATGCCCGCAACCGTTACGGCACGGTGCGCGATCCCGAATATATGGCTCTCGCGCTCAAGCCCAAGCTGAGCGTGCCGCTGTTCGTGATGGTGGCGGCGCTGGGGCCGGTTGGCCTGCTCATCCGCTGGGGCCTGCTGGCGCCGCTGTCATTGTTGCCGCCGGTGCGCGCCTTTGTGCGCGCGCGGCTTTCGGCCCTGTCGATCAACCCGGATTTCCGCCGCGATCCGCCGGCCGGCCCGCATGCCACGCGCTGGAACATCATGGAGGCGGCAACCAGTGTCTTCGTGCTCGCCGTGCTGGCCGGCGTTGCCACGGGGCTGATTCCGCTGCGGGCCTTCGGCATCTGGCTCGCCGTGCTGTCGGCCTCCATGGTGCTCAACCAGATCCGCACGCTCGCCGCCCATCTGTGGGAGAATGACGGCACGGTGATGACCATCACCGGCCAGTATCTCGACAGCGTGAACGTGCCGCCGCCGGCGCTGCTGCCCGAATTGTGGGCACCCGTCGGCCTGCGTTACCACGCGCTGCACCATCTGCTGCCCGGCCTGCCCTATCACGCGCTGCCGGCCGCCCACCGCCGCCTTGCCGCCGAACTGCCGGCCGGCAACGCCTATCACGGCGGCAACCACCCAACGCTGGCCGGCGTCATCGCCCGGCTGTGGGCCAGCGCCGGCACGGCGCGGGCCTGAACAACAGGGAAAATCTGCCTTCGCCCCGGATCACGTCCACGGCGAAGGCCTGTCTTCCTCAAACCCGCCCATGTTCCTGCATCCAGGCCATCACCCGGCCCGTCGCCATCTCCAGCAGGTGCGGGGCCATATTCTCCGGCGGCGGCGGGTATGAGGTGAAGGTGGCGCTGTCGCGCAGCAGCTGGTCGCCCCGCGCGATGCGGAAGCCTTCCCAGCCCTTGTCGCGCACCGCATTGCAGATATCGGTATAGGTGTGCAGACCGCCGGCATAGGCCATGAACCGGCGCGGCTTGCCGGGCACATTGGCGCCCATGTACCAGCTGTTGGCCTGGGGCAGCAGGGTCATGGCGGCGGTCTGGTCGCAGTGGTCGGTCCACAGTTGCTCCGCCTCGCGCGTCGCCTCGATGCGTCCGGCCTGGTTGGCGTTCAGATCGGCGATGATGCTGGCGACAAATTCGACATGCTGTTCGATGCTGTGGATCATGTTGGTCAGCACGCTGGGGCTGCCCGGGCCGGTGATCATGAACAGATTGGGGAATCCGGCCACCATCAGGCCCAGATAGGTTTCCGGCCCGGCCGCCCAATGCTCCTTGATCGTCTCTCCGTTCACGCCGCGGATGTCGATGCGTTCGATGGCGCCGGTCATGGCGTCAAAGCCGGTGGCCAGCACCACGGCATCGAACTCGAAGCTGTTGTGCGCCGTCTTGATGCCGGTGGCGGTGAACTGCTCCAGCGGATCAGACCGGAGATCGACCAGGCTGACATTTTCGCGGTTGTAGGTGGCGTAATAGCCGGTGTCGACGCAGGGGCGCTTGGTGCCGAACGGGTGATCCCTGGGCGTCAGCAGATCAGCCACCTTCGGGTCCTGCACCTGTTCGCGGATCTTGGCCGCCACGAAATCGGCGATGATCTTGTTGGCGGCCGGATCAATGCCCTGATCGGCAAAGCCGGACAGGATGCGGAAGCCACCCCAGGCCCAGCGCCGTTCCAGCTCGGCGCTGATCTCCTCTGGCGGGGTGTGGATGGCAATCGCATCCTCCCGCGCCTCGTTCCAGAAGCCGCCGACCGTGGCGCGGCTGCGCGCACGATAGGCGCGGGGGGAGGCCAGCCATTCCTGCCAGTCGGCCTCCGGGATCGGGCCATTGTGCGCCGGCATCGAATAATTGGGCGTGCGCTGGAACACGGTGAGGTGGGCGGCAGTCTGGGCGATGATCGGGATCGACTGGATGGCCGATGATCCGGTGCCGATGATGCCCACCCGCTGGCCGCTGAAATCCACGCCGTCATGCGGCCAGCGCGACGTGCGGTAGATTGCGCCGGTGTAGGCCTCGATGCCGGGGAAGGTGACATCGGTGGGCACCGACAGGCAGCCGGTGGCAAGCACGACAAAGCGGGCGGCGATCACGTCGCCGCTGTCAAGCGTGACGGTCCAGCCATCGACGGCGGCATCCCAGTGGGCGGCGGTGACACGGGTGTTGAAACGGATGGCGGGGCGCAGATCAAACCGGTCGGCGACATGGTTGGCATAGGCGAGCAGCTCGGCCTGCGGCGCATAGCGTTCGGTCCAGCGCCATTCCTGTTCCAGCCGTTCGTCAAAGCCGAAGCTGTATTCCAGGCTCTGGATGTCGACACGGGCACCGGGATAGCGGTTCCAGTACCAGGTGCCGCCCACGCCGCTGCCGGCCTCGATCACCTGATGCGACAGGCCCTGCTCGCGCGCCTTCAGCGCCATGTACATGCCGGAAAAGCCGGCCCCGACAATCAGCACATCCAGGCGGTCGGCCATGTCATCCTCCCCATGCGGCCCGGCGTTGCGGGCGACGGGGAGACGCTATCATGCCGGCCAGCGCGGCCAAGCTGGGAATAATGGGTGCGACAGCAGGGGCCAGACAGGAAAAAGGCCCGGCAGCGCGAACTGCCGGGCCCTTGTCCCCTTGCTGGGAAGGCGGATCAGGCCGCCGGCTTGACCACCGCTGCGGCCGCAGCGGTTTCGGCCGGGGCCGGGGCCGGAGCCGCCGCCACGGCCGGAGCCGGGGTGCTGCCCTTGAGCGCCGGATAATCCTTCAGCATCTTGTATCCGCCCAGCGGCTTGTTCACGCCCTGGTGGCAGGTGGCGCAGTTGACCTTGAGCGGATCGCCATGCGGGCCACGGCGGTTGCCATAGGGGCCGGCGCCGTTCTGGGGCCACACATCGCCCAGCGCGGTGATGTAGTTGTTATTGATGTCCCGCACCATGCGGATGCCGTACCAGGCGTTGACACGCTGGGGCCGGCTGTCCTCCCACTTCGCGAAATTGTTGGAGTTGTGGCAATAGGTGCAGTTCACGCCCAGGCCCTGGCTCATGTGCATCATCAGGCCATAGGTTTTTTCGGTGGACTGGATGGAGGCGTTGCTGGCCGCCGTCGGGAAGGCCTTGCCGCCAACGCGGATGCTCTCCTTGCCGGCCAGATAATCCGTGAACGGATCATAATTCAGGCTGGCATAGGCCACCGAAGCCGCCGGCGTGTTGCCGCCGCGCTTGTTGCCGGTGATGTTGCCGGGTTCGGGCACGGCGGTGGACCAGTTGTTCACCGGCACCGGATTGCCGCGGTGGCAGGTCCAGCAGGTGACGCCGCCATTGTCCTGGTTGCCGAAGTGCGGCTTCCAGTTGGCGTTGATGGTGCGCGTCATCTGCAGCATCTTGCGCGCCACGACCTTGGTGTATTTCTCGTCCGAGGCCATGTTTTCCGGATTGTGGCAATAGGTGCAGCCGGCATCCTTGATGGCCGAACCATCGGGTGCAATCCATGTCGTCATGGCCTGCATCAGATAGTTGAACTCGTCCACCGAGGTGTCGCCCAGCACCTGGACATTCTCGTAGGCGGTGCCGGCCTTGTCACCGGCCACCATTTCGGCGGTCAGTTCATAGGGCGGGGCGGGGATTTCGCCCACCTTGGCCTTGGAGTCCGGATCGTTGATCTGCACCATCGCGGTGCCGCGATAGCCGACCTGTTCCTGTTCCTTCGTGCCCAGTTCGCAACCGGCCAGCAGCAGGGCCGGCAGGGCGATGGCAACCAGCTTGTTCAGCCTGTTCATTGCGGCGCTCCCGGAAGAGTGGCGGGATCAACGACACCGGTGGCGGGATATTCCAGCGCGAACCCGTGCTGCACGGCCCACAGATACCAGTTGTCGACAACGGTGCCGGTGAGCAGGATGCCGATACCACCGGTGAGGGTGGTCAGCACCGCGAACCACCAGGCCCAACGGTGGATGGATTCCATGGTGGCGTTCCACCCCATGGTCCAGCGCCAGAACAGCGCCGCGCGTTCCGATGCGGTGCCGCGATCGGTGATCTGCTCGATTTCGCGTTCGCCGCCATAGCGGCCGACGGCCAGGATGGTGGCGCCGTGCATGGCGAACAGCAGGGTCGAGCCATAGAGGAAGACGATGCTGAGCGCGTGGAACGGGTTGTAGAACAGGTTGCCGTAGCGGATGGAGAAGGCCGCCGTCCAGTCGAGGTGCGGGAAGATGCCGAACGGCACCGCTTCGGCCCAGCTGCCCATCATCATCGGGCGGATGAAGCCGAGCACCAGATAGAGCCAGATCGCCGAGGCAAAGGCCCAGGCGACATGGCTGCCCATGCCCAGTTCCCGGGCGCGGACATAGGTGCGGGCCCACCATAGCAGGATGGAGGCGGTGAGGAAGCCACCCGCCGCGATCCACCAGCCACCTTCGGCCAGCGGCACGTTGAAGGTGAAGCCATATTTGGCCGACGGCGGTTCAAGGCTGAGCCAGAACAGCTGGCGGACGAACTGGACGGGATCCCAGTTGACCGAGGCCAGCATGTTCAGGCCCATGATCTCGATGGCGATGAAGCCGCACAGCAGCGAAGCGACGCCCAGCGTGCCGAGGTAGACCGGGCCAATCTGGGCACCGCCCAGCTTGCCCATCAGCCACGACGTGCCGAACGGACCGATGCGCTGGTCGTTGTGCGGACCAAGCGGGACGCCGGCTTCCAGCTCACCGCGGAGCTGAACCTGCGTGAAGATGTTCTGATAAGCCATGGTGCGTGTCCGTCCTCAACGCCAGATCGGCAGGTTGAGCCACCAGGTCCACCATTCCGGCCAGCCACGCGACCAGAAGGGACCCGAGATGATGATGCACACCGCGCTCCAGAAACCGGCATTCATCGCCAGCAGCAGGCCAACGCGGTGGATGCCCAGCGTGCCGACCGAATAGCCGATCAGATCGCGGAAGAACGTGTCTTCATACTCCGGCGATTTCACCGCTTCACCCTTGGCCGGGTTCACCGCCGACAGCACGAGCGCGCCGTGCAGGCCGAGCGCCAGCGTGGTGGTGAAGAAGAAGCTCACCGCCAGCATGTGGGCCGGGTTGTAGTGGAAGTGGAGATATTGGTAGCCGGTGTTCGACACCCAGTCGAGGTGCGGGAAGATGCCATAGGGGAAACCATAGCCCCAGGCCCCCATCAGCAGCGGCCGGAACACCACCAGCGTGACATAGGCGAAGATCGCCATGCCGAAGGCGGCCGGCACATGATAGCCGATGCCGAGCTTGCGGCAGATTTCCACCTCGCGCAGCGCCCAGCTGCCAAAGGCGCCGATCGCGCAGATGGTGATGATCTGCCACAGCCCGCCTTCCTTCAGCGGAGCAAGTTTCAGACCATAGGAAATGTCGGGCGGCGCGATGTTGATCAGCCACGGATTCCAGGTCGGGCCGATGGCGGCTCCGTACAGGATCAGTGCCGTACCCAGCGCAGCGAAGAAGATCGTCGTGACCCCGAAGAACCCGACGTAGAAAGGACCAATCCAGAAATCGAAGAGATCACCGCCAATCAGCGTGCCCCCTCGAACTCGATATTTGCGTTCAAAACTCAACACTGCCATGGCGCACCTCCCCCATATCGCCGCGGATCACCAGGATCAGCAGCTTGGGCCCGTTGCAAGGGTGCGGATGGGCGGGCGGCGGAACCGGCCCGCCCATCGCGCGCTTGACCGGGAACGTCCCGGCAGCCTGACGGATGTCAGGCGGCCTGCGACGCTTCCGAAACGGCCGCTGCCGACTTCGGCTCGGCGCCGTCCAGCCAGTTGTAGCGGTCGGTGCTGAGCAGGATGAAGTGGATCAGGATGGCCAGCGTGAACAGGAACACAGCCAGAGCAGTGCAGATGCGCTGCGGGTTGAAGGTCTGCCAGATCTTCCACATTGTCGTTGCTCCTTAAGCGCGGGGCGCAGCGACGCTGGCGGCGTCGGCCTGCTGGATCTGGTGGATTTCCACGGCCGCATACGGGCGCTTGGAACCAAACCACGGGCGCCACACCCAAACCAGCCAGTGGGCAATCACAGCCACGATCACGAAGAACGCCATCGAGACGACGAAGCCCCGGTGGAACTCCTTCGCTTCGGCGTCGGTCAGGTAGGTACCCGGACCAATCTTGTTGTCACTCATGCCTTTTCCTCCGATGGTTCCGCCGCACGGAGCCAATCTGGCCCCGCCCGACCGGCGGCTTCGCGGCGTAGGATGATTCCACCGCAAAGACTGTCAAGCTCTCTGGACACGCATCCGTCAAGCCAAATTCCTCCAATATCCCTCATGGCAATTTTGTAACCATATGAAAAGAGGGAAATCACAGCTCATGCCGCCTGGCTTTCATAAAGCCGGGCCGCAGCGTGCAGCCGATCCAGTGTCACCTGTTTCTCGCCAGCGTCGCGGGCCGCCCGCTCGGCCGCATCGCGCAGCCGCTTGGCCGCCGAAATGCGCACCAGCACCGGTTCCTTTTCCACCATGCGGTCCAGCTCGGAACGCGCCGCGTCTTCCCAGATCACCGCTTCCAGCAGGCGCGACGGGGTGGCATCGGCCCTGTCCATCTGGGTGGACAGCGGCAGGATGAAGAACAGCGCGTCGAACAAGGCGTTGCACACCTCCTGCATCATCCAGGTGCAGCCGGCATAGCCCATGAACGGCGTGCCGGTGTGGCGGCGGATGGCGGCACCGGGGAAGCTGGCGTTGAGATAGATCGCCCGGCTGTTGGTTTCGGCCATGTACAGGCGCTCGTTGTAGCTGCCGAACACCATCAGCGGGCTGGTGGTGCGAATCGCCTCGCGCACCGCTTCATTGTCGGGCTTCACGCCGGCATTGCGCTGGAAGGCGAACACGCAGGGCATGCCCATGTCCTCTTCCAGGAACACCTTCATGCCGCGCGTGTAGGTTTCCGTCGCCACGATGCCGAAGCTGGCGGTGGCAAAGAAATCCTGCGTCACCGACCGCCACAGATCCCACAGCGGCTTCAGCGTGGTGTGCTTTTCGCGTCCGATGAACGGTTGCGGATCAACGCCGGTCAGCTCGCCCAGCTTTTCCAGGAAGGCCGTGGTGCTGGCCAGGCCGATCGGCGCCTGCAGATAGGGCCGTTCCAGCGTTTCGCACAGGTTGCGGCCCCATTCGCGGTACATGCACACGTTGACCGAGGCATCGGCCAGCCGGCGGATGTCGGCCAGATGGGTGCCCAGCGGGAACACCATGTTCACCTCGCACCCGATGCCTTCGATCAGGCGGCGGATTTCCGCCAGATCGGATGGCATGTTGAAGGTGCCATATTGCGGCCCGATGATGTTGACGAGCGGCTTCTCGCCCTCCTTGCGCAGCTTGGGGGCCGGCATCTTCTTGGGGCCGAACTCCTTCCACAGCCAGGTCAGCGCCCGGTCGGCCGATTGCCACTGGTCTTCATCGATGGTGCGCGGCAGGAAGCGCACGATGCTGGTGCCTTCCGGCGTCACGCCGCCGCCGATCATTTCGGCGATGGAGCCAGTGACCACCACCGACGGCAGCGCCGGATCAAGCGTCTTCCACGCCCGCTTCATGGCGCCTTCGGTACCGGTCTTGCCCAGTTCCTCTTCGGCCAGGCCGGTGACGACGATGGGCAGTTCGTGCGGCGGCAGGCCATCGGTATAGTGCAGCACCGAAGTGACGGGCAGATTCTCGCAGCCCACCGGGCCGTCGATCACTACCTGCAACCCCTTCACCGAGGTGAAGCTGTAGACGGCACCCCAATAGCCGCCGGCCCGATCATGATCCAAAACGAGCATGGTTCAGTTCCCGATCGCTTCGCTCGCCTTGGCGGCGGCGATCATCTTGCCGGCAAACTTCTTCTTGAATTCCGGGCGGTCCTGCGGAACATCTTCCCAGATGCCGGCGGCATGGCCTTCGCCAACCCCGTTGAAGAAGCCCTTCATCATGTCGAACCGGCCCTTGTTGCGCAGCGCACCGTTGATCACGGTGGCCAGGCTGCCAGCACCGGCCGGGCCCATCAGCGGCCGGGCCGAGATGAGGTTGGTGAAATAGAGGCCGGGGATGGCGCGCGTCTTGGCGTGCTGCACCACGGGCGTGGTGCCGATCGACAGATCGGGGCCGAACTCCTCCACCGCGGCAATGTCCTGTTCCAGGCTGGCGCGATACTGGATGCGGGTGCCGCGCGCTTCCAGCCATTCGCGATCGGGATCAGACCATCTGGTGCGCGGGCAGGCGGTGCCGACATAGGGCACATCGGCGCCCGATTCGATCAGCAGGCGCGCCACCAGCAGTTCCGAACCCTCATAGCCCGAAACCGTGATGCGGCCCTTGATCGGCGTGCCCGCCAGCGCGCCCGCAATGGCCGGCAGCCACTTGTTCTGCGCGGCGGCCACCGTGTCGGCCGACAGGCCGAAGGCATCGCCGATGGCGGCAAGCCAGGCCGCCGTGCCATCGCGGCCCACCGGGGCGGAGCCGACCATGGTGCGGCCGGCGGCTTCGAATTCGCGCACGGCCGCGGTGTAGAAGGGGTGGATGCAGGCCACCACCGGCGAGGCCAGCGCGGCATAGAGCTCGCGCCATTCGCGGGTGGGCACCACCGGGCCGGTGGTGAGGCCCAGCGGTTCCAGCAGCATGGCAATGCCCACCGGATCGGCCGGGAACATCTCGCCCAGCAGCGTAACGGTCGGCTTGTCGGGCATCACCGCCGGGGCGGCGACCGGCCCGGCCATGATTTCCTCGCGCGCATATTTCAGCATGGCGCCGGCCAGCACGTCCTTGGCTTCGGCGTGGGTGGGCACGCCAAAGCCCGGCACGTCGATGCCGATGATGCGCACGCCGTTGATCGTGTCGGGCAACAGCTGCAGCGGCACGCCCGATGCGGTGGGCACGCACAGGTTGGTCACCACGATCGTGTCGTATTTTTCCGGATCGGCCATGTCGTGCACGGCCTCGCGGATATCCTCGAACAGCTTGCCGGTGACCAGGGTTTCGGAATTGAACGGCACATAGCCCACCGTGCGCCGCGCCCCGTAGAAGTGCGAGGTGAAGGTGAGGCCATAGACGCAGCAGGCCGAGCCGGACAGGATGGTGGCGGTGCGGCGCATGCGCAGGCCAACGCGCAACGAGCCAAAGGCCGGGCACATGGATTGCGGCTGATCATGCGGGCCCTTGGGATAATCGGCCGCATAGCGATCGAGCACCTCGGACTTGCCGGCCTTGGCGGCGGCATCGCGCATCGTGTCGGCACCGGCGTGGCAGCCGGCCCCGTCTGCGGGGGGAATCGCCAGATCCTCAGACATGGTCGTACACCACTTCCAGGCTGGGCTTGGTCTCATAGACGCCGCCGCGCATGTCGGCCTGGCTGGCCGGCTTCAGGGTGAAGTTGCCGCCCGTGTCTTCCGGCTTGAACAGGCCCAGCAGGCCATCCTGATCCAGCGGGGTCGGGCGCACCGGCGGGGCGTTTTCCACGGCATCGGCCAGTTCGGCAAACAGCGGGCCCCACTGGCTCTCGTGCGTGCCGATGATCTGGTAATTCGCCGACTTCTTGCGGATATCCTCGTGCGCCGGGATGCTGACCAGCACCGGGATGCCCACCGCCTTGGCAAAGGCCTGGGCTTCGCCCGAACCATCATCCTTGTTGATCAGGATGCCGGCCACGCCGACATTGCCGCCCATCTTGCGGAAATATTCCACCGCCTTGCAGACATTGTTGGCGACATACAGCGACTGCAGATCGTTGGAACCGACCACGATCACCTTCTGGCACATGTCGCGGGCGATCGGCAGGCCAAAGCCGCCGCACACCACGTCGCCCAGGAAATCGAGCAGCACATAATCAAAGCCCCAATCGTGGAAGCCCAGCTTCTCGATGGTTTCAAAGCCATGGATGATGCCGCGGCCACCGCAGCCGCGACCCACTTCCGGGCCGCCCAGTTCCATGGCGAACACGCCGTCGCGCTGGAAGCACACATCCTCGATGGTCAGCTCCTCGCCCGAAAGCTTCTTCTTCGAGCTGGTCTCGATGATCGTCGGCGTCGCCTTGCCGCCAAACAGCAGGCTGGTGGTGTCGCTCTTGGGATCGCAGCCGATCAGCAGCACCCGCTTGCCCTGCTGCGCCATCATGTAGGACAGGTTGGCGAGCGCGAAGCTCTTGCCCGAACCGCCCTTGCCATAAATGGCGATGATCTGGGTTTCCTTGGTCACCGGGCCAGTGTGCACCGGGTCGGGCTCGATCGCCGCCTCTTCACGAAGCGCGGCGACCTGATCGAGAAGTTGATTGATGCTCATGCGATATCTCTCCAGTCGAAGACCATCTTGAGACAATTGGGGTCCGAAAAGGCCTGACCATAAGCGGTCGCGGCCTCTGATGCCGGCACCTTGTGCGTCACAAGGCCCTCGAGCGACAGCCTACCGCTGCCCACCATCGCGAGGCTGCTCGCGAGGTCGTCAGGCTGAAACTCTGTGGCGATGCGGATGCGCGCTTCGCGTCGGAACGCGGGCGCGAATTGAAACGAAAGCGGCTCGCTGTAAAAGCCGGCCAGCACGATCTCGCCCCCGCGCGCCATGTGCATGACGGCGGTATCGAGAATGCGATGGTCACCACTCGCGTCGTAGATCGAGCGGTAATCCCGCCGCTCGTCGGTCTCGGGCCGGATGACCCGATATCCCTGCGCCCCAGCCATGCGGGCGTCGTTGATTTCCCACACCACCGGCTCCACGCCGGCGGCCAGGGCGATGCGCGCCAGCAGGCGGCCCAGCACGCCGTGGCCGATGATCAGATCCGGCATGGCACCGCCCACCACCGCATGCTGCGCGGTGGCCAGCAGACTCATCAGCACCGCCTTTTCTTCCAGCGGCTTGCCATCAATGGCCGCCGGCACCGGAATCACCCGCGCCGCGCCGGTGATCAGCGTGCGCGCCTGGCCGCCGAACAGCCCGCGCGCGCCGTCGAATTTCGATGATCCCGGCACGAACACGCACTGGCCGATCATGGCGGCGGCGTTTTCGCCGGCGTCCACCACCGTGCCCACCGCCTCATATCCGGGAACCAACGGATAGCCCATGCCGGGGAACATCGGCATGCTGCCATTGTACATCAGCTTTTCCGTGCCCATGGAAATGCCCGACCAGTCGATCGACACCACCACGTCATCGGCTGCGGGCGGCGTGAGGGCAAGCCTGCGCAGTGTCACCTGCTCCGGCGCCTCCACAACCACGGCCATTGTTTCCATGCAGTTCAACCCCTCATCGCCAAGCGGTTGCCCTGCCCCGGAACCGATTGGCGTCAGCGTCAAATATCCAACCCGATACCAGCCTGTAAAGCGCGCTTGACGACAGGGGAAGAAAAAAATTGGACAAAGACAGTCCGATTTAACTTGACCTCGCGCGCGCTTAGCGTTCCGCCACCACCAGCCTGGTCACCATCGGCAGCGCTGTCGCCACTTCGCGCGCACCGGCAAAGCCGGCCTGGGCCAGCAGCGCCCGATAGTCGGCTGCCGTGCGCGGCCGCCCCGATCCCATCGCCCACAGATACAGGCCGAAATAGGCATCGCCCATCACCTCGGCCCCCGCCGTGCCGGCCATCGGTTCGGCAATCAGCAGCCGGCCGCCCGGCGGCAGTACGGCGTGGGCCCTGGCCAGCAGCGCGCGCACCACATCATCATCATGATCATGGCAGATCCGCACCAGGCTGATCACATCGGCCCCCTGCGGCAGCGGATCATCGCGGAAACTGCCGCCATGAAGCGCCACATCACCCAGCCCGCGCGCCGCCAGCTTCGCCTTCGCCCCGTCCACCACCGCCGGCAGATCGAACAGTTTGAGCGCCAGGCCGGGGTGACGCCCTGCCACTGCGGCCAGAAATGCGCCATGGCCGCCGCCCACATCCATCAGGCAGCGGTGCCGGCCAAACGGATAGGCATCCAGCAGCTGTTCGGCCACCATCGGCTGGCTGGCCGCCATCAGCGCCGAATAGGGGGCAACCATGCCATCACCGCCGCCCTGCCAGCTGGCGGCATCGGCCGCCGCCGGCTGCCCCTGCCCGGCTGCCGGGGCATAGGTCCAGAACGCCGCCAGCTTGCCCTGGCCGCGCCCGCCTTTCAGCATGGCAATGGGATCGGCCAGATCATCATAGAAGATCTTGTGATGTTCGATCATCGCCAGCGCGCCCTGGTTGCTTGAAAGCGCCGCGCCGCGCTGGCCGAGCACCCACAGATCATCCTCGGCCAGTTCCACCAGATCGATCGCCCTGGCCGCGCCCAGCAGCCGCTGCACCGCCGCCAGCGCCAGCCCCGACACCGTGGCCAGTTCCGCCGTCGTCGCCGGCCCGTCGGCCAGCCGCCGGATCAGCCCGGCATCCACCGCGGCGGTGAGCGCTTTCGTCTGCACAAAGCCGGTGATCACCGCAAACATGCTGTTGGCATGGAACCGCGCCGTGCGGCGGAACAGGGGATTGCGCATGGCAAAGCGCTGGAAGGCCGGGCTGGCCAGCACCCGGTTGCGGGCATTGAGCCAGCGCAACCGCAGGCTGTGTGCTGTCCTGTCTGTGCTGCCTGCCGTCATGTCCCTGCCTGCATGTGTCAAATTCTCTGGACAGTGCCTGTCCAAAGGTCAATCATGACCTTGACGGTCGGCTTTGGCCATGGCCTTGCCGCGCGTCGGGCAGGATTGATTCGGAAACGGGATTTGGCAGGGCACGACGGCATTGTCATCATCGGCGCCGGCATGGGCGGCCTCGCTGCTGCCGTGCTGCTGGCGGCGCGCGGCCTGGCCGTAACCGTCGTCGAACGCATGGCCCATCCCGGCGGCAAGCTGCGCACCGTGGATGTTGGCGGATGCGCCATCGATGCCGGCCCCACCGTCTTCACCCACCGCCCGGTGTTTGAACGCATCTTTGCCGATGCCGGTGCGCGGCTCGATGATCATCTCACCCTGGTCAAATCCGATCGCCTGGCCCGCCATGCCTGGCCCGATGGCTCCAGCCTTGATCTGTGGGCCGATCACGCCCGCAGCCGCGATGCCGTCGCCGCCTTTGCCGGCGCGGGCGAGGCGGACGGCTGGACCCGCTTCCAGGCCGAGGCGGCGCGCATCTTCCGCGCGCTGGAAACCCGCTTCATGGAAAGCCCGGCGATGGGCCCGCTGGGCCTCACGCTGAAATATGCGCCCTTCCACCTGCATGAAATGTTCGCGATCAACCCGTTCGCCACGCTGTGGACGGCGCTGGGAACCTATTTCCGCGATCCGCGCCTGCGCCAGCTCTATGGCCGTTATGCCACCTACACCGGCGCCGATCCCTTCCAGGCCACCGCCACGCTGATGCTCATCGCCCATCTCGAAGCCCGCGGCGTCTGGCTGGTGGATGGCGGCATGCACGAGGTGGCGCGCCAGCTGGCGGCGCTGGCCACGCGGCTGGGGGCGAAATTCCACTACAACGCCCATGTGTCTGAAATCCTTGTCCGCCAGGGCCGCGCCGCCGGGGTGCGTCTGGCCAGCGGCGAGGAGATTGCGGCCGGCGACGTGCTGTCCAACAGCGACATTTCGGCGATTGCCGATGGCCGCTTCGGCACCGGTGCCGCCCACGCCGTCACCGGGGTGCGCCCCCACGAACGCTCGCTCTCCGCCCTGGTCACCATGATGACGGCCGAAGCCAGCGGGTTCGAGATGGATCGGCACAACGTGTTCTTTTCCAGCGATTATGCCGCCGAATTCCGCCACATCTTCGGCGAACGCCGCCTGCCCGCCGAACCCAGCATCTACATCTGCGCGCAAGACCGCGGCATCACGCCGCCCCCGCCGGGGCTTGAGCGTTTTCAACTGATCGTCAATGCCCCACCCACCGGTGACGGGCAGCCCCCAACCGACGAGGAGATGGCCCAATGTCAGACAGTTACCCTGGCCGTCCTGGCCCGCTGCGGGCTGCATCTGAAACCGCACAGCGTTCATCCGGTGGGGCCGAAGATGTTCGAGGCGCTTTTCCCTTCGAGCGGTGGGGCCCTTTATGGTCGGGCCTCGCACGGGTGGCAGGCCAGCTTCCGCCGGCCGGGCAGCAGGACGAAGCTGCCCGGGCTGTGGGTGGCATCGGGCAGCGCGCATCCGGGGGCGGGCGTGCCGATGGCGGCCTTGTCCGGCCGCTTGGCGAGCGCAGCGATCCTTGCGGCCCGCGCTTCGACCAGGAGCTTTCACCCGGCGGCTACCGCTGGTGGTATGTCGACGCCGAAAGCGACTGTGGACAGTTCGGCCTGACCATCATCGCCTTCATCGGCTCGGTCTTCTCCCCCTATTACAAGGCCGCCGGCCGGGATCGCCCCGAAGACCATGTCTCCCTCAACGTCGCCCTCTATGGCAAGGGCGTCCGCCGCTGGACGATGACGGAGCGCGGTGCCGGCGCCCTGTGGCGCGATCGCCACACGCTGCGCATCGGCCCCAGCCAGGTGCGCTGGGACGGGCAGACCCTGGTGATCGACATCGAGGAACAGGGCGCCGTGCTGCCGCTGAACGTGCGCGGCCAGGTGCGGGTGACGCCGCAGGTCTATGGCCAGCGCCGCTTCCGGCTTGATCCCGCCGGCCGCCACGTCTGGGAACCGCTGGCCCCCTGCGCCCGGGTGGAGGCCAATTTCACCGATCCCGCCGTCACCTGGGCCGGCACCGGATACCTCGATGCCAACCACGGCAGCGAATCGCTGGAAGCCGGCTTTGCCGACTGGCAGTGGAGCCGCGCCCATCTCAAGGATGGCTCCACCGCCGTGATGTACGAAGGCCAATTGGCCGACGGCAGCGATTTCGGCATGGCCCTGCGCATCACCCCCGATGGCCAGGCCGAAGTGATGGAAATGCCCGCCCCCGTGGTGCTGCCCAGGACCGCCTGGCGCCTCGACCGCCTGACGCGCGCGGATCCCGGCTACACCGCAAGGCTTCGCGCCACCTGGGAAGACACACCCTTCTACAGCCGCACCGCCCTGGCCACCCGCCTGTGGGGCGAAGATGTGGTCGCCGTGCACGAATCCCTCAACATGAAGCGCTTCGCGACAGGCGCCGTGCAGTGGATGCTGCCGTGGCGCATGCCGCGGAAGCTGTGAGCAAGATCAGGACCCCTGGCCAAAGACCCGCGTCCATTCACGCAGTTTCAAGGGATTCGCCAACGAACAGCCTTCCAACTGGGCGACGTGTGCGAACGTGATCTTCACGAACAGGTCAGTGAGATATACAGCTGCCCGTTCCTGATGCTCGTATTGGCCTTCATCATGTTGAACCGTGTACCCTGAAACTGTTGAGGATAATCACCCTCCCAAACAGTTCGACCATCAACCGACTCTGCATAAATATACACCGCATGATCATCGGTTTGCGTAAGGGTCACACCATTGTCTTCAAGCCGGGTCGGACCTTCCATGCTCGAATAGTTGAACGGTCCATGAACATGCCAGTTCCGGTATCCATCTGCATGGCTGATCCAAACACGGACCCCCTTCGCGCAATTGTTGTCAAAGGAAATCGTGCGCCTCAATTGCGCATTCGCTGGATAGCTAACAAAGGCTGCCAACAATGCAGCCAGCATCAGATTCGTGCGCATCTTGCCTCTCCTGTCGGGCGAGCCGGAGTGCTCCCCTGAATGTTTGATGGTGAGGCCAGGCACCGGCTGTGCGGACAGCGTTGAAGATATTCTCATTGCTCGCGTTGGCCGCATCACGTGCCTTGGTCACAGCCAACGATGGTCGTCACCCAGAATGCGGAAACGATTGGCGCAGAACCTCAGGCGCTGCAGATCGTCTGCAATGACCTCCACTGCCCAAGCCAGAAGGGCGCGACAGGAACGCGGACCGAACGTCGCATCCTGAACTTGTTGAGACATGCCCACATGCCGAGGCCGGCGACACCGCGAGGCTTCCCGCCACCTGGGAAGACACGCCCTTCTACAGCCGCACCGCCCTGGCCACCCGCCTGTGGGGCGAAGACGTGGTGGCGGTGCACGAATCGCTCAACATGAAGCGCTTCGCGACCGGGGCGGCGCATTGGATGCTGCCGTGGCGCATGCCGCGGAAGGTGTGAGGGAAATCAGGTCTCGTCAGCAAAGAAATCTTCATCGAGCCGCTTGATCTGAACCGTACGCTGCAATCGCACTCCGACACCGAACTCAATCATCAATTCGCTCAAGCGCTCTCCATCGATCAGAATGACCCGTTGTTGGAGGCCCTTGGCATATTCCACGGCTTGGCGGCTGAATGTCGATGTGGTGACAAACACACCTTTGTTGGCTCCGAATCCAACAAGGCTGCCAACGAATCCCTGCACGTCTGGCCGGCCGACAATTGATCCTTGTCCATAGCGCTTTGCCTGCACATAAATTCGATCCAGGCCAAGACGGTCTTCATCAATCACGCCATCGACACCACCGTCACCGCTTCGACCGAGTTGGCGGGCAGCATCCTCCTGCGACCCGCCGTATCCCATCCCGACCAAGAGCTCGACAATGAGACGCTCGAAAAAGGCAGGGCTTTGCTCGACAACACGCATCAAAAGATCGGCCTTCAGCGCCTTGGTCAGCACGGCATATGCCGCATCGATTTGCTCTTCAGGCGTCGCAGTGGACGTTCCAACCGCTTCCAGCGCCGCCGACTGATCAGGCTCTTTCGAGGAGCCAAACCGCTGATAATATTCAGCAAAGACAGGGATTCCCAGCAGTGTCTGAAGATCAATCCGGCCAGGCGCACTGGCAAGCAACGCCCTTCCTGCCGATGTCGCAACGAAAACGCCCCGCTTTGGCGATTCAACCAATCCCGCCTTGGACAGGTAGAATTTTGCCCAATGCACGCGATTGTGAAGAAGTCGTTGTCGGCCACTCGGCAACATCTCTTCACGCTCAGCGGGAGACAGTTTCAAGCGATCTGCAATGATCTCAGCGGCCAGTGGGACGCGCGTCTCTCCATCAGCAGCAAATGAGAGAACCGGAAGCATCAGCGACTGATAATCAGGAATGGCCATCAGACACGAATAGCAAGCCTTGTCTAATCCTCAACCCACCAACGCATATTCCTGCACCAACACCCGCTCCGGCACCGCCCAAGCCGCCGCAATCTTGCGGATCATGCCCAGCGTCAGCGCCCGCTTGCGTGCCAGGATTTCGGTGGCGCGGGATTGACCGACCAGCGCGGCGAGATCGGCGCGGGTGTGGCCGTTCATGGCCATGGCGGCTTCGATGGCCTGCACCGGATCGAGCGGGGCGATGGGCCAGCGTTTGGCTTCATAGGCCTCCACCAGCGTGACCAGAACATCCAGCCGGTCGCCGGCTTCGCTGCCTTCGTCTGCACCCCACAGGGTTTCGATTTCGCGCAGGGCGGCCTCGTGATCGGCGTCGGAGCGGATGGGGCGAATCTGCATGGGCTGCATCCTTTCAGAACAGGCTGACGCTCAAGGCGTCGATCCGGTCATAGGCGGCGTGGGTGCCGATGAACTTGATGAAGGCAATGCCGCGCCGCCAATCGAACGCCACCACCAGCCGGTAATCGCCGCCTGCCACTTCAAAGCGCACCCGCTCCCCGTTCAGGGCCTTGGCCTTGGAGAAGCTGTTCACGGCATCCAGTGGGCTTTGCCATCGGGCCGCCGCCGTCACCTCATACCAATGCCGCAACGAGGCTTCGGTTTCAGGATGGTTGGTCCAGAAGGCCACCAAATGATTGCGGGCGATCACCCTCATGGCGGCGTCGTATCATTTCCCGCTTCGGGAAACAAGTGAATTTCCCGATTAGGGAAATTCACTTGTTTCCCGTCGCCCCGGACGTGATCCAGGCCGGAGGCTCCAAAGCTCCCCCGTGCCAACCCAACCACCGCAACCACTGCCTGTCCTACGCAGGGCAAATGCGGTTATGCTGATCCCGTTCTTTCCACCGTCAACCCCACCCACAGCCGCGCTGCGCCACAGGCGCGCGATGCGTCACCCGTGGCGCATCATGACAGGCGGGACACGGGGAAAGCCACCGCC
>JAGWWF010000006.1 GCA_018970445.1 Alphaproteobacteria bacterium | reverse complement strand
GGTGCGCGGCAGCACCACGGCCAGCGGGCTTTGGGCATACATGGTCAGGCCATCGCTGCCATAGGGCGACAGGCCGGCGGCATCGGCGATCACGCCATCGGGCACGATGGCGGCCAAAGCGGCGGCGATCTCGGCCTGGGCCGCGATGATCGCGGCATCGGGGGTGGGCATCTTCATGAACAACGGGCTTTCGCGGCCGGTTTGACAGGCGGCAACTGTCGTCTATATACAGTTTTGCCGTGGGGCAAGGAGGGCGCAGCGTGACGGACAGCAGCGGAAACCGCCCGCGCCGCCTGCGCTCGCAGGACTGGTTCGCCAACCCTGACCGGCCCGACATGGTGGCGGTCTATCTCGAACGCTTCATGAATTATGGCCTCACCCCGGCCGAGCTGCGATCGGGCCGGCCGATCATCGGCATTGCCCAATCGGGCAGCGATCTCAATCCGTGCAACCGCGTGCATCTGCAACTGGCCGCCCGCGTGAAGGAGGGAATCCGCGATGCCGGCGGCATTGCGATGGAATTCCCGCTGCATCCGATCTTTGAAAATTGCCGCCGGCCCACCGCCGCGCTGGATCGCAACCTGGCCTATCTGGGGCTGGTGGAGATATTGAACGGCTATCCGCTCGATGGCGTCGTGCTCACCACCGGCTGCGACAAGACCACGCCCAGCGGCATCATGGCGGCGGCCACCATGGATCTGCCCGCCATCGTGCTGTCGGGCGGGCCGATGCTGGATGGCTGGCACGAAGGCCGGCGGGTGGGTTCGGGCGCGGTGATCTGGGCCAGCCGCAAGCGCCTGGCCGCCGGCGAGATCGACGAGGAGGGCTTCATCGCCGCGGCCGCCGCCTCGGCCACGTCGGTTGGTCATTGCAACACCATGGGCACTGCCTCCACCATGAACGCCATTGCCGAGGCGCTGGGCCTGTCGCTGCCCGGCTGCGCGGCGATTCCGGCGGCCTGGCGCGAACGCGCCCAATATGCCTACATGACCGGACACCGCATCGTCGAGATGGTGCACGACGATCTGCGCCCCAGCCGCATCCTGACGCGCGAAGCCTTTCTGGATGCCATCACGCTGACAGCGGCCATCGGCGGTTCCACCAATGCCCAGCCGCACATCACCGCCATGGCCCGCCACGCCGGGCAGGCGATCACGGTGGACGACTGGCGCGACCGGGTGGGCGTGCCGCTGATCCTCAACATGGCGCCGGCCGGCACCCATCTGGGCGAAGGCTTTGCCCGCGCCGGCGGCGTGCCGGCGGTGCTCAAGCAGCTGGCCGCCGCCGGCCTGATCCACCCCGACCGGTTGACGGTGACCGGCCAGACGCTGCGCGAGAACATCGCCGACGCGCCCGATGCCGATGGCGACGTGATCCGCACCGTCGCCGCCCCGCTGCGGGCCAACGCCGGGCTGATGCCGATCAGCGGCAATCTGTTCGATTTCGCCATATTGAAAGCCAGCGTGATCAGCGATGATTTCCGCGCCCGCTATCTGGCCGATGGCGTCTATCAGGGCCGCGCCATCGTGTTCGACGGCGGCGATGATTATCACCACCACATCAACGATCCGGCGCTGGCCATCGATGAAAACTGCATCCTGGTGATGCGCGGCGCCGGCCCGATCGGCTGGCCGGGCAGCGCCGAAGTGGTGAACATGCAGCCGCCCGATGCGCTGATCCGGCGCGGCATCACCAGCCTGCCCACCATCGGCGATGGCCGCCAGTCCGGCACGTCGGACAGCCCGTCGATCGTGCATTGCAGCCCGGAAGCGGCGGCCGGCGGTGGCCTGGCCTGGCTGCGCACCGGCGACATCATCCGCATCGATTTCGCCGCCGGCCGCTGCGACGCGCTGGTGGACGATGCCGAAATCGCCCGCCGCCGCGCCGAAGCGCCGCCGGCATGTCCGCCCAGCCAGACCCCGTGGGAGGCCCTGTATCGCGCCCATGTCGGCAGCCTGGAAGGCGGCGCCGTGCTGGAATTCGCCGTGGACTATGCCCGCGTCGGCCAGCGCCTGCCGCGCCACAACCATTGATGGCCGGCATCGCACCTGGCGGCCACCCCGGCTTGCATGGCCGGCGCTGCCGACTATATGCTGTTCCCAATGCCGGCTGGTGCATCGATGCTGCACCCACGCAGGGAGGAAACCCGCTCCGTGGCCACCGTTGCCCCCCTCGACCCGACCGAAACGCCCTCCACGCTGCGCAACCATATCGCGCGCACCCTGCGCCAGCAGATATTGGCCGGCCGCTTCAGGCCGGGCGACCGGCTGAACGAAAGCCAGATCGCCCGCGAATTCAACACCAGCCGCATCCCGGTGCGCGAAGCGCTGTCACACCTGCAGGAACAGGGGCTGGTGATGAACCTGGAACGGCGCGGCATGTTCGTCATGCAGCTTTCGGAAACCGAAGTGCAGCAGATCAACAGCCTGCGCATCGTGCTGGAAGCCGAAGCGATGAAGCTGGCCCGTGCCCACATGACCGCCGAGATCCGCGCCCAGCTGGAAGCGCTGGTGGATCAGATGGAACATTGGGAAGGCCCGCTGGCCGAAGCCGCCGATCTGGATCGCCGCTTTCACCAGCTGATCTGGCGCGCGGCCGGCAATCCCTGGCTGGAACGCATGCTGGATCAACTGACCATCGCGCTGTTCGCCCACAAGACGCTGGAACATGTCAGCCGCGAGATGCGGCAATGGCGGCTGAACCATCACCGCGAGCTGCTGGATGTCGTCACCGGCGGCACCGCCGATCCGCGCCTGGCGCTGCTCACCCATTTGCGCATGGCCTATTCCCACCCCGAACGTTTTTCCAGCCTGGCCCTGGCCGACGGCTGAACCCCTGCCCGCCGGCAGGGCAAACCCTGCCAGTTGAAAGGGCAAATCCATGAAATTGTTGCGTTACGGGCCGCGCGGGGGCGAGCAGCCCGGCGTTTTGGATGGCGATGGCCGCATCCGCAGTCTGGCCGGCATCGTGGCCGATATCGATGGCGCGCTGCTGGCCCGCCTGCCGGATGCACTGGCCGGGGTGGACATCACCACCCTGCCGCTGGTTGCCGATGGCACGCGGCTGGCCGAACCGGTGGCCGGGGTGGGCAAATTCCTGTGCATTGGCCTGAATTACAGCGACCATGCCGCCGAAGCCGGCATGGCAGTGCCCACCGAACCGATCATCTTCATGAAGGCCACATCCAGCATCATCGGCCCCGATGATGATGTGCTGCTGCCGCCGCAATCGCAAAAGAGCGACTGGGAGGTGGAGCTGGGCGTGGTGATCGGCCGGGAGGCGCGCTACATCAGCCGCGAAGCCGCGCTCGATCATGTCGCCGGGCTGGTGCTGGTGAATGATCTGTCGGAACGCGAATATCAGCTGGAACGCGGCGGCCAGTGGGACAAGGGCAAGGGCTGCGACACGTTCGGGCCGTTCGGGCCCTGGCTGGTCACGCTGGACGAGGTGGCCGACATCAACGCACTCGATCTGTGGCTCGATCTGAACGGCACGCGGGTGCAGACCGGCAACACCGACAAGCTGATCTTCGATGTGCCCACCATCGTCTCATACGTCAGCCAGTTCATGAGCCTGCAGCCCGGCGACATCATCTCCACCGGCACCCCGCCCGGCGTGGGCATGGGCATGAAGCCGCCGCGCTTCCTGGCGCCCGGCGACGTGATGGAACTGGGCATCACCGGCCTGGGCACCCAGCGGCAGGCGGTGAAACGCTGGCCGGGGTGAACGGCGGGATTGGTCATGCTTGCCGGGAAGGCGTCGCCCACCCGGCAAGCAGCACCCCCTACAGGCTCATGCCGCCATCGATCACCACATTGCTGCCGCTCATGAACGGCGCCTCGTCGCTGGCCAGCAGCACGGCCACCGCGGCGATTTCGGCCGCCGTGCCGATGCGGCCCATCGGCTGGCGCGCCACGAAGGCGGCGCGGGCGGCGGCGGCATCGCCGGTGGCGGCCAGGCGGTCGGCCAGGCTGGGGCTGTCCACCGTGCCGGGGCTGATGGCGTTGCAGCGGATGCCATCGGCGATCACGTCGCGCGCCACCGCCATGGTCAGGCCGATCACCGCGGCCTTGGTGGTGCCATAGGCGACGCGGTTGGGCGCGGCCATCACGCTGGAAACCACCGAAGCGATGTTGATGATCGAACCGTGCCGGCGGGCCTGCATCGCCGGCAGGAAGGCGCGGATGCAGCTGGCCATGGCCAGCACGTTCAATTGCCAGCTGCGGTTGAAATCCTGGGTGGTGGTCTCCAGGATGGTGCCGCTGGCCACCCAGCCGGCACAATTGACCAGCACATCGACATCGCGGTGCGTCACGGCGGCGGCGTTCACCGCCGCTTCGTCGGTCACATCCAGCCCCAGCAGCTGCGCCGCCGTGCCGGCAAAGGCCGCCGCCAGCCGATCGGCATTGATGTCGCTGGCCACCACGGCCGCGCCCTGCGCCAGGAATTCGCTGGCGATGGCGTGGCCGATGCCCTGCGCCGCCCCGGTGATGAAGGCCGTGCGCCCGGCCAGTCGATTGCCCATGTCTGCCCCTCAGGCCGGATAGAGGCCGGCGGCGCCATCGATGCGCACCACCTGGCCGGAAACAAAGCGGCTGTCGGGCCCGGCCAGAAACGCCACCACGCCGGCAATTTCATCGGGCGTGGCATAACGATCCAGCCCGGGGCCGGCGGCCATCATCGCCGGATCGGTCTGCCGCGTCGCCAGAAAGCGGGCGCTCATCGCCGGGCCGGGCGACACGATGTTCACCCGCACCCCGTGCGGGCGCATCTCCAGCGCCAGGCAGCGGGTATAATGCACCAGCGCTGCCTTCATGCAGCCATAGATCACCTCGCTGGTGACGGCGCGATGGCCGTTCAGCGATCCGAAATTGATCACGCTGCCCGCCTGCCGCGCCGCCATGCCGGGCAGCACGGCGCGGCACATCAGCATGGTGCCGATGAAATTGCGATCGATGATGGCGTGGGTATCGGCCAGGCTGATGTCCAGCGCGCCATTGGGGTCGGGCTTGCCGCCGGCCGCGCCAATATCGCCGCCGGCACAATTGATCAGGATGGAGACCGGGCCCAGCGCGGCCTGCGCGTCGGCCACCAGCGCCGCCACCTGCGCTTCATCGCCGATATCGCCCAGCACGGCGGCCGTGCGCACGCCGCATTGTGCCGCCAGCCGTTCGGCCAGCCCGGTCAGGCTCTTTTCCTCGCCAAACTGGGCCGGAGCGGTTTGCGAAATGTCGTGCACCGCCACATCGGCACCCAGTTCGGCCAGCCGGCTGGCAATGGCTCGGCCCAGGCCGCGGCCCGATCCGGTGATCAATGCCACCTGCCCGGTCAGGCTGGCGCTGGTCAGGCGCGCCCATTCGTTCATGCCATTCTCCCCCGGCAGCCAATTGGGGCCGCAGTGGCCAAAGATGAACCGCCGGGCTTGCATTGACAAGCAAAAATCGTATTCAGTATACACTTGCAGGGCGGAGCACCGCACGGGGGATGGGCCGATGACAGGAACAAGCACATGACCCCCACACGGGTGCGCCATGGCGTGGTGGCAATGGCGCTGGGCCTTGCCATCCTGGCCTATGTGCAGCGCGTGGCGATCAGCCAGGCCGCCGGGCCGATTTCGGCCGATCTGGGGCTGGGCAAGGCCGAAATGGGCCTGGTGTTCGGGGCGTTCGGCCTGTCGTACGCGCTGTTCGAAATCCCGATGGGGCTGGTGGGTGACCGCTTTGGCGTGAAGAAGATCCTCACCCGGCTGGTGCTGGTGTGGTCCTTCTTCACCGCGCTCACCGGGGCGGCGTGGAATCTGGCATCGATGTGGGTGATCCGCTTCCTGTTCGGGGCGGGCGAAGCGGGCTGTTTTCCCAATCTCACCCGCATGCTCAGCCAGTGGCTGCCGCGCGGCGAGCGGGTGAAGGCGCAGGCGCTGATGTGGGCGGCCACCCGCTGGGGCGGCGCGGCGACGCCGCCGCTGGTGCTGCTGGCGATCAATTTCGTCGGCTGGCGCTGGGCCTTCGTGCTGTTCGGGCTGCTGGGCGCGGCCTGGGTGGCGTGGTTTTCGCGCACGTTCCACGAACGGCCGGCCGATCATCCGGGCGTGAACGCCGCCGAACGCGATCTGTTGCTGGAATCGCAGGCGCTGGTGGCGCACACGCCGGAAAGCTGGACCCGCCTGCTGCTGCGGCCCCAGGCGCTGCTGCTGTGCCTGCAGTATTTCTGCTGGTCCTATGTCTGGTATTTCTTTGTCACCTGGCTGCCGACCTATCTGGGCGAAGTGCACGGGCAAAGCGCGGCGGGCATGGCCGGCCTGTCGGTGCTGCCGCTGCTGATGGGCGGGCTGGGTTCGCTCACCGCCGGGCTGCTGCCCTTGTGGGTGCCGCGCCGGCTGGTGGCGATCACCAGTTTCGTTTCGGTGGCCGTGCTGATGGCGCTGGTGCCGCAGGCCGGCAATGCCTGGGTGGCGATCGGCCTGCTGGCCGCGGCGGCCTTCATGGGCGACATGCTGGTGCCGATCAGCTGGAATCAATGCGTGGAACTGGGCCAAGGCTATACCGCCACCATGGGCGCTGCCATGAACATGTTCGCCAATTTTTCCGGCTTTCTGGCCCCGGTGGTCGGCGGCCTGCTGCTGGAAGCCACCGGCAACGACTGGACACCGATGCTGTGGCTGATGGCCGGGGTGGCGTGCGTTGGCGCGGCCAGCTGGGTGGTGATGGGCGCTGGCGCCACCGCGCCGGCTGCGGCGAAAGGATGAACTGATGCAGGTTTCGCTCACTGGCCGCACCGCGGTGATCATTGGCGCCAGCGGCGGCCTGGGCGAGGCGATGGCCGAAGCGCTGGGCGCGGCCGGCGCGAAACTGGCGCTGGTGGGCCGCCGGGCCGAGGCGCTGGAGGCACTGGCCGCCCGGCTGGCCGCCAGCGGGGTGGAGGCCACCGCCTTCACCGCCGAGATGACCGACGAGGCCAGCGTGGCCGCGCTGGTGGCGGCGGTGAACGCCTGGTCGCCCAATCCGCAGATCTTGATCAATTCGGCCGGCACCAACATCCGGAAGCCGCTGGTGGATTTCAGCCTGGCCGAATTTCGCAGCGTGATCGATTCCAGCCTGATCTCCACCTTTCTGGCCTGCCATGGCTTTGTGCCCGGCATGATGGGTTCGGGCTATGGCCGGATCATCAACCTGGCCTCGATCATGGCCCATATCTCGCTGCCCGGCCGCACCGCCTATTCGGCGGCCAAGGCCAGCCTGCTGGGCCTGACCAAATCGCTGGCGCTGGAACTGGCCGACGAGGGCATCACCGTCAACGCCATCAGCCCCGGCCCGTTCGGCACGCCGATGAACCGGGCGGTGATGGATGATCCGGTGGCCAACGCCGCCTTTCTGGCCAGCCTGCCGGTGGGCCGCTGGGGCCAGACGGCGGAAATCGGCGCGCTCGTCACCTATCTGTGTGCCGATCTCGCCGGCTTTGTCACCGGCACCGACATCTTGATCGACGGCGGCTGGACGGCAAAATGAGCCGCTTCGGCCTTGCTGCCGCGCTGGCGCTGGCCGCCGGGCTGTTGCTGGCCCAGGCGCCCGCGCCCAGTGCGCCGCCCGCGCCCAATGCGGCCGGGTTTGGCGGCGGCCGCGAATTGCAGCGGCAGACCGGCCAGCGCTTCACCGACAATTGCAGCGGCTGCCACGGCACGCCGGGCACGGTGGGCCGCGCCCCCAATCTGTTCGATTCACGGCTTTTGTCGGCGCGCAGCGACGAGGATTTGTTCCGCATCATCAAGGCCGGCATCAGCGGGGCGGAAATGCCGGCCTTTGCCGAGCTGCTGCCCGATGCCCAGATCTGGCAGCTGATCGCCTGGATCCGGCTGGAAGCCGACAGCGCCCGCCCGCGCCCGGCCTTCATCGCCGATCCTGATGGCGCGGTGATCACATCCCAGGCACAGAAATTCCGCCTGAAGGTGGTGGCGCGCGGGCTGGACACGCCGTGGGGCATCGCCGCCCTGCCCGATGGCGGCCTGCTGGTGACGGAACGACCCGGCCGCCTGCGCCGGATCGCCAGCGATGGCGCCATGGCCACCATCAGCGGCACGCCGGCGGTGTGGGAACGCCAGGATGCCGGGCTGATGGATGTGGCGATCGATCCCGATTATGCCCGCACCGGCTGGGTCTATCTCAGCCTGGTCGAACTCAAACCCGGATATCAGCTGCCGCCGCCCCCGGTGCTGAAACCGGGGGAGCGCCCCCCCAACCATCCATCGATGACGATCATCGTGCGCGGCCGCATCAATGCAGCCGGCCAGTGGGTGGATCAGCAGACGCTGTTTCGCAGCCCCCCCGATCGCTACACGCCCAGCGGCGTGCATTATGGCAGCCGGCTGGCCTTTGATGCCCAGGGCCGGCTGCTGTTTTCGATCGGCGAACGCGGCGACATGGCCAATGCGCAGGATCTGGCAACCCCGCTGGGCAAGCTGCACCGCATCAACCGCGATGGCAGCATCCCGGCCGACAATCCCTTCCTGAACCGGCCCGGCGCGGTGCCATCCATCCTCAGTTACGGCCATCGCAACCCGCAGGGGCTGGCCCATGATGCTGCCGGCAATCTGTGGGAGGCCGAACATGGCCCCAGCGGCGGCGATGAAATCAACCTGATCCGCGCCGGCGGCAATTATGGCTGGGGCGTCGTTTCGATGGGCATCCAGCCGGGTATTTCGGCGCGGGCGGCCCCCGGCATGATCGGCCCCGTCGCCTATTACACCCCCACCATCGCGCCGTCGGGCATCATGGTCTATCGCGGCAACCGCTATCCGGGCTGGCGCGGCAATCTGTTCGTGGCGGCGCTGTCGGGCCAGCAGCTGCGCCGGCTGGTGCTGGCCGGCCCCCGCATCACCCGGCAGGAAATATTGTTCAACGCCTATGGCCGGGTGCGCGCGCTGGCCACCGACGCGCAGGGCCATATCGTCGTGCTGGTGCAGCAGCCCACCGGGCAGGGCACCGGCCAGCCGCTGTCGGCCGCCACGCCTGGCCTTGTTGTCCGGCTGGAGCCACTGCCATGATCAAGGCTATACTTGTTGCCCAAGGCATAATCATGAGCCTGATTGCATCCCCGGCGCTGGCCGCCACCGCCAGCATCGCCCCGTTCGGCACCAACGCCAGGGGGGAGGTGGTCGAGGCGATCACGCTGGCCAACGCCCAGGGCATGAAGGTGGTGATCCTCACCCGCGGCGGCGCGCTGGCGCAGCTGTGGGTGCCCGATAGCCAGGGCCGGCTCGCCAATGTCGTGCTCACCCGGCCGGATTTTGCCGGCTGGGATCGCGGCGGTTCGTTCAACACGCTGATCGGCCGTTATGCCAACCGCATTGCCGGGGGCGGCTTCAGCATCGATGGCCAGCGCTTTGCACTGCCGGCCAACCCGGAAACCGGCATCACCATCCACGGCGGCCAAAGCCAGACCGGCGGCGGCTGGGGCACGAAATTGTGGACGCCGCGCCTGCTGCCCAGCGGGGTCGAACTCAGCCTCGACAGCCCGGATGGCGACAATGGCTTTCCCGGCGCCGTGCATGTGACGGCCACCTACAGCCTGAACGATGCCGGCGAACTGCGGCTGGACTGGCGGGCCACCACCACCAGGCCCACCCACATCAATGTCACCAACCACAGCTATTTCAATCTGGCCGGCCATGGCAGCGGGCCCATCGATGGCCATCACCTGCACCTGTTCGCCAGCCAGTTCACCCCGGTGACCGACAGGATGATCCCAACCGGTGAACTGGCCGCGGTGGCCGGCACGCCGTTCGATTTTCGCACCCTGCGCCCGATCGGCCCGGCCCTGCGCACCCCGCATCCGCAATTGCTGCTGGCGCGCGGGCTGGACCATAATTTCATCATCGACGGCCCCGCCGGCAGCCTGCGCCCTGCGGCCGAGCTGATCGATCCCGCGTCGGGCCGCCGCCTGCTGGTCTCCACCACCGAACCGGGCGTGCAGGTCTTCACCGCCAACAATTTCAACGGCAGCCAGCTGGCCGGCGACAACCGCCTGCTGCGCCAGGGCGACGGCATCGCGCTGGAAACCCAGCACGCGCCCGACAGCCCCAACCAGCCGGCCTTCCCGTCCACCCGGCTCGATCCAGGCCAGGTCTTCACCTCCACCACCGTCTTTGCCTTTGGGGTGGTGAAATGATCGCGGCCGCCCTGCTGCTTGCCGCCGCCGCCCCGGCCGTCGATCTGAAGATCATCAGCATCGATGTCGATGGCGGGGCCGCCACGCTGTACATCACGCCCAGCGGCCGATCCCTGCTGATCGATACCGGCTGGCCGGCCGGGCGCGGCGGGCCGCGCGCCCAGCCGGGCGGGCCGCCGGTGCCACCCAGCCCCTCCAGCGCCGAACGCATCGTGGCCGCGGCGCGCGCCGCCGGGCTGACGCGGATCGATCATCTGCTGATCACCCATTATCACATCGATCATATCGGCGGCCTGAATGATCTGGTGAAGTTGATGCCCGTTGGCGAACTGATCGATCATGGCCCCAACCGCGAGTTTGTCACCCCCGATCTGCCCAGGGAGAAAATCCCGATCTCGCCGGAAACCATCTGGCCGCTCTATGTGCAGGCCAAACAGGGGCTGAAACAGCGCGTGATGGCGGCCGGGGAACGGCTGAGGATCGACGGGCTGGAACTGATCGCGGTGCACAGCGATGGCCAGTTCGCGCCGCGCGCCCTGCCGGGCAGCGGGGCGCCGGGCAGCGGGTGCAGCGGGCCGACCGACATGGACGACAATGGCGGCGAGGAAAACCCCCGCTCGCTGGGCCTGCTGCTGCGCTGGGGCAAGGCCCGCATCCTCAGCCTGGGCGATGCCACCTGGGCGCTGGAATATCGGCTGGTGTGCCCGGTGAATCGGGTGGGCAGCGTTGATCTGATGTTTGCCGACAATCACGGCAGCGGCGTCTCGAATCCGCCGGCGCTGGTGGCCAGCATCGCGCCGCGCCTGGTGGTGGTGAACAATGGCCCGACCAAGGGCGGCGATGCCGACGTGCTGAACCGCTACAAGGCGGTGCCCGGCGCGCGCGTCTGGCAGCTGCACGCCGCCACCCGCAGCCCGGCGGCCGACACGCAGCCCGACCGCATCGTCAACATCGATCGCTTCGGCAACCAGAATCTGCTGATCAGCGTGTCGCGCGATGCCTGTTTCACCTTTGCCAACCAGCGCACCGGCGGCAGCGAGCGCCACTGCCGCTGATCCGCCGGCCGGAAAGGATCGCCATGCTGACCCGTCGTGAATCCCTCGGCGCCGCCGCCACGGCCGCCATGCTGCTGGGCAGCGCCCCGGCGGCGGCCGCCGCCCCGCGGATCATTGCCAGCGAATATTGGGCCAGCAAGGGCGATGTGCGGCTCTATCTCTATCGCAAGCGGCAGGCGCAGGCGACGGGGCCGCAGCCGCTGCTGTTCCTGGTGCATGGGTCCAGCTTTTCCGGGCGCGGCGGCTATGATCTGCAGGTGCCGGGCCAGGATTATTCGATGATGGACTGGTTTGCCCGGGCCGGCTTCGATGTGTGGACGATGGATCATGAATCCTATGGCCGCTCCACCCGCACCGGCGGCTTTTCCGACATTGCATCGGGCGCCGATGATCTGGCGGCGGCCTTTGCGCTGGTCGAACGCGAAACCGGGGTGGCCGCGCCCATGGTCTATGGCCAGTCATCGGGGGCCCTGCGCGCCGGGCTGCTGGCGATGCGCCAGCCCGGCCGCATCAGCCGGCTGATCCTGGATGGCTTCACCCACACCGGCAATGATGCCCCCGAAATCGCCCGCCGCCGCGCCAATGTGGCCAATCTGCGCGCCAACCCCACCCGCCCGGCCAGCGAGGCGACCTATGTCGGCATCTTCAGCCGCGATGATCCCACCAGCTTCGATCCGGCGGTGCCGGCGGCGCTGGCGCGCTATGAACTGGCGCTGGGCAACCGCATCCCCAACGGCACCTATCTCGACATGGCGACGAAAA
This sequence comes from Alphaproteobacteria bacterium, assembly GCA_018970445.1. Classification (GTDB taxonomy): domain Bacteria; phylum Pseudomonadota; class Alphaproteobacteria; order Sphingomonadales; family Sphingomonadaceae; genus Sandarakinorhabdus. Next base: position 120,185 of record JAGWWF010000006.1, on the reverse strand, counting down.
TGCCGCTGGTCGATCCGGCCAAACTCACCATGCCGGTGCTGATGACCCGCGCCATCCACGACGGCAATGCGACCGAGGCCGATCTGCTGGATTTCTTTGGCCGGCTGCCATCGCCTGATCGCCAGTTCGCGATTCTCGACGGCGTTGCCCATATCGCCGTGCTGGGCCGCAACCGCCACCGCATCCTGCACGTGATGCACAGCTTCCTGACCCTGCCGCCGCTGGCCGGCCCGGCCTGATCAGCGCAGTTCGGCCGCGATGGTGCGGATCATCCAGTCCACCGCCCGATCGGTATCGGCCGGGGCGGGGTTGTTGTAGAGTTCGATGGAATAGACCCCGCGATAGCCGCCGGCTTCGGCCTCGCGCACCAGCCGCGCCACATCGTAACTGCTGTGGGCATAGGTGTCGGGATCGAACAACTGGCCCTTGGCCGACACGATATGGGCCAGCGGCATGGCGGCCGCCATCGCCGCATAGCGGTCACCGGGCGGGGCCCAGGCGCCCCAATCCGGCTCCGCCTTCACAAAGGGGTGGTTCACCGCGCGCACCAGATCCGCCATGGCGGCGATGGTGGCGGTGGCGCCGCCGTGATTTTCCAGCAGCACCACCACGCCCAGTTTGCCGCCATGATCGGCCAGCCGGCGCAGCACCGCCACCGCGGCATCGCGGTTGATGGCCTCTGTGCGGCTGCGGTTGACGTTGAATCGCATCGACGTGCAGCCCAGCACCCGCGCCTTTTCCAGCCACACCCGGCCTTCGGCCACCGCCTGGGCGCGATCATCGGCATCGGCGGCGTCCAGCGGCGGCATGTCCTCCACCTCGACACTGGCGATCTGCACGCCGGCGGCATCGGCCGCAGCGCGGATGGCCCGGCATTCGGCAAAGCTGTGGCCGGCCGGGCCGAACTGCTGATCCCACAGCTCGATGCGGGACAGGCCGTGGCGCTGCCTGACATGCGCCGGCAGGCTGCGGTGTGACAGGCGGGGCAGCGCGCCGGCCTGGCTGAAGCGGCCATCATAATGGGCGCGCCAGGTGGAGCTGCTCACCGCCAGCCGCGCCCGCAGTTCGGGCGGGATGCCGGCCGCTTGCGCGGCAGCCCGGCCACCGGCCAGCAGCGCCGCCCCCGCACCGGCCAGAAACAGCCGCCTGTCCATCACGACCTCCATGCTGCCATGGCGAAAAAACGCCGGGCCATGCTGGCATGGCCCGGCGGGGAACGGATCAGGGCCGCCGGGCAGCCATGACGATCAGAACCGCGAGCGGAAGCCGACGGTGAAATAACGGCCGATGATGTCGTGGCCGTTGGTGCTGGCCAGGAACAGGCCGGGCACCGACGACGAACCGCCGGTGTTGCCGTGCACCGCCGGACCGGTGTTGAACAGGTTCTGGATGTTCAGGAACACCTGGTTGGTGCCGCCAAACGCCTTGATGTCATAGGACAGGGTGATATCGGTGTAGGTGCGATCCGGCACCGGGCCTTCGGCCCACACCTGCACCGGATCGGCATCGCGCCGGCTGCTGTTGACATAGCGCTGCAGCCAGTCGACCCGCAGCGGCCCGCGCACATATTGCGCATTCAGCGTGGCGCGCACGCTGGGCAGGCCGGCCGCCCCGGCCGCATCCAGCACGGTGGTGCCGGGCAGGGTCTGGGTGGTCTGCCGCATCGTGTAGGTGAGCAGGCCGCGCAGGATCACCCGGCCTTCGCCAAGCCGGAAGTTGTAGTTCACTTCGGTATCGATGCCTTCGGACAGGAAGGCTGCGATGTTTTCCGGCTGCGCGAAGATGCGGGTGGGGAAGTTGGCCGGCGACGTGTTGGTGGGGCCCAGCGGCCGTTCATACAGTGCGCACAGCGGCGAGGTGCCGGCGCTTTCCACGCACAGGCGGGCCACGGTGGCGTTGTTGCCGGTGACGTTGGCAATCGCGTTGTCGATCTTGATGCGGTAATAATCGATCGACAGCGAGAAGTTGGGCAGGAAGCTGGGCGTCAGCACGATGCCGCCGGTCAGCGTGTTGGCCACTTCCGGCACCAGATTGGGGTTGGCGCGGGTTTCCACCGGGGCCACGCCGTTCACGCCGGTCAACAGATCGGTGATGCCCGACGGGTTGACGACCACCGCCCCGAACAGCTGCGTCACGCTGGGGGCCAGAATGTCGCGCGAGCGGGTGGCGCGCAAGCGGATGTCGCGGTTGATGTGCCAGTCAAGCCCGGCCTTCCATGTCCAGACCACACCCGATGCCGAATAATCGGTGTAGCGCGCCGCGCCGTTGACGTTGAGCGATTCGGCGATGGCCGAATCCTTCAGCAGCGGAACGTCGGCTTCGACCGCGGCTTCCTTCACCGACACCTGCTGGCGGGCCAGCCGCGACACGACGTTGTTGACCCAGCGCGCCTGCGTGGTGCTGCAGTTCAACGGCCGCGTGCTGCCGGGGAAATTGGGCAGGGTCGAACAATCCACCAGATCGGTCGGCTGGAAATCCGAATTCACCCGCACCGAGGCTTCACGCATTTCCCCGCTGATCGCCATCTGCACCGGGCCGGCCCAGGTGCTGAACGGCGAACCGGCAAAGCTGGCGTTGACCGCCTTCAGTTCGGTGTAGCGGGTGAACTGGGTTTGCAGCAGCACATAATCCAGCGCCTCCCGGCTTTCCGACGTGGGGCCGAACACGTTGATCGGCACGCAATTGGGATAGGCGGTGGGGTTGGTGAGCGTGACACGGCAGACAATCTGGCCATTGGCCGGGTTGACCACGGCATCCAGCGCGGCGGCCGCCTTGGCACCATCCATGTTGGCGTTGTTGCGGGTGTTCTGCTTTTCCTTGCTGATCTGGCCGGCGATGGCCCAGTTCCAGTCAGACCCGCCCAGATTGACCTTGCCATCGAATCCGCCCGCCAGGTTGAGCGTGTCGAGGAAGCTTTCCGGCTGGCGCGGCGTTGCCTGTTCCAGCATCTTGCCAAACAGGAAACTGCGCACCCCCGCGGTGGCCAGCGTCTGCTGGATCGCCGGGCTGAGGAAGGCGTTGGTCGCGCTGATCGTGTAGTTGCGGAATTCGTTGACCTCGTGATTGTTCTGGTTGTTGGTCTTCACATAGGTCGCCTGCGCCCAGACATTCACATTGTCGGCCAGCTCGTAATCGGCGCGGCCGAACACCTGGGTGTTGACCAGCTTGGTCTTGAGCGAGGCAAATTTGTGGAAGCCGCCGTCACCGCCGCTCTGGATGGTGCTGGCCCCGGTGGTCTGGCCGTTCACGAACGGGGTCAGCACGCCATTGGTGGTGAAATTCTGGTTGATCAGCGGGTTGGCCGGCTGGCCGGTGCTGCTGGCCAGGATCTTGCCACCGAACGAGGTGTTGCTGATGCGGGTGTTGATGATCGAACGGAACGGGTTGGCCACCGTGCCGGCACCCTGCGTCGAGAAAACGTCACGCCCCCACGGCCGCACCAGTTTCGACATGATGCCGGGATCGTTGAAATGTTCGACCGAGCCCATCAGGTGCAGGCGGCCGAACGTCTTGCCGCCGGCGATGCCATAACGCTGGACGAAATTGTCGCCATAGGTGGACAGGCCTGCCTGGGCGTTGATCTTGAGGCCTTCGAACTTCTTGTCCACGATGAAGTTGACCACCCCGGCCACGGCATCGGAACCATAGACCGCCGAGGCCCCGCCGGTGACGATGTCCACCCGGCTGATCAGCATCTGCGGGATCTGGTCGATGTTGTTCACCGGCAGACGCTGGCCATTGAACAGCACCAGGGTGCGATCCACGCCGATCGACCGCAGGTTCAGCCCGTTGGCGCCGGAATTGCCGCCGGAATTGCCCGGGTTGCGCTGCTGCGCCGGCAGGCCGGCAAACACCGGCAGCTTGTACAGCGCATCGGCCAGGATGGTCGGGGTCGTCTGCAACAGATCGGTGGTGGCAACCGTGGTCAGCGGCGTCGGGCTGATCGTGCCGCTGTTGAGCAGGCGCGAGCCGGTCACCACCATTTCCATTTCTTCCGGCGCCTCATCGGCGGCCTGGCTGACAGCGGCGGGTGCCGCGGCCGGCTGGGCGGCCTGCGCCAGCGCCGCCGGTGCCAGCGCCGTCAGGCTGGCTCCGGCCAGCAGGCACCCGATCAGTGGATTCTTCATGTTCAGACCCCCCAAGGATGACAACGGCTTGCATGCCGTAATCGTTTGCAGTTGCTGATCCCGCGATCCCCGGGCTTCTGCGGCCCGCTGTGCGCAACGCTGAATCATCGCCAATAAGTGCGCGCGGAGCCGGCAGGCCCCCTGTTCGCAAGGGGATACTGCCCATGCTTGGCCCGAAACGCAAGGTCGCAAAGCGGCAATCGTCATCGGTCTGTCATTGTTGCGCGACGGCCACAGCCGCAGCCGGCGCTTGCAAACACGCCGCAAACATGAAAACGAAATCATGCCGGCCGATCAATGCCGGTGGCATGGGGGGCAGGATGAACGATCACCGCACCAACCAACCGTCAAACCCGGCAACGCCACCGCTGCTGTGGGGCCGCCGCACCGCCTTGCAGGCCATGGCGGCCGCGCTGCTGCTGCCGCAGGCGGTGCGCGCCGCATCGGTGCCCAGCCCCGATCCCGATGCACCGCAGGCCCCGGCCGCCCGCATTTCCAATGGCCTGGTATCGGCGATCCTGTTCCTGCCCGATGCCGTCAACGGCTATTATCGCGGCACCCGCTTTGACTGGTCGGGCGCGGTGGCCGATCTGCGCGCCGGCGATCACAGCTATTTCGGGCGCTGGTTTCCGGCCTATGATCCGAAAAAACATGATGCCATCCCCGGCCCGGTGCAGGATTATGTCACCGGCCAGGGCTTTGATGCGGCCGCCATCGGCGGCAGTTTCGTCAAGATCGGCGTGGGCGTGCTGAAAAAGCCCGCCGAACCGATTCGCGGCTTTCCCACGCTGGAGATTCTGGACGGCGGGCGCTGGACCACGCGGGTGCGCCGCAATGCCATCGATTTCCTGCACGTCGTGGATGATCCGGCATCGGGCTATGGCTATCGCTATCGCAAGACGGTGGCACTGCCGCCGGGGCGCAGCCAGCTGGTGTTGTCCCACCGGCTGGAATCGACCGGGCGCAACCCGATCGACACCCAGATGTATGATCATAATTTCTTCGTGCTTGATGGCCAGCCCAGCGGCCCGGATGTGGAGGTGCGCTTTCCCTGGGTGGCCGAAGCCTTCAATATCCGCGGCGACACCATCGCGGTTTCCGGCAACCGCCTGAACTACAAGGGTCCGATCGAACGGCCGGTGCGCATGCAGCTCAAGGGCTTTGGCCCGACGCCGGCCGATTACGACATCAGGGTGGAAAACCGCCGCACCGGCGCCGGCGTGCGGGTGACGGCCGATCGCCCGCTGTCGGATTTCGTGTTCTGGACCTCGCCGCGCACCACCTGCCCCGAAGCCTATATCCATATCCAGGCCGCGCGCGGCAAACCGATGGACTGGCGCATCACCTATGATTTCTATTCGCTGCCGGCCGAACAGCGCCTGCCGGCCTGAAGGGAACAGCCATGCGCCATCTGGCCCTGATCACAGCCCTTGTCGCCGGCCTGATCGCCGCCCCCCCGGCCGCCGCCCAGCCCGCCCCGCCGGTGGAACGGCAGGATGCGCTGGATCCCACCCCGGTTGATCCCGCCCGCGATCCCGATGCCCGGCTGTTCCTGGGCGACTGGCGCGCGGCCAAACCCCGCCGCCTGTTCGGCGCGCTGGTGGTGCATGATATCCTCACGCCGCTGGGCAGCGCCGATCCGCTGCACCCCGGCCGGCGCGGCGCGGTGCTGAAAGACATCACGGCGATCAGCAGAGCCACCCTGGCCCGCGGCGCACAGGCGAGCGGCCGGCTGCCGGCCGGGCAGCGCGCCATCTTCTACACCAGCGGCGGCAGCGGCCGCCTCAGCGTCAACGGCCGTGCCCATGAACTGCGCGACGGCGTCGGCTTTGTGCTCACGCCGGATTTCGATGTCAGCATCAGCGCCACGGCCCCGCTGAAATTCTACGTGCGCGCCGAACCGCTGCCGCCCGGCACCGCGCCGGCCAGCGATGTCACCATCGTCAGCCGCTGGAACAATGATCGCCGGCTGGGCGCGCATTGGCTGCACATCTGCAACGGCGGCCCGCCGGGGATGACCTTGTGCACCATGGCCCCCAACACGATGCCGCAGCCGCACAGCCACAATTTCGAGGAGGTCTGGCTGGCGGTGAAGGGCGAATCGGTGCTGATGCTGGGCAAGCAGCTGCTGCCGATGCGGCCCGGCCAGGCCTACAAGATCCCGCCCAGCGGGCTGGCGGCGCACAGCAACATCAACCTGAACGATGAACCGATCCAGATGATCTACATGGGGCCGGCGGTGCGCGGGCCCCGCCAGCCGCTGCCCGATTATGCCCAGCTGGAAAACCGGCCGATCGATCCGCTCGCCCCGCCCGATGCCGATCGCTTCATCGGCCATTGGCGCGATGCGTTCCCGCGCATTGCCCACGGCAATCTGTATGTGCGCGATCTGCTCACCACCCTGGCCGGCGATGATCCGCTGCGGCCGCAGCGCAGCGGCGCGGTGCTGCGCCAGGCCAGCGCGATCAGCCACGCCATGCTGGAACCGGGCGCCAGCGCCCACCGCGTGGCGGGCGAACCGGCCGATATGGTGCAGCATGTCGTCATCACCGCCGGCAGCGGCCAGCTCAGCCGGGGCGGGCAGGTGCAGGCGGTGGCGGCGGGCAGCAGCTTCACCCTGGCACCGGGGGAGGATTTCCGTCTCACCGCCGGCGGCGCCAGCTATCTGGTTGCCTATATCCTCACCCGCAGCGGTGGCGCGGCCGCCGCGGCCGCTGCGGCCCGCTGGCAGGATGCGCCGCCCAGCCGATCCGATTGGCATCTCGATCGGCGGGCGCTGGCCGGCTGGCCGGCCGGCAGCGCCCATGTCACGCTGGCGCCGATGGCCATGGCCCGGCCGCGCAGCATCGCGCCGGGCCGTGAGGAGCTGTGGGTGGCGCTGGACGATGTCACCCTGCTGATCGGCAAGCAGCTGCGCCGCTTGCGCGCCGGCACCGCCTGGGCCGCGCCGGCCAGCGGCATCACCGCCACCGCCGCCATCAATGTTTCAGGCAAGCCGGCGGCGCTGCTGCACATCGTCACCGCGCCCTGATCGCTGGAACCGGCGCTATTTCCCCAGGGTGAAGGCAATCAGCGCCGCGCCCTTGGGGCCCTTGCTGTCGCGTGCGCCGCTGGTGGCGATCACCAGATGCTGGCGCCCGCCGGCCAGATAGGTGGCCGGGGTGGCCACCCCGGCAAAGGGCAGGCTGGCCGACCACAGCTGCTTGCCGGTGGCGGCATCAAAGGCGCGGAACTGGCGATCATAGATGGTGGCGGCGATGAACAGCAGGCCGCTGGCCGTCACCACCGGCCCGCCATAGCTTTCGCTGCCGGTATCGGCCATGCCCTTGGCGGCCAGTTCGGGATAATGGCCAAACGGGATCTGCCAGCGATACTGGCCGCTGTTCATGTCGATGGCGCTGAGCGTGCCCCATGGCGGTTTGGTGGCCGGATAGCCATCGGGATCGCGGAACTTGTTGTAGCCGGAGAAATTATGTTTCGACCGGCCCGGCCCCGGCCGGTTCTGATCGATGATCGATGTGAACCAGGCGATGCGTTCGCTGTTGGCATACAAGATGCCTTTGGGATCGGCGGCCATGCCGCCCCATTCCACCCCGCCGGAAAAGCCGGGGATCACGATCGTGTCCTTGCCCTTGGCAATCGGGGTGAACACCGGGCCATATTTCATGGTGGCCAGCCGGGCGCGCGCCGCGGCATTGGCTTGCGGCGTGCGGTTGGTCAGGCTGTCGGGCCCGATCTCGTGCAGGCCCAGCGGCGCCGGCAGCACCGGGATCGGCTGGGTGGGCGATGCCACCTCGCCCTCCACATCCGATGCGGGTTGCGGCACTTCCCTGATGTCGAACAGGGGCTTGCCGGTGGCGCGTTCGAACAGGAAGATGAACCCCGCCTTGTTGGTGACGGCCACCGCCTTGACCGGCTTGCCGCCGCGCTTCACCGTCATCAGGATCGGCTGGGCGGAAAAATCGGCATCCCACATGTCGTGATGCACGGTCTGATAATGCCACAGCCGCTTGCCGGTGGTGGCATCGATGGCCACCAGGCTGTTGCCATAGAGATTGTCGCCCAGCCGTTCGCCGCCCCAGAAATCATCCGATGGCGATCCCAGCGCGGCATAGAGCACGCCGGCTTCGGCATCGACGATGGTGCCCTGCCAGGCGTTCACGCCGCCGGCGGTTTTCCAGGCATCGGCGGGCCAGCTTTCATGTCCCGGCTCGCCCGGATGCGGGATGGCGTGGAAGGTCCACAGCAATTTGCCGGTGCGCACATCCCAGCCGCGCAGATCGCCCGGCGCCGATGGCGAGGTTTCCGGCACGCCGCCCGCCGTGATGAACACATCCTTGTAGAGGCTGACCGGGGAGCCCTGGTTGACGAGATTCTTCGCCGGATCATCGCCGCGCAGTTGCAGGCGCAGATCGATCTTGCCGCCATCGCCAAAGCCGGGGATCAACTGGCCGGTATCGGCGTTGAGGGCATAGACATAGGCCCCGCCCGGCACCAGCAGGCGGCGATCATTGCCCGATTCCCACCAGGTCAGGCCGCGGCCGCGGCCGCCGCCGGCACCGGGAAAGCCGGTTGACCATTTCACCGCGCCGTTCGCCCCATCCAGCGCCACCACCTTGCCATCAGTGGTGGTGGCATAGAGCACGCCGCCAATGATGATCGGCTGCACCTGCAGGCCGCCGGCCGGCATGTCGAACCGCCAGGCCTGCACCAGCTTGCCGACATTCTTCTTGCCGATCTGGGTGAGCGGGGAATAGCGGGTGCCGCCGGCATCGCCGCCATAGGCCGGATAATCGCCCCTTGTCGCCGCCATCAGCCCGACCGGCCAGCACAAGGCCGCGCCGGCCAGCAGCGCCAGCAGCCGCCTGCCTGGCCGCGTTCGCCCCGAATTGCCCATCACTGCCGTCATCATCTGCCCTCCAGCCCGCCGCGCGTGCCCGGCCTGCAGTGATGATATCGATTTCATCAAGATGCAAGCCTTGCCGGCACGGCCCACGATCACCGCACCGCCCGCGCCTGCCGAAACATGGCCGCCAGCCCGGCCAGCACGGCCGCTTCGCCATCGAACAGGCTGGCACCATGGCCATGCCAGGCCAGCGCCCGGCCATAGAGCGCGCACAGCGCTGGATCGCCGACCACGGCAATATCGGCACCCGCCGCCACTCCCAAAAGGGCCGGGGTGGCCGCCACTTCGGCCCCGATCAGCAGGCCCGACAGATAGGATTCGACATCCTGTGCCGGCATGGTGCCGCCCACCACCCGCGATCGCGCCGTGAACAGCCGCGACGCCAGCGCGCCGCCATCGCCGGCCGCCGCCAGCCCGGCCGCGAAGGCCGAATCGCTGGGAATCGCGCTGGCCACCTTCAGGGCGCTGTGGGTGCGCAGCAGGGCGAACAGCTCGCCGGTCATCGCGGTCACGAAGGCATCGATGCGATTGTCCACCAGCCGGGCCCATTTGGCGTGGGTGCCGGGGTGGCACACCAGATGGGTGCCGCGCTGCCGCGCCGGATCGGCCATGGCCCAGCCAAAGATCTGGGTTTCCTCGCCGCGCATCACATCGGGGCCGCAGCCATCGGCGCGGCTGGTGCGCAGGCCGGGCACGATCCACACCGGCGGGCCGGCCACATCCACCCGGCACAGCGCCCCGGCCAGCGCGGCATAGGGCGCCGGGCAATCGGCATAGGGCACCGCCTGCCAGCCCAGCGCCGAACCGATCATGCCGCACATCAGCACCGGCAGCGCCTGCGCCTGCATCGCCGGGCGCACCTGTTCGGCAAAGCGCGCCGCCGCCTCGCCAGGGGCCAGGCTGGCGACGCCCAGGGCAAAATCGCGCCGCTCCAGCGGCCGGCCGGCCGCATCGGCCACCCAGGCGCGCAAATTGGTGGTGCCCCAATCCAGGGCAAGAAACCGCTCTGCCATCATCGCTCCCTGCCCAGCCGCCTTGGCGCGGCTTTTTCAGCTTTTCACCCCACACCTGTCTATGCAAAGGTTTACATGTCTGCCACTGAACATTTGCCCACAGGCCGCTGCGGCCGCCGCCCGCTGGATGGAGAATATATGCTCAAGGTCTTCAACGAATTCGAACGCCGCCCCGATCTGCTGGCCCGATTCGATGCGCTGCTGCCCACCTATTCCATCTCGTGCATCTTTGCCGACGTGATGTATCGCCAGAATGTGATGGCATCCGCAATCAAGCCGGCGTTCCGCGCCAAGGTGACCGGCCAGGCCATCACCGTGCAGCTGTCGGGCGGCGATCTGGTCGATCCCTTGCGCGCGCTGGAAATGGGCCAGCCCGGCGATGTGATCTGCGTGGATGCAGGCGGCGATACCGAAGTGTCGGTGTGCGGCGGCCTGATGGGCGGCCTGGCCAAGAATCGCGGCATCCGCGGCATGATCGTCGATGGCGCCGGCCGCGACATCGATGAACTGGAAGACATCAACTGGCCGATCTGGACGCGGTCGATCACCCCGCGCGGCACCCACACCATGTTTTCCGCCCGCAAGGAGGAGTTGTCGATCAACGTGCCCATCGCCTGCGGCGGCGTGATCGTGCGCCCCGGCGATTTCATCGTCGCCGATACGATCGGCGTGTGCGTGGTGCCGCTGGATCGCGCCGATGAATTCCTCACCCTGGCCGCCGAACAGGCCGAGCGCGAGGCCAACACCCGCGAATGGGTGGCGCGCGGCAAGACGGTGGAAGATCTGCTGGCCGAATTCGGCCGAATCTGATCGCGCCCCGTGAAATCCGCCCGCCTGAAACGCATCCAGACCGCAGCGCTGGTGCTGCTGGTGCTGTCTGGCCTGATCAACTATCTGGATCGCAGCACGCTTTCCATCGCCAACAGTGCGGTCAGCGCCGACATGGGGCTGTCTGCGTCGGAAATGGGCCTGCTGCTGTCGGCCTTCTCGCTGCCCTATGCCTTCGCGCAATTGCCGATGGGGGCGCTGCTGGATCGGCTGGGCGCGCGTGTCACCCTGGGGTTCGGCATGCTGCTGTGGTCGCTGGCGCAGCTGGCCGGCGGGCTGGTGCGCACGGTCAACCAGTTCTTCATCGCCCGCCTGCTGCTGGGCGTGGGCGAGGCGCCGCAATTCCCGGCCGGGGCCAAGGTGTTCAGCGAATGGTTCGCCGTGAAGGAACGCGGCCGCCCCACCGGCATCTTCGTCGCCTCCACCACCATCGCCCCGGCGCTGGCCCCGCCGCTGCTCACCGGGCTGATGTTCGCCTTTGGCTGGCGCGGCATGTTCGTCATCATGGGTGTGGTGGGCATATTGATCGCCATTGCCTGGGTGGCGATCTACCGTGATCGCCGCAACGTGGCGCTCACCCCGGAAGAAATCGCCTATCTTGATGATGGCCAGCCGCCCGACGACCGCTCGATGACCGCGGCCGAATGGCGTGGCCTGTTCCGCCAGCGCACCACCTGGGGCCTGATCTTCGGCTTCATGGGCGTCATCTACATGGTGTGGCTCTATCTCACCTGGCTGCCGGCCTATCTGGAAAAGGAACGCGGCCTGCCGCTGGCCACCGCCGGCTGGGTGATGACCATTCCCTATCTGGCCGGCACCTTCGGCCAGCTATCCAGTGGCGTGCTGGCCGATTGGCTGCTGGCGCGCGGGATGCAGCCGATCAACAGCCGCCGCCTGCCGATCTGCATCGGGCTGGTGTGCGCGGCGCTGTTCACCGTGCCGGCGGCCTATACGCCCAGCCTGCCGCTGGCCATCGCCTGCATTTCCGGCGCGATGTATTTCATCAATCTGGCCAGCGGCAGCAGCTGGGCGCTGGTCAGCGTGGCGGCACCACGCCGGCTGGTGGCATCGCTGGGCAGCTTGCAGAATTTCGGCGGTTATCTGGGCGGCTCGCTCGCCCCGGTGATCACCGGGGTGATCGTCGATCGCACCGGCAGCTTTGTCTATGCCCTTGTCATCGCCGCGGCCGTGGCGCTGGCCGGGGCGGTGTCTTACCTGCTGCTGGTGCGCGAACCCATCGCCGACACGCCAGCCTGAACCGCCGGGCCTCAATCACCGCCTCACTGCCGGGCAAACACCTCGACATGGGTCTGGGTGGTGGCCGGCAGCACCCGCACCGTGGTGATGGTCAGATGCTTGCCATCGGCCGACAGCGCCCAGTTCTCGGTCGCGGTCATCGTCACATTGCCCGGCATGCCGCCATAGGGCTGCACGCTGGTCACGGTCAGCCCCGCGCCGGCCAGGGCGGCGGTGGTGGTCAGATCGGCCATGCCGGTATCGGTGCGGGTCACGTGCGGCTTGCCGTCCAGCACCAGGGTGCGCAGATTGTGCAGCGGGTCGCTCACCGTCACGTCGGCGGCGGTCTGGGTGATGCGCATCACGAAGATCTGGTTCTGGTTGCCGCCCATGCCCGGCGCGGCGCGGGTGAGCCAGTAATTGGGATAGGGCGCCGGCTTGCTGAGCGCGGCATCGCGCACCCAGGTGCCGGACAGATCCGCCGCCAGCGCCGAAACCGGGATCAGGGCCAGCGCCGCTGCCAGGATGAATGTCCGCATCAGTGCCTCCTTCAGGGCTGGGTGCCGTGGATCTTCACGCCCAGCTTGCCGGCAATCGACCGGATGTTGCGCTGGGCCTGCTGGTATTCGTCGTTGGTGGTCAGGAATTCCACCAGCATGTAGGGGTTGCGCTTCAACCGGCTCAACCGGGCCAGAAACAGTTCATAATCCATGTTGCCGGTGCCGTTCATCGTCCAGTTCATGCCGGGCAGCATGTCGTTCCAGGCAAAATCCTTGGCGTGGACATAGACGATCTGATCTTCCAGCAGATCAAAGGTCTGATCCAGCATCTCGCTCATGCGGAAGGCGACATTGGGGAACACCATGTTGGTGATGTCCAGCCCCACGCTGATGCGTTCATCGCCCACATCCTCGCGCAGCCGCTTGTGCGCCCAGGGGTTGTTCACGCTTTCGGTGTTCACCGCCTCGATGGCGATGGCCACCTTGCTGCCGGCGGTTTCCTTGCAGATGCGCTTCAGCGCGCCCACGGTGCGCATCCAGGCCTCGCGGCTCCAGTTCTGCGGATGGGCCCAGTTGCGGTTGGGCCACATGCTGCCGGCGTGGGTCAGGATCAGCTCGCAGCCCATTTCCTCGGCGGCGTGGATGGCGGTGATGATGTGGCGCTGCCAGCGATCTGCACCGGGATCGGGCGCGATGATGTTGCCGGCACAATGGATGCCATAGAAATGAATGTCGTTGGCCACCAGCTGCGCCTTGATCTCGCGCACCTCGCTGTCGGGCCGCTTGCGTTCCAGCCAGGCGGCCGACGCGGCTTCACAGGCGCTCCAGCCGCCATCGCGCATGCCCTTGAACAGCGCGCCATAATCGGTGCCCTCCGCGCCCGTGAGGCGCGGGGTGGACTGGCTGCTCAGCCGGATGGTGCGCGGCCCCGCGGTCAGGTTGCGCTTGTAATCGGCCGGCGGGCTCCATTGATACAGGAAATCCTGCCCCCACAAATCGGCCAGGCCGGGGCCGCCATGGCCGGGGGCACGCGCCGCCGGGCCGGTGGCCGCCGCCGCCGGCAGGGCTATGCCGGCACTGGCCGCCGCGCCGGCCGCCGCGCCTGCGGCAAAGAATTTGCGCCTGTCGATGTCCGTCATGCCGTCCCCCCTCCTGTTCCGGCTGCCGCTGCTTCGCGGTCAGCTGGCCTGCGCCAGATAGGCGATGATTTCCTCGTATCTGGCTTCGTCAACCGGCGCGCCGCGCGCGATCATCTGGTCCACCAGTTCGCGCCAGGCCGGCGCATCGCGTTTCAGGCCCAGCACGATATCGGGCTGGTGGCAGCCGCTGCACGCCTGCACCACGCCGGCCTTGCCCGGCCGATCGGGCAGCGCCGCAATCGCTTCGGGCGTGGCCACGCTCTGCCCTTGCGCGGCCACGGCAACGGCCGCCAGCAGGATGGGAAGGATCAGGCGCATGGGCAATCTCCGGCAATGCTGCCGGTGCTGTGCGCGCACGCCGATGAACACAGGCTGTCGCGGCCGATCATGGCCGGGCCGGGCGGCGCGGCGCGGGCGGCGCGATCAGCGGTTCGGGCGCGATGGTGGCGGCCTGCACCGCCTGCGCAAAGGCCGGATCCACCGGCGCGGCCACCCGCGGCGGGCCGGCCGGGCGCGGCATGGTGGAAAAATAGAACCAGGTCTGGCGCTGGCTGGAATGGTTGATGGCGGCATGCACGGTGCGGCCGTTGGGCGGCACCACAAAGCCCTGATCCTGTTTCCATTCGCGGATCTCGCTGCCCACCTGCAACAGCGCCGGCGCCGGGGTCAGCTTCACCCAGGCTTCTTCGGTGCCGGGCACATGGGCGTGGGCGCCGGCAATCGTCATCGGTGCCATCGTCACCAGCAGGAAGCGTTCGCCCACGTCGCGAAACGGCGCCTTCGACAGATTCACCCAGTGCGCGCCCTGCTCAACATACAGCAGCTTCGCCGTATCGCGCACCAGGATCACCGGGCTGGGGGTGGCCCCGGCCTGCGGTGGGCCAGACAGGATGGTCATCTGCAACGCGCCATTGGCCCCGGCGCTGATGCGATGGGCCAGGCCGGCGGGAATCAGAAAGGCATGGCCGGGGCGCAGCGGCCAGCGTTGCCCGCCATCATCCAGCGTGCCTTCACCGGCCTTCACATAGCCGATCAGCTGTTCGGGCCGCTGCATCGGGCTGGTTGCCTCGCCGGCCTCCAGGCTGGCAGCGACAATCTCGCTCTTGTGCACCAGCAGCGCGCCCGGCCAGCCCGGCTGGGCCGGATCGCCCTTGCCCAGGATGGTGCGCACCAGCATGGCATTGCCGATGATGCGCGGCGGCGACAGCGCGGCATCGCCGATGAAGCGTTCGGGCACGATGCCGGTGACGGCGTTGGATTCGCTTTCGCGCGGCACCGGGCGTTCGGCCGCGCCCACCGGCGGCAGCACCTGCGCCTGCGCCAGCGCCGGCAGCAGGCCGGCCAGCACGGCCACCAGGCCCAGCCGGCCCATCACGCCACGTCAAACAGGGAGACGTGGAAATTCTTGTCGATCAGCGTGTTCTCGATCCCCGGCCACACCGCCTGATGCACGTCCGACTTGATCCAGATCTGGCGCAGTTCCTCGCTCTCATAGGTCAGCTGGAACCGGTAATTCACGCCCGGCGGCAGCGCATCGCCCTGGATCAGCGTGCGCAGTTTCAGCATCTTGAGATCGATGAAGCCCTTGAACTTGGCCCCGGCCGGCTTGAAGCGGGTGTGGAAATGCTCCAGCATTTCCGCCTCGCGCGCCGGATCGACCTTGAGATCGCAATAGAGCAGGATGGGCCTGGACTTGGCCTTGGCCGCAGCGGCCGGCGTGGCCGCTGCCGCTGCCGCTGCACCGGCCATGGCCGCCAGCGCCTCGCGCCGGCCGATGCCGTCCCCGCTCATTTCGCGGCCCTGGGATAGAGCGGGGTCTGGCCGGCGACCAGCGTGGGCAATTTGTACACCGCCCCGGCGCTCATGATATAGGCGGTCTTCAGATCGGGCCCGCCCCACACCAGGTTTGACTGGGCGCGATCCGGCGTCTTGATCTGGCCCAGCACCTTGCCATCCGGGCTGATGATGCGGATGCCGCCGGGGCCCGATGTCCACACATTGCCGGCGCTGTCCACCTTCAGGCCATCGGGCACATCGATGGGATTGGGGCCGGGATAGGAAATGAAGCGCCGGCCGTTGGCCACCGTGCCATCGGCGTTGACGTCATAGACGTTCACGAACATCTCCGGCTCGCAATTGGAGATATAGAGCTTCTTGCCGTCGGGCGAAAAGCCGATGCCGTTGGGGCGGGGCAGATCGGTGATCACCGCCACCGTCTTGCCACCGGCGTGGCGATAGACGGCGTTGTAGGGCATTTCCTTGGCCGGGTCCTTGTCCTGGCCCACCAGGCCATAGGGCGGATCGGTGAACCACAGCGCGCCATCGGGGGCAAAGGCCATGTCGTTGGGGCTGTTCAGCCGCTTGCCATCAACCTTGTCCAGATAGGGCGTCAGCTTCAGCGCGGCATCCAGTTTCACGATGCGGCGGGCGCCATGCTGCATCATCAGCACGCCGCCATCGGCATCGACGATCTGGCCGTTGGATCCCTGGAAACTGTCGGGCGCCATCTGATCCAGCCCGCCCGACTTGTCCATGATCAGCTTGGGTTCCGTGCCCTCGGCCAGTTCATACAGCTTGTTGTCCATCAGATCGGAAAAGCGCAGCCGGCCGTCCACCCACAGCGGGCCTTCGACAAAGCGGAAGCCATCGGCGATCTTCACCGGCACCGCATCGGGCGCGATCAGCGCATCCAGCGCCGGATCCAGCCGCTCCACGCCGGTGGCGGCCGCGCTTGCGGCCGGCGGCGCCGGCGTGTTGTCGCCAGCGGGCGAACAGGCCGCAACCGCCAATGCCAGCCCCGACGCCAGGGCAAGACCGATCTTGCGTTTCATCGCCACTCTTCCCTTATCCCCCTGCCAGCCACATCCGCATGCGGCCGCATTTGTTGAAAACGATTGTTCACCGTTTGCCGCCGGCCTGTCAATGGCGCACGGGCGCGATGCGGCCAGGAAATCCGGTCAGGCCGGCTGGCCGGGCGGATGCCGGCGCGGTGGCCCGGCCGATCGGCGCACCACCACTTCGGCCTCCAGCGTGATGTCGCGCTCAATCGGCTGGGATGCCAGCAAAAGCAGCAATTGTTCAATGGCGCGAAAGCCGATCTGCCAGGTGGGCACGTGCACGGTGGACAGCGCCGGCGTGGCGATCGCCGCCAGCCGGCCATCATCGAAACCCACCACCGAAATATCGTCGGGCACCCGCCAGCCCTGGCTGCGGAACTGGCTCATCGCGCCGATCGCGGTCTGATCATTGGCGGCAAAAACCGCGGTTGGCGGCTCGGCCATGGCGA
Organism: Alphaproteobacteria bacterium; assembly: GCA_018970445.1. Classification (GTDB taxonomy): domain Bacteria; phylum Pseudomonadota; class Alphaproteobacteria; order Sphingomonadales; family Sphingomonadaceae; genus Sandarakinorhabdus. The sequence continues at coordinate 103,150 of JAGWWF010000006.1, read as the reverse complement.
CGATTGCAGCCGCCGCGGCCGCCCCGCCCTCGGCAGTGAAATCACCGGGCAGGCACAGCGCCGGATCAAAGGCGACACCGCGCTGGGCCAGGGCGCGCACAAAGCCATCGCGGCGATGCACCGTCAGGCTGGAACCGGCCGCGCCCAATATATGGGCGATGCGGGCATGGCCCTGATCGATCAGATAATGGGTGATCATTTCGGCGGCGCGCACATGATCGATCTGCACCTTGGGCAGGTCGCTGTCCTCGCTCACGTCCAGCGCGATCACGGTGGGCGGCATCCGGCGCAGTTCATCGGCATCATGGCCGCCCACGGTTGTCACCAGGATCAGGCCATCGGCGCGGCCGGCGGCGACCTGTTCGACAAAATCCCGTTCGCGCGCCGGATCGCGTTCGCTGTGGCCCACCAGCACGCCATAGCCGGCCGCCCGCGCCGCCGCTTCGGCCCCGGCAAATATGTCAAGGAAATAGGGGTTGAGGCTGGGCACCACCACCAGGATCAGGTTGGTGCGGCTGCCGCGCAGCCGGCGGGCGGCGACATGCGGGCGGTAATTCAGCACCGCCACCGCCGAATCGATGGCGCTGCGCGCCTCGGCGCTGAGCAGTTCGGGATTGTTGAAGGCGCGTGACACGGTGGCGATCGACAGGCCGGCCACCCGCGCCACATCATGGATCGTCGCTGTCGGCTTGCGCATCATCGCCTCATTCCCCTGCCGGCGGGCCGGTGGTGGCGCGCACCTCCAGCGTGACGGGCAGGCTGGCATCGGCCACGGCCGCACGCCCGTTCAACCCGGCGATCAGCGCGGCAATCGCCAGCCGGCCCAGCTGCACTTTGTCGAACCCCATGGTGGTGAGCGGCGGATCATAAAGCAGCCCGATGCGCAGATCATCAAAGCCGATCACCGAAATATCCTGCCCGATGCGCAGGCCGTCGCGCTTGATCGCCTGCATGGCGCCCACCGCCATCTCGTCGTTGGCGGCAAACACCGCCGTGGGCCGCGGATAGCGGGTGAGCAGCCGGGTCATCAGCGCCTCGCCGCTGGCCAGGCTGAATTCGCCGGCAAGGCACGGGCAATGCGCCGCCACCAGCCCGGCCGCCGCCACCGCATCGGCAAAGCCGCGCGCGCGGGCGCGGGCCAGCGACTGTTCGGGCGGGCCGCCGATATGGGCGATGCGGCGGTGGCCCAGCGCCACCAGATGCGCCACGGCGGCAGCCGCACCGGCGGCATTGTCGATCTGCCGGCAGGGCACGCCGGCGACGCCGCCGCTGTCCAGCGCCGTCACCATCGCCGGGAAGCTCTTGCGGCGATCGGCCAGCCGGGCCGGGTCCATCGTCGTCACCAGCACCAGGCCATCGGCGCGCTGGCTGAGCACCTGATCCAGAAACATGTGCTCGCGCGTGGCGTCGCTGCCGGTGTGGGCCATCAGCACGCCATAGCCATGCGCCGCCGCCTCCAGCTCGGCCCCGCGAAAGATTTCCAGGAACAGCGGGCTGAAACTGGGCACCGCCACCAGCAGCGATCGCGTGCTGCGGGTGCGCAGATCGCGCGCCGCCAGATTGGGGCGATAGCGCATGCGCGTCGCCATGGCGTTCACCCGTTCCAGCGTTTCCTGCGACACCAGATGCGGCTGCGACAGGGCGCGCGACACGGTGGACACCGAAACGCCCAGCGCCCGCGCCACATCGCGCAGCCGCACCAGCCCGATGCGATCGGCATCAGCCATGGCGGCGGCTCCACCGGCCCATCCGCGCCGCGCGGGCGGCTTCACGCTCCAATCCCATCTCCTGCAAATTGCCCTGTTGCGATCCCGCCACTATGGCCATGGCGCGCGCCGCACTGCAAGATGGCCGCAACTGCGCCGGGGGGAATGGGCATGATCGTGTGTTTCGGGGAATTGCTGATCCGGCTTTCGGCGCCGGGGCGCGGCCTGCTGCTGCAACAGCCGTCGCTGGATGTGCATGTCGGCGGGGCCGAAGCCAATGTCGCCATCGGCCTGGCCCGGCTGGGCCACGCCACCCGCATGATCAGCGCCGTGCCCGACAATGCGCTGGGGGCGGGCGCCGTGGCCGCCCTGCGCGCCAGCGGCGTTGAAAGCGCGGTGATCACCCTGCCGGGGCGCATGGGCCTGTATTTCCTGTCGCCGGGGGCCGGCCTGCGCGCCGCCGAAATCATCTATGATCGCGCCGGCAGCAGCTTTGCCCTGGCCCCGGCCAGCGCCTTTGACTGGCCGCGCCTGCTGGCCGGCGCCACCCGGCTGCACCTGTCGGGCATCACCCCGGCGCTGGGGCCGCAATCGGCCGATCTGGCGCTGGCCGCCGCACAGGCCGCCACCGCCCTGGGCATCGCGGTGTCGTTCGACGGCAATTATCGCAGCCATCTGTGGCAGGCCTGGGCCAGCGACCCGCCCGCCATCCTGTCCCGCCTGGTCGCCCATGCCGACATATTGTTCGGCAATCATCAGGATATCGGCCTGATCCTGGGCCGCGATTTTGCCGGGGATGATCGCCAGCCGGCCGCCGCGCAGGCCGCCTTTGCCGCCTTCCCGCGCCTGCGCCTGGTCGCGGCCACGGCGCGCACCGTCCACGCGGCCGACAGCCACGCCCTGTCGGCCCGGATCGATGCGCGCGACGGCCATGGCGTGGCCGATGCCATCACGCTGGCCAGCATTGTCGATCGCATCGGTGCCGGCGACGCCTTTGCCGCGGGCGTGCTGCACGGGCTGTTGCAGGGTGATCTGGCCCAGGCTGATCTGGCCCACGCCGCCCGCACCGGGCTGGCGCTGGCCGGGCTGAAACATTATCTGCCCGGCGATGCCAGCCTGTTCGGCCAGCGCGACATCGATGCCTTCCTGGCCGGCCAGCACGACGTGCGCCGCTGAACCGCTTCAGGGCGGCGGCGGATCGCCCATGCGCCGGCCCGTCACCCGGCCCAGCAGCTTGAAGGCATAGAGCATCACCCGCCCGCGCAGCGGGCCTTGCGCCCCGGTGTGCGCCGGCAGGCCCAACGCCGGCAACTGGCTGCGCGCCGCCAGGCTGCCGGCATCGGGGTGCAGCGCGATTTGCGCCAGCAACGACGGCAGGGCGGCCCCGAAACGCTGTTCCAGCAGCGCCTGCACCAGCAATGGCAGGTGGCGTTCCAGCGGGTCCATCTGCAACAGATCGGGCACGGCGGCGATCAGCAGCAGGCTGCGCACCTGCTGCACCGCATCGCCCTCGCCAGCCGGCGGCCAGCCGGCCACCTGCCGTTCGATCCGCGCCAGCGCGCTGGCCAGCGCCGCATCGGGCGGTTCGGCCGCGATCGGCGCCACCAGCCCGGCATCGGGCGGCAGCCGTTCAAAGGCAATCGCATCCAGATCGGGGGCCGGCAGGGCCACGGGCGCGGGCGCAACCGGTGCCGTGATGGCGGGCGGCATCGGCGCCGTCACCACACGCGGCGGCGCCATGGCGGCGGGCGGTGCCGGGGCCGCCGCCGGCGGCACCGCCACCCCTGCCGCCCGCACATAATCCGCCACCACCCCGGCGGCGGCCGTATCGGGCGGGGCCGGCACCGGCCGCGCCCGGCTGTGCGCCAGCCCGGCCAGGGCCAGCCACGCCGCCGCGATGGCGGCCAGCCACCAGCCCGGCCGCAGCCGCTGCCCCGGTTCCCAGCGGAACAACAGCACGGCCGCCAGCAGCGCCAGCGCGCCATGCCCGGCCAGCAGCGCCAGTTCAAACCCGGCGGCGCGCGTGCCGGTGCCGGTCACCGCGGTCTGGATCGCCACCACGGCATGGCGGCCGGGCAACAGGTTCGACACCGGCAGCGCCCAATCGGGCAGGCTGGCCAGCGGCACCGCCACCCCGCCAATGATCAGCATCGGCAGAAAGATGCACTGGCCCAGCGCCTGCACCGCCGGCACATTCGCCACCAGCGTGCCGATCAGGCCGCCCAGGCACAGGAAACACAGCGATGCGGTGATCAGCGCCAGCACGGTGGATACCGGATGCGGCAGCGGCGGCATCCCCAGCAGCCGCGCCGCGCCATGCTGCAACAACAGCGCGCCGGCCAGCAGCAGCGCCCGCGCCAGCACCAGCGCCACCACAAAGCGCCAGCGCGATGCCGGCGTGAGGGCATAGAGCCGCCACAACCCGGCTTCGCGTTCGGCCACCATCTGGGTGGGCAGGCCAAAGGCGGCGCTGCCCAAGATGGTGATGGTGAAAAACTGCCCGGCGTGCAGCGCCAGCGGCAGCGGATCGCGGGCATAGATCGCCCAGAACCCGGCCAGAAAGATCAACGGAAACAGCCAGCCATAGATCAGCGCCAGCGGGTTGCGCAGCGTGGCCAGCAGATTGGCCCGGATCAGGTGCCGCATCATGCGCCCATGCCGATCAGATCGGCGGCCAGATCAGCGGGCCGCCCCTGCGCCACCAGCCGCCCGCCGGCCAGCAGCAGCAGCCGGTCGCAATCGGCGGCGGCTTCGGCCAGATCGTGGGTGGCCAGCAGGATCGCCGCGCCCGCCGCCCGCCGCGCCGCCAGCAGGGCGGCCAGATCGCGACGCATCACGGCATCCAGCGCCGTGCCCGGTTCATCCAGCACCAGCACCGGCGGGGCGTGCTGCACCGCCAGCGCCAGCGCCAGCCGCTGCCGCTGCCCACCCGACAGGCGATCGACGCGGGTGCCGGCCAGCCCATCCAGCCCCAGCGCTGTGGCCAGCGCGCCATCCACCGCGGTGCCGTGCAGCGCGGCAAACAGCGCCAGTGTTTCGGCCACGGTCAACCGCGCCGGCAGGCCCGGCTGCTGCACCAGCACGCCGGTGGCGGCGCGCGCCGCCGCACCGCCCGGCACCTGGCCGGCCACGCGCACCTGCCCGGCATCGGGCCGCGCCAGCCCGGCGATGCAATCGATCAGGCTGGTCTTGCCCGCGCCATTGTGGCCGATCAGGCCCACCATCTCGCCGGCGGCCACCGTGAACGACACGCCGTCCACCACGGTGCGGCCGCCGCGCCGGCGCACCAGGCCGTCAACCGCAATCACGGCATCACCGCTGCGGCGCGTCGATGTCTTTTTCCGACCATGGCGTGGTGCGGTGGGCAAAGGCCAGCCGCCATTCCTTCACCGCCGCCGGCGGCAGCGGCGCGGCGCGATTGCCGAACGACTGGCGCACATAGGTGAGCACGGCGGCCACTTCGGCATCGCTCATCGCGCCGCCCAGCGGCGGCATCAGGCCGATCTTGCCCTCCAGCCCGTTGGTCAGGATGCGCACCGGCACATCGCCGCTGGCCGCCACCCGTTTCGATCCGGCCAGCGGCGGCGCCACCGTGGCCTGGCCCTGGCCTTCGGTCTGGTGGCAGCCTGCACATTGTTCGACATAAATCGCCTGGCCCTGTTTGAACAAGGCCTCTTCACTGGCGGTGCGCGGCGGCAGCGCCGGCGGTGCCGGCCGGCCCGGCCAGGTGACCAGCGCCAGCAATTTCTGCGCCGGCGCGTCGCCGGCCGCCGCCAGCCGGCTGATCGCCGCCGGTTCCGCCGCCAGCGCAAAGCGTTCCACCCCGCCACGGGCGCGGGCCACACCGGGGATGTTGCCGCCGGCGCGGCCACCGGCCACGGCATTGCCGCCGCCCTGCACGCCGCCGGCAAAGCCCAGCGCCAGCCCGTCCAGCACGGCGGTGCGGATCGCCGGTGCCACATCATCACGGCCGGCCAGCGCCACCAGCTGCTGCCCGGTGGCGGCATCGCGGCGCTTGGCCAGCGCGCCGGCCAGCATGGCCACGGCTTCCTTCGGCGCGGCCGGCGCGCTGGCCAGCGCCATCAGCACCGGCAGTTCGCCGCCCTTCAGGCCCGACAGCGCCGCATCGACCAGCACCGGATCATCGCCGTGCACGGCCAGCAGCGCGATCATCGGCTGGGTGCGCGCCGCTTCCGGCAACGCCCCCAGGCTGGCGGCGGCCTGCACCCGCACCTGCCAATTGGCATCGCCGGCCAGCGCCAGCGCCGCCTTCGTCAATTTCGCATCGCTTTTGGCCAGCCAGGGTTCGGCCAGCCGCAGCCCGGCGGCGCGGAGTTCCGGCCGGGCATCGCGCAGAGCCAGGCCGGCCAGATCGGGGCGCATCGCGCCCATGCCGTTCAGCGTCCACAGCGCGTGCAGGCGGCTGCGCCAATCGGCCTTGGCGTTCCGGGCCAGCTTCACCAGCAGCGGCACCGCGGCCGCATCGGCGCGCTGCACCAGATGCTGCTGCGCGGTATCCCGCCACCAGCCATCGGGGTGTGAAAGATGGCCCACCAGCGCTGCCACGCTGTCCTTGCTCATCTGCGGCCGGGGCGCGCGGGCGCCATCGCTGCCCACATGCACCACGCGATAGATGCGGCCATGGCCCACCCCGCGCGCCAGCCCGCGTTTGGTGATGTAATCGCGCAGATAATCGGTCTGCAGCGGGCCATCCTGCGACACGCCGCGATACATGTCGGCAATGGTGATGCTGCCATCGGGGGCCAGCGCCAGCGCGGTGGGGCGGAAACGCACATCGGTGGAGGCGAGGAATTCGCCGCGGGGATAATAATCCTCGGCGCGCAGCCGGCCCTGGCCATCATCGGCCAGCCGCAGCAGATGCACGATGTTGGTCGCACCATCGGCGACAAAGGCCATGCCCCGCACATCGGCCGGCAGCCGGTTGCCGCGATAGATCAGCGGCGATGAAACGCCGCCATAATAGCTGGCGGTGCCATCGCCGCGAAACACCTCGCGGCGATAACCGCGATTGAGGCCGAAGGTGGGATGCGCCGGCCAGATGTTGGTCTTTTCCTGATCGACCAGATTTTCATACAGGCCGCGCGTGCGCACCAGATCAGGATTGCGGGCGAAATAATCGGGGCTGATATTGTCCACGAACAGCGGATCGGTGTTGACGTTGCGATAGATGCGCCCCGAATCATCCTGGGTGACGCCCCATTGCCCGCGGCGCAGGCCGGGCACCGTGACGAACTGGCCCTGCCCCGGCCCAGTGGACCGATAAGCCAGGTTCCATTCATGCTCGGACACGACCAGCAGATTGTCCATGCCCCAATACAGGCCGTTGGCGCCATGTTCCAGCACGCCCAGACGGGCAAAGCCGTCGGCCAGCTTCACCTTGCTGTCGGCCCGGCTGTCGCCATCGGTATCGCATGCCTTCCACAGCGTGGGCGGCTCCCCGATCAGCACGCAGCCGCCGATCAGCACCTTGAAGGCGCGCGGCAGCACCAGCCTGTCGGCAAACACCGTGCGCTTATCGTAAATGCCGTCGCCGTTCGTATCGTCCAGCACCACCAGGCGGTTCACCGGCTCCAGGCTGTTTTCCATCGCCAGATTGTGCGCCCAGCCCGGCAATTCCATCACCCACAGCCGGCCATCGCCATCATGTTCGATCAGGATCGGATCCTGCACCAGCGGTTCGGCCGCGACCAGCTCCACGGCATAGCCGGGCGCCATGGCAAAGCTCTTGACCGCCGCCGCCGGGGCGAGCACCGGCGGTTCGGCCGGTTCATCGGCGCTGAAGAACGGCCAGGGCCGGCCCACCTCGCTGCGCATCGGCACCGCCAGATCGGCGGCGGCCAGCAGCAACGGCGCGGCCAGCAACAGCCGATGGTATGTGGTGCGCTTCATCCCTGCCCTCATGCTGCCCAGTGGAGCGACGTGCCGCAGCGGCCGACGCTTGGCAACTGCATATTGTATATAGTATCCCGCCGCCCCAAGCCCCAAGCCGCCAGCTTGACGGCGGCGGACCACGTGCCGCAGGGCAGACAGGCAGGGGGACCGCAGTGGAGCAAGACGCAATCAGGGCCGCACCGGCCGCCGGCCTGCGCTGGGCGCTGCTGCTGGCCGGGCTGCTGGCGCTGATCCTGCTGCCCTGGGCGCTGGCCGGCGATGCCCTGGCTTCCGCTGCCGCCGCCACGGCCGATGCGCTGGCGGCGCGGCCAGTGCTGCTGGCCGGGCTGGTGGTGGCACTGCTGGCGCTTGATCCGCTGTTGCCGGTGCCATCATCCATCGTTGCGGTGGCCGCCGGCAGCGGGCTGGGCCTGGCTGCGGGCAGCGCCGCCATCTTCACCGGGCTGATGGCCGGCTGCATCGCCGGGCACACGCTGGGGCGCTGGCCGGGCCGGGCGCTGGCGGCGCGGCTGCTGGGGGCCCGGCAGGCCGCCGGTCTGGCCAACCAGGCCGAGCGCATCGGCCCAGTGCTGCTGCTGGCCAGCCGGCCGGTGCCGGTGGTGGCCGAAGCGGTGATGCTGCTGGCCGGGGCCGCCGGCCTGCCGCTGGGCCGGGTGCTGCTGCACACGGCGCCGGCCAATGCAGCGCTGGCGCTGGTCTGGGCCGGGGCGGGCGCGGCGGCCGGGGCCGGGCAGGCGCTGCCGGCGCTGCTGGCGGCGCTGCTGCTGCCGGCGCTGGCCCATGCGCTGTGGCCGTTGCGGCGGCGCGGCTGATGCTGGGCCTGATTGCCGCCACCGCCGCCCTGAATGCGGCCACCGCGCCGCCGATCATGGTCACCGCGTCGCGGCTGGCGGCCACCGCACCGGCCACGATCGTCACCGATGATGCACTCGCCGCCGCCGGCACGCTGGCGAACGCGCTGGCCCGGCAACCGGCGCTGTTCCTGCCGCAGGCCGGCGGCCGCAGCGGCTTTGCCGGCGCCACGCTGGATGGCGGCGATGCCAATTTCACCCTGGTGCTGTTCGATGGCGTGCCGCTGAACAACGCCACCAGCAGCCGGGGTGGCGCGGTGAATCTCAACGAAATCAGCAGTTTCGGCATCGGCCGGATCAGCCTGCTGCCCGCCAGCCTGTCGGCCGTGCATGGATCGGGTGCGCTGGCCGGGGTGATCAGCATCGAACCGGCCCCACCGACAGCCGATTTTTCCGCGCAATATCAGGCCGATGGCCTGATCAGCCCGGATGGTCGCCACCGCGGCCACGGCCTGGCCGCCGGCCTGTCCGGCCCGATCGGCGGCGGCTGGGGCCTCAGCCTGTCCGGCCAGGTGGAAGATGACGGCAGCCCCACCCCACTGGCCCGCTTCATCGCCCGCACCGCCACCGTGCGCATCGCCCGCGACGATGGTGCCGATCGCCTGCTGCTGCGCGCGCAGGACATTGATTCGCAAGGCTTTCCGGATGCCAGCGGTGGCGCCCTGGCAGCCGTGCGGCGCACGCCGGACACCCGCCGGGCGCGCGAGATCCTGGCCGCCGTGCGCACCCGCCAGCCACTGGCCGCCGGCCTGCGCCTTGATCTGAATGCCAGCTGGCTGGGCCGCGACGATGGCCTGGCCAGCCCCGGCGTGGCCGGCAGCGCCAGCAACCCCGGCGGCCTGCCGGCCACCCGCGATGCCACCCGATATGACCGCTTTCTGGGCCAGGCCAGCCTGATCTGGGTGGCCGGCCCCACCAGGCTGGCCGCCGGGATCGAGGGAAGTGCCGAACGCGGCAGCGCCAAGGGCTTGCTGGATTTCGGTTTTTTCGCGCTTCCCACCAGCTATCGGCTCAGCCGCAATGCCGTGTCGGGCTTTGCCGAGATCGGCCACGACGGGCCGGGCCACAGCGCCAGCGCCGCGCTGCGGCTGGATCGCATCGGCAGCCTGCCCGCCCGCCTGTCGGGCCGGCTGGCCGGGCGTGTCTTCCTCGGTGGCGGCTGGGCCGCCGACGCATCGGCCGGCAGCAGCTTCAAGGCCGCCAGCTTCTATGCGCTGGCCAACCCGCTGGTCGGCAACCCCGGCCTGCGCCCCGAATCGGGCCGCCGCGCCGATGCAGCGATCAGCTGGCAACAGGGCGGCACCCGCATCCGGCTTGGCGCGTTCGCCAGCCGCTATCGCGATCTCATTGATTTCGTGTTCGATCCCGCCCCGGCGCTGGTCAATCGCGGCCGGGTCGCAGTCGATGGGCTGAGCGCCAGTCTGGGGCAGAGCTGGGGGCCGGTCAGGCTTGATCTGGCGGCCCAGCATGTCTGGCCGCGCGATTTGGCCGGCGGCCCCGGCCTGCTGCTGCGGCCGCGCTGGCGCGCCAACGCCGCGCTGCACTGGCAGGCCGCACAGGCCGTGGCGCTGGGGCTGAACGCCGGCCATGTCGGCGCGCGCGACGATGAATCGCTGCCCACCGGTCGCCTGCGGCTCAGCCCCTATGTCGCGCTGGCTGCCGATGCGCGCTGGCAGGCCAATGATCGGCTGGCGCTGCGGCTGCTGGCCGACAATCTGGCCGATGGCGACTGGCAGGAGGCCGCCGGCTTCCCCAACCCGCCGCTGCGCCTGCGCTTGGTCGCCAGCGGCCGCTTCTGATGTCGGGCCGGTGAGAAAGTGCCGGCCCGGTCTGGGGAACCGGGCCGGCGGCTGGGTTCAGGCACAATCGGGCAAGGAGGCCCCGATCACGCCGTCATCACCGCCCGGCGCGCAGCGCCGGCCGGATCCAGCATAACCCTGGAAACATTGTCATACACCATGGTGGGCACGCGATCATCGTGCGCGGCCCAGGCCAGGCCCTTGATCGATGGATTGCCGCTGCGGGCAAAGGCGGCCCAGGCGCTGCTCATCGCGCGGCCCAGTGCCTGTGCCCCCGGCGTGTTGCCGGTGGCGGTGGCCCAACGCGCCACAGTGTCGGTGGCAAAGGGAATATCGATGCAGTGGAAACTGCCCCAGCGCCCTTCCAGCGCCGGGCTGGCAAAGGTCATGTACCAGGTCCAGGCCGGGGTGCCCTGCGCGGTTTTCAGAGTGGCAAAATGCACCGAATTGTTGCGGCCGGTCATCGCCGCCATCACCCGCGACAGATGGCCGGGCGGCAGGCCGGGAAAGGCGGCGCGGAAGGCGGCCAGCGCGTCGGCCCGCGATCCGGCCGGGATGTTGCCCATGCGTTTCAGCAGCTCCGCCTCGTCGAATTGCGGCAGGGCCCCGCCCGATTCGTCGCGCACGCTGCCCACCACCAACGGCACATTCGCCGAAACCGCCGGGGCGCGATCCAGAAACGGCACTTCGGGGATGGTGACGCCATCCACCACCGGCGACCAGCCCGGCGCCCGCCGGCGCGGCCCGCCGATGGTGAGGTTGGTGGGTTGCCCGGCCGACAGCCGGCGCGCCACCTTCTGCCCGGCTTCGATCAGGGCGGCAGTGGGAATGGCCTGCAGGCGGAACAATTCGCGGCCCACACCCAGTTCGGCCAGCACATCGCGGGTGAAGGCGCGGGCACGATCCGAATCATTGCCCAGCAGCGAGGCACCGGAATGGATCATCGCCTTGTGGAACAGGCCCTTGGCCGCCGGCATGCCCATCAGCGTGGAAACCTTCGATCCGCCGCCCGATTGGCCGAAGATGGTGACATTGCCAGGATCGCCGCCAAAAGCCGCGATATTGGCCTGCACCCATTGCAATGCGGCGACCAGATCAAGCACGCCGGCATTGCCGGACTGGGCATAGGCGCTGCCGCCGATTTCGGACAGATCCATATAGCCCAGCGGCCCCAGCCGGTGATTGACCGACACGAAGATCACGCCGTGATTGGCCGCCATGCGGGTGCCATCATAACCGGCCAGTTCCTGCGACGATCCCGCCGTGTAACCGCCGCCGTGAATCCAGACCATCACGGGTGCCTTGGCAGCATCGGTGCGGCCCCAGATGTTGAGCCGCAGGCAATCTTCCCCGGTGAAACCATCGTCCCAGTGGAACAGCCAGGCCTCCTCGTCATTGGTCCAGCCGGTGCGGGCCTGCTGCGGGCAGGTCGGGCCCCAGTTCATCGAACTGCGGGTGCCGGCCCATTTCGGCGGTGGCCCCGGCGGCAGGAAGCGGGCCGCACCACCAGTATCGGCGGCATAGGGTATCCCCTTGAAAATGCGCACATCGCCATCGCGATAGCCGCGCACCCGGCCCTGCTGCGTTTCCACCAGCGTGGCCGGATCAATGGCCGGGGCGGTACCAACGCCGAACGTCTGCGCGCATGCGCCGCTGGCGGCCACGGCGCTGGCCAGCGCCGCCCCGGCCAGCATTTCCCTGCGATCGATCATGCCCGTCCCCACATTCCGATGAAACTGTATACTGTATACGCTATGTCTGTTGCGCGCATTTTGCAAGCGCGTGCGTTGCGGCCAACCAGGAAAGATCGGCGCAAAGTTCTTGCGTGGGAGAATCGCGGCCCGAACCGGAATCGAACCGGCCAGGATCGACCTGGCGATCCGGCCACAATGGACCGCCGGTTCGCTGCGCATGGCCGGAGTATGGAGGCCCAAGCCGGAATCGAACCCGCCCGGATCGGCCTGGCGATCCGGCCACAATGGATCGCCGGTTCGCTGCGCACGGCCGGAGTTTGGAAGCCCGAGCCGGAATCGAACCGGCCAGGATCGACCTGGCGATCCGGCCACAATGGACCGCCGGTTCGCTGCGCATGGCCGGAGTTTGGAGGCCCGAGCCGGAATCGAACCGGCGTGCACGGATTTGCAGTCCGCTGCGTCACCACTCCGCCATCGGGCCTCGAGGCGTGGGAGGGTGGCACTAGCAGGGCCGCCGCTGCGGAGCAATGGCCAACAGGCACGGTGCCGCAGCGCAACATCGGCATTGCGCGACAAGCCGCCGCAGGGCAAAGAAGCGGCCATGATCAGGACCGCGCCGCTTTCCCCCCGCCAGACCATGGTGGACAGCCAGCTGAAGACCGTGGGCATCACCGATGGCGCCGTGCTGGCGGCCTTTGCCGAACTGCCGCGCGAACGCTTCCTGCCCGCCGCGCTGGCACCGCTGGCCTATGCCGATGCCGCGCAGCTGGTGGCGCCGGGCCGCCGGCTGCTGCCGCCGCTGGTGCTGGGCCTGCTGTTGCAACATGCCGCCGTGCAGGCCGGGGATCGCGTGCTGGTGGTGGGCAGCGCATCGGGGTTGAGCGCGGCGCTGATCGCCCGGATGGGCGGCCAGGTCACGGCGCTGGAAAGCGACGCCGCACTGATCGCCATGGCCGAAGCCGCCGGCGTGGCCAGCGTGCAGGGGCCGCTGGCCGAAGGCTGGGCCGCCAACGCGCCTTATGATGTGATCCTGTTCGAAGGCGCGATCAGCGCGGTGCCGCCGGCCATTGCCGCACAGCTGGCCCCCGGCGGCCGGGTGGCGGCCGTGCTGCGCGCCGCCGGCGTGGGCCGGGCCTTTGCCGGGCCGCTGCGCGCCGATGGCGCACCGGCGGCGCTGCCCTTCCTGGATGTGTCGGCCCCCGATCTGCCCGGCTTTGCCGCGCCACCGGCCTTTGCCTTCTAAAGCTGGCACAAAGCGTCACATTGGCTTAATCATGCGGTCATGAGCGAGCCGCCGGCCACCATCGATGCCATTTTGGCTTCCATCCGCGCCCGTGTGACCGGGCCGGACGAGCAGTCGCCGCTGCCACGCGCCGCGCCGACCGCCCCGGAACCGGCCGTGGCGCTGGACAGCGTGGCCATCACGCCCGAAGCCGCGACGATGACGCTGGATGAACTGATCCGGTCGCTGCTGGCCCCGCAGATCAAGGCCTGGCTGGATGCCAACATGCCCGAAATCGTCGAGGCGATCGCCCGCGAGGAAATCCGCCGGTTGACCGGCAAGCTGTAAGGCCGGGGCGCGCTGTTACAGCGCGCCGTGGCAGTGCTTGAACTTCCGGCCCGATCCGCACGGGCAGTCGGCGTTGCGGCTCACGCTGCGGCGCCATTCGGCGACATCATCGGGATCAACGTCGATCAGCGCGGTCGCATCCTGGGCGGCAGCCAGCATGCCCGCCGGCAGGGCCGAGCCAAAGGCGTCGAAATTCAGCGCCGGGGCCGCGGTGGAGACGAACGACGGCAGTTCGGATCCCGGTGCGCCCGCGTCGTCGGCGGTCAGGTTGAACTGGGCATTGGCCAGCATGCGCGTCACATCCTCGCGCACGCTGGCCAGCATGCGTTCGAACAGGGCAAAGGCCTCGCGCTTGTATTCGTTGATCGGCGTCTTCTGGGCATAGGCGCGCAGGTGGATCACCGAACGCAGCGAATCCAGCGTGGCCAGATGCTCCTTCCAGTGATGATCCAGCGCCTGCAGCAGGAAGCTCTTCTCGATCGAGATCCAGGTATCGCCCGGCAGTTCGGCCGCCTTGGCCGCCACCAGCGCATCGGCCTGTTCGATCAGGCGATCGACGACGATTTCCGGATCAATGCCCTCTTCCCGGGCCCAGGCCGCCACATCCACGGTCAGCCCCAGCGTGCCGGTGACAGCCTGTTGCAGGCCATCGACATCCCATTGTTCGGGATAGGTGCCGAGCGGGCAATGGGTGGCCACGATGGCGTTCACCGTTTCGTGGCGCATGTCCACCACCACGTCGCCCACAGTGTCGCTGTCCATGATGTCGGCGCGCTGTTCATAGACCACCTTGCGCTGGTCGTTCATCACGTCGTCATATTGCAGCAGCTGCTTGCGCACGTCGTAATTGCGCGCTTCCACCTTTTTCTGGGCGGTTTCGATCGCCTTGGAAATCCACGGGTGCACGATGGCTTCGCCTTCGGCCAGGCCATTGTTCATCATGCGCGACAGCATGTTCTGCTGGCCAAAGATGCGCAGCAGATCATCATCGAGGCTGAGATAGAAGCGCGACAGGCCGGGATCGCCCTGGCGGCCGGAACGGCCGCGCAGCTGGTTGTCGATGCGGCGGCTTTCGTGGCGTTCGGTGCCCAGCACGAACAGGCCACCATTGGCCTTCACCTGATCGCGTTCGGCCGCAACTTCGGCCTTGATCCTCGCTTCGGCGGCCTCACGCTCCGGCCCTTCGGCCATCTCTCTCAGCTCGCGGTTGATGCGGGCGTCCTCGTTGCCGCCCAGCTTGATGTCGGTGCCGCGCCCGGCCATGTTGGTGGCGATGGTGACGGCGCCGATGCGGCCGGCCTGTTCCACGATGGCGGCTTCCTGTTCGTGATAACGGGCGTTCAGCACGACATGCTCCACCCCTTCCTGCTTCAGGAAGTCCGACAGCATTTCGCTCTTCTCGATGGAAACGGTGCCAACCAGCACCGGCTGGCCGCGCCCCTGCGCCTCGCGGATGGCCTTCACGATCGCCTTGAACTTGTCTTGGGCATTCTTGTAGAATTCGTCGTCGACATCGATGCGCTGCACCGGCACGTTGGTGGGAATTTCCACCACGTTCAGCTTGTAGATGTCGAAGAATTCCGCCGCTTCGGTGCTGGCGGTGCCGGTCATCCCGCCAAGCTTGGGATACATGCGGAAATAATTCTGGAAGGTGATGCTGGCCAGGGTCTGGTTTTCCGGCATGATCTGCACGCCTTCCTTGGCCTCCACCGCCTGGTGCAGCCCTTCGGACCAGCGGCGGCCATCCATCATGCGGCCGGTGAATTCATCGATGATGATCACCTTGCCGTCGCGCACGATATAATCGGTGTCGCGGCGGAAGATGACGATGGCGCGCAGCGCCTGGTTCAGATGGTGCACCACTTGGGTGTTTTCGAAATCATAGAGATTTTCGCCCTGCAGCAGGCCGGCGGCGCTCAGCATGCGCTCCACCTTCTCGGTGCCGGCTTCGGTCAGGATCACCGAACGCTGCTTCTCGTCAACCTCGACATCCTCGCGCTCCAGCTCCTTCACCACGGCGTTGACCTGGGTGTAGAGCGCCGACTTGTCGTCGGTGGGGCCGGAAATGATCAGCGGGGTGCGCGCCTCGTCGATCAGCACGCTGTCCACCTCGTCCACCACCGCCATGAAGAACGGCCGCTGCACCATCTGCTCGCGGCTGTATTTCATGTTGTCGCGCAGGTAATCGAAACCGAATTCATTGTTGGTGCCATAGGTGATGTCGCAGGCATAGGCGGCCCGGCGCGACTGATCATCCAGATTGGGCACGATCACGCCCACCGACAGGCCCAGGAAGCGATAGACCTGGCCCATCCATTCGGCATCGCGGCTGGCGAGATAGTCATTCACCGTCACCACATGCACGCCCTTGCCGGCGAGCGCGTTCAGATAGACGGCGAGCGTTGCCACCAGCGTCTTGCCTTCGCCGGTGCGCATTTCGGCAATCTCGCCCCGGTGCAGCACGATGCCGCCGATCAGCTGCACATCGTAATGGCGCTGGCCCAGGGTGCGTTTGGCCGCTTCGCGCACGGTGGCAAAGGCTTCGGGCAGGATCTCGTCCAGGCTCTTGCCGGCGGCCAGTTCGGCCTTCAGCTTGCCCGTCTGCGCCTGCAGCTGATCATCTGAGAGCGCGCTGATCTGGCCTTCCAGATCATTGATCCGCCTGACAATCGGCCGCAGCGATTTCAGGGTGCGATCATTGCTGGAACCAAAGAGGGTTTTGGCGATCTTGCCCAAAGCGAGCATGGAAATCCTGACCTGAAAAACGCACGCGCCAGCACAGCCGCGACTGACGCCCGTGGCAACGGCGGGGATGTAGGGTCAGTCGCCCGGTTCGTCAATGAATCGGACGCATCCGGTTCAATCGGCCGGGGCCGCGCTGGGGCCGCGCCGGCGCCGCCGCCGGCCGCGCCGCAGGCCGATGTCCACCGCCCGCGCCACGCGCGGATGGCGGCGGCTGTACAAGATATAGCGCCGCCGCGCCCAGCGCGAATTGCGGAAGATCAGCGCCGCGCCGGCGCCGGCCACCACAATGCCGATCGGCGCCGGCGACACCAGCCCGATGATGAGGGCCACGGGAAACAGCAGGATGCCCAGGATGATCTGGAACACCCGCACAGGTTCCGAACGGACCAGCGCGCCAAGGAAACCGGGACGACTCATGATGCCTGTTCCGTTACGGCCCGCCTGTGGCAAGTGTAAGGCGGCAATTGCGCCCGCCCGCGCTTTTTCCTAAGCGTGGCAACAGGGTCACAAACGGGCGTGCGATGATGGAGAGCACAGCGATGGTGGCCCATGTCGGCACGGTGGCGTTTCTGGGTCTGGATGCCCGCACGGTCGATGTGCAGGTGCAGATTTCCGCCGGCCCGGCCGGGTTCATCACCGTGGGCCTGCCCGACAAGGCGGTGAAGGAAAGCCGCGAGCGCGTGGCCGCTGCCCTGCACGCCATCGGCCTGTCGCTGCCGCCGCGCCGGGTGATCGTCAATCTCTCGCCGGCCGATCTGCCCAAGGAAGGCAGCCATTATGATCTGCCGATCGCGCTGGGCCTGCTGGCCGCCATGGGCGTGGTACCGGCCGATGCGCTGGCCGAATTTGTCGCGGTGGGCGAACTGGGGCTGGATGGCGCTATCCTGCCCATTCCCGGCGTGCTGCTCGCCGCGCTGCACGCCGGCGCACAGGAACAGGGCCTGATCTGCCCGGCGGCGCAGGGCCCCGAAGCCGCCTGGGCCGGCGAGGTGCAGCTGCTGGCGGCCCCCGATCTGTTGTCGCTGATCAATCACCTGAAAGGTTCGTTGATCCTGGCCGCGCCGTTGCAGGCGCAGGCCGAAATCCGTCGCCCCGGCCCCGATCTGGCCGACATCAAGGGCCAGGAAACGCCCAAGCGCTGCATCGAGATTGCCGCGGCCGGCGGCCACAATCTGTTGATGAGCGGGCCGCCCGGTTCCGGCAAGTCGCTGCTCGCCGCCGCGCTGGCCGGCATATTGCCCGATCTCACCCCGGCCGAAGCGCTGGAAGTCTCGATGGTCGCCTCCATCGCCGGCGAACTGGAAGGCGGCAAGCTGAAGCGCAGCCGGCCATTCCGCAGCCCACACCATAGCGCCTCGATGGCGGCGCTGGTGGGCGGCGGCACCCGCGCCCGGCCGGGCGAAGTGTCCCTTGCCCATCTGGGTGTGCTGTTCCTCGATGAACTGCCCGAATATCAGCGCACGGTGCTCGACAGCCTGCGCCAGCCGCTGGAAACCGGCCAGGTGCAGGTGGCGCGCGCCGCCGCCCATGTCACCTATCCGGCGCGGGTGCAGCTGATCGCGGCGATGAACCCCTGCCGCTGCGGCCATCTTGGCGATCCCGGTCTGGCCTGCGCCCGCGCGCCGCGCTGCGCTGCCGATTATCAGAGCAAGCTTTCCGGCCCGCTGCTTGATCGCATCGATCTGCACATCGAGGTGCCGGCGCTGTCGGCCGCCGATCTCAGCCTGCCGCCACCGGCCGAATCAAGCACGCAGGTGGCGGCGCGCGTGGCCGCCGCGCGGGCTCGCCAGACCGCGCGCTATGCCGGCACCGCCATCCGCAGCAATGCCGAAGCCGATGGCGAGCCGCTGCGCCAGCACAGCACACCTGATGCCGATGGCCAGCGCCTGCTCACCCAGGCGGCCGACAGCTTGCGGCTGTCGGCGCGCGGCTATGCCCGCGTGCTGCGCGTGGCGCGCACCATCGCCGATCTGGCCGGCAGCGACGGCGTGGCCCGCGCCCATGTCGCCGAGGCCCTGTCCTACCGCCGCCGACCGCCGGTGAACTGATGCTGCTGCCCACCACGCCACCGGGCTGGATCATCCAGGCGCTGCGCCGCAGCCTGGATTTTCAGGGCCGGGCCGCCCGCGCCGAATATTGGTGGATGATCGCGTTGACCATGGCGCTGGCCGGCATCGGCATGGTGGTGGACGCGTGGTTGTTCGGCAATGATCCGCTGATCGATCCGCTGGACGGCGTGGGGCTGTGGACGGCCCTGATCCTTACCGGCCTGCCGCAGCTGGCGGTCAGCATCCGGCGGCTGCACGATCAGAATCTGTCGGGCTGGTGGTTCCTTGTCACCCTGCTGCCCTATGCCGGGGTGGCCGTTCAGTTCTGGTGGATGAGCCGCATCGGCACGCAAGGGGCGAACCGCTTCGGCCCCGATCCGCTGCCGGAACCGGACAATCCCACCCGCTATTTCTGATCCGCCAATGCCGCTGCGACGGGCTGGCACAAGTGGCCGGCTTGGCGGGCGCGCGTTCCCGGCCTAGTCTGGCCGCACAATTTGATGGGGAGACGGATCATGGCCACCAGCGCCATCACACAGCAATGGGATGCCCGCGATGCCAGCGCCATGAGCGCCGTGCTCGATGCGCAGCGGGCCAGCTTCACCGCCGAACTGCCGGTCACTGCCGCCACACGGCGCGACCGGCTGCGCCGCGCGCTTGATGTGGTGCTCACCCACAAGGATCGGCTGGTGGCGGCACTCTCCGAGGATTTCGGCCACCGCTCCACCGAAATGAGCCTGGTGACCGACATCATGTCGAGCGTGAAGCCGGTCAAGCACGCGCTGAAGCATCTGGATCAGTGGATGAAACCGGAAAAGCGCCGTCTCGATTTCCCGCTGGCGCTGCTGGGGGCCAGGGCACGGGTGGAATGGCAGCCCAAGGGCGTGGTGGGCATCATCAGCCCGTGGAACTTCCCGGTGAACCTCACCTGGGCGCCGCTGGCCGGCGTGCTGGCTGCAGGCAACCGCGCGATGATCAAGCCATCGGAATATACGCCCGTCACCAGCGCGCTGATGAAGGAGATCCTCGAAGCCGCCTTCGATCCATCCGAAATCGCCGTCATCACCGGCGGGCCGGAAGTGGGCCGCGCCTTCACCGAACTGCCCTTCGATCACATCATCTTCACCGGGGCCACCAGCGTGGCGCGCCACGTGATGGCGGCTGCGGCGAAGAATCTGGTGCCGCTCACCCTGGAACTGGGCGGCAAATCCCCCACCATCATCAGCCGCAGCGCCGATGTCGCCCAGGCCACCGAACGGGTGGCGATGGGCAAGCTGATGAACGCCGGCCAGATCTGCCTGGCCCCCGATTATCTGCTCGTGCCCGAAGAGAAGGAGGGCGAGATCGTCGAAGGGCTGAAGGCCGCCACCGCGCGGCTTTATCCCACCATGCTGGCCAACCCGGATTACACCAGCGTGCTGGGCGCGCGGCACCGCGAGCGGCTGGAGGCCCATGTCGCCGACGCCCGCGCAAAGGGCGCCGATGTGGTGGTGGTGAACCCGGCCAATGAGGATTTCGCCAGGCAGAACACCAACAAGATGCCGCTGCACATCATCCGCGGCGCCACCGACGAGATGACGGTGATGCAGGAGGAAATCTTCGGGCCGCTGCTGCCGGTGCGCACCTACAAGGCGGTCGATGGCGCGATCGACGAGATCAACCGCCGTGACCGGCCGCTGGGCCTGTACTGGTTCGGCCAGGACGATGTGGAACAGCGCCGCGTGCTGGATCGCACCATTTCGGGCGGCGTGACGGTGAACGACGTGATCTTCCATGTTTCGGCCGAGGATCTGCCGTTCGGCGGCATCGGCCCGGCCGGCATGGGCAATTATCACGGCGCCGATGGCTTCAAGACGTTCAGCCACCCCAAGGCCATCTATACCCAGCCCAAGCTTGATCTGGCCGGCCTGGCCGGGTTCAAGCCGCCCTATGGCGAAAAAACCGCCAAGGCGCTGGCGCGTGAATTGAAGAAATGATCGAGCGGCTGGCATGGGCGGCGCTGGCGCTGATCCATGCGCTGCCGGCGCTGGCCCTGTTCAACCCGGCGCTGATCAGCCGTCTTTATGGCGTGGCGCCTGGTGATGGCGCGTTCCTGCTGCTCCACCACCGCGCCGCGCTGTTCCTGTGCGTGGTGATCCTGTGCGTGTGGGCCGCCGTCGATCCCGGTGTGCGCCGCGCTGCAAGCGTGGTGGTGGCGGTGTCGATGCTGTCGTTCCTGATCCTGTGGCAGGGGGCGGGGCGGCCACCAGCGCTCAGGAGCATCGCGATTGCCGATCTGGTCGGGCTGCTGCCGCTGGCACTGGCGACCTGGAGGAGTTGGAGCGCATGAACCGCGAGGGTCAATGTCTTTGCGGAGCGGTGACGGTGCAGTTGGCCCGCGAGCCGGCGATGGTCAACATGTGCCACTGCGCCGATTGCCAGCGGCGCAGCGGATCGCCGTTCGGCATGGCGGTGTGGCTGCCAGACGCCGATGTGACGATCAGCGGCGAGACGCGGGCATTCGTCCATGTCAGCGACAAGGGCCGCAGCCTCGTCAACCGCTTCTGCCCCAGTTGCGGCAGCACCATCTGCTACACCGCCGCACTCAACCCCGGCCTGATCGCGATTCCCGCCGGCCTGTTCGCCGATCCAGACACGCCGCCGCCGCTGCGCAGCGTGTTCGAGGAACGGCGCCATCCGTGGGTGGCCGTGCCCGATGGCGCGGTGCGGCTGCCGCGTGGGCGGGATGGGTGACGTTGCAACCTGGACCAAGTTGGACTATGATTTGGGCATGGATATCAACATCGCAATGGCCAAGCCCCGCTTTTCGGAGCTGATTGAACGGGCCGAACGGGGCGAGATCGTGCGCATTGCCCGGCGTGGCAAGCCGGTCGTTGAGCTTCGACAAATCACGCCGCCTGATGCGCGGCCGTTCGATTGGGACGCCTTGCGGGAGCGGCTGCGCAGCGATCTGGCCGATCAGTCGGGCGACGATCCCGGCGATGGCATCGGCTTTGTGGAAAAGTGGCGCCGGGAACAGCCCTATTGATTTATCTCGACACGTCGGTTGTGGTCGCCGTGCTGACCGGCGAAGCACAGTCGCTGGCGGTGACGGCCAGTCTCAGGCGACAACAGCCCGGACAGCTGTGGATCAGCCTGTGGACGCGAACCGAAGCTGCCGGAGCGCTGGCTGCCAAGGTTCGTGGCGGGCAATTGCGGCGCAACCGCTTGTCGCAGGCCCTTGATGATCTGGGCAACGGGCCATGGCGGGTGATTGATGTCCAGGCCCGGGATTATGACCGGGCGGCAAGCTGGGCCGCCCAACTCCCGCTGGTATTGCGCGGTGGTGACGCGCTGCATCTGGCGATTGCTCACCGCGCCGATTTTCAGATTGCCACCTTTGATGGCGGCATGGCCAAAGCCGCCGCCCTGTTGGGACTTCCGCTGGCCGATGACCTGATCTGATCAACGCAGCGGCTGTGTCGCCTGAAACGCCGACGTCGCCAGCAGTCGGCCAACCAGTTCCACCAGCGCCGGGTTGTGGACCTGCCAGTTCAGTTCGGGGAAGCGGAACGTCAGATAATCGCAGGCGACCGTCATGCAGATATCGCCGAAATCGCTGCCGCCCACCCGGCCGTTCATCACGGCCAGCGCGCGTTCGATGGCGCGATATTGCCGGTCCACCCACGGGCCGGCAGTGATGCCCTGCGCCATGTTGAAGCGCAGGATGATCGCGGCATCCAGCACACCATCGGCCAGCGCCTCGGTGCTGCGCGCCTGCCAGTGGGCGGGGCCGGCAACGGGGAGCAACGTCTGTGCCGGCACCAGGCCGATCAGATAGGCGGCGATCACCGGCGAATCGATGATGGCGCTGCCGCCCCCACTGCCATCGTCCAGCACCAGCGCCGGCACCTTGCCCAGCGGATTGGCGGCCAGCAGCGCCGCCGGATCGGCCATGGGCGCGGTATCCTCCAGCGGCAGGTCGATGCCCAGTTCAAGGGCCAGCACCCGCAGCTTGCGGCCATAGGGCGAGGTGAGCGAGGCGAGCAGCTTCACGGCCGCACCGTCAACTGCTCCACCAGGAACGGCTCCACCTGGCTCCACACCGGGCTGCCGGGGGCAATCACCTCGAAATGGCCGGTGCCAGCGAGGATCAGGGCCGATGCCCGATCCTTGCCCAGCCTGGCCTGCGTCACCCAGCGGGTGGCGGCGGTGGGGGACAGGAACAGGCTGGCGGAAATCACCCCGGATTTCACCCCCAGCGGCAGCAGCGCCTGCGGGCTGCCCTGGGCATAACGCTGCTGCTGCTGATCCGGCTTGCCGCCGAACATGCCGGTCACCGCCGGCACGCCGCACCCCTCCTCGAACAGCGCCAGTTCGCTGCCCGGATCAGGCGGGCCGTCGATGCCCACCACCGCACCGATCTTCAGCGGATCAGGGCTGGCGATCGCGCTGTCCTTCGGCAATCTGTGCCGCGCGGCCACCCACAGCGCCGCGTGCGCCCCGGCGCTGTGGCCCGTCACCGCCACCCGCGCCAGATCAAGCGGATGGCGCTTGGCAAGGTCGCGCAGATGGTCGGTCGCCGCCGCCCAGTCCTGAAACGTGCCCGGCCAGCCGCCGCCGGCATCACCCTGCTGGCGATATTCGATGTTCCAGGTGGCAAATCCCCGCTCGGTCAGCCGGCTGGCCAGCGCGGCGGTGTTGGCCCGCGTCGCAAAGCCCTTCCACCAGCAGCCGCCGTGGATGACAATCACCACCGGGTGCGGGCCGGGGCCTGCCGGCAGGCGCAACTCGCCCACCTGCGCTGCATCCTTGCCATAGGCTTCGACCAGCACCGGTTTCGACGCTGGCAGCGCATCAACATCGGCCGGGCGCATCCGCTGGGCCAGCGCCGGGCTGGCCAGCAGCACGGCGATCAGCAGCAGCCGCTTCATTTCAGCACCGCCGTTGCTGCATCGAGCCGGGCGGCATAGTCGGTCAGCGCCCTCGCAGCGATGCCGGCCTCCCGCACCGCATCGTCAAAGCGCCGTTCCTCCACCGCCTCGCGCACGCCGGGCAGGGTTTTCGAACCATAGCCGGTGAAGCGGCCCGGGGCGTAGAGGATGTTGCGGAACCACGGCCGGAACGGCAGGCCGGCGGGGCTGAGCAGCGTCTGCTCGATGCCCTGGATTTGCCCGTTCAGCGCGGCGGCCTGCGCGGGCGTGAGGCTGGCCGCCTTGGCGGCCATGGCGGCATCAAAGGCCCTGGCGGCGCCGTCCAGCCGGGTGATGGCGGCATCCAGCGCCGCCAGATCGAGCGCCGGTGTCGGCGTTTTCGGCAGCGGCGGGCCCAGCGGATCGCGCGGATCGCTGCCCAGCCGGTAGATGTCGGCGCTCAGCCCGGCGCGGCGCTCGTCCTCGCGGCGACGCGTGTCGATCAGGGCCTTGATCTCGTTGAAATAGGCCCGCGCCGCGCCGGCCACCGGGCCAAAGCGCACAGGCAGCACATCGGCATCGGCCAGCCGCAGCACCAGCCGGCCCGCCACCTTGGACAGCGCCGCGCCATAGGCCAGGCCCGGATCGTCCCAGCGCACGAAATGATCATAGCTGTCATAGATGCTGTGGTAGCTGCCGGCGCTTTCGCCTTCGCCGCCAAAGCCGATGTTGATCGACGACACGCCGGCATGGTGGATGAAGGCGGTATAGTCGCTGCCCGAACCCAGCGCGTCCATCGGCTGATCACCGCCCAGTTCGGCGGCAGCCAGCGCCGCCTGGTTGCCGCGCAGGCCATCAAAGGCCTTGGCCCGCACCCCGGCCCGCCAGCGTTCCGCCACGCTGGCGCCGGTGGCCGGGTCCTTCACGTCGGCCGCCACCTGGCTGATCAGGCTGGTGAACTGCCCGCTGCCATCAACGCCCAGGAAACCGCGGCCGTTGGAATCGCTGTTGATGTAGACCACCGCCTTCTGGCGCAGCTCGGCCACATTCTGCTCCACCCATTCGGTGGAGCCCAATAGGCCCGGCTCCTCGCCATCCCAGCTGGCATAGACGATGCTGCGCTTGGGCCGCCAGCCGGATTTCCACAGCGCGCCCAGCGCCTTGGCTTCGCTCAACAGCGCCACTTCCCCCGACAGCGGATCGGATGCGCCAAACACCCAGCCATCATAATGGTTGCCGCGCACCACCCATTCATCCTTCTTCGACGAACCGGGCAGGGTGGCGATCACGTTGGAAATGGTTTTCAGCGACCATTCGGACTGCACCTTCAGATGCACCCGCACATCATCGCTGCCGCCAAAGCGATAATGGAACGGCAAGGCCCCGCGCCAATCGGCCGGCACCGGCGCGCCCGTCAGCCGCGACAAGATCTCGGTCGCATCGGCATAGCTGATCGGCAGGGTGGGGATTTTCAGCACGGTGGGCGCGGTTTCGCGCGTCAGCCGCTTGGCATCCCTGGTTGCCGCCACGCCGGGGGTGAGCGGATCGCCGGGATAGGTCGTCATGTCCACCACGCTGCCGCGCTGAACCCCGGCCGGCGGCCGCCCGCCACCATTGGGATAGCTGTCGGCCGTGCCATAGCCATCCTGCTGCGGATCGGAATAGATCAGGCAGCCGATGGCACCCTGTTCCTGCGCCAGCTTGGGCTTGAGGCCCCGCCAGCCGCCGCCATAACGGGCGATGACGATCTTGCCCTTCACCGAAATGCCGCGCCGGGCCAGCGCCTCGTAATCGCCCGGCAGGCCATAATTCACATAGGCCACCGGCGCCGTGACTTCGCCATCACCCTGATAGGCGACATAGGGCGGCAACGCGCCAGCAAGATTGTTCGACGTGGCATCCTGCGGGATGCCCGGCTCCTGCCCGCCCAGCGTCTTCGTCACCGGCCCCACCAGTTCCAGCGCGGTGCTGATCGGCGTGGGATAGAGCACCTGGTAATCGGCGCGCTTCACCTGCCAGCCCCAGTCGCGGAACAACTTCTCGATCGTGGCGGCATTGGCCTGGTTGTGCGGGCTGCCCAGATGGTTGGGGCCGCTGCTCAACCCCTTCAGCCAGGCCATTTGTTCGGCGCTGGAAACCTGGGCATCGAACGCGGCTTCCCGATCGGCCGGCTGGGCAGTGGCGGCGGTGCCAAGTAGCAGCGCGGCGAGCATCAGTGATTTCATGGCAGTTTCCCCGATTGAACGATCCCGGTGTAACCGGCCCAGTGTAGCCGGTGACGGGCCGGCAAAACAACGCTATGGATTTGGCCATGCCCGGCCCGCTTTCCGATCTTCTTGTCATCGATCTGTCGCGGGTGCTGGCCGGCCCCTATGCCACCATGGTGCTGGCCGATCTGGGCGCGCGGGTGATCAAGGTGGAACGGCCCGATGGCGGCGATGATGCCCGTGCCTATGGCCCGTTCATCAATGGCCACAGCGCCTATTTCGCCAGCATCAACCGCGGCAAGCAATCGATCGCGCTGGATCTGAAAGCCGCGGCCGACCAGGCGGTGTTCGAATCGCTGCTGGCCCGCGCCGATGTGCTGGTGGACAATTATCGCCCCGGCGTGATGGCACGGCTGGGTTATGGCTGGGATGCGCTGCACGCGCGTTTTCCGCGCCTGATCCACGCCGCCACCAGTGGTTTCGGCCAGACCGGACCGGATGCGCAAAAGGCCGCATACGACATGGTGGTGCAGGCGATGGGCGGCATCATGAGCGTGACAGGCCACCCCGGCGGGCCGCCGACGCGGGTGGGCACCAGCGTGGGCGACATCACCGCCGGCCTGTTCACCGTGATCGGCATCATGGCCGCCCTGCATGATCGCGGCAAGACCGGCCTGGGCCAGTTTGTCGATGTCGCCATGCTGGATGGCCAGATCGCCATCCTGGAAAATGCCATCGCGCGTTATGCCGCCACGGGGGTGTCGCCCGGCCCGCTGGGCGCGCGCCACCCCAGCATCACGCCCTTTGCCGCCTATCACTGCGCCGATGCGCCGATCGTGATCGCGGCCGGCAATGATCAGTTGTTCGCCGCCCTGTGCGGTGCGCTGGGGCTGCCGCCCGATGATCCGCGCTTTGCCGGCAACGATGCCCGCACCAGCAACGCCGAGGCGCTGGCCGGGGTGATCGAGGGGGTGCTGGCCACCGGCCCCGCCGCCCACTGGCTGGCGGCGCTGGATGCAGCCGGGGTGCCGTGCGGGCCGCTGAACAATATCGGCCAGGCGCTGGCCAATCCCCAGGTGCGCGCCCGCCACATGGTGGTGGAAACCGCCCTGCCCGATGGCACGCCGCTGATCGCGGCCGGCAACCCGGTGAAATTGTCCGCCCACCCCGACAGCGCCAGCCGCCCGCCCGCCCCGGCGCTGGATGGTGACCGGGCGGCGATCCTGAAGGAACTGGGCCTTTGACCGATCTTGAACTGGCCCAACGGCTCGCCGATGCCGCCGGCGCCGCGATCCGGCCCTGGTTCCGCCGGCCGTTCCTGGTGGAAACCAAGGAGGATTTCTCCCCTGTCACCGCCGCCGACAAGGAAGCCGAAGCCGCCATCCGCCGGCTGCTGGCCCAATATCGCCCCGATGACGGCGTGATCGGCGAGGAATATGGCGATGATCGCCCCGATGCGGCGCGGGTGTGGGTGCTGGATCCCATCGATGGCACCCGTGCCTTTGTCACCGGCCGGCCGCTGTTCGGCACCCTGATCGGCCTGATGCAGGATGGGCAGCCGGTGCTGGGCGTGATCGATCAGTGCATCATCAAGGATCGCTGGGTTGCCGGGCCGGATCAGCCCACGCTGTTCAACGGCCAGCGTTGCCATGCCCGCCACGGTCTGCCGCTGGCCCAGGCCCGCATCGGCACCACCAGCCCGCAGGCCTTTGTGCCGGCCGATCTGGCCGCGTTCGAACAGGTGCGCATGGCCGCCCGCGACACGCTGTATGGCGGGGATTGCCACAATTATGGCCTGGTCGCCGCCGGGCATCTGGATGCGGTGGTGGAATCCGGCCTGAAGATCCATGATTGGGCCGCCCTGGTGCCGGTGATCCGGGGCGCCGGCGGCGTGATGACCGATTGGCAGGGCCAGCCGCTCACCATGGCCAGCGCCGGCCAGGTGATCGCCGCCGGCGATGCCGCCCTGGCCGCCGAAATCGCCACCGCGCTGGCCGCATAAACCCACCGGAACCGCCGCCGTTTCTTGCCCTGCAAGGAAGGGGCAGCAATGGCCGGGCGTTTTGAACAATTGATCCGATCCAACCAGGTGCGCGTGGCGGTGGCCACCAGCATGGCGGCGCTGGGCCTGTGGGCCTTTGCCCCCTATGTCACCAGCGAAGTGGGCGGCGAAGCCTTTGTGAACGCGCCGATCATCCGCATGGCCGCCCCCATTGCCGGCATCGTGGCCAGCGATCTGCCGCCGCCGGGCAGCGCCATCGCTGCCACCCGCACCGCCCGGCTGGTGGCGGCGCGGGTGCTGGACACCGGGCCGCTGGCCGGGCTGAAGGGCAGCCAGGCCGCGCTGATCAGCGCCCGCGCGCTGGCACTGCGCCAGATCGCCGAGCTGACCGCCGCCGGCGCCCGCGCCGCCAGCCGTTCCGCCCGCTTTGGCGTGGCGGCCAGCGCCCGGCTGGCAGCGACAACGCGCGCGGCGAACGAGGCGCTGGCCGCCTGCGAGGCCGAAGCCGCCGAAGCCGTGTTGCAGCGCGACCGCATCGAAAATCTGGCCGAACAGCGTTTTGCCACCTTCACCCAGCGCGACCGGCTGCGCGCCCAGGCGCTGGCAAGCGCCCGCCGCTGCGCCGGGCTGAAGGATCAGGCCATGGCGCTGGCCATCGAAACCCGCGCCGCCGGCCATGGCCTGTATCTGGCCGGGGCGGCGATGGATGCGCCCTATGGCGATCAGCAGCGCGACCGGCTGCTGCTGCGCCGGCAGGAACTGGAAAGCGTGGTGGCCGATGCCGATGCCCGGCTGGCCGAACTGGCGTTGCAGATCAATGCCGAGGAACAGCGGCTGGCCCGCGCCAGCGCCTTTGATGCCGTGCTGCCGGCCGGCACCGTGGTGTGGAGCCAGCCGGCCCCGAAAGGCACCACCGTTGCCCCCGGTGCCAGCCTGATCGAACTGGCCGATTGCAACCACCGTTATGTCGAGGTGGCGTTGCCGGAACGGCGGATGGAGGCGATCCTGCCCGGCAGCCGGGCCCGGGTGCGCCTGATCGGCAGCGATGTCTGGCTGGACGGGACGGTTGCCTCCATCCTGGGGGCCGCCGCCCGGCGCGATGGTGCCATGCTGGCCGCCAACCCCGACAAGGAAGCCCGGTCGCTGACCGTGCAGATCGGCCTGCCGCCGCCGGCCACGCTGGCGCGGCGCTGCGATGTCGGCCGGCTGGCGGAAGTGCGCTTTCCGCGCTGGCCGTGATGCTGCCGGCGCTTGATACCGCGCCGGCGCTGCTGGTGGCAGCGCCGCTGCTGCTGTGCATTGCTGGGCTGCTGCTGGCGCCGCTGGCCGGGCTGGAACGGCTGGCCACCCGCGCCGCCATCGGGGCGGCGGTGGCGCTGGTGGTGGGCAGCTATCTCCACTGGCGCTTCACCACCACCATCCCCTGGGGCGCGGGCTGGGCCGGGCTGGGCTTTGCGCTGTTCTGTCTGGCGGTGGAATTGTTCGGCCTGTTCGATGCCGCCATCCTGTTTGCCGGCCTGATCCGCCGCACCAGCCGCAGTGCCGAAGCCGATGCCGGTGAAGCCCGGCTGGCCACCCGGCCCCGCCATGAATGGCCGGCGGTGGATCTGATCATCGCCACCTACAACGAACCGATCGAGGTGCTGGAAAAGACCATCCTGGGCGCGCTGGCGCTGGACTGGCCCAATCTGAACGTGTGGGTGGCCGATGATGGCCGCCGGGCCTGGCTGCGCGATCTGTGTGCCGCCAAGGGGGCGGGCTATATCACCCGGCCCGACAATCTTCATGCCAAGGCCGGCAACATCAACCATGCCCTCACCGTCACCGATGCGCCGTTCGTGGGGGTGTTCGATGCCGATTTCGTGCCGCAGCGCGGCTTCCTGAAACGCACCATGGGCTTTTTCGACGATCCCGGCATCGGCATCGTCCAGGTGCCGCACAGTTTCTACAACCATGATCCGCTGCAACAGAATCTGGCGCTGCGCGAGGCGCTGCCCGACGATCAGCGCTTCTTCTTCGAAGCCATCATGCCCGGCCGCGATGGCTGGGATGCCGCCTTCTGCTGCGGTTCCAACAGCATCACCCGGAGAGCCGCGCTGGATGCCATCGGCGGCGGCCTGCCGGCCGGATCGATCACCGAAGACATGCTGCTCTCGCTCGCCCTGCTGCAAAAGGGCTATGTCACCCGCTATCTGAACGAACCGCTGGCCTTTGGCCTGGCGCCCGAAAGCCTGGATGCCTTCTTCGTGCAGCGCGCACGCTGGGCGCAGGGGGCGATGCAGATATTGTTCCTGCGCTCCGGCCCGCTCGGCCCCGGCCATGCCCTGCGCCACCGCATCTTCTTCCTGCCCACCGCCTGGCTGTCGCAGGCGCTGATGATGCTCACCTCCATCATCTCGCCGCTGATCTTCCTGTTCCTCGACATCCCGCCGCTGGTGGGCGTGACAGCGGAAAGCGCCATCTTCTTCCTGGTGCCGATGGTGGTGGCGCAGGTGGGCGGCATCGTGCTGCTGGGCGGCGGTCGCTATTTCCCGATTGCGGCGCAGGTGCTGGGCACGTTCCAGAGCTTTCGCCTGCTGCCCGTCATCATCAAGACGCTGTTCAAGCCGCACGGCCACGCCTTCAAGGTGACACCCAAGGGCAGCGATGCGGTGGGTGGCGGCTATCAGCGCGGCATCTTCCTGGCCGCCACCGGCCTGATGCTGGCCACGCTGGCCGGGCTGGTGATCAATGCCGTGCCCGAAACCCGCATCGTCGCGCAGGGCGCGCTGGTGCCGATGGTGGCCTTCTGGGGGCTGGTCAACATCGTTGTGCTGTTCCTGGCCGCCATGCTGTGCCTGGGCCGGCCGGCGCTGCGGGCCGAAGAGCGATTTGCGCTGGATGAGCCGGTGGCGATCTGGCGGCGCGATGCCCGCCATGCTACGCTGGCGCGCGGGCTGGACATATCGGTATCGGGCATCGCGCTGGCCGGCGACGGGCTGGTGAAGGGCGAACCGGTGCGGGTGCGGCTGCGCGGCATCGGCAGCATCGATGGCATCGTTGCGCGCTGCCACGGCGGGCGCATCGGCATCGCCTTTGCCGGCGAAGACAGCCCGACGCGCGACCGGCTGATCGTGTCGCTGTTCACCAACGGCATGAACAGCGCCAGCCTCCAGGTGCCGCTGTGGCAGGCCACCCGCGCCATGCTCACCCGCATCATCACCGCCGACATGCGATTGCCGCGCAGCCCGGCCGGCAGCGCGGCCCCGCGCGCGCCGCTGCGCGATGATCGGCTGGCGAAACAAACCCATGTCATGCCGCCGGCCGCGCTGGTGCAGCGGCAGGTCGCGCCGCCAGGGCTGCGCCGCACCGGATGACCACTGGCGCCGCCCCGCGCGCCTGCTATGGCTGGATCATGTTCCGGCCGCTCTGGATCCTGCTGGGCTGCACCAGCCTGGTGCTTGGCATCATCGGCATCGTGCTGCCGCTGCTGCCCACCACGCCGTTCGTGCTGCTGGCGGCCTGGGCGTTTGCCAACGGCTCGCCGCGCCTGCACGCCTGGCTGCTGGCCCATCGCAGCTTTGGCCCGCTGATCACCAACTGGCAGGCGCATGGTGCCATTGCCCCGCGCGCCAAGCTGCTGGCCGTCGCCTCCATGGCCGGGGTGTTTGCCGCCAGCTGGCTGGCCGGCGCGCCGGAACGGGTGATCATCATCCAGGCGGTGATCCTGCCGGCCACCGCCTTGTTCATCCTCACCCGGCCCGGCGGGCCAAGACCGCCTATTTCGTTAGCCCCGTCCAGTAACCCGCAAAGGCCCACAGATCCGCCGCCTCGGCAATGATCTTGTCGGTCGGCTTGCCGCTGCCATGGCCGGCGCGGGTCTCGATGCGGATCAGGTGCGGCTTGTCACCAATATTGGCGGCCTGCAGCGCGGCGGCATATTTGAAGCTGTGGCCCGGCACCACGCGATCATCGGTGTCCGCGGTCGTCACCAGGATCGCGGGGTAATCCTTGCCGCCCTTCACGTTGTGATAGGGGCTGTAGGCCAGATTGTAGCGGAACATCGCCGGCTGGCTGACATCGCCATAATCATCCACCCAGTATCGCCCGGCCGTCCAGTTGGCATAGCGCAGCATGTCCATCACGCCCACCGCCGGCAGCGCGGCGGCGAACAGATCGGGGCGCTGGTTGGTCACCGCCCCCACCAGCAGGCCACCGTTGGACCCGCCCTGGATGGCCAGCTGGCCCTTGCTGGTGAGGCCCCGGGCAATCAGCGCCTCGCCGGCCGCGATGAAATCATCGAACACATTCTGCTTGTTCAGCAGGCGGCCGCCATCGTGCCAGGCCTTGCCATATTCGCCGCCACCACGGATGTTGGCCAGCGCGAACACACCGCCCATTTCCATCCACACCAGCCGCGACACGCTGAAGCCGGGCGTCTGGCTGATGTCGAAACCGCCATAGGCATAGAGCAGCGCCGGGTGCGGCTTCGCAAGGTCAAGATCCTTGCGGTGCGCCACGAACATCGGCACGCGGGTGCCATCCTTCGATGGATAGAAGATCTGGCTGACCGCATAATCATCCGGGTTGAACGCCACCTTGGCCTGGCGCACCACCTCGGCCCGGTTGGTGGCCGCGTCATAGCGCCAGATCGAACCGGGCGTCGCAAAGCTGGAAAAGGCAAAGAAGGTCGTGCCGTCGTCAGACGCTTCAAAGCCGCCGGCCGTGCCGATGCCGGGCAAGGGCACCACGCCCACCGGCCGGCCATCGCGTTCATACAGGCGCACCACCGATTTGGCGTCTTCCAGCGTTTCGGCCACCAGCCGGTTGCCCACCAGGCTGGCACCGGTCAGGGTGGCGGCGCCTTCGCCCACCACTTCGCGAACCGCGCCGGTGATGGCGTTCATCGCCACGATCCGCCCGCGCGGCGCATCGCGATCGGTGCGGAAATACAGCGTGTCGCCCTGGCTGCCGGCCAGCGACCAGTCATGATCCAGCCCCGTCACCAGCGCGCGCGGCGTCTCGCCCTTCTGGATATCGGCAATGCGCACCTCGAACCGCGAATCGGTGCCTTCCGATGTGATGATGATCAGCCAGCGGCCATCGTCCGTCACCTGGCCGAAATGGCCGCGCCGGGGATGGTCCGGCGTTTCAAAGATCAGCTGGTCGGCCGATTGCGGCGTGCCCAGCCGATGGAAATACAGCTTCTGGTTCAGGCTGACGCCCAGATATTTCGGCCCGGCCTGTTCGGGAAAGCGGCTGTAATAAAATCCCGAACCATCCTTTTTCCAGGCAATCGCGCTGGATTTCACCCATTCGATCACATCGGGCAGATCGGTGCCGGTCGGCACATCGCGCAGTTTCAGGGTGCGCCAGTCCGTCCCGCCATCCTGCACGGCATAGACCAGCAATTTGCCATCGGCCGACGGCTGCCATTCGGCCAGCGCGGTGGCACCATCCTTCGCCCAGGGGTTGGGATCGATCAGCACGCGCGGTTCCTGCCCCGGCGCCTGCACATAGAGCACCGACTGGTTCTGCAACCCCGAATTGCGGGTGAAGAACTGCACACCGCCCTTCACGCGCGGCAGGCCAAAGCGTTCATAATTGTAAAGCGTGGTCAGCCGCTGGCGGATCGCCTCGCGCTGCGGCAGGCCGGCCAGATAGGCCATCGTCACCTGGTTCTGCGCCTCCACCCAATTCGCCACCTGCGGTTCGCTGCGCACATCGGCTTCCAGCCAGCGATAGGGATCGGGCACGGACAGGCCGTGCCGGGCTTCCACCGCGGTGCCGGCCTGGGTGGCCGGATAGGCAATCGGGGCAGCAACAGCAGCAGCAGCAGACATCAGCAGGATACTCGCAACGAAACGGCGCATGGCCAGACACTCCCCCACATGGCTTTGGCGCACACATTGGCAAGCCGCGCCCGGCTTTGCCAGCGGCTTTCGTGACCGCGCCCGGCCTGCGACACCATATAAAGCAAGCTTTATGCTTGCCGGCCAGCGCCGCGCGGCCTAGGGAGCCGCCAGTCCGCCCCCATCCGCCACTTTGTCCACAGGAACCGATCATGGCCGATCTTGCCACCCGCGATTATGCCATCGCCGATCTCAGCCTGGCCGCGTTCGGCCGCCGCGAAATCGCCATTGCCGAAACCGAAATGCCCGGCCTGATGGCGCTGCGCGCCGAATTCGGCGCGGCCCAGCCGCTGAAGGGCGCGCGCATCACCGGCAGCCTGCACATGACGATCCAGACCGCGGTGCTGATGGAAACGCTGGTGGCGCTGGGGGCCGAACTGCGCTGGGCCACCTGCAACATCTTTTCCACCCAGGATCACGCCGCCGCCGCCATGGTCGCCGCCGGCATCCCCACCTATGCCATCAAGGGCGAGAGCCTGGCCGATTACTGGGATTATGTCGGCCGCATCTTTGACTGGGGTGATGACACCGCCAACATCATCCTGGATGATGGCGGCGATGCCACCATGTTCGCGCTGTGGGGCGCGCGGCTGGAAGCCGGCGAAACGCTGGGCGAACCGGAAAACGCCGAAGAGGTGGAATTCCAGCGCGCGCTGAAGGCATTCGTGGCCGCCCGCCCCGGCTATCTGACGCAGACGGTGCGCAATCTGAAGGGCGTTTCGGAGGAAACCACCACGGGCGTGCATCGCCTGTATGATCTGGCCCGGCAGGGCCGGCTGCCGTTCCCGGCGATCAACGTCAACGACAGCGTGACCAAATCCAAGTTCGACAATCTCTATGGCTGCAAGGAGTCGCTGGTCGATGCCATCCGCCGCGCCACCGACGTGATGCTGGCCGGCAAGGTTGCCTGCGTCGCCGGCTTCGGCGATGTCGGCAAGGGCAGCGCGCATTCGCTGCGCAATGGCGGCGCGCGCGTGATGGTGACGGAAATCGATCCCATCTGCGCGCTGCAGGCCGCGATGGAAGGCTTTGAAGTGGTCACCATGGAAGACGCGGTGACGCGCGCCGACATTTTCGTCACCGCCACCGGCAACATGGACGTGATCACCGCCGAACACATGAAGGCGATGCGCCCCAACGCCATCGTGTGCAACATCGGCCATTTCGACAGCGAGATCCAGATTGCCGCCCTGTCCAACTACAAGTGGACCGAGGTGAAGCCGGGCACCGACATCGTGGAATTCCCCGATGGCAACCAGATCATCGTGCTGGCCAAGGGCCGGCTGGTCAATCTGGGCTGCGCCACCGGCCACCCCAGCTTCGTGATGTCGGCCAGCTTCACCAACCAGGTGCTGGCCCAGATCGAACTGTGGACGAAGGGCGCCCAGTACAGCAACGCCGTGCATGTGCTGCCCAAGCATCTGGATGAAAAGGTTGCGCGCCTGCATCTGGACAAGCTGGGCGTGAAGCTGACGACGCTGAGCCCCAAACAGGCCAGCTATATCGGCGTGGGCGAGGCCGGCCCGTTCAAGCCGGATCATTATCGTTATTGATCGCCGCCCATCCTGCCTGCCGACCCTTCCCGATTGACCTTTGCCGGCGTTGCCCGCAAGGGGCGGTTCCGAACGGGGGCCGATGGATGATGCAGACGCGAACCCTGATCACGCTGGCCGCCGCTGTGATGGCGGCCGCCGCCCAGGCCCAGCCGGCGCCGCCGGTTGCGCTGACCGCTGCGGGCAACCGGGCCGGCGAAAATGCCGTGCGGCAGGCCGGCGATGCCTTTGGCACGGTGATCGGCCGCGAAGACATCGGCATCTACGATGATGGCAATGTGCGCGGATTTTCGCCGCGCGTCGCCGGCAATGTCCGCATTGCCGGCCTCTATTTCGATCCGGTGTTCTTTCCATCCGATCGCATCAGTGGGTCCACGGTCATCCGCGTCGGCCCCACCGTGTTCGGATCGCTCTTTCCCAGCCCTACCGGCATTGTCGATCTTGGCCTGCGCGTGCCCGGCGACAAGGCGGGCGCCAGTGTGCTGGCCAGTGTCGACACCTGGGGCAGCCGCATGATCGAGGCCGATATCGCCCTGCCGATCAGCGACGGGTTCAGCCTGGGGCTGGGCGGCCAGATCAACCACGAGCATATGGGCGATGGCACCCGCGACTATTATTACGAAGCCGCGCTGATCGCCCGGATCAGGCCGGCACCGGGCGTGGAATTCGTGCCGTTCATCAGCCTAGCCTATACTCCGTTCCACGATGCCGCGACCATCACTGTGCCCGCCGGCGAGGCGCTGCCGCCCCGCCTGCCGCGCGATTTCTGGAACGGCCCGCGCTGGCAGCGCACCCGCGAAACCGAATTGAACGCCGGCGGCGTGCTGAGCGCCGATCTGACACCGGGCTGGGGGCTGAAGGCCGGGCTGTTCCGATCGTCGATCGCCTATTTCGAGGATTTCACCAACCTGCTTGACCAGGTGCGGCCCGATGGCAGCGCCCGTTCGCAGGTGATCATCGATCCGCCGCTGCTGTTTGCCTCCACCAGCGGTGAGGTGCGGCTGACCCGCAGCTGGATCGACGGCCGGAAAACCCACCAGCTGCACCTCGCCGTGCGCGGCCGCGATGCCCGGCGACGCTTTGGCGGGGCCGCAACGGTGGATTTCGGCCCCACCACCCTCACCACGCCAATCACCGCGCCCCAGCCCGTTGCCCGCTTCACCGAACAGGAACGCGACCGCTTCCGGCAATGGACGCTGGCCGCCGGCTATGAAGGCCGCTGGGACGGGGTGGGCGAAATCTCGCTGGGCGTGCAGCAAACCGATTACCGCAAGCGCATCGGCCTGCCGGGCGTGGCCCCGGTGGCCACCGCCACCCGGCCCCTGCTGTTCAACGCCAATGTCGCCATCACCCTGACGCCCCGTCTGGCGGCCTATGGCGGCCATGTCACCGGGCTGGAGGAATCGGGCGTTGCGCCCGAACAGGCGGCCAACCGCAACGAGGCGCTGCCGGCCATCCGCACCCGCCAGTGGGATGCCGGGCTGCGCTGGGCGCTGGCTGGCGATCTGCGGCTGGTGGTCGGCCTGTTCGAGGTGGCCAAACCCTATTTCAATCTCGATGCCGCCAACCGCTTCCGGCAATTGGGCACGGTGCGCAATCGCGGCCTCGAAGCCTCGTTCAGCGGGCCGGTCACACGGCGGCTCAGCCTGGTGGCCGGCGCGGTGCTGCTGGATCCGCAGGTGGCCGCCAATGTGCCCGGCGTCGGCCGCCGGCCCGTTGGCGCGATCAGCCAGACCTATACGATCAGCGGCGATTGGCGGCCACCCTGGCTGCCCGGCGTCTCGTTCGATGCCGGCCTGTCCCACACCAGCAGCCAGACCGCGACCGTGTCCAACCGGGTGGCGATCCCGGCGCTGACCTTTGTCGATATCGGCGGCCGTTACCGCTTCAAGCTGGCGGGCAGCGCCGCCACCTTGCGCATCCAGGTGGAAAATCTGCTCGACCAACAGGGCTATGAACTGTTTGGCGCGGGCGCGTTCCGCCCGGTGTGGGGCCGCGCAGCCATTGGTTATTTGACAGTCGATCTGTGACCATCTAGCGCCGCCGCCGGCTTGTTCGCGCAATTGCAACACCGCCCGGATAGGGCAGCGGCATTGCACGTGCCATGAATTCAGGAACGTCCACCATGCCCTTGCAGCGCTTCTGGTGCGCCGTTGTGCTTGGCCTGCCGGCGGCCGTGGCACAGGCGGCACAACCCGCCGAAACCAGCGCCCCGCCGCCCGGCCTGCCGGCGCCCGTCGCCATCCCGGCGGCCGGTGCCCGCGCCGGCGAAAATGCCGTGCGCGGGGCCAGCGACGCCTTTGGCACGGTAATCGGGCGGGAAGAAATCGGGCTCTACAGCGCCGATGACATCCGCGGCTTTTCTCCCGTGGTGGCCGGCAATGTGCGCATCGAGGGCCTGTATTTCGATCCGGTGATCTTCCCGTCGGACCGGATCAGCGGTGCCACCAGCATCCGCATCGGCCCATCGGCGCTGGGCAGCCCGTTTCCGGCGCCCACCGGCATCGTCGATCTGTCCCTGCGCGTGCCCGGCAGCGAACGCGCCGCCTCCGCGCTGGTCAGCGTGGACAATTTCGGCAGCCACATTGCCGAACTGGACGTGGCGCTGCCGCTGTCCGAACGATTCAGCCTGGGCCTGGGCGGCATGATCCGCCGCGAACGCTTCATCACCGCCGCCCACGACAACAAATATGAAGCTGCCGCCATCGCCCGCTGGCAGGTGAGCGATGGCCTGCGGCTGGTGCCCTTCCTCAGCTTCACCGTCACACCGCGCGATGATGTGCCGCCGCTGTTCGTGCCGGCCGGCGATGTGCTGCCGCCCGATCCGCCGCGCCGCGTGTTCGTGGGCCCGCGCTGGGTGCGCCAGCGCGACAGCGAGGTGAACGCCGGGCTGTTGGCCGATTGGGCCATCGCCAGCGGCTGGGCGCTGAAGGCCGGGCTGTTCCGGTCCTCGGTGGTGCTGCCAACCGCCTTTTCCAATCTGATGGAGGATGTGCAGCCCGATGGCCGCGCGCGCCAGCGCATCGTGGCCGATCCGCGCCTGTTCTTCGTGTCCAACAGCGGCGAGCTGCGGCTCACCCGCACGCTCGCCGATGGCCCGCGCAGCCACCGCTTCCACCTCGCGCTGCGCGGCCGCAAGGCGTTCCGCCGCTTTGATGGCAGCGTGCAGCTTGATCTGGGGCCCACCGATATCGGCCGCCCCAGCACGGCGCCGCTGCCGGATTTCGCCTTCGGCCCGCAACAGGAAGACCGGGTGCGCCAGTTCACCGGCGCCATCGGCTATGAAGGCACCTGGCAGGGCGTGGGCGCGCTTTCGGTGGGCCTGCAGAAAAGCGATTATGCCAAGCGCATCGGCCTGCCCGGCGCCACCCAGGCCATCGATGCCGCCCCGTGGCTGGGCAACATCAATGCTGCCATCCGGCTGGGCAGCGGCACCGAGCTTTATGGCGGCTGGGTGACCGGGCTGGAGGAAAGCGGCGTGGCCCCCGATATCGCCACCAATCGCAACGAAGCGCTGCCGGCGATCATCACCCGGCAGCTGGATGCCGGCGTGCGCCAGAAGCTGGGCGACCTCACGCTGGTGGCCGGCGCCTTCCAGCTGACCAAGCCCTATTTCAACCTTGATGCCACCGGCCGCTTCGGCCCGCTGGGCACGCTGGCCAGCCGCGGCGTGGAGTTCAGCATCGCCGGCCCTGTCACCCCGTCCCTCGCGCTGGTGGGCGGCGCCGTGCTCAGCTGGCCGCGCGTTTCAGGCGAAGCGGTGGCGCTGGGCGTGGCCGGGCCGCTGCCGGTGGGCGCGATCCGCCGCCGCATCAACCTGTCGCTGGATTGGCGGCCACCGTTCGCGCCCGGCCTGTCGTTCGATCTGGGCCTGTTCGCCAACAGCAGCACGGTGGCCACGGTCAACAACGCCGTGCACATCCCGCCGCAGACCTTCATCGACGTGGGCGCCCGCTATGGCTTTCGTCTGGCCGGCAGGGATGCGGTGTTGCGCGCCCAGATCTTCAATGCCGGTGGCGTCAACGGTGTCTATCTGGAAGGGGCCGGCGTCTATGGCATGAACGATGGCCGGGTGGCGCAATTGTATCTCACGGTCGATTTCTGATGCCGGCGGCTGGGGTCAGCATGATTATTGCATATTGTATACGATTTTTGCGCTGGACTTGGGCGGCCGTGCTGGCCATTGATTGGGCATGACAGGAGGGGATTTCTCGCGCCGGGCGCTCACCCTGGGGCTGGCCATGGCGCTGTGCCCAACGGCTGTCACGCGAGCCCAGACTGCCGCCACCCCTGCCCCGCCTGCCGCCGCCACGGCCCCGGATGCGGCCACCGCTGCCCCGGAAAACGCCACGGCAGGCACGATCGCCGCCACAGGCAGCCGCGCCGCCGAAAATGCCGTGCGCCAGGCCGGCGATGCCTTTGGCACCAGCATCGGCCGCGAGGTGTCGGGCCTGTACAGCCGCGAACGGGTGCGCGGCTTCTCGCCGGTGGTGGCGGGCAATGTCCGCATCGATGGCCTGTATTTCGATCCCATCGTCGTCCCGTCCAGCCGGCTGGTGCGGGCAACCGCGATCCGGGTCGGCCCGTCGGCGCTGGGCAGCCCGTTCCCGGCACCCACCGGCATTGTCGATCTGGGCCTGCGCCGGCCGGGGCGGGAGGCGGCGGCCAGCGTGCTGGTGGGTTACAACACATGGCACACACCCACCGCCGAATTTGATGCCAGCCTGCCGGTCTCCTCCACCCTGAGCGTTGGGGTGGGGGCCGGCATGGTGCTGGAAAATGGCTTCAACGCGACCCGCGACCACAGCTTCGAAGGGGCCTTCATTGCCGAATGGACCCCTTCGGCGCGGTTCGGCCTGCTGCCGTTCATCAACGTGCGCGAGACGCTGATCGACGATCATGGCCCGATCACGGTGCCGCAGGGCAATTTCCTGCCACCGCGCCTGCCGCGCCGGCAATTCTTCGGCCCCTGGTGGTCGCGCGGCGGCGATACCGAGGTGAACGCCGGCCTGATCAGCGATTGGACGATCAGCGATGGCTGGCTGTTGCGCGCCGGCCTGTTCCGTTCCCAGCGGGTAGTGCGCGACCAGTTCGCCAATGTCGTGCGCCTCACCTCCCCCGATGGCACGGGCACCGAACGCATCACCGGCGATCCCACGCTCTACAACGCCTCGACCAGCGGCGAAGTGCGACTGACCCGCCGCATCGAAGACGGGCCGCGCCGCCACCAGATCCACGCCACACTGCGCGGTCGCCAGGGCTATCGCCGCTTTGATGGCAGCCGGTCGATCGATCTGGGCGTGGTCAACATCCTTGGCCGTGCCCCCGATGTGCCCAGGCCCGATTTCAGCTTTGGCCCGCAGCAGGACGACAATGTGCGGCAATGGACCGGCGGCATCGCCTATGAGGGCCGCTGGACCGGGGTGGGCGAGCTTTCGGTGGGCGTGCAGAAGAGCGATTATGCCAAGCGCATCGGCTTTCCCGGCGCCATCACCGCCACTGATGCCACACCCTGGCTGTACAACCTCACGGCCGCTGTTCAACTGAGCGATGCCATCACGTTCTATGGCGGCGCGGTGACCGGGCTGGAGGAATCCGGCGTTGCCCCCAATTTTGCGGCCAACCGCAACGAGGCGCTGCCCGCGATCCGCACCCGCCAGATCGATGCCGGGGTACGGCTCAACATGGGCGGCGGCATGCGCATGGTTGCCGGCCTGTTCGAAGTGTCCAAACCCTATTTCAACCTTGATACCGCCGGCCGCTTCGACGTGCTGGGCGAAGTGATCAACCGCGGCGTCGAAGCCTCCCTGGCCGGGCCGCTCACCGACGAGCTGTCGATCGTGGCCGGTGCCGTGCTGTTGCGCCCGCAGGTGACCGGCGATGCCGTCACCCGCGGCCTGGTTGGCCGCCTGCCAGTGGGCGCCATCAACGAACGCATTGAATTTTCCGCCGATTGGCGCCCCGTCTTTGCCCCCGGCCTGTCGCTGGACATGCGCCTCTCCTATCGCTCGCCGGAAGTGGCGACGGTCAACAATCTGGTGTTCGTGCCCACCCGCACCCTCATTGATGTGGGCGGCCGATACCGGTTCAAGCTGGCCGGCAACGATGCCATGCTGCGCATCCAGACCAGCAACCTGACCAGCCAGCAGGGCTTTGATCTGCGGGGTGCCAATGCCTACACGATGCTGCCCGGCCGGGTGACCCAGGCCTATCTCACCGTCGATTTCTGACCTGCCGTGACGCTGGAACGCGGCAGATTTTCGCTCATGACCGGCAAGGCCATGATGCTCTCGGCGTTGTCCGCCGCAGCGGCAGCGCAGCCTGCCCAGCCGCCCGCCCCGGCGCCCACCGATATTGCCGCCACCGGCAGCCGCGCCGCCGAAAATGCCGTGCGCCAGGTGGGGGATGCCTTTGGCAGCACCATCGGCCGCGAAGTGATCGGCGTCTACAACCAGCAGAATGTGCGCGGCTTCTCGCCGATTGCCGCCGGCAATGTGCGCATCGATGGCCTGTATTTCGATCCGGTGGTGCCGCCGAACACCCGGATCAGCCGCACCACCACCATCCGTGTTGGTCTGTCCGCCCTGGGCAGCCCGTTTCCCGCGCCCACCGGGCTGGTGGATTTCGGCTTTCGCCGGCCCGGCGACACGGCAGCGGCGAGCGCCCTGATCCTGGCCGATGAATGGGGCACGCTGAACGCCGAGGTGGATGCCGTGCTGCCGGTCAGCGGCCGGCTCAGCCTGGGCCTGGGTGCCTCGGTGCGGCGCGAAAGCGGGCCCGACAGCACCCGCGAGAACAGCCTGGGCGGCACGCTCACCGCGCGCTGGGCCCTGGCGCCCGGCATCATGGTCATGCCCTTTGTCAGCCTTTTGTATCAGCCACTCGACGATCACCGCCTCAGCTTCCAGACCGCCAGCGAATTTCTGCCGCCGCTGCTGCCGCGCCGCCAACGCTTCGGGCCGGACTGGGTGAATGGCAACGGGCTGGATGCCAATGCCGGCGTGCTGGCCGATTGGCAGATTGCCCCGCAATGGCAGCTGCGCGCCGGCCTGTTCCGGTCCAGCCGCAATCGCGACCGCCAGATGACCAACCTGGTGCGCGGCCTGTTGCCAAACCGCACCGGCACGCAGCGGGTGATCGTTGATCCGCGCCTGGCCTTTGCCGCCGTTTCGGGCGAGGTGCGCCTGACCCGCCAGATCGATGACGGCCCGCGCCGCCACCAGTTCCATCTGGCCGTGCGCGGCCGCAGCGGCGATCGCCGCTTTGGCGGGTCGGACACGCTGGAACTGGGCCCGGTGCAGATCGACACGCCCAGCCGGGTGCCCGAACCCGGCTTCCGCTTCAGCCAGCAGCAGTTCGACGATGTGAAGCAGATCACCGGCGGCCTGGCCTATGAAGGCCGCTGGCTGGGCGTGGGCGAGCTGGCGGCCGGCCTGCAATGGACTGATTACAAGAAGCGCATCGATCTGCCGACCGGCGGGGTGCAGGCCACCGATGCCCGGCTGCTGCTGTACAACATCACGATCGCCGCCAACATCAGCGACGGGCTGGTGATCTATGCCGGCACGGTGAACGGGCTGGAGGAAAGCGGCATTGCGCCAGGCAACGCCATCAACCGCAACGAGGCGCTGCCCGCCATCACCACCCGCCAGTTCGATGCCGGGCTGCGGCTGGCGA
The DNA here is from genome assembly GCA_018970445.1 of Alphaproteobacteria bacterium. Taxonomy (GTDB): domain Bacteria; phylum Pseudomonadota; class Alphaproteobacteria; order Sphingomonadales; family Sphingomonadaceae; genus Sandarakinorhabdus. The sequence continues at coordinate 60,602 of JAGWWF010000006.1, read as the reverse complement.
TCACCGATCAGATCAAGCTGGTGGCCGGCGTGTTCGACATCAGCAAACCCTATTTCAATCTGGATGCCACTGGCCGGTTCGACGTGCTGGGCGATGTGGCGAACCGCGGGATGGAGGCCAGCATTGCCGGCCCGATCACCGGGTCGCTGTCCATCGTGGCCGGCGGCGTGTGGCTGTGGCCGAAGGTGAGCGCGCCCGGAGCCGTGCCGGGGCGCATCGGCGAGCGGCCGGTGGGGGCCATCGGCCAGCGCCTGGAATTCAGCGCCGATTGGCGGCCGCCTTTCGCTCCCGGCCTGTCGGTGGACGCGCGGCTGGCCCATCGCAGTTCGGAAACCGCCACGGTGAGCAACAGCGTTGCCATTCCGGGCCGCACCGTCATCGATCTTGGCGGTCGCTATCGCTTCCGCCTGGCCGGCAACAACGCCTTGCTGCGGGTGCAGATCAACAATCTGTTCGATGTCGAAGGCTATGATCTGCGCGGGGCCGGTGCCTATGGCCCCATCCCCGGCCGCCTGGCCCAGGCCTATGTCACCATCGATTTCTGAACTGATCCTGCCGGACGAGGCGGCGACGGACCGTGTCGCCGCCGCGCTGGCCGCCGCGCTGCGCCCCGGCGACACAGTCGCCCTGTTCGGCGATCTGGGCGCGGGCAAATCCACGCTGGCCCGCGGCATCCTGCGGGCGCTGGGCTGGCCGGGCGATGTGCCATCACCCACCTTCACGCTGGTGCAGCCCTATGATGATCTGCCGGTGCCGGTGTGGCATGTCGATCTCTATCGCCTCGATCATCCGGCCGAGGCCGATGCGCTGGGCCTGTTCGAAACCGATGCGGCGCTGCTGATCGAATGGCCACAACGGCTGGGCGACCGGCTGCCGCCCGATGCCCTGAAACTGATGCTGGCCGGCAGCGGCGATGCACCGCGCCGCTTGACTTGGCGCGCGCCGCCGGCTTGGGAAGCCCGGTGGCCACCAATCTTGCCAGCATGATCCCGCCGCCGGGCACCGGCGCCTTCCTCAACGCCCATGGCTGGGGCGGCGCAGCGGTGCGGCCGCTGGCCGGCGATGCCAGTTTCCGCCGCTATTTCCGGGTGCAGCTGGGCCAGCGCACCGCCGTGTTGATGGACGCCCCGCCCGACAAGGAAGACAGCCGACCGTTTCTGGCCATCGGCCGCCACCTTGATGATCTGGGCCTGTCGGCCCCGCAGGCGCTGGCGGCCGATCTGGATCAGGGCCTGGTGCTGCTGGAGGATTTCGGCGATGCGCGGGTCAACCCGGTGCTGGCTGCCGATGCCGGTGCCGAAGCATCGATCTATGCCGCCGCTGTCGACATCTTGGCCGAGCTGCATCGCCATCCACCGGCGGCCGTTCCACCCTACAGCGAGGCCGAATATCAACGCGAAGTGCGGCTGTTTCCCGAATGGTATCTGCACGCTGTCGGTGTGGCCGAAGCGCCGGGCTATGACGCGGCCTGGGCACCGCTGTGGCCGGCACTGTTCACCCATCCACCGGTGCTGGTGCTGCGCGATTATCATGCCGACAATCTGATGCTGCTCGATCGGCCCGGACTGAAACAGCTGGGCCTGCTGGATTTTCAGGATGCGCTGGCGGGGCACCCGGCCTATGATCTGGCCAGCCTGCTGCAAGATATCCGCCGCGTCGTCTCGCCGGCGCTGGAATCGGCCATGCTGGCCCGTTATCTCGCGGCGCGGCCGGGGATTGATGAAACCGCGTTCCGCACCGCCTATGCGATCCTTGCCGCGCAGCGCAACATCAAGATCCTGGGTGTCTTCACCCGGCTCTATGTCCGCGATGGCAAGCCGGCCTATACCGGCTTTCATCCGCGGCTGTGGGAACTGGTCAACGCCAATCTGGCGCATCCGGCGCTGGCACCGGTGCGGGCCTGGTTCGATGTTCATGTGCCGGCCAGCGCACGGCGCGGTGTGGAGGTGAGATGATGGCCACAGCTGCCCCGCCGCTCAGTCTGACACCGTTCGTGGATTGCGAGCTGCCGGCCAGCGCCATGGTGATGGCCGCCGGGCTGGGCAAGCGCATGCGCCCGATCACGGCCACACGGCCCAAGCCGCTGATCGAGGTGGCGGGGCGCAGCCTGCTCGATCGGGCGCTGGATCGGCTGGCGGCGGCCGGCGTGGGCCATGCCGTGGTGAACGCCCATTATTTTGCCGACCAGATCGAAGCGGCGGTGAAGGCCCGCGACAGCATGGGCGCCGGGCCGGCCCGCATCGATGTTTCGGATGAACGCGGCCTGCTGCTGGAAACCGGCGGCGGCATCGTCAAGGCGCTGCCCCTGCTGGACGGCCCGGCCTTCTTCACCATCAATGCCGACAATATGTGGATCGACGGGCCGATCGACACGCTGCGCCTGCTTGCCAGCTGCTGGGACGATGCGGCGATGGATGCGCTGCTGCTGATGGTGCCGCTGGCCCGCGCCCATGGCTATGACGGGCGGGGCGATTTCCACATGGATGGGCTGGGCCGCCTGACGCCGCGCGCCGGGATGAAGCTGGCACCGTTCGTCTATTCCGGGTTGCAGATCATCAACCGCCGCCTGTTCGATGGCGAACCGGTCGAACCCTTCACCATGTGGCGGGCCTGGCACAAGGCGCTGGCGCAGGGCCGCATGTATGGCCTGTCCCACCCCGGCCTGTGGTTCCATGTCGGCACGCCGGCCAGCATCGGCGAGACCGAATCCCTGCTGCAGGCCATCTGAACCTGCGCCCATCTGACAGGCTGGCGGCTGCCCCGGCTTTGCGGCATCGTGACGCCAATCAAGACAGCCTGGGGACGGACGCAGATGATTCAATGGCCCGCCATGTCGATTGCCGATGCGCATGCGGCGCTGACCGCACCGGGGCAGCCGCTGGAGATGGAAACCGTCACCATCGCCGGCCGGCCGACACGGGTGTGGAAGAACGCCCCGCCCAGCCTGGCGCATTGCTTTGCCGCCGGCCGCGCCCATGGCGACAAGATCTTCATGGTGCTGGACGATGAACGGGTGACGTTCGAAGCCTTTGCCCGCGCCACGCTGGCGCTGGCCGAACGGCTGCGCGCCGATGGCCTGAAGAAGGGTGATCGGGTGGCGGTGGTGATGCGCAACCTGCCGGAATGGCCGGTGGCCTTTTATGCCGCCAGCCTGTGCGGCGCGATCGTCACGCCGCTCAATGCCTGGTGGACGGGCGGCGAACTGGAATATGGCCTGACCGACAGCGGCACCAAAATCCTGCTGATCGATGCCGAACGTTACAACCGGATATCCGAACATCTGCCGGCCTGCACCGATCTGGACACCATCTATGTCACCCGCGCCAGCGAATCCGAACTGGGCGATCCGCGCGCCCGCCGGCTGGAAAGCGTGATCGGCTGGCCGATGGACTGGGCCTCGCTGACCGATCGCGCCATCCCGGCCGAGGCGCTGGGGCTGCAACCCGAAGATGATGCCACCATCTTCTACACCAGCGGCACCACCGGCAAGCCCAAGGGCGCGCTGGGCAGCCACCGCAACATCTGTTCCAACATCATGGCCAGCGCCTGTTCCCAGGCCCGCAGCTTCCTGCGCCGTGGCGAGACGCCGCCGGTGGCCGATCCAGCCGCCCCGCAAAAGGCCACCCTGCTGTCGGTGCCCTTCTTCCATGCCACCGGCTGCCATGCCGTGCTCAATCCCGGTCTGGTGGCGGGCGTGAAGCTGGTCTTGATGAAGAAATGGGATGTGGTGGAGGCCATGGGCCTGATCGAACGCGAACGCTGCAATTCGGCCGGCGGCGTGCCCACCATCGCCTGGCAGATACTGGAGCATCCCGATCGGCAGAAATATGACCTCTCCAGCCTGGAGACGGTGAGTTACGGCGGGGCACCTTCTGCGCCCGAGCTCGTCCGCCAGATCGGCAGCCAGTTCAAGGCCAAGCCGGGCAATGGCTGGGGCATGACCGAGACCAGCGCCACCTTCACCCACCACATGGCCGAGGATTACGAGCACCGGCCGGACAGCTGCGGCCCGCCGGTGCCGGTGTGCGAGCTGCAGGTGCGTGATGCCGATGGCAAGGTGCTGGGGCCAAACCAGGTGGGCGAGCTCTATGGCTTTGGCCCCAATGTGGTGAAGCTGTACTGGAACAAGCCCGAAGCCACGGCGGCCACCTTCATCGATGGCTGGGTGCGCACCGGCGATCTGGCCCGCATCGATGATGAAGGCTTCTGCTTCATCATCGATCGGGCCAAGGACATGCTGATCCGCGGCGGCGAGAATATCTATTGCGTCGAGGTGGAAAACGCCCTGTACGAACACCCCGCGGTGATGGATGCAGCGTTGGTGGGCCGGCCGCACAAGACGCTGGGCGAGGAACCGGTGGCGTTTGTCACCCTCAAGCCCGGCAGCGACGCCAGCGAGGCCGAATTGCGCGCCTTTGTCGCTGCCCGCCAGGCCGCCTTCAAGGTGCCGGTGCAGGTGCTGTTCAGCCGCGAACCGCTGCCGCGCAACGCCAATGGCAAGATCCTCAAGACCGAACTGAAGAAGCAGGTTGGCGGCTGAACCACCGGCCAGTTTTGACACAATTGACGATTCCGTCCGGATTCACCCTTGTTATTGCTCGTTTTTTGACAATCGCCCGTCTGGCTGCAGCAGGCGCGGGCGCCCCCCGGGCGGCGGCGCGGTTTGCGGCCAGCGCGCGGCCAGGAAACGATCCCGCGCGAAACGGCGGATGTTCACCGCATCGCCCTGGTTGCCGCCCAGAATGTGGAAGGCGGCGGCATCCTCGCCCACATACAGCCCGACATGGCCCTGCCAGCCGGCGCGGCTGCCACGCCAGAATGTCATCACAGCGCCCGGCTGCGGCGCGCAGGCAATGCCGAACCGGCCCCAGCGCCGCGCGGCCAGCGGGGTTGCCGGCAAGGGCTCCGCCGGCAATTGCGTGCGGATGACATGGGCCATGAACAGCCCGCACCAGCTGATGCCATCATCGGCATAGGCGATGCCCAGCGCCCGTGCCCAGGCGATGATGACGGGGTTGGACGCGGTGCCGGCCCGTTCGGTGGTGCCAATCAGGGCATGGGCGGCGGCCAGCCAGGGCGGATCGGCGGATTTATGCTCCAGACAGGTGAACGCAAGCGGGCGCATGGCTTTGCCTTTCTGTTGGATTTCAGCTGGTTGCAGAAACTCACCCTAGCATGACAGCCGGGCTGTAGGACAGGGCGGGGCTTTGCGCTAAGACAGCCGCGATTCGCCGTTTGCAGGGGTGTTGCCACCATGAAATTCTTTGCCGATACCGCCGATGTTGCCGATATTGCCGATCTGGCCGCCACCGGCCTGCTGGATGGCGTGACGACCAACCCCAGCCTGATCGCCAAGTCCGGCCGCAACTTCCTGGAGGTGGTGAAGGAAATCTGTGGCCTGGTCGACGGCCCGGTTTCGGCCGAAGTGGTGGCCACCGATCATGCCACGATGATGAAGGAGGCCGCCGTGCTGCGCGCGCTGGCCCCCAATATCTGCGTGAAGCTGCCGCTGACCCTGGATGGCCTGAAAAGCTGCAAGGCGCTGACCGCGGAAGGGGTGAAGACCAATGTCACCCTGTGCTTTTCGGCCAATCAGGCGCTGCTGGCGGCCAAGGCGGGGGCCACCTATGTCTCGCCCTTCGTCGGCCGGCTGGACGATATCGGCCACGACGGCATGGAGCTGATCCAGGATATCCGCACCATCTATGACAATTATGATTTCCAGACCGAGATCCTGGTCGCCAGCGTGCGCAGCCCGGTGCATGTGCTGGCCGCCGCGCGCATCGGCGCCGATGTCGCCACCATGCCGCCGGCGGTGATCCGCCAGCTTGCCGGCCATGCCCTCACCGAAAAGGGCCTGGCGGCCTTCCTCGCCGATTGGGCGAAGACCGGGCAATCCATCCTTTGACAGCAGCGGGCGAACCGCTGGCCAGCCTGATCGGGCGGTTTCTGGCGTCGAGCCGCGATCAGCGCCGCCTGTCCCCCCACACGCTGCGGGCCTATGGCCATTCGCTGGCGCGCTTCGATGAGTTTCTGGCCCGGCATCTGGGTGGCCCGGTGGTGGGCGGCCAGCTGGCCGGGCTGACGGCGGCCGATCTGCGCGCCTTTCTGGCCCTGCGCCGGGGCGACGGCCTGCAGCCCATCAGCCTGGCCCGCGATGTATCGGCGCTGAAAGGCTTTTTCGCCTGGGCGCGGCGCAGCGAGGGCGTGGATTGCGATGCGATCGCCGCGCTGCGCGCACCACGCCAGCCCCGGCGCCTGCCGCGCGCCGTGGCGCCGGCCGATATCGGCGAGCTGATCGGCGTGGTGCAGCAGGCCGCGCCGCAGCCGTGGCAGGCGGCGCGCGATGCCGCCGTGCTGCTGCTGCTCTATGGCGGCGGCCTGCGCATCGGCGAGGCCATGGCGCTGACCGGCGCGGCGCTGCCGCTGGGCGAGACGATCAGCGTGACCGGCAAGCGCGGCAAGACCCGCGTGGTGCCGCTGTTGCCGGTGGTGCGGGCGGCCATTGCCGATTATGTGCAGCTGTGCCCCTTTGCCCTTGCCGGCGATGCGCCGTTGTTCCGCGGTGCACGCGGTGGCGGGCTGGATGCCGGCGCGGTGCGCCGCGCCGTGCAGGCGGCACGCGCCGGGCTGGGGCTGCCGGCCAGCGCCACACCCCACGCACTGCGCCACAGTTTCGCCAGCCATCTGCTGGCGCGCGGCGCGGATTTGCGACAACTGCAGGAACTGCTGGGCCATGCCAGCCTGTCCTCCACCCAGATTTACACGGCGGTGGATGCGGCCGAACTGCTGGATGCCTGGGCCAGCGCCCACCCGCGGGCCGATTGATCAGGACGGGCGATAGGCCCGGCGGGTATATTCCAGCTCGATCGGGCTGACATCGATGAACAGCAGATTGAACCCCGGTTCATATTCCACCGAGATATCGACATAGGCCTGGCCATTGTCGGTGCCGGTGGACAAATCCAGTTCCGGCATTTCATTGGCGCCCAGGCCGAACACGCCATTTTCAAACGCCGTCTGCAAGGCTTCATCAGACTGGCGCGGCCACAGGGTGGCGGCCCGCGCGGCCTCGCCCAGCCCGTTCTGGATACCGGCGCGGGCGACGAAAAAGCGACCGATGTTGAACACGGCGAAGATCATCACCAGCCAGATCGGCAGGGTGAGCGCAAATTCGCTGACATTGCCGCGCGAATCGCGGCGCAGCGCCCGGGCCAGCGCCAGGATCATTGCACCCGCACCACAGCATCGCCCACCAGCAGGGCGGTGCCATCGGCATCGGGGCCATCATAGAAGAAACCCCAATCGAACATCGGCGAAAAGCGCGCGGCGATGCGCAGTTTCAGGTAGCGGGCGCGCTGGGCACCGTTGCAATTGGCGGTGAGCGTGGCCTGTCGCACGCCGCCACATTCCAGCCAGACATCGGCCGTGGCGCTGCTGACCGGGCGGCCCCAGGCGCTGGTCATCTCGGTGACGGCATAATCATAGGACGCGGCCACCCCCTTGCGCACCGCCACCAGCTCGATCCCCCGCTGGGCGGCCTGTTCCAGTTGCAGCCGGGTGAACCAGGCATTGGAAAAATCCATCGCCACCATCACCAGCCCGGTGACCACCGGCAGGATGATCGCCACTTCCAGCGCCGATGCACCGGCGCGGTGGCCGATCAGACGGGCCAGCAGCGGCCTCATCCCAGCAGCCTGACCGTGTTGCCCTTGAAGGCGCTGGCACCGCTGTTGGCCGGGCAGACGTTGGTGATGCTGCTGTTGCCGGAAAAGACCATGCGATAGCCGATCATCTGCAGGCAGGCGATGTCCATGCCGGTGGTGCCGTTGAAACGCAGTTCGTTGCGCGGGATATAGATGGCCCCGCGCAGGCTGGACAGGGCATTGCCGTTCACCACCACCTGTTCGCCCAGCGTGGTGGCGCGGCGATCCTGATAGAACAGCACGCCGCGATAATCGCCCGTGCCCGGCGCCACCAGATTGATGCGCGCGCCGGCGTTGATATTCATGCCGGCGATCAGGTTGGAGGTGCCGCTGGCCGGCGGGTTGGACATGGTGAGCACGATGGTGACACCCAGGGTGCCGGTGCAGGTCGGGCAACGGACCACGCCCTGCGCGCCGACGTTGAAGCCCAGATTCTTGTTCTGGTTGTTGCCCTGGCTGCGGCCGTCGACGAAATAGGTGCCGGGGCCCAGATTGGCCGTGCCCTGGATATCCATGCCGCGATAGGTGCCGGCGACCAGATTGCGGGTCTGGTTCGAACGCACGTCGCCATTGTTGGGCGAATTGGCGATGGTGGGCGTGGGCAGGCTGGCAAAGGGATCGCGCTGCGACACCGAATAGGGCTGGAACACCGTGCCGCCGGCAAAGACGTTGCTGCGATTGTCGACCGCGCCCACGGCGGAAACCGGGCTGGCAGTGATCACCGCGCTGCCCTGGCCGTTGATCGCCGGTTCGCCGGCGCTGTTGGCGTGCATGCCGCAATTGGCCGTCACCGTGGTGTTGCCGCTGTTGGTGATGGCCAGGCTGTTGGTGGGATCCAGCGCCAGGATGCAGAAATCGCCATCCTGGCGCAGGCCGGCCGTGGCCTCGGCCCGGATGATCAGGCCGCTGCCCAGGAAGGCGCCGGTGAACGGCAGCCGCGTGCGCGACGCAATCTGAACCCTGACCACGCTGCTGTCGCCGGCATAGGGGCCGCTGGCCGGGCCATTCTGGATGACGGGCGTGCCATAGAGGGCGAAATTGTTGTTCTTGGCCAGATCGGCCGTCACCGTGCTGGCAACATCCTGATTCTGGGTGAGGGCATAGGCCCCGGCCAGCGCCGCCGAATCGGCCTGACGTTGCAGGGTGCGGCGCATCAGGGCCCACTGGATCGTATCGCTGGTCAGGCCCGCCGCGCCGATCAGCACGGGCAACAACAGGGCCGTCATCGCCGCCATGTTGGCGCTGCGATCATCGCGAATGCGGCTCAACCCCCGGACAGCCATCGCGTCCCTTTAACACTCTATTAAGAAAACACTTAGTAATCAGAGGTTTAGCATAACGAGGGCGATTCGCAAGACTGTTGGCAATCGCCGTGCCACAAGCAGCTGCGCCGGCCAGCCGCCCTCTTGACGATTGCGCACGCCTGCCCGAACGGTGGCAGCCATGCCTGCCAGCTCCCTCACCCGCCAGATCCTCATCGGCCTGCTTGTCGGCCTGGGCGTGGGCTGGGCGATCAACAGCATGCTGCCGGCCGGCGAGGCCAAGGCGATTGCCGATTATCTGTCGATCATCACCGATGTGTTCCTGCGCCTGATCAAGATGATCATCGCGCCGCTGGTGCTGTCCACGCTCACGGTTGGCATCGCCCACATGGGCAGCGGCAGCGCGGTGGGCCGCACCTTTGTGCGCACCCTGGCCTGGTTCATCGCGGCATCCGTGTTCAGCCTGGGGCTGGGCATATTGATGGTCAATCTGCTCAGCCCCGGCGTGGGGGTCGGCCTGGCGCTGCCGGCGGTGGACAGCGCATCGGGCGTCGCGACCAAGGCCTTCAACCTCAAGGATTTCATCGGGCATATCTTCCCCAAGTCGATCTTCGAGGCGATGGCGACGAACGAGGTGTTGCAGATCGTGGTGTTCAGCCTGTTCGCCGGCGTCGCCCTGATCGGCATGGGCGAACGCGCCGCGCCGATCAACCGGGCGCTGGATGCCATCATGCACATGATGCTGGTGATCACCGGCTATGTGATGAAGGTGGCGCCGTTCGCGGTGTTTGCCGCCATCGCCTCCTCCATCGCGGTGGAGGGGCTGGGCATATTGATCACCTTCGGCAAGTTTGTCGGCGGCTTCTATCTGGCGCTGGCGGTGCTGTGGGCGTTCCTGCTGGGGGCGGGGGCCGCCGTGCTGGGCGTGGGTGCCATCCGCCGCCTGATCCCCGAAATCCGCGAGCCCTTCCTGATCACCTTTGCCACCGCCTCGTCCGAAGCGGCCTATCCCAAGCTGCTGGCGGCGATGGAGCGCTTTGGCGTGCCCACCCGCATCGCCAGCTTCGTGCTGCCGCTGGGGTACAGCTTCAATCTGGATGGCTCGATGATGTATTGCGCCTTTGCCAGCATCTTCATCGCCCAGGCCTATGGCATTGATCTGTCGATCTGGCAGGAACTGGCGATGCTGGGCCTGCTGATGATCACCAGCAAGGGCATCGCCGGCGTGCCGCGCGCCAGCCTGGTGGTGATCGCCGCCACCCTGCCCTATTTCAACATCCCCGAAGCCGGCCTGCTGCTGATCCTGGCGGTGGACCATTTTCTGGACATGGGCCGCAGTGCCACCAACGTGATCGGCAACGCCGTTGCCACCGCCGTGATCGCCAAATGGGATGCCGCCCCCGAACCGGCAGCAGCGACTGTGCACTGAGCCGCGTTGCTGCCGGAAGGCTGGTGCCGCTTACGTGACTCGAACACGTGACCCCCGCATTACGAATGCGGTGCTCTACCGGCTGAGCTAAAGCGGCGCCCGGCAAGGTGGCGGTGATTAACAGGGGGCGTGGCGGCTGGCAAGGGGGACGGCGGTGGGCGGCTCAAGGCCGCCGTGCCAGCGCCGTTACCGGGGGCATGAGCCAGCCCTTCGCCTGTTCACCGCCCCATGCCCACACCCACGACGGCCCGGCCGCCAGCCCCTGGTCGCCAGCCCAGCTGCCGCGCAGCGTGGTGGTGGAACGGCGGCTGACCAGCCGGGCGCTGGCGGCCTGGCAGGCGGCGGCACCGGGGGAGACCGCCACCGCGCTGGCGCCGTTCTTCGATCACAGCCTGGTGGTGCGCGATCCGGCCGGCCTGGCGGTGATCGACAGCGTGGGCGGGCCGGTGGCGGCGCGCTTTGGCCTGGTCGCCGGCCTGCCGCTGCTGCGCGATCCCGGCCTGGGCGAGGAACTGGTGGCGGCGTGCGAGCTGGTCGCCCTGCAGCCGATGCCGATCCCGTTCGAAGCCAGTGTCAACGATCCGATGGGGGCGCAGATCCTGGTGCGCGGCCTGGCGCTGCCGATTGCCGATGGCGATGATGCCGCCGCCTGTGTGCAGGTGGTGCTGAGCTGGCGCGAAGTGCTGTCGAAAAGCGCGGCGCGGCGGCTGCGGGCCGAACTGGCGCAGGCCTTTGCCGGCCTGGCTCCGCCCGGCGCATCGCCCGGCGCCGTGGCCGATCCCTTTCCGCGGCGCCCTTTGCCCAGCGATGTTATCAAGATCACAAAAAATAACCATTGATTGCCACATCACGGCTTTTCTTTCGTGGCAACGGGGCGCATATGCGGCGCACAATGGCTGCGGGAGCAAGTGACGTGTCTGCCAGCACAGCAATGGAGGGCCCGGCCAACGGCGCCCCCGCCCTGGGTGAGGACGAATTGAACCGGATGGCGGCCGCCTTGCAGGCGGCGCTGTTCCAGAATGGCCTGCCCGGCGAGGTGGACGATCTGGATGCTGGCCACCGCGCCGCCATCGCGGCCTTTGTTGCCGGTGCCGCCGCGCGCCGCCCGGCCGGAGAGCCGGTGGTGCAAATCGAGACCCTGGCCGATGAAGGCCCGGTGGGCCAGCGCCGCCTGCGCCTGGCCATCATCGGCGATGACCGGCCGTTTCTGGTCGATTCCACCGCTGCGGCCGTGACCGCCGCCGGCATCGACATCCACCGCCTGATCCATCCGATCATCGATGTGGAACGCGGGGCCGATGGCCAGTTGCTGGCCGTGGCCGGCATCGGCCAGGGCCGGCAGCCGCCGCTGGGCGCGGTGCGCGAATCGATGATCTACATGGAGATCGAGCGGGTGGGGGCCAGGGCCCGCGCCGCGCTGGCCGCCAGCCTGCACCAGGTGCTGGCCGATGTGCGCGCCGCCGTGGGTGACTGGCAGGCCATGCTGGCGCTGCTGAAGGACAGTATCCGCGCACTGGGCGATCATCCGCCGCCATTGGCACCGCACCGCACCGCCGAGGCCATGGCCTTTCTGGAATGGCTGGCGGCCGACAATTTCACCCTGCTGGGTGCCCGCCGCTATCACCTGTCTGGCGATGGCGAGCCGGTGGGCGACGCGGGGCTGGGCCTGTTGCGCGATGCCGATTATCCGCTGTGGACGGGCGTGCGCGGCGGCAATGACACGCCGCGCGCGCTGAGCGCCCTGATGCAGAGCCCGGAACCGCTGCTGATCACCCGCGCGGGCGCGGTGGTGACGGTGCATCGCCGGGTGAATGGCGATCTGGTCAGCGTGAAGGGCTTTGACCGCGAGGGCCGGGTGGTGTCGGAAACGCGCTTCCTGGGGCTGTACACCTCGGCGGCGCTGAACGCCTCGCCGCGCCAGGTGCCGTTGCTGCGCCGCAAGGTGGGCGAGATCATCGACACGCTGGGCTTTGGCGAGGCCGGGCACAGCGGCAAGGCGCTGGTGCATGTGCTGGAAAGCTTTCCGCGCATGGAGATGTTCGAGGCCAGCCCGGCCGAACTGAAGGACATGGCGCTGGGCCTGTTGTCGCTGCTCGACCGGCCGCGGCCCAAGCTGTTTGCCCGCGCCGATGCCTTTGGCCGCTTTGTTTCCGTGCTGGTGTTCGTGCCGCGCGACACCTACACCAGCCGCCAGCGCGAGGCGGTGGGCCAGATGCTGGCGCAGGAATTGCGTGGCAGCATCGCCCGCTTCGAAGTGGAACTGCGTGCCGAGGGCCTGGCCCGCGTGCATTATGTGGTGGATGTGGCCGATGCCGCCGGCTTTGGCCCCGAACAGGCCCAGGCGCTGGATCGCCGGCTGCGCCAGCTGGTGCGCGGCTGGGACGAGGCGCTGGAAACCGCGCTGGCCGAACTGGCCGGCCCGGCCCGCGCCGCCCGGCTGACCATCAGCCATGGCCGCGCCTTTTCCGCCAGTTACCGCGCCCAGCATCGCGCCGACGAAGCCGCTGCCGACATCATCGCGCTGGCCCAATTGGGCAGTGGCGATGATCGCGGCGTGCGGCTGCTGCCCGGCGATGGCACCGCACCGGGCCAGGTGCGGCTGAAGATCTATCGCCTGGGCCGCATCATCCCGCTTTCGGAAGCGGTGCCGGTGCTGGAAAATTTCGGCCTGAAGGTGGTGGAGGAATATCCCTTCGATCTGGCCGGCGGCGCGCTGGGCTGGATCCATGATTTTCTGGCCGAAGTGCCCGATGCCGCCCTGCTGGCCGATTGGCCGGCGCTGGTGGCGCGGATGGAACCGGCATTGACGGCGGTGTTGACCGGGGCGCAGGAAAATGACGGCTTCAACGCGCTGATCCTGGGCTGCGGGCTGGACGCGCGCAGCGCCGGCTGGCTGCGGGCCTGGTTCCGTTATCTGCGCCAGACCGGGGTCACCTATGGCGTGATGACGGTGGTGGACGCGCTGAAACGCTATCCGGCGATCACCCGCGATCTGGTGGCGCTGTTCACCGCCCGCTTTGGCCCGGATGTGGCCGACCGGGCCGCCGCGCAAGACGCCGTGCTGGCCCGCATCGAACAGGGCCTGGCCGATGTGGCCGGCATCGATGATGATCGCATCCTGCGCCTGTATCGTGCCGCCATGCTGGCCACCTTGCGCACCAATGCCTTTGTGCCCGGCGGGCCCGAAGCGCTGGCCTTCAAGATCGACAGTGCTGCCATGCCGGGCCTGCCGGCCCCGGTGCCCCATCGCGAAATCTGGGTCTATTCCCCGCGGGTGGAGGGCATTCACCTGCGCGGCGGCCCGATCGCCCGCGGCGGCCTGCGCTGGTCTGACCGGCGCGATGATTTCCGCACCGAAGTGCTCAGCCTGGTCAAGGCGCAGAAGGTGAAGAACACGGTGATCGTGCCCACCGGCGCCAAGGGGGGCTTCTATCCCAAGCAGTTGCCGCCGGCCGGCAACCGCGACGCCTGGATGGCCGAGGGCACCGAGGCCTATCGCGTGTTCATCCGCGCGCTCCTGTCGGTCACCGACAATCTGGCCAGCGATGGTGCCATCATCCCGCCGGCCGGGGTGCTGTGCCACGATGCGCCCGATCCCTATCTGGTGGTCGCGGCCGACAAGGGCACGGCCACCTTCTCCGATACGGCCAACGCCATTGCGCAGGGCCATGGCTTCTGGCTGGGCGATGCCTTCGCCAGCGGCGGCGGCAATGGTTATGACCACAAGGCGATGGGCATTACCGCCAAGGGCGCGTGGATCAGCGTGCAGCGCCATTTCCGCGAAATGGGCATCGATGTGCAGCGCGAGACGGTGCGCGTGGCCGGCGTGGGCGACATGTCGGGCGATGTGTTCGGCAATGGCCTGCTGCTGTCGCCGGCGGTGGCGCTGGTGGCGGCCTTTGATCATCGCCACATCTTCCTTGATCCCGCCCCGGATATCGCGGCGGCCTTTGCCGAGCGCCAGCGGCTGTTCGCGCTGCCGCGATCCAGCTGGGATGATTACAACAAGGCCTTGATTTCAAACGGCGGCGGCGTGTTTGCCCGCAGCCTGAAATCCATCGCGCTTTCACCCCAGATCAAGGCCATGCTGGGCGTTGCGGCCGACAGCCTGACCCCGGCCGAACTGATCAGCGCCATCTTAAAGATGAAGGTGGACCTGATGTGGTTCGGCGGCATCGGCACCTATGCCAAGGCCGCCCAGGAAAGCCATGCCGATGCCGGCGACCGCGCCAATGATGCGGTGCGGGTGAATGCCGCCGAACTGGGGGCGCGGGTGATCGGCGAAGGCGCCAACCTGGGGCTGACGCAGGCGGCCCGCATCGAATTTTCGCGCGCCGGCGGCCGCTGCAACACCGATTTCATCGACAATTCGGCCGGGGTCGATTGTTCCGACCACGAGGTGAACATCAAGATCGCCCTGAACGGCGAGGTGGCTGCCGGCCGGCTGGGCCAGGCGGATCGCGACGCGCTGTTGAAGGCAATGACCGACGATGTTGGCGAATTGGTGTTGAAAGACAATCGCTTGCAAACCCAGGCGATCAGCCTGGCGCAAACCGGCGGGGCAGCGGCAGTGCCGGCGTTCCAGCGGCTGATCCAGGTGCTGGAAGGCCGCGCCGGGCTGGACCGGCGGGTGGAAGGCCTGCCCGGCGATGATGTGCTGGGCCAGCGCGCCCAGGGCCACGAAGGCCTGACCCGGCCGGAACTGGCGGTGGTGATGGCCTATGCCAAGATGGCCGCCTATGACGTGCTGGTGGGCAGCCCGGTGGTGGATGATCCGCTGCTGGAGGCCGATCTGATCGCCGCCTTCCCCGCCGCCATGCAGGGCGCGCACCGCGATGCGATCCTGCACCACCGCCTGCGCCGCGAACTGGTGGCGACCAAGCTGACCAACGAGATGATCAACCGCGCCGGACTGGCCGCCCCGTTCGAACTGGCCGAAGAACTGGGCGCCGGGCTGGCCGATGTGGCGGGCGCCTTTGTGGCGGCGCGCGAACTCTTTGGATTTGCAGCGCTTTGGCAGGCGATCGATGCGGCCGACGTGCCGGCCGATGCCGCCACCCGCCTGCATCTGGCCACGGCACGCGTGTTGCGCGCCCACATGGCCGATCTGCTGCGGCTGGGCGGCGGCCGCAGCCCCGCGGCGCTGGTGGCCGCCATTGCGCCCGGCCTGGCGGCCCTTGGCCAAAATCTTGATCGCGTTGTGAAATCCGAAGTGCGCGGCCAACTTGACCGCATGGCCGCCAGCCTGGCCGCCGCCGGCGCGCCGGCCGAACTGGCCGGTGCCATCGTGCGGATCGAGGCGCTGGACGGCGCGGTGGGCGTGGCCCTGCTGGCCGCCGAACGCCGGCTGGATGTGGCCGCCACTGCCCAGGCCTATACCCAGCTGGGCGAGGCGGCCGGGCTGGACTGGGCCCGCGGCGCGGCGGCGGGGTTGACCTCGGCCGATCCGTGGGAGCGGCTGTTGACCGCGGCGCTGGTGCGCGATTTCGAACAGATCAGGCTGGATCTTCTGCACCGGATCGTGCCCGAAAACGGTGATCCGGTGGCGGCCCTGCAGACGTGGGTGGCGGCAAATGCGGCGCGGGTGGCGCGCATTGCCGGCAATTGTGCCCGCGCGCGCGACAGCGGCACCATCAGCGCGGCGATGCTGGCCCATATCGCCGGCCAGGCCCGCGCGGCGCTGTCCTGATTCGCGCGCCGCGCTGCCGCAACCGCCCGTTCGCCCCCTTGTTGCGCCGGCTGCGGCCTGCTAGCGGCAGGCCATGTCTGTGGATAGCGAAACCGTGCGGAAGATCGCGCGCCTGGCGCGCATCGCCGTGACCGATGATGAGGTGCCGGGCCTGACCGAACAGCTCAATGGCATATTGGGCTGGATCGAACAGCTGGGCGAGGTGGACACCAGCGGCGTGGCGCCGATGGCCAGCGTGATGCCCAGCGGAATCGGGGGCCAGTTGCGCTGGCGCGCCGATGCCGTGACCGACGGCGGCATTCAGGACAAGGTGCTGGCCAATGCGCCCGATGCCGCCAGCGGCTTTTTCGCCGTGCCCAAGGTGATCGAATGACCAGCCTGACCGATCTGACCCTGGCCGAGATGAAGGCCGGGCTGGCCGCGCGCATGTTCAGCGCGGTGGAACTGGCGCAGGCGCATCTGGATGCGATGGCGGCCAACCGGCATCTCAATGCCTATATCGTCGAAACGCCCGAACTGGCGCTGGCGCAGGCGCGCGCGGTGGATGATGGCCGCCGCAGCGGGCCGCTGGCGGGCATCCCGCTGGGCATCAAGGATCTGTTTGCGGTTGAAGGCGTGCAGACCACGGCGGGTTCCGCCATGCTGAAAGGCTTTGTTCCCCGCTATGAATCGGGTGTGACCGCCAATCTGCTGCGCGATGGCGCGGTGTTCCTGGGCAAGCTGAACATGGACGAATTCGCCATGGGCTCGTCCAACGAGACCAGCGCCTTCGGCAAGGTGATCAGCCCGTGGAAGGCGCGCGGCAGCGATGCCGAACTGGTGCCGGGCGGATCGTCGGGCGGTTCGGCGGCGGCGGTGGCGGCGCGGCTGTGCGCGGGGGCCACCGGCACCGATACCGGCGGTTCCATCCGCCAGCCGGCGGCCTTTGTGGGCATAGCCGGGATCAAGCCCACCTATGGCCGGGCCAGCCGCTGGGGCACCATCGCCTTTGCCTCCAGCCTGGATCAGGCCGGGCCGATGGCGCGCACCGTGGCCGATTGCGCGCATCTGCTCACGTCGATGTGCGGCTTTGACGATCGCGATTCGACCAGCCTTGATCTGCCGGTGCCCGATTATGCCGCCGGCCTCACCGGCACGATGCGCGGCAGGCGGGTGGGCATTCCGGCCGAATACAGGCTGGACGGGATGGACCCGGAAATCGCCGCGCTGTGGGATGCCGGCATCGCCTGGCTGCGTTCGGAAGGGGCCGAGATCGTGTCGGTCTCCTTGCCGCACACGCGCTATGCCCTGCCCACCTATTATATCGTTGCCCCGGCCGAGGCGTCGTCAAACCTGGCCCGTTATGATGGCGTGCGTTATGGCAACCGCGTCACCCCGCCGGGCGGCAATGTGCACGACATGTATGCCGCCACCCGCGCCGCCGGGTTCGGCAAGGAGGTCAAGCGCCGGATCATGATCGGCACCTATGTGCTGTCGGCCGGCTATTATGATGCCTATTACACCCAGGCCCAGAAGGTGCGCGCGCTGATCGCCCGCGATTTCGAACTGGCGTTCGAGCGGTGCGACGTGCTGTTGACGCCCACCGCGCCCAGCCCGGCCTTTGCCTTTGGCGCAAAGGCCGATCCGATCGCCATGTATCTGAACGACGTGTTCACCGTGCCCGCCAGCCTGGCCGGCCTGCCGGCGATGAGCGTGCCGGCCGGGCTTTCGGCCACCGGCCTGCCGCTGGGCCTGCAGATCATCGGCCGCCCGCTGGACGAGATGGGCGTGCTGGATGCCGGGCTGGCCATCGAACGGGCGGCCGGCTTCACGGCGCGGCCATAGGGGGATCGGGATCAGCGCGGGGCGAGGGGAAGCGCGCCGCACACAGGGACCAACCGGCATTGGCCACGGGACGGGGGCAGATGAAGAGGTTCAGGGGTGCGTGAGCGTGCCGCAGCCGGCGCGCCTGCTGCGGTGATCGGCTTTGCCGATGGCCTGGCCCGCCATGGCGAGGCGGTGGCGCTGATCGGTGCCGATGGCACGCGCCTCAGCTTTGCCGCGCTGGCCGCTGCCGCCGATGCGCTGCCGCTGCCACCGGAACCCACGCTGGCCATGCTGGCGATCCGCCCCGATATCGCCAGCATCACCACCTATCTGGCGCTGCTGCGCCGCCGCCACCCGGTGATCCTGGTGGATGACGCCAACAGCCTGATCGGCCGCACCGTGCGCGATCTGTACCGCCCGTGGCAGCCGGGGCAGGATTGGCCACAGCCCGGCAGCGGGCCGCCCTGCCACCCCGATCTGGCGCTGCTGCTGGCCACATCGGGCAGCACCGGCAGCCCGCGGCTGGTGCGCCTGTCGCATGCCGCCATCGCCGCCAACGCCGCCAGCATCGCCGATTACATGGCGATCCGTGCCGATGATCGCGCCATCACCAGCCTGCCGCTGCATTACAGCTATGGCCTGTCGGTGCTGCACAGCCATCTTGCTGCCGGTGCGGCCACCATCCTCACCGCGGCCTCGCTCAGCGATCCGGCCTTCTGGACGCTGTTTGAAACTGCGGGCGCGACCAAGCTGGCCGGTGTGCCGCACAGCTTTGCCCTGATGGAACGCATCGGCCTGCGCGACCGGGCGCTGCCGGCCCTGCGCACGCTTTCGCAGGCCGGCGGGCGGCTGCCGCCGGCGCTGGTGACGGCCTATGCCGATTGGGCGGCGGCGCGCGGGGTGCAGTTTTTCGTGATGTATGGCCAGACCGAGGCCTGCGCCCGCATGGCCTTTGTGCCGCCCGCGCTGGCCGCTGCCCATCCCGATTGCATCGGCCAGGCCATTCCGGGCGGCAGCATCAGCCTGCGCGATGCGGATGGCGGCGATGCCGGTGATGGCCCCGGCGAGATCATCTATCGCGGGCCAAACATCATGATGGGCTATGCCGATGGCCCGGCCGATCTGGCGGTGCCGGCCGGGCTGGGCGAACTGGCCACCGGCGATCTGGCCGAGCGCACCCCGGCCGGGCTGCTGCGCATCATCGGCCGCCGCGCCCGCATGACCAAATTGTTCGGCCTGCGCATCAGCCATGATGCGTTGGAACGGCTGCTGGAGGCCGATGGCCTGAACACGGTTGCCACTGGCCTGGCCAATGGCGAGGAGGAGCGGCTGGGCGTGCTGGTGGAAGGGCCGTTGCCGGCCGATCTGGCTGCCCGGCTGGCGGCGCGCCACGGCGTGCCGGCCACCGCCTTCGTGCTGGCCGGCACCGCCGAATTGCCGCGGCTGGCATCGGGAAAGCCCGATCCGGTGGCGGCGCGGCGGCAGCTGATCGACGACGCCGCCGATGCCGCGGCCGCCGCCAGTGCCGCCGCGCTGGCCGATCGCAGCGTCGCCGGGGTGTTTGCCGCCGCCTTTCCCGGCATCACCATCGGCCCCGGCGACAGTTTCGCCAGCCTGGGCGGCGACAGCCTTGGCCACATCAACATTGCCCTGGCGCTGGAGGATGTGATCGGCGCGCTGCCGCCGGATTGGCATCTGCGGCCGATGGCCGAACTGGCAGCGCTTGCCAGCCGGCCGGCGCAGCGGGGCTGGCTGCGCCGGATCGGCAGCGACATCCCCCTGCGCGCGCTGGCGATTTCGGCCATCGTGGCCATGCACACCGGCATCGGCAACCGGGCCGAAATCATCGGCGGCCTTGGCGGCGGGGCGTTGGCCCTGATGGTCCTGCTTGGCTATAATCTGGGCCGCTTCCAGCTGGGCCGGCTGCTGGCTGGCGATGGCGGCGGCATGGTGCGTGATTTCCTGCTGCGCGTGCTGCTGCCCTGTTATGGCTTGATCGTGGCGCATGGGCTGGCCACCGGCGGCCTTGATCCGGCGGCGCTGCTGCTGGTGGCGGCGTGGCAGGGCCGGGCCGGCACCCTGCTGGAACCGCTGTGGTTCATCGAGGTGGCAACCCAGGTGATGCTGTTGCTGGCGCTGGCCTTTGCCGTGCCGGCGGTGCGGCGGCTGGCCGGGCGGGCGCCGGTGGCACTGGGCTGGGCGCTGGTGGGGGCGGCGCTGCTGCTGCAACTGGCCGGCGGCCTGCTGCATGATTCGGCGCAAACGCTGCACCGCACGCTGGATGCCAATCTGCCATGGGTGGCGCTGGGCTGGCTGGCGGCGATGGCGCCGCCACGTTGGCAGCGGCTGGCGCTGGTGGCGCTGGGCATGGGGCTGGCGCTGGCCGATTGGGGCGCAGCCTCCTCACGGCTGTGGTGGGCGGCGGCCACGCTGGGCTGCCTGGTGGCCGTGCCGCAGCTGCCGGTGCCGCGCCCGGCCGCCGGCCTGTTGGCGCTGATCGCCCGCGCCAGCTTCATGATCTATCTCAGCCACGGCGTGGTGATCCATGTGCTGGAGGTGCGGCTGGGCCTGCACCAGCCGATCATCAGCCTGGCCGCAGGGCTGCTGGCCGGCGTGGCGGCCGCGCAGGCGCTGGACTGGCTGATCGCGCGCGGCCGCACGCTGCAGAGCGACGCCGAACCGATGCCGATCTAGACTCGATTGCGACTGGGTTGAATCGAAATCCGCTCATGCCGAGCTTGTCGAGGCACGCACCCGGTTTGGAGCGTGCTTCGACACGCTCGGCATGAGCGGTTCAGTCAAAGCGCAATCGAGTCTGGGCCGCTGCGCACCGGCGGGCCGGGTGCCAGCGCCGGCGGGCGGCATCGCGCACCGGGTCTTCCACGCACCGGCGGGCCAGTTGTGCCGCGATCAGCACCAGCACCAGCATCAGCACCGTCAGCATCAGGCCCTGCAGCGGCGTGCGGCCGAACATCTCCCCGGCGGGCCCGTGCTGCATCAGCGGGGGCAAACCCGGCCACAGCCGGGGCAGCAGATCCAGCGCATCGCCCAGCCGCGCCTGCACAAAGCTGTGGACCAGATAGACCGCGCTGGACACCAGCCCCAGCCACTGGAGCGGCGGGCGCGCCAGCAGCCGGCTGATCACGCCGGCATCGCTGGCCAGCGTGTGGACCACCAGGGCAAACAGCAGCGGCGCGGCCAGGTTCCACGGCGCCGCCGGTGCCAGGATGATCAGCGCCAGCGCCAGCACCACGGCGGCGGCTTCGCCCAGGCTGGCCCGGCGCCATGACGATGGCTGCCAGCGCGGCAGGTGCAGCACCAGCACCCCGGCCAGAAAGCCGCACAGCCCCCGCCACAGGCCGCCGTTCCAGCTGCGGTTGAGATCGGCCCCGTCGGCCAGCATCAGCAGCCAGGCCAGCGCCGCCAGCCCGGCCACCAGTTGCAGCCGGTGCCGCCCGCCGGCCACCCAGACGATGCCAAAGATCAGCCAGCTCCAATATTCAGCGGCAATGCTCCAGGCCGGCACATTCCACACCGGCCCGCCCACCAGGCTGAAGCAATTGAGCAGCAGGGCGGCAGCCAGCCATTGATCGGGCTGATGGCCGGGGCCAAACAGCGGCCGCTGCATGATGCCGGCCCCGGCCAGCGCCAGCCCGACCAGTTCAAAGGCCAGGAACAGCATCAGCATCACCATGTGCAGCGGCCACACCCGCGCCAGCCGCAGCGCCAGGAACACCGGCAGATCAGCCGGCCGGGACAGCCGGCCGCGCCAGCCCGCCGCGATGACAAAGCCCGACAGCACGAAGAAGAAATCGACACACAGCCAGCCGCCGCGCACCAGCGCCGAGCCCGCCAGCGGCCCGGCCGCCTTGAAGTGGAACAGGCAGACAAGCAGCGCACACAGGCCCCGCGCGCCATCGAGCGCGCAAAACCTTGGACTCGCGCCATCAAGCGCGCGAATCCCCGGGCTGGCGATTTCGGCAGCGGGCCGCGTGGCCGTCTGCCCGTCTTGCCAAGCGCTGGCGGTGCCGCCAAAGGGAAGGCCATGAGCGATGTCGAATCCGCCACCAAGCCGTTCACCATCAAGGGCGCCACCGGCGATTGGGAAATCGTGGTCGGGCTGGAAGTCCATGCCCAGGTAACGGCGCAGGCCAAGCTGTTTTCAGGCGCCAGCACCCGCTTTGGCGCCGAACCCAATGCGCAGGTGAGCCTGGTGGATGCCGCGATGCCCGGCATGCTGCCGGTGATCAACGGCGAATGCGTGCGCCAGGCCGTGCGCACGGGCCTGGCCATCAACGCGCAGATCAACCCCTGGTCGCGTTTTGACCGGAAGAATTATTTCTATCCCGATCTGCCGCAGGGCTATCAGATCAGCCAGCTCTATCACCCGATCGTGGGCGAAGGCCATCTGGAGATCACGCTGGACGATGGCACCACCCGCACCATCGGGATCGAGCGCATCCATCTGGAGCAGGACGCCGGCAAGAGCGTGCATGATCTGCACCCGTCGATGTCCTATGTCGATCTCAACCGGTCGGGCTGCGCGCTGATGGAGATTGTGTCGCGGCCCGACATCCGTTCGCCGGCCGAGGCCGGGGCCTATGTCGCGGCGCTGCGCCAGCTGTTGCGCTATGTCGGCAGCTGCGACGGCAACATGGATGAAGGCTCGATGCGGGCCGATGTCAACGTGTCGGTGCGCAGGGCCGGCGAACCGTTTGGCACGCGCACCGAAACCAAGAATGTGAACAGCGTGCGCTTCATCATGGCGGCGGTTGAGCATGAGGCGAAGCGCCAGGTGGACGTGATCGAAGGCGGCGGCCGCATCGTGCAGGAAACCCGGCTGTTCGATCCCGGCAGCGGCACCACCCGTTCGATGCGCGGCAAGGAAGACGCGCACGACTATCGCTATTTCCCCGATCCCGATCTGTTGCCGCTGGTGTTTGACGATGCGTTCATCGATGAATGCCGGGCATCGTTGCCGGAACTGCCGGCGGCCAAGCGCGCGCGCTACCAGGCCGATCTGGGCCTGTCGCCCTATCTGGCCGGGGTGCTGACGGCGGAAAAGGAAACGGCGGACTGGTTTGAAACCGCGCTGGCCGCCACCGCGGCCCGGCTGGGCAAGGGCCAGGCCGAGGTGGCGCTGCGCGTGGCCAATTTCGTGGCGGGCGACCTGTTCGGCGCGCTGAAGCGGCTGGGCCGCGAGATTGGCGACAGCCCGGTGGGCCCCGATGCGCTGGCCGAACTGCTGGCGCTGGGCGCCGATGGCACCTTGTCGGGCCCGTTGATGAAGCAGGTGTTCGAAGCGATGCTGGAAACCGGCGATTCGGCCGCCCGCATCGTCGAAGCGCGCGGCCTGCGCCAGGTATCCGATACCGGGGCCATCGATGCCGCCATCCAGGCCGTGCTGGATGCCAACCCCGACAAGGTGGCGGATTATCGCGGCGGCAAGGACAAATTGTTCGGATTCTTCGTCGGCCAGGTGATGCGCGCCATGGCCGGCAAGGCCGCGCCCGGCGTGGTGAACGACCGGCTGAAAGCCCTGCTGGACGGGTGAACCGCCTCCGCTGGCCGATCATGGCGGGCGGTTCGTCGCGGCGGCGGTTGACCAGAATCGGCCCCTGCAACATAATTCCCTTCTCGTTTTGGCAGGCCCGATGGTGCGTTTTCGCCATTGTCCTGCACGTCGTGTCTGTCGCGCCGGGGCCGGTGTTTGGGTGCCCGTGTTGCCGCAGAAGCGCCTTGCTGGTTGTGAACATGGAATTTTCACCGCGCCTTTCGATGCGGGCCGCCGGAGCGGCCGTTGTGCTGGTTTCCGGAATGGCCCTGGCCAATGTGACCAGCAGCCCTGCGCCGATGCCGGGGCAGACCGCCGCCCTGGCCGCCGCCGCCATCGCGCGCGACACGGCCGCCAGCAAGGCCGCCGCCAGGGCCGCCGCCAGGGCCGCCGTTCAGGCCCGGCTTGATCCCAGGGCCGTCACCTGCATCGCCAAGGTGGTGCACCATGAAGCCAGCAATCAACCGCGCAAGGGCCAGATCGCCGTGGCGCATGTGCTGGTGAACCGGGTGAAGAAGGGCTTTGGCGACCATGTCTGCGAGGTTGCCAACCAGCGCGGCCAGTTTTTCCGCCTGTCGCGCTACAAGCCCAGCCGCAAGACCGAACAATGGGCCAAGGCCGTCGCCGTGGCCCGCATCGTGCTGGCCGGCCAGGTGGACGATCCATCAAGGGGCGCGCTGTTCTATCGCGCCACCTGGAAGCCGGCCAATGCCTTTTTCCGCACCCGCACGCGGGTGACGCGGCTGGACGATCACGTCTTCTACCGCTGATCGGCGGCCTGCTGGCCGGGCCAGCGCGCGGCCTTCACCTGATCCCACCCATCATGCAGCGCGGCGCGCGGGGCATCCAGCCCCGCCGCCGCCGTGGCATCGGCCAGCCCGTGCGCCGCCGCCCCGATGCGGGCCGAACGCGCGCCGGGTTCCAGCCCATCGGCCCAGGCCGCCAGCGCATGGGCGTTGCACAGGGCCAGCACGAACAGCGCGATCCCGGCCGCCACGCCAAGCTGCCCCAGGCCCGAAAGCCCCTGTTCGGGGGCGGCAATGTCAACCGGGGAATCGAAATCGTCGGCCATGCGCTGTCCTCTTGGCGACCGGCCTTAGGGTGCGCGGCGGTTTCAGGCAATTGGGCGCGTGCCAGCCAGCCCGACTTGCGGTCATGCCTCCCCCATCAGGCCGTGGCGTTTCAGGGCGTGGCGCAGCTGGTCATAGCTCAGGTTCAGGGCGGCGGCGGTGCGGCGCTGGTTGTGGCGGTGGCGATCCAGCGCGCTTTCCAGCAGCTGTTTTTCATAGGCCAGCACGGCCGCGCGCAGATCGGATGCGGCCTCGGCCGGCGGCACGGCCGCGGCTGCCGGCGCGGTGGCCGTGGCGGGCGGCGGCGCGGCTGCGGCGGCGGCCCCCGGCATCGGCTGCGGCCGCCAGGGCGATTCGAACGGATCGATCACCAGCTGGCCCACCGGCCGTTCGGCATCGCCCCAGCGATACAGCGCGCGCTCCACGACATTCTTCAGCTCGCGCACATTGCCGGGCCAGTGCCAGGCCTGCAGCTGGTCAAGCACGCGCGGGGCAAAGCCGGGAAAGCGCGGCCAGTGAAGTTCGGCCGCCATGCGCCGGGCAAAATGGGTGGCCAGCAGCTCGATATCCTCGGCGCGTTCGCGCAACGGCGGCAGGGTGATGACCTCGAAGCTCAGCCGGTCGAGCAGATCGGCGCGGAAGCGGCCGCGCGCCACCAGGCCGGGCAGATCCTCGTTGGTGGCGCCCACCAGCCGCACATCCACCTTCACCGTCTTGTTCGATCCCAGCCGCGACAGCTCGCCATATTCCACCACGCGCAGCAGCCGTTCCTGCGCCTGGGACGACAGCGTGCCGATTTCATCAAGGAACAGCGTGCCGCCATCGGCATCCTCGAATCGCCCGGCGCGCGCCCGGCTGGCACCGGTGAAGGCGCCGGGTTCATAGCCGAACAGTTCGGCATCGATCAGATTTTCCGGCAGCGCGGCGCAGTTCAGCGACACCAGCGCCTGCGACCAGCGTGGGCTGAGGCGGTGGAGTCGATCGGCGATCAGTTCCTTGCCGGTGCCGCGTTCGCCGATCACCAGCACCGGGCGGTTGAGCGCGGCGGCGGCCGATGCCTGCTCGACGGCGTCGAGGAAGCTGAACGAGGAGCCGATCATCTGGGCGGGAGAAGCCATGCGATGAGTTGGCCATTTTTCCCAAGATTTGGCAAGCCATTCGGAAAACATTGCCGGTGAGAAAATCCAGGCCCTTTTGAATCAATGGCTTGCAGGCAAAAGGCCAGTTGGCACGGCCCATGCAACGCAGTGGGCATGAGCGGCACCCCGCCGCCCACCAGATACAACGGAGACCCACGATGACCATCAATTTCAGCCAGATCGGCCGCACTGTCACGGCCCTGTTTGCCGCCCTTTTGATCGGCAGCAGCTTCATCGTCGCCGCCACCGGCCCTGCCATGGTGACGCCGGCGGTGAACAGCGATATCGTGGCGTGAGCCATGATATGGTGGCCGGGGGAATTGTTCCGGTGATCCGCCCCCTCACCCCGGAACAGACCCCGGCCACACACGGCACCGCCACGTTCGAATTTCTGGAGATCAAGCCGATGGGCATTTTTTCGCGGACCCGCGACATCATCGCCGCCAACATGACCGACCTGCTCGACCGGGCCGAAGACCCGGCCAAGATGATCCGCATGATCATCATGGAGATGGAGGAAACGCTGGTGGAAGTGCGTGCATCGGCGGCCCGCACCATCGCCGATCAGAAGGAAATGAAGCGCGCCATCATCAAGGCGAACCAGGCCGTGCAGGATTGGCAGGACAAGGCCGAGCTGGCCCTTTCAAAGGGCCGCGAGGATCTGGCCAAGGCCGCGCTGGTGGAAAAGAACAAGGCCAAGGCCTTCATCGACACCACCCAGGCCGAGGTTGACCTGCTCAACGAGACGCTCGCCCTGAACGAGGCCGACATCGCCAAGCTGGAGAGCAAGCTGCGTGAAGCGCGCAGCCGGCAGAACGCGCTGCTCAACCGCATCGAAAGCGCCACCCAGCGGTCCAAGCTGCGCGACATGATCCGCGGCCCGCGTGTGGAGGAAGCCTTCAGCCGGTTCGAGGTGCTGGAACGCCGCGCCGACATGGCCGAGGGCAGGGCCGATGCGCTGGGCCTGTCCGGCCCGGCCGGCCCGCGCAGCCTGGCCGATGAATTCGCCGCGCTGGCCGGCAATGACGAGGTGGACGCCGAACTGGCCGCCATGAAGGCGCGCATCGGCAAGACGGAGGGTTGATCGCCATGGAAGACGTCATCGTTCCCGTCGCCATTGTCGGGATGCTGTTCATCGGGCTGCCCGGCCTGATCCTGCACTATCTCACCAAGTGGAAGAGCCAGACCGGGATCAGCCGCCAGGATGAAGCCCTGCTGGACGAACTTCACGATCTTGCCCGCCGGCTCGACCAGCGCATCGAAACCGTCGAACGCATTGTTGCCGCCGACAATCCCAACTGGAAGGACAATCGCATCAGCGATCTTTCCGAACAGCGCCGGCAACTGCGCTGAACCCGGCCACGAAGGAGGCCAGATACATGACCCGTCAGTTCCTCGTCAACAAGACCGAAGGCAAGATCATGGGCGTTTGCGCCGGGATCGCCAACTACATGGGCTGGGATGTCAGCCTGGTGCGCATCGCCTTCGTGGCGGCGGCCGTCTTCGGGGTGGGATCGCCGATCCTTGTCTATCTGCTGATCGGCTTCATCGCGCCCTCCACCTATTGAACCCAACACCCGCCGGGCTCGTCGTTTCCGGCCAACAGGGATCATCATTATGTCTGAAAGCCGCACCCGCTTTTACCTCGACAAGCGCAACGGCAAGATCATGGGCGTGTGCGCCGGCATCGCCGATTATTTCGGCTGGGATGTCACGCTGGTCCGCATCGGTTTTGCGCTGGGCATGATCGCCGGCGGCGGTTCCACCCTGCTTGCCTATCTGGCCATCGGCTGGATCGCCAACCAGAAGCCCAGCGCCCTGTATGAAGAGGCGCCGGAACGGGTGGAATTCTGGCGCGATGTGCGCGTGGCGCCGCGGCGCACGCTGCGCGATGTCAACGCCCAGTTCCGCGATGCCGATCGCCGGCTGCGCGATCTGGAATTCCACCTGACCAGCGAGAGCCGGCAACTGGCCGACGAGATCGAGCGCCTGCGCTGAACCCGGATTTTCGGGGGGAGACACATCATGTCATTCGGAGGCCCTGCCTTTGTTCTGGCCATCATCGCGATGAGCATGATCGGCTGGGTGATCACCACCGCCATCCGCGCCCGCCACGGTTATCCGCTGGAAGGCGAATGGGGCGGCACCATCCACAAGGATGATCCGGAACTGGCCCGGCAGAACCAGCTGCTGGCACAGGAAAATGATCTGCTGCGCGGCAAGATCGGCCGGCTGGAAGAGCGGTTGTCGGTGCTGGAACGCATCGCCACCGATGCCCCGGCCCGGCTGACGGCCGAAATCGAGGGATTGCGCTGATGTCGCCGCTGCTTGTCCCGATCCTGGGGGTTTCGATCCCCATTGTTGCCATCCTGGCCGGCGTGTTCAACAAATGGCTGCAATTGAAGGAAAAGCAGCTGGCGTTGACCGCGACGCAAACCGCCGAACAGGCCGCGCAATATGCCAATCGCATCGCGCTGCTGGAAGAACGGGTGGCCGTGCTGAACCGCATCGTCACCGATCGCAACGAAGGCCTGGCCGTGCAGATCGAAGCGCTGCGCGATGAACCCAGGCAACTGAACTGAAAGGCAGACCCGTGGCCGTCAACCCCGAAAACCTGTCGATCATCGTCAACCAGCTTGGCCCCACCATCGGCGGGGTCGCCTTTGCCGCCGTGGTTGGCTGGGTGATCACCACCTGGCTGAAGATCAAGAACGGCTATCCGCTGGAAAGCAGCTGGGGCAAGCCGCTGCACCCAAATGGCGGCGGCGAGGCGATGGAGCGCATCAAGCTGCTGTCCCAGGAAAATGCCCAGCTGCGGGCCGAACTGGGCAGCCTGAAGGACAGGGTGGCGGTGATGGAACGCATCGCCACCGATCAACCCAGCCGGCTGGCCGCCGAAATCGACGCGCTCGCCACCAAACAGCTCAACTGAATGTCGCCGGCCGCCCCGGCCGGTGATGGGAGACAGGGACAATGAATCCGTTCGAAATGGCAGTGATGATCGTGCTGATCATCACTGTGGGCCGGGTGCTGCGTGCGCGTTATGGCGACACGCCCGACAAGAGATTGAAGGCGATGAAGCGGCTGGGCCGCAGCGGCGACCCTGATGCGGATGCCGAAAACCAGCGGCTCAACGCCGAGGTTGCCCGGCTGAACGACCGCATCCGCGTGCTGGAACGCCTGGCCACCGATCCGGCCCGGCGTCTGTCCGACGAAATCGACGCGCTGAAAGACAAGTGACCCGACAACCACAAGGAGACTGACATGCCCCCATCAGTGCCTCCCGCCGAAAGCCTCATGATCCTGTCGTCCGCCTCGTTGATCGGGCTGGCGATGATCGGCAGCCTGGCCGCCTGGGCCTGGGCTGGCTGGCTGAAGCTGAAAACCCGCGAGCTGGATGCCCGCCCCGCCGCCAGCCCCGATCTGCCGGCCATCGGCCAGCGCATCGATCTGGCCGATCTGAAGGAACGCATCCGCAAGCTGGAAGCGATTGCCGCTGGGGTGGATATCTGACTTGACCGCAGCCCGTCACTGCCGCCAAGGGCTGCGGCCATGTCCATCACCTGCTTTGCCGATGTCGAGGCCGAATTCGAGGCCTTTGACGATTGGGACGACCGCTATCGCCTGATCATCGCGCTGGGTGCCGCCCTGCCGGCGATGGACCCGGCCCTGAAGACCGACGCCAACAAGGTGCGCGGCTGCGCGTCGCAGGTGTGGCTGCACCCCAGCCGCGATGGCGATGTGCTGCATTTCGCCGCCGACAGCGATGCCGCCATCGTGAAAGGCCTGGTGGCGCTGGTGCTGATGCTGGCCGATGGCCAGCCGGCCGCCGCCATTGATGGCGCTGCAATTCTGGCCCGGTTAAACGGGCTGGGCCTGTCGAAGCATCTGTCCTCCAACCGCACCCAGGGGCTGGCATCGATGATCGCCCGCATCGATGCGTTGGCAAAGGAAACCGCATGACCAGCTTTGCCGAACAGGTGGGGCAGTTCATGGGGCCGTTCGTGGGCCGCGTGCCGCACAACAAGCAGCTGGGCCTGCGCTTTGTGGCCACCGGTGATCGCTGGGTGGAATTGCAGCTGCCGTTCTCGCCGCAATTCCTGGTTGATCCCGATCATGGCGTCTGGGCATCCGGCCCGATCATCACCCTGATGGACACCTGCGTCGGCATGGCCTCCATGCTGGCGCGCGGCGCGTTCGAACCGCACGCCACGCTGGATCTGCGCACCGATTATGTGCGCAGCCCCAAGCCGCAGGCCACGGTGACGGCGCGCGGCGAATGTTACCGGATGACGCGGCAGATCGCCTTCGTGCGCGGCCTGGCCCATGATGGCGATCCGGCCGATCCGATCGCGCATGTGGCGGGCACCTTCATGTTCGCCGCCTCGAAACTGGCGGGGGGCTGGCAATGACCAACCCTGCGCTTGCCACCCTGCTGCGCGGGCCGGCCGGCCGGCTTGATCTGCTGCCCTATGCTGCCCTGCTCGATCTGGCGTTCGAGCGGGTGGATGGCGAATTGCAGCTGGTGATGCCCTTTGCCGACACGCTGATCGGCTCGCCCGGCCGGCTGCACGGCGGGGCGATTTCCGGCCTGCTGGAACTGGCCGGGCTGCTCACCGTGATCGCCGCCCAGCCCGACGGCGAGGCGCTGCCGCGCGTGCGCCCCGTTACCGTCACGGTGGATTTCATGCGCGAAGGCGCGCCGCAGGAAACGCGCGCGGCCGCCAGCATCACCAAATTGGGCCGCCGTGTCGTCAATGTCCACGCCCAGGCCTGGCAGGCGGATCGCGCCCGGCCGATCACGGCGGCGCACATCAATTTCGTGCTGGACTGGCCGGAAAAATAGGGCGCGCGCCCGGCGCAGCCCTATCGCACGGGCGCGGCCACCGCCTGCACCGCCGTTGCGGTGGAATCGCTGAAGATCCCGTCGATCCCGGTGGCCAGAAACGCCCTGATCTCGGCCACGCCATCGCCGATCGCCCTGGGGTCGGTGCCGGCCTTGAAGCCTTCGGGCAGGAAGACATTCTCGGGCCGGAACGTCCACGGGTGCACCTCCAGCCCGGCGGCATGGGCATCGGCGACAAAGCGCGTTGGCGCGGCCAGCCGGCCATCGGGCCCGCGCGGGATGACCAGCGATTTTTCCGGGCCCACACCAAAGGCATAGGCCGCAATCGCCTTCAGCCCGCCAGCGGTGGCCAGCGCGGCAAAATCAAGCCCGTCGCCGGTCTTGCCCGATGGCGCCAGCAACTGGATCAGCCGCACGCCGGTCTGGCCCTTCAACGCCTTCAGATTGTCCACCTCGAAACTCTGGATGAACACCGGGGCCGCGGCCGTCGTCCAGCCGGCGCGGGCCAGTTCGGCCAGCAGCACCGGTTCGATTGGCAGCCCCAGCGCCTTGAAATAGCTGGGATGCTTGGTTTCGGGATAGATGCCGATCACCCGGCCGGTGCGGGCCGAAGCCGCCTTGGCCAGGGCGATCACTTCGGCCAGGGTGGGGATGGCGAACTGGCCATCATAGGCGGTGTTGCCGGGCCGCAACTGCCCCAGCCGTTCGCGGGCGCGCAGCGTCTTCAGCTCGGCCAGGGTGAAATCCTCGGTGAACCAGCCGGTGATGGTTTCGCCATCGATGGTCTTTGTGGCCTTGCGGCCGGCAAATTCCGGGTGGGCGGCCACATCGGTGGTGCTGCCGATCTCGTTCTCGTGGCGGGCCACCAGCTGGTGATCCTTTGTCGGCACCAGATCGGGCTCGATATAATCCGCGCCCTGTTCGATGGCGCGTTCATAGGCGGCCAGCGTGTGTTCCGGCCGTTCGGCGCTGGCGCCGCGATGGGCGATGATGATCGGCGGCGCCGGCGGCGGCGCGGGTGGGGGGGCAGCAGCCATCAGCAGCACCATCAGGGGAAGAACAGCCAGTTGGATCATCCTATCCGCCTAACCCGGCGCGATGACAGAAAAAAGTCAGCAGCGCAGCACGAAGCGGCGGGCGGCCTTGTCCACCACCAGCGCGCTGCACCGGGCCGCCTCCAGCTGGGTGCGCGACAGGGTGAACACCCGCACCACCCGCCGTTTCTTGCCGGTATCGGCGCTCACCAGCAGTTCGGCCGGATCGTCTTCGGCATCGGGCGGCGCGGTCTGGCCGGGGGCCAGCTGCGCCATGCCATCGCGCCGATCATTCACCCGGACGGCGATTTCGCTGAACCGGAACGGCCCCAGTTCCAGCGGCTTGTCCAGCACCAGCCGCCGCACCGGCCGGCGCACGCCCAGGAAAATCTCCTCCTCCCACGCCTCGCCCACCAGCCGGCCGCCCAGCCCGGCGGCGATATCCGCGCCCAGTGCGGCGGTGGCCAGCGGCAGCCGTTGCCGGCCGCGCACATCGGCCGACAGCGCGAACGGCACGCCGCCGCCCTTGACGCCGCCATAGCTGCCGGAATTGATGCCCCCCACCAGCGGCAGGGCCCAATCGGTGCCGCCGCCAGCGGGGTTCAGCACCACCGTCACCTGCGCCTGCGGCAGCGCCATCGGCCCGATGCTGCCCTGTTCCGGAATCGGCCCCGCCCCTTCGAACCAGAAGATCCGCTGGTTGAACGCCTGGCCGGCCAGCGCCACCTTGCCCGGCGTGGTGCGGCCCGGCAGCACCCTGGTGCGACCCACCCGCACATTGGCCTTGCCCTTGAACGACGCCGGTTTCAGCCCCAGCCGCGCCACCGTATCAAGGTTCAGCGTGATGCGATCCACCGCGCCCGTGGCCAGCGACAGGCTGACTGGCTGGCCATTGATGCTGGCGGCAATCGGGGCATCGGCCGGCAGGGTGATGGCCATCGGCGGCGGGGCCGCGGCAATCAGCAACAGGGCGGCAGGCAACAGCGGCAGGCGCATCGAACAGTCTCCGTATTGTCATTGCAATACAGTGCGGATTAATTGCCGGCAACCGCTTGTTGCGCGGGGGCCTTCGCGGCACTCTTGGCCCGATGCCCCTGCTTTTGCCTCGTCTGCCGGTGCTGGCGGCCTTCGGGCTGTTGCTGGCGACCGCGCCGCTGATCGGGCAGGCGCGGCCCGGTGTGGCCGGCGTGTCGCCCGGTGGCACGGTGGCCGCTCCCGCGCAGATCGTGGTGCGCTTTGCCACGCCGATGGTGGCGATGGGCGCCGCCGGGCCGGCCCCGATCGCCGGGGGTTGCACGCCGGGCGGGCCGCGCCTTGCCGGCGGTCGCTGGCTTGATCCGCAGCGCTTTGCCATCGATCTGCCCACGCCCGTGCCCGGCGGGCGCCGCTGCCAGTTCGCGCTGGCCCCCGGCCTTGCCGATCTGGCCGGGCGACCACTGCCGGCCGCCGGGCCGTTCCGCTTTGCCACGCCCGGCCCGGCCATCCGCGCCGTGCTGCCCGATGGCGGCGATGTGGCCGAAGACCAGATTTTCCTGATCGCCGCCGAAGCCCAGCCCACCGCCGCCAGCCTTGCCGGCGGCGCGGCCTGCCTGATCGATGGCGTGGGCGAACGCGTGCCGCTTGATCTGCTGCCCAATGCCACCCGCGATGCGATCATCACGGCCAGCCGCGGCAACTGGAGCCTGGACTGGTTTCTGGAACGCGCCGGCTGGCGGGCCGATGCCGATGGCAACCGCGCCGCCCCAGCCCATCTGATGGCGGCGCGCTGCCGCCGGCCGCTGCCGCCGGGCGGGCAGCTGACGTTGGGCTGGCGCGGCAGCATCGCCGCGCCCAACGGCCTGAAGGCCGGCCCTGACTGGCAGCAGCGGTTCCGCGTGCGCCAGCCGTTCACGGCCAGCCTTGCCTGCACCCGCAGCAATGCCGGGGCCGCCTGTTCGCCGCTGGATGCGATCCGGGTTGAGTTCAGCGCGCCGGTGCCGCGCACGGCCGCACTGGCCGCCCGGCTGCGCCTGCCCGATGGCCGCAGCCTGGCACCGGTGGCGCCAGCCGGACGCGACAACATGCTGGCCGATCTGCGGTTCCGCGGTCCATGGCCGGCGCGCGCGCGCCTGGTGCTCAGCCTGCCGGCCGGGTTGAAGGATGATGCCGGCCGGGCGCTGGCCAATGCGCCCCGCTTTCCGCTGGCGATCGCCACCGGCGATTTCCCGCCGCTGGCCAGGTTCGCCGGCCGCTTTGGCATTTTGGAGGCGGCGGAGGGCGGCATCCTGCCCGTCACCCTGCGCGGGGTGGAAAATCCGCTGCCGGCCGGCACGATCAATCTGCCGGTGCGCACGATCAGGCTGGATGACGATGCCCAGGTGGCGCGCTGGCTGCGCCGCGTCGAACAGGCGGGCAAACGCACATTCCGCGACGAACCGCTGGCCGGCGGCGGCGTCAACAGTGTGGAAACCACCGGCAGCCAGGCCGTGCTGGCCGATGCGGCGGGCGTGCGCCGGCTGGCCATCAGCCGACCCCGCGATGGCGCGATGCAGGTGGTGGGCATCCCGCTGCAAACGCGCGGGCTGCACATTGTCGAAATCGCCTCCCCGGCGCTGGGCCAGGCGCTGGGCGGGCGGGCCCAGGCCTATCATGTCAGCACCGCCGCGCTGGTCACCAACATGGCGGTGCATTTCCAGTGGGGCGATGGCGCCTCGCTGGTGTGGGTGACGCGGCTGGCCGATGCCGCCCCGGTGGCCGGCGCCCGCATCGCCATCAGCAACAGCTGCACCGGCCAGTTGCTGTGGCAGGGGCGCAGCGATGCCAGCGGCCGCGCGCCGGTGCCGGCCGGGCTGCTGCCGCGGCCGGCAAGCTGGACCAGCTGCCAGAGCGAAACGCCACCCCTGATGGTGAGCGCGCGCACCGGCGATGATTACAGCTTTGCGCTGTCCAGCTGGGGCGAAGGCATCCAGGCGCATGATTTCGATCTGCCCTTTGGCGCGCAGGGCAGCGGGCCGCTGGCGCATGCCGTGTTCGATGCCACGCTGGCGCGGCCGGGTGATCGCATCAACTTCAAGCTGTTCCGCCGCCTGGCCGGCGATACCGGCTTCACCCGCCCAAAGGCCGAAGCGATCCGGCTGGTCGCCCGCCACTGGCAAAGCGACACGCAGCTGCCGGTCACGTTGTCGGCCGGCCCCGATCCGGTGGGCCAGATCAGCCTGCCGGCCAGCACACCCAGCGGCGAATGGGATCTGCAACTGGCCAGCGGCGATGGTGAAGGCGGCAGCGTTGGCGGCTTCCAGGTGGAGGCGTTCCGCCTGCCCACGCTGCGCGCCGCCGTGTCGGGGCCGAAATCCATGCCGGTGGCCCCGGCCAGCCTGCCGCTCGATCTGGCGCTCTCCTATTTTTCCGGCGGTTCGGCGGCCGGGGCAGCGGTGGCCCTGCGCACCCGCGTGGTGCCGCGCCGCGTGGACGTGGCCGGGCTTGAAGGCTTCACCTTCGATGCAGAGGCGATCACGCCCGGCCTTGCACGGCTGGAGGACGGTGAAGCCGCCACAGCGCCGATCCGCGCCCGCGAACTGCCGCTCAAGCTTGATCGCAACGGCACGGCGCGCGTGGTGGCCAGCGGCTGGGCGCCCATCACCCGGCCGGCCATGCTGGTGGCCGAGCTGGATTATCCCGACGCCAGTGGCGAGATCGCCACCCGCATTGCCCGGCTGCCGCTGGAACCGGCGGCGGTGCGCATCGGCATCGCCCGTGATGGCTGGCTGATGAAGGCCAATGATGCCCGGTTGAAGCTGGTGGTGCTGGGCCTCGACAACCGGCCGCTGGCCGGGCGCAGCATCCGGGTGCGCCTGTTCGCCCGCGACATCATCTCCACCCGCAAGCGGCTGGTTGGCGGCTTTTATGCCTATGACAACATGGTGGAAACCCGCGAACTCAAATCCGGTTGCACCGCGCGCAGCGATGCCCGCGGCCGGGCGCAGTGCGTGCTGGCGGCCGGCGTTTCGGGCGAAGTCATCGCGCTCGCCCAAGTGCAGGACGATGCCGGCCGCACCGCCCGCGCCAGCCAGAGCCTGTGGCTGGCCGGCGAAGACGACTGGTGGTTTGGCGGCGACAATGGCGACCGCATGGACCTGGTGCCCGAAGCGCCGGAGGTGGCGGTGGGCGGCACCGCCCGGCTGGCGGTGCGCATGCCGTTCCGCGAGGCGACCGCGCTGGTCTCGGTGATGCGCGGCGGCGTGATCGACAGTTTCGTCACCACCCTGTCGGGCCGGGAGCCGGTGGTGGAACTGAAGATCAAGGGCCGCCATGCCCCCAATGTCTATGTTTCGGTGCTGGCGGTGCGCGGGCGCGTGGCGGGCTGGCGGCTGTGGCTGGCCGAACTGGCGCGGCGCTGGAATCTGCCCTGGCTCAGCCGCGATGGTGCCGCGCCCACCGCGCTCGTCGATCTCGCCCGCCCGGCCTGGCGCATCGGCATCGCGCAGCTGAAGGTGGGCCATGATGCCCACCGGCTTGGCGTGACGGTGACGCCCGACCGGCCCACCCATGGGGTGCGTGAAGCCGCCAGCGCCCGCATCCATGTCACCCCGCCCAGCGGCACCGCCCTGCCCCGCGACGCCGAAATCGCCTTTGCCGTGGTGGATGAAGCCTTGCTGGCGCTGAAGGCCAACGACAGCTGGGCCCTGCTGGATGCCATGATGGCGCCGCGGCCGCTGGGCGTGGTGATGGCCAGCGCGCAAGGCCAGGTGGTGGGCAAGCGCCATTATGGCGCCAAGGCGGTGGCCGCCGGCGGTGGTGGCGGCCAGGCCGCCGGCATGGCGCGGCGCGATTTCACCCCTGTCATCGCCTGGGCCGGCCGGGTGCGGCTGGATGCGCGCGGGAACGCGCAGGTGCCGTTCCGGCTGAACGACAGCCTGTCCGGCTTTCGCCTGGTGGCCATCGCCAGCGCCGGAGCCGGCCTGTTCGGCACCGGCAGCGCGGCCATGCGCACCACCCAGGATCTGCAGATCCTGCCCGGCATCCCGCCGCTGGTGCGCAGCGGCGATGGCTTTGTTGCCACCGCCACGCTGCGCAATACCAGCGCGGCGGCGATGCTGGCCAGCGTTGGCCTGACCCATGGCAGCACCAGCCTGCCGGCCCGGCGCGTGCGGCTGCCGGCTGGCGGCGCCGCCAGCCTGCGCTGGCCGCTGGTGGCCGGCGCGCCCGGCACCCGCCGCATCGCCATCAGCGCCAGCGCCGGCACCGCCCGCGACAGCGTGGCCATCAGCCAGACGGTGGAACCCGCCGTGCCCGAACAGGTGATCGCCGCCAGCCTGATCCGCCCCGGCCAGATGCTGGCATTGCAGCCGCCGCCGGGGGCGCAATCCGGCCAGATCAGCATTGCCATGCTGCGCAGCCTGGCCAGCCTGCCCGGCGTTGCCGCCCACATGGCCGCCTATCCGCATGACTGCATCGAACAGCGGCTGTCGCGCGCTGTCGCCACCGGCAACCGCGCCGGGTGGGACAGCGAAGCCGCCGGCATCCTTGCCCATGCCGACACCACGGGCCTGCTGCGCTTTTTCCCCACCACCAGCCTGCCCGGCGATGCCGATCTGACCGCCTATGTGCTGCGGCTGTCGCGGCTGTCGGGCTGGCCGCTGCCCGATATCGCCCGCGCCCGGCTGATCGCCGGCCTCACCCCCATCGCCGATGGCCGCACCGCCGCTGCCGATGCCACACGGCTGGCCGCGCTGGCCGCGCTGGCCGGCGAAGGCGTGCCGGTGGCCCGCCTGCTGGCCGGCCTCGACATCGTGCCCGATCGCTGGGGGCCGGCCGCGTTGATGGACTGGCTGGCGATTGCCCAGGCCAGCGGCAATCGCGGCGAGGTGATCGCAACCCTTTCCCGCCTGCGCGCCCGGCTGGATGATCGCGGCACCGTGTTGCGGCTGGCAGGCGTGGCGGATGATTGGGCGCTGATGGCCGATCCCGATGCGGCGCTGGCCCGGTTGCTGCTGATCGCCAGCGCCGATGCCAATTGGGCCGGCGACGCCCCGCGCCTGGCCCGCGCCCTGGCCCAGGCCCAGCAGCGCGGCCATTGGCGCACCACGCCGGCCAACGCGCTGGGCAGCCTGGCCCTGCAGGGCTTTGCCCGGCGGTTCGAAGCCGGCCCGGTTTCCGGCCGCAGCCGTGTCACCCTGGGCGATTCATCGGCCAGCATCACCTGGCCGGCCAGCGGCGACCCTGCGCCCGCCCGCCTGCCGCTGCGCGCCGGCACGCTGGCCATCGCCCATGCCGGCACCGGGACACCCTGGGCGCAGGTGACACTTGCGGCCGCCATCCCGCAGAGCCGCGCGCTCAGCGCCGGCCTGCGCCTGGTGCGCACGATCCGGCCGGTGGCGCAGGCGGTGCCCGGCCGCTGGAGCCGGGGCGACGTGATCGCGGTGCGGCTGACCGTGCAGGCCGCAGCGCCCACGCCGTGGGTGGCGCTGATCGATCCGCTGCCACCGGGGGCGACCATCCTGGGCACCGGCCTGGCCGGCCGATCCGAACTTCTGGATGCGGGCCGCAGCGGCAGCGGCCTGCCGCCCGACTGGATCGACCGCCGCACCGGCGCGGTGCAGGCCTATTGGCGCGAACTGTCGGGCACCGCCGCCATCGAATATCGCCTGCGCCTGGGCAGCGAGGGCCGCTTCACCCTGCCGCCGGCCCGGGCCGAGGCCATGTACGCCCCCGACATCCGCGCCGCCCTGCCCGCCACCGGGTTGATCGTTGCCGCCGCAAAGTGATCGGCGCTGCGCTCAGTGCGCATCCCCCCACGACGCGCCATGGCCGATCTCCACCCCCAGCGGCACGGTCAAATCCACCAGCGGCCGGTGCGCGTTCGCCATCACGGCACGGATCACCGGCGCGGCGGCCGCCACCTCGGCTTCCGGCACTTCGAACACCAGTTCGTCGTGCACCTGCAGCAACATCTTCGTGCCCGTCAGCCCCGCCGCCGCCAGCGCGGCCGGCATCTGCACCATGGCGCGCTTGATGATGTCGGCCGCGGTGCCCTGCACGCGGGCGTTCACCACGGCGCGTTCGGCGAACTGGCGCTCGCCCTGGTTCTTCGACAGGATCAAGGGCGCGTGGCACTTGCGGCCAAACAGGGTGGTGACAAAGCCGGCCTCCTTCGCGAAGGCAATCGTCTCGGCCATATAGTTGCGGATGCCGGGGAAGCGGCTGAAATAGAGATCGATATAGCGCGCCGCCTCGGCCCGATCGATGCCCAGCCGGGCGGCCAGACCAAAGGCGGAAATGCCATAGATGATCGAGAAATTGATCGTCTTGGCCCGCGCCCGCGTGTCGCGGTCCACATGCCCGAACACCTCGCGGGCGGTGAGCGCGTGCACATCCTCACCCGCCGCATAGACAGCCTTCAATTCCGGCACATCGGCGATATGGGCAACCAGCCGCAGTTCGATCTGGTTGTAATCGGCGGCCATGATGACATGGCCGGGGGCTGCCACAAAGGCATGGCGGATGCGCCGGCCCAGTTCGGTGCGGATCGGGATGTTCTGCAGATTGGGATCGTTCGACGAAAGCCGCCCGGTGGAGGTGGCGGCGAGGTGGAAATTGGTGTGCACCCGGTCGGTCGCCGGGTTGATCTGGGCCTGCAGCGCATCGGTGTAGGTGGATTTCAGCTTGCTGTGCTGCCGCCAGTCCAGCACCTTCTGCGCAATTGGTGCGCCCTCTTCGGCCAGCCGGTCCAGCTCGCTGGCGTCGGTTGTCCAGGCCCCGGTCTTGCCCTTCTTGCCGCCCTTGTATCCCAGCCTGTCGAACAATATTTCGCCCAGTTGCTTGGGGCTGCCGATGGTGAAGGGGCCGCCTGCCAGTGCGTGAATCTCACCCTCCAGCCGGTTGATTTCGGCTTCATACAGGGCCGAAAGTCGCGCCAGTTCGGCACGGTCCACCTTGATGCCGGCCATTTCCATCTGCGCGATCACCGGCAGCAGGGGCCGGTCCACCTGTTCGTGGATCGCCGTCACCTGTTCCTTCCACAGCCGGCGGCGGAAGCCCTGCCACAACCGGAAGGTGATATCGGCATCTTCGGCAGCATAGTCGGTCGCCTTCCTGAGATCGACTTCGGCAAAGCTTTTCAGCCCCTTGGCGACATCCTTGTAGGCAATCGGCGTGTGGCCCAGGTGGCGGGCCGACAGATCATCCATGCCATGGTTCCAGCGCCCGGCATCAAGCGCATAGCTGAGCAGCATCGTGTCATCATATGGCGCGATCACCGGCACGCCGTGGCGGGCCAGCACGATCAGATCATATTTCAGATTCTGCCCGATCTTCAGCAGCGACGGATCGGCCAGCAGCGGATTGAGCCGGGCGATCACGTCGGCCATGGCCAGTTGCGGCGGCGCTTGCGCAAACATCCCCTCGCCGGTGCCGTGGGCGATGGGCACGTAACAGGCCTTGCCGGGCGCAAAGGCCAGGGAAATGCCGACCAGATCACAGCGCATCTGATCGGTGCCGGTGGTTTCGGTATCGATGGCAAAGGCCCCGGCGGCCGCGCACTGGGCCAGCCACCAGTCCAGCCGATCAGGCGTGGTCACGCATTCATAATCGGCGTGGGTGAAGGGTGCATCATCATCGGGCACGGCGGCGGTCGAGGGCCTGTGCGTGTCGGGCGCCGGCCCGGCTGAACCGCTGCTGCCCAGCTTGGCCAGCATGGCGCGAAAGCCATGCTTCTTCAGGAAGGCCGCCAGCGGTTCCGATGGCGGCTCTTTCAGGGTGAGTTCGTCGAGCGGGGCCGGCAGTGGCAGATCATCCTTCAACCGCACCAGTTCGCGCGACAGGCGCGCCATGTCCACCGAAGCGGCCAGCGTCTCCTTCAGTTTGGGCTTTTTGATCGCATCGATGTTGGCGATCACGCCTTCAACGCTGCCATAGGCAACGATCAGTTCGGCCGCCGTCTTGGGCCCCACACCCTTCACACCGGGGATATTGTCGGCGGTGTCGCCCATCAGCGCCAGCACCTCGCCCACCTGTTCGGGCGGCACGCCGAACTTCTCGATCACCTCTGCCCGGTCGATCAGCTGGTTCTTCATCGTGTCGAGCAGGGTGATGCCGGGGCTGACCAGCTGCATCAGATCCTTGTCCGACGAAACGATGGTCACGCTCATGCCCGCGGCCTGGGCGGCCAGCGCGTAACTGGCGATGATGTCGTCCGCCTCCACGCCGGCCTGTTCGAAACAGGGCACGGAAAAGGCGCGCACCGCATCGCGGATCAGCGGAAATTGCGGGATCAGATCTTCGGGCGCCGGCGGGCGGTTGGCCTTGTACCCATCATACATGTCGTTGCGGAAGGTGTGGCTGCCGGCGTCCAGCACCACGGCCAGATGGGTCGGCGCCTCGGCCTTGTTCAGTTCGGCAATCAGCTTCCACAACATGGCGGTGAAGCCATAGACCGCGCCCACCGGCGTGCCTTGCGGATCGGTCAAGGGCGGCAGCCGGTGATAGGCGCGAAAGATGAAGCTGCTGCCGTCGACAAGGTAGAGATGCTGGGCCATGGGCCCTTTTAGGCCCGCAGCCGCGCGGGCGAAAGCATGATTGCCGATGAACTTGAGCATCGGCAAAACCAAAGTTGCGGGCCGCGCTGCGCTGTGGCATCGCCGCCACCATGCAGGCGTTCACCACCCTTTCCGGCCCGGCCATCCCGTTTGGCGCCGCCAACATCGATACCGATGTGATCATCCCGGCGCGCTTTTTGAAAACCGTCACCCGCGCCGGGCTGGGCCAGGGCGCCTTTTCGGTGCTGCGCGAGACGCCGGACAATGTGTTCGACAATCACGCCGGTGCGCCGATCCTGATCGCCGGGGCCAATTTCGGCTGCGGTTCCAGCCGTGAACATGCGCCCTGGGCGCTGGCCGATCTGGGCATCCGCGTGGTGATCTCACCCGGCTTTGCCGATATCTTTGCCGGCAATGCCTTCAAGAACGGCCTGCTGCTGGTGACGCTGCCGCAGGACGCGGTGGACCGGCTGCTGGCGGTGGCGCGCGACGGCCAGGCGATCACGGTCGATCTGGAAAATCAGGTGGTTACCACCCCGTTCCAGGATCGGTTCGAATTCGCCATGGATCCGTTCCGCAAGCATTGCCTGGTGAACGGGCTGGATGAAATCGGGCTGACGCTGGGGCTGGGCGATGCCATTGCCGCCCACGAAACCCGGCTGGCGGCCGAGCGGCCGTGGATTGCCGGCGCCGCCGGCTGAATCGCGCCTCTTGCCCTTGGCGGCCAATCCGGCCAGCATCCCCCGACCTATCGGGGGAACCACCATGAAGATCGACCGCCGCACCCTGTTGGCCGGGCTGGCCGCCACGCCGGCGCTGGCCGCTGCGCCCGGTCTGGCGCAAGCGGCCCCTGCGCCCTTTCTGCCCAGCGACATCGGCCGGCTGAAGCGGGTGCTGATGCACAGCATTGCCGCCAGCGATCGCGGCGGCGATCGGCTGGATGGCAATCTGCTGCCCTTTGCCGAAGCCGACATGGCGGTGATGGTGGAACAGCAGGCCGGGCTGGTGAAGCTGATCCGCGCCAGCGGGGCCGAGGTGGTGGAGGTGAAGGACGCGCTGGCCACCGCGATTGCCGCCACCCGCAAATCCGGCATCTTTGCCGCCTGGCTGGAAGCCAGCTTCCCGCTGATCGCTGCCGATCCCGACAGCGTCACCGCCGACACCATCCTGGGCCGCGACCCGCGCTTTCAGCACCGCATCGGCAGCGATGGCAACTGGCGGCATTTTGCCGACGACAACAATGGCAGCATGATGTGGACGCGCGACAGCGCGATCATGACCCCGGCCGGCCTGGTGATGGGCCGCTCCGTCTCGTTGCGCCGCCGCCGCGAAAATCATCTGCTGCGCTTCTGCTATGCCCATTCGCCGCTGCTGGCCCGCTATCCGGTGATCTTTGACGCCATGGAGGAAGGCATTGGCCTGGAAGGCGGCGATTTCACCGTGGTTGATCGCAACACCATCTTC
Source organism: Alphaproteobacteria bacterium (assembly GCA_018970445.1). Lineage (GTDB taxonomy): Bacteria > Pseudomonadota > Alphaproteobacteria > Sphingomonadales > Sphingomonadaceae > Sandarakinorhabdus. Next base: position 18,091 of record JAGWWF010000006.1, on the reverse strand, counting down.
CTGGGCAATGGCAACCGCACCGATCCGCGCATATCGCCGTTGCTGGCGCAGCGGCTGAACATGGATGTGCTGGCGGTGCAGACGGTGAAGCGCGATTTCATCCGCCCGGCCCGCATGGGCAGCGCCGCCCCGATGCTGGAACTGCAACTGCTGCTGCTCCATTTTGATACTTATTTTACGCTGGTGGCGCCCAGACACGCGCTCACCGTGCCCTATCTGCTGGAAAAGGAATTTGCCGAAACCAATCCGCTGGCCCGCTATATCCGCGGCGCGCGGGCGCAAAATCTGCTGGAGGAAGACGAGGCCGAAAAGGGCCTGACCATGCTCAAGGAGTTCGGCAAGGTGACGCTGTATCGCGCCGGCACCGGCAAACGGGAGGATCTGGGCGATGCCAAGCTGGTCGATCATCTGAAAGCCCAGGGCTATCGCTTCACCTGGGTGGGCGGCGCGCGGCCGACCGGCGACCAGGCCGCCTATCAGGCGTTCATGGAACGGGCCTATCCCGAACTGCGCCGCCAGGCATCCAACATCGTGCAGGCCACGCCCGGCCGGGTGATCGCCTATGCCGGCAACCCCGCCACGAAGGCAGCGCTGGAAGCCGACGGCATCGCGGTCGACACCTTCCCGGCCCGTGAACTCTGGGCCTGGCACGGCGGCCCGCACTGCCTGACCCAGCCGCTGGAGCGCGCCTGATCCGGCCGCCGGGCGTTTCTTGCGATGAATTGATCTTCAAGCATCAATCAATTGCTGCGCGCCAGCAGGGCCTTCAGCTCGCCTTCCCAGAACTGGCTCCACGTGTGGGTGCTGTGGCCGCGCGTTTCGGCCGATTCGGGAATCAGGACAAAGCGGCCCTGGGGCATGGCCTTCACCTGAAGGGCGGCATCCCCCACGCCGGGCGGGTTGATCACGTCATCGGCGCTGTTCACCCAGGTGACCGGCACGGTGATGCGGGCCAGATGCGGGGCCGGATGGTAATTGCGGCTGGCCTCCAGTTGATAGATGCGGTCGTTGGCGTCGGCGCTGCCGGCCAGGCCCTGCGCCATCGCCCGTTGCGCGGCAGCATCGGCGGCGTCGCGCGTGGGCCAATCGGCCTGCATCCGCACCGGGGCGGAACTGGCCATCACCTGCAACGCCACGCCGACGCGCAGGCCGTTGAGCGGTGGTGTCGTGTAATTGCCGCCGTTCCAGTCGGGATCGGCCTTGATCGCGTTGATCGCCATCGCCCGCCACAGCCGGTTGCGCCCGGCCAGCGGGATCACGTTGCAGGCCAGCGGCATGATCGCCGCGGCGCGGCCGGGCAGATCGGTGCCGAACTGGAAGCCCATCATGCAGCCCATCGATGTGCCCATCAACAGCCGCAGCCGCTTCACCTTGAGATGATCGAGCAGCAGGCCCTGCGCCCGCACCATGTCGGCATAATCATAGGCTGGGAAGGCCATGCGCAGCCCGTCGCTGGGCTTTGATGATCCGCCATGGCCGATGGCATCGGGCAGGATGATGAAATGCGTCGCCAGATCCAGCGGCGCGCCCGGAGCGAACAGCCGGGTGAACTGCGGCACCAGAAACTGGGCACCGGTGCCGCCGGTGCCATGGCCGATCATCACCGCGTTGGTGATGTTGCCCTGCGCATCGCGCTGCGGGGTGCCCAGCGTGCGATAATGCTGTTTCAGTTCGGGCAGGCGCCTGCCATCGCCAAAGCCGAAATCGCGCACGATGAAATCGGCTTCTGCGACGGCCGGCTGGGCCGCGGCCGGCCATGCCAGCACGGCCGCCACGGCCAGCATCATCATGCGCTGCATCTGTCGTCTCCCCATGGTGCTGCCACATCCAAGCACAGCGCGCACCGGGCCGACAAGCCAAACACCGCGCTTGACCGGTGCCGCCACTTGTTTCCACTGTGGCGGCATGATTGCTCCCCTGCTTGAACGCCTGCTGCGCGCACGGCGGCTGGTGCCCGTGGTGGTGGCGCTGCTGGTCGCGCGCGTGGCGTTTACATCCTGGCTATTCACCCTGCCCGGCAAGGATGGCGGCCGCATCAACCCCACCGATTTCCATGCCTTCTTCGTGGCGGGCCGGCTGGCGCTGGAAGGCCGGATTGCCCAGGCCTATGATCTGGATCTGTTTCTGGCCGCCCAGCAGCGGCTGATCGGCAGTGCCGAATTCCTGCCCTGGACCTATCCGCTGCACGCCAATCTGGTCACGGCGGTGCTGGCAACCATGCCGATCTGGCTGGGCAATCTGGTGCTAGGGCTGGCCAGCATCGCGCTGTTCATGGCCGGCATGGCGCGGCTGGCCGGGCCGAACCTGCCGCTGGTGCTGGTGGCGGTGCTGCCGGCGCTGATGACCTGCCTGCGCAGCGGCCAGAACGGCGTGGCGATGGCCGGCCTGATGGCCTTGCTGGCGCACGGGGCGCTGGCCGGGCGCTGGCAGGCCGGCGTGCCGCTGGCGCTGTTGACGATGAAGCCGCATTTTCTGCCCGGCGTGGGCCTGTGGCTGCTGGGCCGGCGCGCCTTTGCGATCATCCTGGTGGGTGGCCTGGGCGCGCTGGCGCTGGTCGCGGCGGCCAGCTGGCTGTTCACGCCGGCGGCGTGGACGGCGTTTCTGGGCGGCGTGGGCGAGGCATCGGCCTATCTGCGCGACGGGCGCTATCCGCTGCACCGCATGACGACCATCTATGCCACGCTGTTCCGCGCCGGGGTGGCGCCTGGTCTGGCGCTGGCCCTGCACGGCGCAGTGGCGGCCGGCTGGCTGGGCCTGCTGCTGTGGAGCGCAGCCGCGCGCTGGCCGGCGGCACAACAACTGGCGGTGGCACTGTTCTTCACCCTGTTCCTCACGCCCTATGGCTATGATTATGATGCCGGCCTGGCCGGCGTGGCGCTGGCGCTGCTGGCCACACAGGCGCGGGCGCACGGCAGCGCCAATCAACTGGTGCTGCTGTGCCTGCTGCTGTGGGTGGCCGGCCTGTCGGGCGTGGCGATGACCGATGCCTATGCCGATGCCGCCGATATCCATGCCCGGCTGGCGCAGATGCCGTCGCTGGGCGGCCCGGCATTGCAGGCCATGGCGCTGCTGCTGCTGTGGATCGTGCGCCGCCAGCCTGTGCGCCCGCTCGCCTGACAGAAAAAGGCCGCCCCGGTGGGAGCGGCCTTCCTTGAAACTGGTGCCCAGAAGAGGACTCGAACCTCCACGCCCTTGCGAGCGCCAGCACCTGAAGCTGGTGCGTCTACCAATTCCGCCATCTGGGCACGTCGCTGCCTGCGCAGCGAGGTAGGTGGCGGCTGTTATGGGCTTGGCCCGGGCTTGTCAACCGCCGGATCGGCTTTTTAGCCAAGATTTTCCGGCCGCGTTGCCGCCGGGGCAAGATGGCCCAAGACAGGGCGGGCAACTGCCGCTAAACGCTGCCGCCATGATCGACGACAGCATTTCCATGGCCGCCCCCCTGCCCCAGGGCGCACTTGTCACCGTGATTGGCGGGGCCGGTTTCATCGGCCGCTATGTCGTGCAGGCGCTGGCCCGCGCCGGGTGCCGGGTGCGCGCCGTCTCGCGCCATGCCGATAGCGCGCTGTTCCTGAAGCCACTGGGCGATCTGGGCCAGATCCAGGTGGTTTCCGGCACCATCACCAGCGATGCCGATATGGCGGCGGCCTTTGCCGGGGCGGCTGCTGGCGTGAATCTGGTCGGCATATTGGCCGAATCGGGCAGCCAGCGCTTTGATGCGTTGCAGGCCCAAGGGGCCGGCCGCGCCGCGCGTGCGGCGGCCGCCGCCGGGGCGCACGCTTTTGTGCAGATGTCGGCCATTGGTGCCGATGCCGGCAGCCGCATCGCCTATGCCCGCAGCAAGGGCGCGGGCGAACAGGCGGTGCTCGCCGCGTTTCCGGGCGCCACCATCCTGCGCCCCAGCCTGGTCGCCGGCCCGGAAGACCAGTTCTTCAACCGCTTTGCCGGGATGGCGCGCATCGCGCCCTTCCTGCCGGCGATTTCGGGCAGCAGCCTGTTCCAGCCGGTCTATGTGCGCGATGTCGCCGATGCGGTGGTGGCCGCCCTGAACAGCGCCGATGCGCGCGGCCAGACGTTTGAACTGGGCGGGCCCGATGTGCTCAGCTTCACCGCCATCCTGCAGATGATTTCCGATCTCACCGGGCTGGAACGGCCGGTGGTGCCGCTGTCCGACTTCACGTCGGGGCTGCTGGCGAAAATGGGCGATGTGCTGCCCTTCATGCCGATGAACAGCGATCAGCTCGCCATGCTGAAGCAGGGCAACGTCGTCGCCCCTGGCGCCAAGGGCCTGGCCGATCTGGGCGTCACGCCCACCCCGCTGGGTGCCTTTGTGCCGGCGATGCTGGAACGCTTCCGCCGTGGCGGCCGCTTTGCGAAGGCGTCGGCGTGAACCAGCCCGATACGCTCACCATCATCCTGCTCGGCATTGTCGAGGGGCTGACGGAATATCTCCCCGTCTCCTCCACGGGCCATCTGATCCTGGCCGGGGAGCTGCTGGGCTTTTCCGGGGAAGCCGGCGCGACGTTCGACATCGCCATCCAGTCGGGCGCGATCCTGGCGGTGCTGGTGGCCTATTGGGGCCGATTCGTTGGCGTGGCGCAGGGGCTGCTGCGCCGCGATGCCGGGGCGCTGGCCTTTGTGCGCAATGTCGCGCTGGGGTTTGCGCCGGCGGCCGTGATGGGCGTGCTGTTCATCAAGGCGGTCGAAGCGCTGCTGGAAAGCCCCATCACTGTGGCCGTCTCGCTGATCCTGGGCGGCCTTGCCATCCTGTGGATCGAACGGCGCATGGGCGCAAGCCATGTGTCGGGGGTGGAGGCGCTGTCCACCGGCCAATCGGTGAAGATCGGGCTGGGCCAGTGCCTGGCGATGATCCCCGGCGTGTCGCGTTCGGGCGCCACCATCATGGCCGCGCTGATGCTGGGTGTGGATCGCAAGACCGCGGCGGAATTCAGCTTTTTCCTGGCGGTGCCCACCATTTCGGGGGCGACGGCGCTGATGCTGTGGAAGAATCGCGACAGCCTGGACGCTTCCAACCTGGGGGCGATCGGGCTGGGCTTTGCCGTCAGCTTCGTGGTGGCGCTGGTGGTGGTGAAGGGCTTTGTCGCGCTGGTCAGCCGCTTTGGCTTTGCCCCCTTTGCCTGGTATCGCATCATCGCCGGCGCGGCGGCGCTGGTATGGCTGGCACTGCGATAGGGCCGATTCGGCCATGAAATTTGCGACAGCCTGGCATTTCATCTGAGAATTTCCGAAAAATACGACAGCATTATTGTCCTATCTGCGGTTTTTCGCGTGACAAGCGTGGCGGGATGTGATTTCGCGGGGCGCAGCGAAAGGATCGGCCGCCATGGGCGCAACAAAATTGCTGAAATTCACCGAACGGGGGCAGGCCTATCCCGACAAGCGCGCGGCGCAGGCCCGCGCCGAAGATTTTCTGGAGATCAGCCGCCCCTATATCCTGGCCAAGGCCGAGGAGCAGGCCGGGCGGTGCAGCCAGTGCGGCGTGCCCTTCTGCCAGGTGCATTGCCCCTTGCAGAACAACATCCCCGACTGGCTGAAGCTGACAGCGGAAGGCCGGCTGGAAGAAGCCTATGAAGTGTCGGCCGCCACCAACGCCATGCCGGAAATCTGTGGCCGCATCTGCCCGCAGGACCGGTTGTGCGAAGGCAATTGCGTCATCGAAAAGGATTTCGGCAGCGTCACCATCGGTTCGGTCGAAAAATTCATCACGGATACCGCCTGGGAAATGGGCTGGGTCAAGCCGCTGGTGCCGGTGGCGGATCGTTCCGGCCAGTCGGTGGCGATCATCGGCGCCGGCCCGGCCGGGTTGACGGCCGCCGAAGCGCTGCGGGTGAAGGGCTATGACGTGCATGTCTATGACCGGCATGATCGCGCCGGCGGGCTGCTCACCTATGGCATCCCCGGGTTCAAGCTGGAAAAGCCGGTGGTGATGCGCCGGGTGGAGCGGCTGGCGCAGGGCGGCGTGCGGTTTCACCTGAATTTTGCCGTGGGGGCCGATGCCAGCCTGGCCGAATTGCGCACGCGCCATGATGCCGTGCTGATCGCCACCGGCGTCTACAAGGCGCGCCAGGTCGACGTGCCGGGCGCCGATGGCCCCACCACGATGGAAGCGCTGGATTATCTGATCGCCGCCAACCGCGCCGGCTTTGGCGATGTGGTGGCCGATGCCGGGCAGCATGATGCGGCGGGCCGGCATGTCGTGGTGATCGGCGGCGGCGATACCGCGATGGATTGTGTGCGCACCGCCATCCGCCAGGGCGCGGCCAGCGTGAAATGCCTGTATCGCCGCGATCGCGCCAACATGCCCGGTTCGGCGCGCGAAGTGGCCCATGCCGAGGAAGAGGGGGTGGAATTCGTCTGGCTGTCTGCCCCGGCGCAGATCACCCCAGCCGGCGTGGAGGCGCAGGCGATGCGGCTGGGCCAGCCCGGCCCCGATGGCCGCCGCAACCCCGAACCCGATGCTGCCAGCCGCTTCACCCTGCCCGCCGATCTGGTGATCAAGGCGCTGGGCTTTGATGCCGAGGATCTGCCCGGCCTGTTCGGCGCGCCCGATCTGCCGGTGACGCGCTGGGGCACGCTGCGCATCGATCACAAGACGATGATGACCGGGCTGGACGGCGTGTTTGCCGCCGGCGACATCGTGCGCGGTGCCAGCCTGGTGGTGTGGGCGGTGCGCGACGGGCGTGACGTGGCCGCGCAAATGCACCAGTATCTGCGCAGCAAGGCCAGCACGGCCGCCATGGTGGCGGCCTGAACCGGCCCCGCACGGAAAGCATTGACGCATGAGCATTTCGACCATCCTGATCGCCGCCGTTGCCACGCTGGGCGGGGCCGCGGCGCAGCCGCCCGCCCGGCCGGCCGGCCCGGCGGCACCGCCGCCGGTGAAGGCCGATGCCGCCACCATGCAGGCCGCCAGCGCGCTGGTGGCGCAGCTGGGGCTGAAGGCGCAGCTGCAAAGGCAGATGGCCGGCACCATCGCCCAGATGAAGCGCGGCAACGTGATCGGTTCCATGCTGGCCCAGCAGCCGGGCTTCATCCCGGCCTATCAGGCCAACAAGGCGAAATTCGATCCGGTGCTGCAAAAGGCCGGGGCGATCCAGGCCGAAGTGGCGCAAGCCGTGATCAACCAGAATCTCAATGCCGTGGTGGCCGCCGCGGCCCAGGCCTATGCCCGGCAATATACGGCGGCCGAACTCAATGGCCTGATCGCCTTTTATCGCAGCCCGCTGGGCGTGAAGCTGCAACAGAAACAGGGCGCGGTGGGCCAGGAGATTGCGGTGCAGACCGCGCGCCTGATCGGCGCCAAGATCGATGCCGCCATGGTGGGCGCCGCGCCGCGCCTGCGCGCCGCGCTGGCCCCGCTGAACAGCGCGCCGCCACCCGCCCCGAAATAAGCCCCGCACGGGAACCCCGCCGATGACCAACCTGCCCGCCTTCACCGCCAGTGCTGCCGAACGCCAGCGCATCGCCGAAATCGGCATGTATCGCCCCGAACTGGAAGGCGATGCCTGCGGCGTGGGGCTGGTGGCTGCCACCGATGGCAAGCCGCAGCGCCGGGTGGTGACGGCCGCCATCGATGCGCTGAAGGCGGTGTGGCACCGCGGCGCGGTGGATGCCGATGGCAAGACCGGCGATGGCGCGGGCATATTGGTGGAAATCCCGATCGATTTCTTCCACGAACATATCGAACGCCATGGCCAGAAGCCGGTGGCCGGCCTGCTGGCGGTGGGCCAGGTGTTTCTGCCACGCACCGATCTGGGCGCGCAGGAAGCGGCCCGCACCATCGTCGAATCGGAAATCATCGGCTTTGGTTACAAGGTCTATGGCTGGCGGCAGGTGCCGGTGGACATCAGCTGCATCGGCGACAAGGCGATGCAGAGCCGCCCGGAAATCGAACAGATCATGATCGCCGGGCCGAAACCGGAAGGCGATGATGCCAAGGAACGGTTTGAAAAGGACCTGTTCCTGATCCGCCGCCGCATCGAGAAGAAGGTGATCGAGGCGCAGATCCAGGGCTTCTATTTCTGTTCGCTGTCGTGCCGCACCCTGATCTACAAGGGGCTGTTCCTGGCCGAATCGCTCAGCGTCTTCTATCCCGATCTGAACGATGCGCGCTTTGTCTCGCGCTTTGCCATCTATCACCAGCGTTATTCCACCAACACCTTTCCGCAATGGTGGCTGGCGCAGCCGTTCCGCACCCTGGCCCACAATGGCGAGATCAACACCATCCGCGGCAACAGCAACTGGATGAAAAGCCACGAGATCAAGATGGCGGCCTCGGCGTTCGGGGAGCATAGCGAGGATATCAAGCCGCTGATCCCGGCCGGCGCATCAGACACCGCGGCGCTGGATGCGGTGTTCGAAGCCTTTGTGCGGTCGGGCCGCGATGCGCCCACGGCCAAGCTGATGCTGATCCCGCAGGCCTGGCAGAAGGACGACACGCTCGATCCCCAGACCCGCGCCATGTATGCCTTTTTCGCCTCGCTGATGGAGCCGTGGGACGGCCCGGCGGCGCTGGCGATGACCGATGGCCGCTGGGTGGTGGCCGGGCTGGATCGCAACGCGCTGCGGCCCATGCGCTATTGCCTCACCCGCGATGGCCTGCTGATCACGGGCAGCGAAGCCGGCATGGTGGTGGTGCCGGAAGCGGACATGGTGCAGAAGGGCGCACTGGGCCCCGGCGAAATGATCGCGGTGGATCTCGATGCCGCGCCATCGCGTTTCTACAGCGATGCCGAGATCAAGGCCAAGGTGGCAGGCGGGCAGGATTATGCCGCGCTGGTGGCCGGTTTCACCAATTTCGAGGATCTGCCGGGCCGCCAGCAGCCCGAACCGGCGCCCGCCTATGCCCGCGATGCGCTGCGCCGCCGCCAGATCGCCGCCGGCCAGACCCTGGAAGACATGGAGCTGATCCTCGCGCCGATGGTGGAAGACGCCAAGGAGGCGGTGGGCAGCATGGGCGATGATGCCCCGCTGGCGGTGATTTCCGAAAACGCCCGCAACCTGTCCCACTTCTTCCGGCAGAATTTTTCCCAGGTCACCAATCCGCCGATCGACAGCCTGCGCGAAACGCGGGTGATGAGCCTGAAGACGCGCTTTTCCAACCTGACCAACATCCTGGACGACGAAGCCACCCAGGCCGGCGTGATGGTGATGGATTCACCGGTGCTGAGCAACCGCGACTGGCAGGTGCTCAAGGACCATTTCGGCCGCCAGGTGGCCGAAATCGACTGCACGTTCGATATCGCCGGCGGCCCGGCCGGCTTGCGCGCCGCCATTGCCCGCATCCGGCGTGAAGCCGAAACCGCGGTGCGCCAGGGCAAGACGCAATTGTTCCTGACCGATGAACAGCAATCGGCGCAAAAGGCCGGCATCGCCATGATCCTGGCCACTGCCGGCGTGCACACCCACCTCGTGCGCCAGGGCCTGCGCACCTATGTCTCGATCAACGTGCGCGCCGCCGAAGCGCTGGACACGCATTATTTCGCCGTGCTGATCGGCGTGGGGGCCACCACCGTCAACGCCTATCTGGCGCAGGAGGCGATTGCCGATCGCCACGCCCGCGGCCTGTTCGGCGCGCTGTCGCTGGATGAATGTGTCGCCCGCTACAAGAAGGCGGTGGATGATGGCCTGTTGAAGATCATGGCCAAGATGGGCATCGCGGTCATCTCCTCCTATCGCGGCGGCTATAATTTCGAAGCCGTCGGCCTGTCCCGCGCGCTGGTGCATGATTTCTTCCCCGGCATGCCGGCCAAGATTTCCGGTGAAGGCTTTGAATCGCTGTTCATCAACGCCCAGCTGCGCCACGACAAGGCGTGGGATGAAGACGTGATCAGCCTGCCGGTGGGCGGCCTGTATCGCTGGCGTGCCGGCGGCGAGGCGCACGCCTGGAGCGCCCAGCTGATCCACCTGCTGCAAACCGCCGTCAGCCGCGACAGTTACAGCGATTATCAGAAATTCAGCCGCGGGGTGCAGGCGCTGCCGCCGATTTCCCTGCGCGATCTGCTGGATTTCGTGCCGGGCACCAGGGCGGTGCCGCTGGAATCGGTGGAATCGGTCACCGAAATCCGCAAGCGCTTCGTCACGCCGGGCATGAGCCTGGGGGCGCTTTCCCCCGAAGCGCATGAAACGCTGGCGATTGCCATGAACTGCATCGGGGCCAAGGCAGTTTCGGGCGAAGGCGGCGAGGATGCGGCCCGCTTCACCCCCTATGCCAATGGCGACAATGCCAATTCGGTGATCAAGCAGATCGCGTCGGGCCGCTTTGGCGTGACAGCCGAATATCTGAACGCCTGCGAGGAGATCGAGATCAAGGTGGCGCAGGGGGCCAAGCCCGGCGAGGGCGGCCAGCTGCCCGGCTTCAAGGTGACCGAACTGATCGCCAAATTGCGCCACTCCACGCCGGGCGTCACGCTGATCAGCCCGCCGCCGCACCACGATATCTATTCGATCGAGGATCTGGCCCAGCTGATCTATGATCTCAAACAGATCAACACCCGCGCAAGGGTGTGCGTGAAGCTGGTCAGTTCCGCCGGCATCGGCACGGTGGCGGCCGGGGTGGCCAAGGCCCATGCCGATACCATCCTGATTTCCGGCAATGTGGGCGGCACTGGCGCTTCCCCGCAAACCAGCATCAAATATGCCGGCACGCCGTGGGAAATGGGCCTGTCGGAAGTCAACCAGGTGCTCACCCTCAATGGCCTGCGGCACCGGGTGAAGCTGCGCGCCGATGGCGGCCTGAAGACCGGCCGCGATGTGGTGATTGCCGCCATATTGGGGGCCGAGGAATATGGCATCGGCACCATGAGCCTGGTCGCCATGGGCTGCATCATGGTGCGCCAGTGCCATTCGAACACCTGCCCGGTGGGCGTGTGCACCCAGGATGATGCCCTGCGCCAGAAATTCGGCGGCAGCCCGGAAAAGGTCATCAACCTGATGAGCTTCATTGCCGAGGAGGTGCGCGAGATCCTCGCCCGGCTCGGCTGCCGCAGCCTGGATGATGTGATCGGCCGCACCGAATTGCTGCGGCAGGTCAACCGCGGGGCCGAGCATCTGGACGATCTGGATCTCAACCCCATCCTGGCCAAGGTGGATGCGCCCGATGCCATGCGCCGCTGGGGTCTGGGCAATGGCCGCAACCCGGTGCCCGACAGCCTGGATGCCGACATGATCCGCGATGCCGCGCAACTGTTCGAACGCGGCGAGAAGATGCAGCTGGCCTATACGGTGCGCAACACCCACCGCGCCGTGGGCACCCGGCTGTCGGGCGAGATCACCCGCCGCTTCGGCATGGCCGCGCTCAGCCCCGGCCATGTCCATGTCCGCCTGCGCGGATCGGCCGGGCAATCGCTGGGGGCCTTTGCCGTGCAGGGCATCAAGCTGGAACTGTTCGGCGAAGCCAATGATTATGTGGGCAAGGGGCTTTCGGGGGCCACCATCGTGGTGCGGCCCATGGTGTCCAGCCCGCTGGCCAGCCAGGCCAATGCCATCATCGGCAACACCGTGCTCTATGGTGCCACCTCTGGCCAGCTGTTTGCCGCCGGGCGCGCGGGCGAACGCTTTGCCGTGCGCAATTCGGGTGCCACCGTGGTGGTGGAAGGCTGCGGCGCCAACGGCTGCGAATATATGACCGGCGGCACCGCCGTGATCCTGGGCAGCACCGGCGACAATTTCGCCGCCGGCATGTCGGGCGGCATGGCCTTTGTGCTGGATACAGATGGCGGCTTTGCCCACCGGGTCAACCGCGACAGCGTGGTGATCGATCGGCTGGCCAGCGCCCATTGGGAGGGCGTGCTGCACGATCTGGTGGCCACCCATGCGCGCGAGACCGGATCGAAATGGGCCGCCGGTATCCTGGCCGAATGGGATCGCGCCCGCGGCCAGTTCTGGCAGGTGTGCCCCAAGGAGATGATCAGCCGCCTGCCCCACCCGCTGCGAGACGATAGCAGCGCCATCGCGGCGGAATAGTCGCCGGCCTTGAAACCGGGCCCTTCGCTGCTATATACAAGCAACACAGTTGAAGGACCCGGCCATGGCCAGAAACAATGATCCGTTGATCGAAACCCTGATGCAGCTGGCGGTGACGGCCGCGCCGCTGATCCGCAAGGCGCGCGATTCGGGCATTTTCCGCACCGACAGCGTGATGGAGGCCGAAATCGTGCGGCCCGAAGCGCCCCGGCCGCCGGAACCGCCAAAGGCCGACGCCGCGCCGGAAACCCCGGCCGCCCCGGCCGCGCCCGACGCATCGATGGCGGCCATGCAGGATATCATCGTGCGCCAGGCCCTGCGCATCAATGCGCTGGAAGCCGAAGTGGCCGCCCTGAAGGCCGCGGCCGAAACCAAGGCCTGAGCGGCAGGCCCGGCCAGATCACCCCGTCATGCTGAACCTGTTTCAGCACGACGGGTACTGGTTGAGAGGGCCGGCCGGCTGGCGCCGCTGCCGGCCCCATCGATCAACCCTTCTTGAACAGCACCTTGCCGCGCTGTTCGACATAGAGTTTCTCGAACGTCGCGGGATCGAAATAGGCTTCCACCCGGCCGGTTTCGGGCATCACGCCATACACCTCGTAACAGCCGCCAACCACCTTGGCCTTGGCCACTGTCCAGCCCTGCTTCACCAGTTCGGCCTTCAGCGCCTCGATCGGCTTCATGTCGGCCGGCTTGACATTGCAGGTCAGCTTGCCGGTGGCCAGCGCCGGGCCGGCCATCGCGGCGGCCACAATGGCCGCCATCATCATCGTCTTCATGTTCATGCCTTTCTGCTTGAAGGAAAAATTCGCACCAGTTGCAGCCCGCCCACCACGCCGGCCAGCGCCAGCGCCAGCGCCAGGCCATCATGCACCACCGCCATGTGCAGCAGCGCCAGCGCCGCTGCCGGCAACGCCAGCCGCTGCACCGGCTTCCACGCCCGGCCCAGCACGCGCATCGCGCCATCATGGCTGGCCAGCGCCGGCGGCAGCAACAGCGCCAGCGCTGCCCAGCCGGTCAGCATCCCCGGCGTGAAGGCTTCATCGGCGATCAGCGCCCATTCGCCGCCCGGTTCGGCAAAGCCACGCATCGCCAGCACATACAGCCACAGATGCACGCCCGTCGCAGCAAACGCCGCCAGCCCCACCGCCCGGCGCAGCCACAGCCACCGCGCCAGCGGCCGCCACGCCCGCGCCAGCGGTGTCATCACCACCGCCACCGCCAGCCAGGCCATCGCCCAGGTGCCGCTGGCCGCCACCAGCGCATCCGGATCGGCATCCGGGTTCTGCGCCTGCCACCACGCCTGCACCAGCGGCGTCATCAACGCCGCCCACAGGGCCAACAGGGCAAGACGCCGCTTCATCCCGGTCAGCCTAGAGTTGTTGCGAACGATTTGCAACAGGCCTGGGCCCGCACGCCCCCTTTCCAAGCCGGCAAACATGCGTATGAACAAGCGGGATGTGGCGTCTTTACCATTTCATGCTTTGCCCGTTCAGCCGCAAGCTGCGCTTTGCGCTGGCGGTGAAGGGCGTCACCCATGAACTGGTGCAGGAACGCCCGTGGGAAAAGCGGCCGGAATTCACCGCGCTGAACCCGGCCGGGCAAACCCCGGTGCTGTGCCGCGATGATCTGGTGCTGTGTGATTCGGCGGCGATCACCGAACATTTCGAAGAGGTGCTGGATCGCACCCCGCTGCTGGGCGCCACGCCCGAAGCCCGCGCCGAAACCCGCCGGCTGGTGGCCTGGTTCGACCAGAAATTCTATGCCGAAGTGGGCGCGCCGCTGCTGGCCGAACGCATGTACAAACGCGCCGTGCTGAAGGGCGTGCCCGATGGCGGCATCATCCGCCAGGCCGGCCGCATGGCCGACATGCACCTGGACTATATCGATTTCCTGCTGGAAGGCCGCGCCTGGATCGGCGGCGGCCAGTTCGGCCTGGCCGATATTGCCGCCGCCGCGCATCTTTCGGTCGCCGATTATCTGTCGGGGCTGGAATGGGATGGCCATGATCCGGCCAAGACCTGGTACAGCGCCATCAAGTCCCGCCCCACCTTCCGGCCGCTGCTGGCCGAACGGCTGGAAGGCCTGCCGCCGCCAGCGCATTATGACAAGCTCGACTTCTGATTGACTTGGGAACCGCATCGGCCAACGGTGCATGAAACGCCTTTGGGGAGAGGCCAATTGCCCACCGATGCCGAAGCCCGCGCCCGCTGGCTGCTGATCACCTTGCTGTTTGCCGGCACCGCGCTGAACTATGTCGATCGGCAGGTGCTGGCGCTGCTCAAGCCCACCCTTGAAGCCGAATTCCACTGGACCGATCAGGAATTTGCCCATCTGGGCAGCGTGTTCCAACTGTCTGCCGCCTTCGCGCTGCTGGCGGTGGGCTGGTTTGTCGATCGCTTCGGCGTGCGCCTTGCCTATGGCGTGGCGGTCGCGGTGTGGAGCGCCGCCGGCATGGCCCATGCCGCCGCCGCCGCCGTCGGCCAGTTCGTCGTCGCCCGCTCCGTCCTGGCCGTGGCCGAAAGCGTCAACACGCCGGCCGCGGTGAAGGCGGCGGCCACCTATCTGCCACTCACCCAGCGCAGCCTGGGCCTGGGCCTGGTCAACACCGCGCCGAACATCGGCGCCATCCTCACGCCGCTGCTGATCCCGCCGCTGGCGCTGGCCTTTGGCTGGCAATCGGCGTTCATCGTCACCGGCGCGCTGGGCTTTGTCTGGCTGGCCTTCTGGGTGTTCGGCACGCGCACCCTGCAACCGGTGAACGTGGCGAAAAAGGCTGCGCTCGACGGCAATTGGGGCGAACTGCTCAAGGATCACCGCACCTGGACCATCGTCGGCGCCAAGGCGCTCACCGATTGCGTCTGGTGGTTCGTCCTGTTCTGGTCCACCGATTTTCTGGTGAAAACCTTCGGGCTTTCGCAAGGCGAAGTCGGCGTGCCCAACGCCATCATCTTCACCATGGCCGCACTCGGCGCGTTCAGCTGCGGCTTCCTGTTCCCCGCCCTGCTCAAACGCGGCATGAGCGTGAACAAGGCCCGCAAGACCAGCATGGCCCTCTATGCCGTGCTGATCCTGCCCATCCCGCTGGCCATGCAGGCCCCCGGCCCCATCGCCGCCGCGCTGATCATCGGCCTGGCGCTGTTTGCCCACCAGGGCTTCTCCACCAACATCTTCGGCCTCGCGGCCGACACCGTGCCCACCTCCCGCGTCGCCGGCGTGATGGCGCTGGGCGGCGTGGCGGGCAATCTCACCGGCACCGGCATCATCGAACTCACCGGCTGGTGCCTCACCAACGGCGTCGGCTACTGGCCGATGTTCGCCATCGCCGCCGGCGCCTATCTGACGGCGCTGCTGTTCATCCAGTTGATGCAGCCCGATATCCGCGCGCTGGACGAGGCGTAGAAAAAAGCGCCGGCGGCACAGGCGCCCCTTTCTTCACGCCTCCCCTCCCTGGAAGGGAGGGGCTGGGGAAGGGTCCACTCCCGCCGCGCCAGTTTTGACAGTATTGACAAATCCGGCGGGATTCAGGAATATTGCCCTTGTTTGTCAAAGTGCGAATCCAACACGGATGACCCCACGATACGCCGCCCGGCCCGTGTAGGACAGAGGACCGGGCAAGGGGCCTCCGGCGGGCAGGGGCTGAGCCCCTGCATCCGTTTCTTTTGAATTGCGCAGCTGTAGAGTTGGCTGCTGAACTGCGCCGCTAGATTAACTTGCTCCCGTTCTCCGATGTGCTGGCATGTCTGCAATCACTATCTGCTGGGTCTGATCATCCCAGCCATAATAGATCCGCAGACAGTTTTCTGGGGAGCGATCATTGCTTCGCTTAACGTGCCAGTCCGATACAAGTCGACGCCCATGCCAATCGAACTGGAATTCGTCACTTCCGCATGCTGAATTGCGAACGCCTTCTTCGATTATGACTTCTGACAATGACCCACCCCCGCCCATGAAGCGAGATCGACCAATTTCTGCGAGCCACAGCAAACAACGAGCGGCCTGCTGGACATCATGATAGTGAGCCTTCCTGCATCCCCGTCTTGCCGAGCCAGTTAGCACAACACGTCCAATCAACGTTCGCTCCGCCCAATCGTCGAAGGCCTCCCAATCGGTAGGCAGTGGTTCATCTTCATGTCCAACGTTCTCAAATTGAGATAGTCTTTCAAGAAGCATTTGCACTTTCGCCGTAGCGTTATATTCTCTACGTTCTGCCTCTTCAGCGCGAGCAATGGCGCTTTCCATTTCCAAGAATGCGTCATCTTCCGCTTTTATTGCATCATCTCGTTCTTTTTGATAAGCTTGTATTAATTCATTAACTACTAGCGCCTTCTGTTCATCGCTTGCCTCGCTACTCGCTACGCGCTCCTGCTCAGCCTTTCGGCTAAAGCTCCGGAGCTGGGAAAACGGTACAATGTCGTGACCTAGACGGACAGCTCGGGTGCTGAACTGCGCCACGCGCGATCTGATCTGGCGGTCAATCACCGCCGCATCGGCAACAGATATCAACCGATTGCCAAGCCACAATGGATGATCAAACGGGTCCGCATAATCGTCGAACCCTGGCATGTACAAACGCACTGCCCCGTCAAACACGGATAGCCGTTTGCTAAACAGCTGCGTTATTCTCCAAGACGTTTTCGGAAGAATTGCTATAATTTGCGCAAGGCCGCCTAGTGCTGAAGCCATCTGATCCAAGTTTAAGGTAAATTCCGGCTTATCTCCATCTGCTACTGAAATTACAACTAGAGGGAGTCGCCTCGTATTGTCCGACAGTAGTTCGAGAAACGATGCCTCTGCTGCTTCATCGCCAATATACCATGGCAGTGAGGAGAGCGGCCGATCGCCAATGAAGAGGCCAACGTTATCAATCAGTTGTCTAACGTAACCAGGGCCCGCGGGCATTACGTCAAGCTCAGTTTCTCCACTACTAGCGGTCAGTCGGGCTGCGAATCTAGGAGAGCTATCGGGCGTACTCCAAATTATCGCTTCAGAGGTCCAAATCCTCCCTGGAACGTCCTTATCTGGGTCTTCTTGTCTCAGCGCCCAAGCACTTATTTCAGGAAGGTCTACATTTACAGCGCTGCTGTTTCGGCCGGCTACCAGCAAATCAAAATCAAAACCGGCCATTGCGTTTTCGGGAAGTCGGCCGCCGCTTCTTCTTTGGGCCCATCTCAGAATTTCAGTACGTGCCCTTACAGTCGCATCCTCCTCCGGTGGGAGTTCGGCGGAAATGTGAAGGATTTGATGTTCGCGGACCATCCGCTTTGAGAGCGGCGCCAGCGCATCTTTAAAGGTCTGCATCGACATCCCCAAATGAGTATTCAATCATATACATCAATGGACGCGTTTTGAAACGTCTGCATGTCTCGCACCGCTGCAAATATTTTCTGAATTTTAATGCTATATATCAGTAAATTTGATTAAGACTCATTCTCCCTCCACGATCGCGCAAGTCTTGTTTTTGGGCAAGTGGCCTCTGACCCAAGCGAACTCGAACATAATGGTCGACCCTGCCCGCCAGAGGCCCTTTTCAATTGCACGCTGCCGTGTTCAGCCGCGCCGCCCTCCGGTTCAGCATCTCGTGCGTCAACAGGCCCGTGTAGCGGCGCTGGCGTCAGAAGGGCGGTTCGAGAATTTGTCGGATGCCTGCCGGGCTGGGTTGCGGCGGCTGGAGGAGGATGCGCGGGTGGTGGATCGGTTGGTGAGCCTGGGGGAAGAGGGCATGGCCAGCGGGATTGATGACGGCTTTGATATTGATGCGTTTGTGGATGCGGTGAAGCCGGGCACTTGAGGCGCCGCCCTCCCAGACTCCCCAGCATGCGTGAGGGGAGATGAATTGGTGTTGATTACCATTCGCCCCACCCGTCATGCTGAACTTGTTTCGGCATCCATGGGAGAAAAACCCCGCAAAGCGCACCCGTCGAGGCGCATTCCCATGGATGCTGAAACAAGTTCAGCATGACGTGGTCTTTTTTAGACGTGGTCCTTTTTGGGGTTCGGGGCCGCTTTGTGGTACTGGTGAGCCGCCCCAAACGAACGGGTGCAGGGTCTGCGACCCTGCCCGCCGGAGGCCCTCTCACTCCTCTTCCGCCCCGCCCTGGTTGGCTAC
>JAGWWF010000025.1 GCA_018970445.1 Alphaproteobacteria bacterium | reverse complement strand
ACCGGCAAACAGGGCACGTTCCATTCGGAACAGGCCATTGCCTATGGCACCAGGGTTGTTGGCGGCACCGCGCCGGGCAAGGGCGGTTCCACCCATCTCGGCCTGCCGGTGTTCGATACCGTCGCGCAGGCGCGCGAAGCCACCGGCGCTGATGCGTCGGTCGTCTATGTGCCGCCGCCGGGCGCGGCTGATGCCATCTGCGAGGCCATTGCCGCCGAAATCCCGCTCGTTGTCTGCATCACCGAAGGCATTCCGGTGCTCGACATGGTGCGCGTCAAGCGCGCGCTGCAGGGTTCGAAGACTCGCCTCATTGGCCCGAACTGCCCCGGCGTGCTGACGCCCGGCGAGTGCAAGATCGGCATCATGCCTGGCAACATCTTCCGCAAAGGCAGTGTCGGCGTCGTCTCGCGTTCGGGCACGCTCACCTATGAAGCCGTGCACCAGACCAGCGCCGTGGGCCTCGGCCAGACGACCGCTGTCGGCATCGGCGGTGATCCGGTCAATGGCACCAATTTCATCGACATGCTGGAAATGTTTCTCGCCGATGACGCCACCAAGTCGATCATCATGATCGGCGAGATCGGCGGCGACGCCGAGGAACAGGCCGCCCAGTTCCTGATCGACGAAGCCAGGCGCGGCCGCAAGAAGCCGATGGTGGGCTTCATCGCCGGCACCACAGCGCCCCCCGGCCGGCGCATGGGCCATGCCGGCGCCATCGTTTCGGGCGGCAAGGGCGATGCCGCATCCAAGATGGCGGCGATGGAAGCTGCCGGCATCCGCGTATCACCCAGCCCGTCGCTGCTGGGCGAAACCCTGATCGACGTGCTGAAGGGCTGAACGATCCTCCCCCTCTGGGGGAGGTGCCCGGAAGGCGGCGGGAACGGCAGGCCAATTCTGGCCGCTGCTATCCGCATCCCCACAATGGCAGAGGATCAATTCGCCCTCATGCCTCCTGTGCATGGCCCGCATGCGACAGTTTGTCATGACAGGCCGGCCATGTGCCGTTAAACAGGGCAGGAATCGATTGTCCAAGGACGTGTGTGATGGAAACTGAAGCCCTGCTGCCCGGCCCCGATGATCGGCCGCGGCCCAGTTGGGCCCGGCCGAACTGGCCGATCCTGCCGGGTGATGATCTGACCCGCGGCCTGGATGCCGCCGGCATGTTCGCGGAAAGTTCGGCCAAGACAGCCGGCCGCGCTGCCGCCCAGGCCGCCGCTGCCGGGGCCAGCCCGGAAGACATTGCCCGTGCCGCCCAGGATGCGATCAGCGCGCTGATGCTGATCCGCACCTATCGCGTGCGCGGCCATCTGGCGGCCAATCTTGATCCGCTGGGTCTCGCCACCCGCGATCTGCCGGCCGATCTCACCCCCGGCTATCACGGCTTTGGCCAGAATGACCTGGATCGCCCCGTGCACATCGGCGGCGCCTTGGGGCTGCAAACCGCCACCATCCGCGAACTGGTCGGCATCCTGCAGCGCAATTATTGCGGCAATGTCGGCCTGGAATATATGCACATCAACGATGTGGATGAACGCCGCTTCCTGCAGGAGAAATTCGAAGGCCGCGACAAGGAGATCCACTTCACCGCCAATGGCAAGCGCGCGATTCTGAACAAGCTGGTCGAAGCGGAACAATATGAGAAGTTCCTGGGCCGCAAATATGTCGGCACCAAGCGCTTTGGCCTTGATGGCGCCGAAGCGATGATCCCGGCGATGGAATCGATCATCAAGGTGGGTGGCCAGCTTGGCATCAGCGAAATCGTGTTCGGCATGCCGCACCGTGGCCGCCTGAACATGCTGGCCAATGTGCTGCAAAAGCCATTCCGCACCATCTTCCACGAATTTGCCGGCGGCTCCTCCAACCCCGATGATGTTGGCGGTTCCGGCGACGTGAAATATCACCTCGGCACCAGCACCGATCGCGAATTCGATGGCAACCGGGTGCATCTGTCGCTGGTGCCCAACCCGTCCCACCTGGAAGCGGTGGATCCGGTGGTGCTGGGCAAGGTGCGCGCCATCCAGACGATCATGGGCGATGATGATCGCAAACAGGTGATGCCTGTGCTGCTGCACGGCGATGCCGCCTTTGCCGGCCAGGGCATTGTGGCGGAATGTTTCGGCTTTTCCGGCCTGAATGGCTACAACACCGGCGGCACCATCCATTTCGTGGTGAACAACCAGGTCGGCTTCACCACTTCGCCACAGTTCGCCAGGTCCTCCCCCTATCCATCGGATGTGGCCAAGATCGTGCAGGCGCCGATCTTCCACGTGAACGGCGATGATCCCGAAGCCGTCACCTATGCCACCAAGGTTGCCACCGAATTCCGCCAGCGCTTCGGCCGCGATGTGGTGATCGACATGTGGTGCTATCGCCGCTTTGGCCACAACGAAAGCGACGAGCCCAGCTTCACCCAGCCGCTGATGTATGCCGCGATCGGCAAGAAGCGGCCGGTGAGCGAGCTTTATGCCGAACGGCTGGCGCGCGAGGGCGTGCTGGACGGTGCCGGTTACAAGGCGATGATTGATGCCTATGTCGGCATGCTGGAACAGGAATTCGATGCCGCCGCGGGCTTCAAGGCCAACGCCGCCGATTGGTTCGGCGGCCGCTGGGCCGGGCTGGGCAAGCCCAAGGAAGCCATCGACAGCCGCCGCGCCGCGATGACCGGCGTGTCGATGACCGAACTGCACCAGCTGGGCAAGCAGCTGACCACGGTGCCCGACGGCTTTGCCATCCACCGCACCCTCGCCCGGGTGATCGATGCCAAGGCCGAGATGTTTGCCACTGGCGCCAACATCGATTGGGCCACCGGCGAGGCGCTGGCCTTCGGTTCGCTGCTCAATGATGGCTTTGGCGTCCGGCTTTCGGGCCAGGATTGCGGGCGCGGCACCTTCAGCCAGCGCCACGCGGTGTGGACCAGCCAGAAGGATGGCAGCCGCTATGTGCCGTTGAAGGCCATTGACCCGCGCTTCGAGGTGCTGGACAGCCCTTTGAGCGAATTCGGCGTGCTCGGCTTTGAGTATGGCTATGCGCTGGCTGATCCCAAGTCGTTGATCCTCTGGGAGGCGCAGTTCGGCGATTTCGTCAACGGTGCACAGACCATCATCGATCAGTTCATCGTTTCGGGTGAAATCAAGTGGTTGCGGGCCAATGGCCTCGTCATGCTGCTGCCGCATGGTTACGAGGGCCAGGGGCCCGAACACAGCTCGGCGCGGGTGGAACGCTTCCTGTCTTTGTGTGCCGAAGACAATATCCAGGTGGCCAACTGCACCACGCCGGCCAATTTCTTCCATCTGCTGCGCCGGCAGATGCTGCGCGATTTCCGCAAGCCCTTGGTGGTGTTCACGCCCAAATCGCTGCTGCGCCACAAGCGGGCGGTGTCCAGCCTGGCCGAAATGGGCCCGGCCACCACCTTCCACCGCTGCCTGGATGATCTGAAACCCAGCGATCCCAAGGCGATCCGGCGGCTCGTGCTGTGCACCGGCAAGGTCTATTATGATCTGCTGGATGCCGCGGAAAAGGACAGCCGCGACGATGTCTATCTGCTGCGCGTCGAACAGCTTTATCCGTTCCCCGGTGATGTGGTGGCCGAATATGCCGCCAAGTTCCCCAACCTCGAAACCGTGGTGTGGGCGCAGGAAGAACCGCACAATGGCGGGGCGTGGAGCTTCATCGCGCCGCTGATCGAAAAGGCGCTGGGCCGTCGCCCGGTCTATGCCGGCCGCGCGGCGGCGGCGGCCACCGCCACCGGGCTGTTGAAGCGCCACAATGCCGAACAGGCCAAGCTGGTGGCCGAAGCGCTGGGCGCCACCGGTTCCCAGGTCAAGGCCGCGATCCGCGGCGGGCTCAAGAAGAAATAAGAAAGCAGAATCATGGCAACTGATGTCATCGTGCCCACCCTGGGCGAATCCATCACCGAAGCCAGCGTGGGCCAATGGCTGAAACAGCCGGGCGAGGCCGTGGCGGCCGACGAGCCGATCGTGGCGCTGGAAACCGACAAGGTGGCGGTTGAAGTGCCGGCGCCGGTGGCCGGCGTGATGGGCGAACATTATTTCCAGCCCGGTGACACGGTGACGGTGGGCGCCCTGATCGCCCGCATCGTTGAAGGCGGTGCGGCAGCTGCGCCGACCCCTGCGGCCGCCCCTGCGCCAGTTGCCGCCGCGCCCGTTGCGGCACCGGCAGCCGAAGCCCCGGCCTATGACGCCATCAGCCCGGCGGTGCGTATCCTGATCGATACCTACAATCTCGATCCGGCCAGCATCAGCGGCAGCGGCAAGGATGGCCGACTGACCAAGGGCGACGTGCTGGCCGCCATCGAAGCCGGCACCGCGCGGGTGAAATCGGCCGCCGCGGCCCCGGTTGCGGCAGCGCCGGTGGCCGTCGCCAGCCCGGCGGCGCGGCGCGAGGAGCGGGTGAGGATGACCCGGCTCCGCCAGACCATCGCGCGCCGCCTGAAGGAAGCCCAGAACACGGCCGCCATGCTGACCACGTTCAACGATGTCGACATGTCGGCGGTGATCGAGGCGCGGGCGAAATACAAGGATCATTTCGAGAAGAAACACGGCGTTCGCCTTGGTTTCATGTCGTTTTTTGCCAAGGCCGTGGTGCTGGCGCTGAAAGATGTGCCGGCCGTTGGCGCCGCGATCGAAGGCGACGAGATCGTCTTCAAGGATTATGCAGATCTGGGCGTCGCCGTCTCCTCGCCCGGCGGCCTGGTCGTGCCGATCCTGAAGGATGCACAGGCCAAAAGCTTTGCCGACATCGAAAAGCAGATCGCCGATTTCGGTGACCGGGCGCGCAAGGGCACGCTGAAAATCGAGGAAATGCAAGGCGGTAACTTCACCATCTCCAACGGCGGCGTGTTCGGCTCGCTGCTGTCCACCCCCATCCTCAACCCGCCGCAATCGGGTGTGCTGGGCCTGCACCGGGTGGAGGATCGCCCGGTGGTGCGGAACGGCCAGATCGTCATCCGCCCGATGATGTACATGGCGCTGTCCTACGATCACCGGCTGATCGACGGCAAGGAGGCGGTGACCTTCCTGGTGCGCGTGAAGGAAGCCATTGAAGATCCGGCCCGTTTGCTGATCGATCTGTAATCATTGAAGAAAGGCCCAAGCCATGGCCAGTCCTGAATTTGATGTCGTCGTCATCGGCGGCGGCCCTGGCGGCTATGTCGCTGCGATCCGCGCGGCGCAGCATGGCCTGAAGGTCGCCTGCATCGAAAAGCGCGGCACGCTGGGCGGCACCTGCCTGAATGTCGGCTGCATCCCATCCAAGGCGCTGCTGAACGGCAGCCATTTGTATGAGGAACTGGCCGGCGGCCACCTCGCCAAATTTGGTGTGAAGGCCGACAACATCAGCTTCGACCTGTCGGCCCTGCTCGGCGAAAAGGACAAGGCCGTCAAGGAGTTGACCGGCGGCATCGAGATGCTGTTCAAGAAGAACAAGGTGGAATGGATCAAGGGCGCCGCCAGCTTCGTCGATGCCAAATCGGTCAATGTGGATGATCGAACCATCACGGCGAAGAATTTCATCATCGCCACCGGCTCCGAAGTGGCGCTGCTGCCCGGCATGGCGCCGGATGGGGAGGTGATCGTCACCTCCACCGAGGCGCTGAGCCTGGCGAAGGTTCCGGAGCATCTGGTGGTGATCGGCGGCGGCTATATCGGGCTGGAGATGGGCAGCGTCTGGCGGCGGCTGGGCGCCAAGGTGACGGTGGTGGAATATGCCCCGCGCATCGTGCCGGCGATGGATGTCGAGGTTGCCGATGCCTTTGCAAAAATTCTCAAGAAACAAGGTCTTGTACTTAAAAACTCAACCAAGGTGACAAGTGTTGAGCGCAACGGCACCAGCGCCACCGTCACGGTTGAGCCTGCCGCTGGCGGTGCCGCCGAAACCATCACCGCCGATGTCGTGCTGCTTTCCATCGGCCGCCGGCCCAACACCGATGGCCTGAACCTGGCCGCCACCGGCCTGGCGCTGGATGCGAAGGGCCGTGTCCCCATCGATCATCATTTCGCCACCGCCGTGCCCGGCATCTGGGCGATTGGCGATGTGGTGGAAGGCCCGATGCTGGCCCACAAGGCCGAGGATGAGGG
The DNA here is from genome assembly GCA_018970445.1 of Alphaproteobacteria bacterium. Taxonomy (GTDB): domain Bacteria; phylum Pseudomonadota; class Alphaproteobacteria; order Sphingomonadales; family Sphingomonadaceae; genus Sandarakinorhabdus. The sequence goes on along the minus strand of JAGWWF010000025.1, from coordinate 41,751 downwards.
CGTTGCCTGTGCCGACAACATCGCCGGGCTGGCCGGTTATGTGAACCACGCCGTGATCCCGGCCGTGGTCTATACCCACCCGGAAGTCGGCACCGTCGGCAAGACCGAGGAAGAGCTGAAAGCCGAAGGCATCGCCTACAAGGCCGGCAAGTTCCTGTTTGCCGCCAACAGCAGAGCCAAGACCAACCGCGACACCGATGGCTTCGTCAAGGTGCTGGCCGACGCCAGGACCGACCGTGTGCTGGGCGTGCACATCATCGGCAGCCACGCCGGCACGATGATCGCCCAGGCCGCGCAGGCGATGGAATTCGGCGCGTCTTCGGAAGACATCGCGCTGACCTGCCACGCGCATCCGACCCATTCGGAGGCCTTGAAGGAGGCCGCCATGGCGGTGACGGGCAAGCCGATCCACATGTGATGGCGGTGGAGCCGCCGTCTGAAATTTCAAGGAACGCCTGATTGTGCCATTTTTGGCGGCATGTAGGACAGGCCTGCATCCAAGTACCTGAAACTGGATGATAAATTGGCCGGCCTTCGAAGTTTCCAGCCGATTTCCGGGTGGAATCGGCGGCGGCGGCGTGGCAGAAGCGGCCAAAACCGTGGCGGCGTGTGGGGGCGCGGTGACCGCAGTTGGTGCGGCGGTGGCGGCGCGGGCTGGCGCTGGTGACGGCATATCGAGCGCGGGTGGCCGCTGGCGCACCATGGCCAAATGCGGCTACAGCACGGCCATGCTTTCGCCCCGCGCCACCCGCATTGTCCGCTGGCTCCATCTGTGGGGCGGGGTGATCATCGGCATCCAGATCATCCTGTGGGTGGCCTCCGGCCTGATCATGGTCGCCCGCCCGCTGGATGAGGTGCGTGGCACCACGCTGCGCCGCGATCCGCCGGCGCTGGTGATGCCGGCCGGCCTGCCGGCGCTGGCGGGCGTCGAGAGGCTGGAACTGGGCCAGCTGCTCGGCCGCCCGGTGTGGAAGGTCACCGACAGGCAGGGCAAGCGCCTGATCGATGCCGCGACCGGCCAGCCCATGGCCGTCACCGCAAGCCAGGCCGAGGCCATCGCGCGCGCCGGCACCACGCTGACCGGCCCGGCCATCGTCACCGCCATCACCCCGGCCAATCCGGCCAGCGACTGGCGGGACACCAGCGGCTGGCGGGTGGCGTTTGGCGATGCGACCCGCGTCTACATCACCGCCCAGGGCGACATCGGTGCCGTCCGCACGCCGTGGTGGCGTTTCTATGATCTGTTCTGGGGCCTGCACATCATGGATTGGACAGAGCGCGAGAACACCCACCACCCGCTGATCATCATCTCGACCCTGTTGTCGCTTGGTGTCGTCCTCACCGGCGCGCTGCTCACCGTGCGGCATTTCTGGCGGCGGTGATGGCAGCGCCGATTGGTCCCTTGGCACTTCCCGTGCCGATCGAACCGGTGCTGGCCGCGCTCGACATGGCGGGTGTCGCGGTGTTTGCCGTGTCCGGCGCGCTGGCCGCAGCGCGCATCAAACAGACGATCGTCACCTTCGCCTTCTTCGCTGCCGTCACCGGCATTGGCGGCGGCACGCTGCGCGATCTGCTGATCGGGGCACCGGTGTTCTGGGTCGGCCGGTCCGATTATCTGGCGGTCTGCCTGCTGGCCGCTGCCGCCGTGTGGCTGTTGCGCGCCGATCGCTGGCGGCTGAACGCGCTGTTGTGGTTCGATGCCTTGGGTCTGGGCGCCTATTCGGTGCTGGGCGCGGCCAAGTCGCTGCAACTGGGCGTGCCGCCGCTGCCGGCGGTGGTGATGGGCGTGCTGTCGGCCAGCTTTGGCGGCATCGTGCGCGATCTGCTGGCCGGTGAACCGTCGATCCTGCTGCGCCGCGAAATCTATGTCTCGGCCTCGGCGCTGGGGGCAGGGGTGTATGTTGGCCTCACCCTGCTGGGCGTGGCGGCCTGGCCGGCCGGGCTGGCCGGGGCGGCGGCGGGCTTTGGCCTGAGGGCGCTGGCCATCCACACCGGGTTGAAGCTGCCGGGCTATCGGGACGATTGACGGGGGCAAGCATCCTCCCCCTCTGGGCGAGCTGCCCGCAGGGCGCAAGGGGCCGGCAAGCACGGTCCTGCGCGGCCCCTTGCGCCTCCCTGCGGTCGGCACCTCCCCCAGAGGGGGAGGATCTCATTCGATTGCATCGCCACCGCCGGCTTCACGCGCGGTCGGCACCTCCCCCTCTGGGACAGGATGATGGCTATTGTGCGCCGATCAGGCGGGCCAGCCAGGTTTCGGCCTGCGTCGCCGATGCCTGGCGCGGCGATCCGGCAACAGCACATTCCACGCAGGCGGCCTGCATGGTGGCGCTGCGGCCGCTGGCCATGCGGCCCATGTCGGCCACCGCCATCGCCAGGCGCAGGCGCGAGGCCTGCATCAGCCGGGCCCAGGGATCACGCGCCTGCTCGCCGGTTTCGGCCCGGTCAAAGCTTTGCAGTGCCTTGAGCCATTCCGGCACCGGCTTTTCGATGTCGATCACGCGGGGGCGGCCCTTGATACCGGCCTTGGCGGCGGCAGCGGCAATGGCGGCATCCAGCGTGCCGAACTTGTCCACCAGTTTCAGGGTTTTCGCCTCGGTGCCGGCCCACACCCGGCCTTGCGCGATGCGGTCAACCTCGGCCACCGGCAGCTTGCGGGCGGTGGAAACCACGCCCAGGAAGCGGCGGTAGATATCCTCCACCCCCAGTTGCAGCACCTGGCGAACCTCTGGCGACAGGCCGGCAACCACATCCGGCTCTCCGCTGTAGGGTGTCGCCTTCACGCCATCGGCATTGATGCCGATCTCGTTGAGCGCGCGCGGGAAGCTGGGCAGGATGGCGAACACCCCGATCGAACCGGTGATGGTGGAGGGCTGGGCATAGATTTCGTCGGCCGCCGTGCCCACCCAGTAACCGCCGCTGGCCGCGACCGGGCCGAAGCTGGCGACCACGGGCAGGCCATCGGCCCTGGCCGCCAGCAGCGCGGCGCGGATTTCCTCGGAGGCCGTGACCGAACCGCCGCCCGAATCCACCCGCACCACCAGCGCCTTGATGTCGTCGTTCTTCTCCAGCGCCTCTTCCAGCGCGGCGCGGATGGTGGCGCTGCCGGCGGTGCCGCGCGGGGCCTCGCCATCAACGATGTTGCCGGTGACATAGACGACGCCCACCGCATCGCCGTCGCGCGCCTGCTGGCCGGCGATGGCGTTCAGATAATCCTCCAGGCTCACCCCGGCATAATGGCCCCAATCGGCCAGATCATCATCACCCACCAGCTTGACCATGGCGGCATCGAAATCGTCGCGGCTGCCCAGCTGGTCCACCAGCCCGGCATCCTGCGCGGCGCGGGCGCCATCGCCGCCAAAGCGGCCCAGCCGCTGCGGCAGTTGCGCGATATAGGCCGGAATGTCGGCCCTGGGCCGCAGCCGGCGCGCTTCGCCCAGCCAGCTTTGCCACAGGCTGTTCACCAGCGCCTGATCGGCGGCCTTGGCTTCGGGCGAGGCGCTGGCGCGGGTGTAAGGCTCGACAAAGCTCTTGTAGGTGCCGACGCGGAAGACGTTGACATCGATGTTCAGCTTGTCCAGCGCGCGGGCGAAATAGAGGTTGGAGCCGCCCGGCCCGGTGAGGATGACCCCGCCCAGCGGATTGGCCCAGATGCGCGTGGCCGGCGCGGCGAGCAGCCAGCTGTCATCGGTATAGGCGGTGGCCCAGGCGTGGATGGGCTTGCCCGATTTGCGGAAGCGTTCCAGCGCGGCGACCACGGCATCGATATTGGCCTGGCCGGCGCCCATGAAGCCGTCGAGTTCCAGCACCAGCGCCTTGATGCGATTGTCGGCCGCGGCGGCATCGATGGCGCGCACCAGATCGCGCGCCTGCACTTCGGCGGGAAGATTGCCGCTGGCGGCATCGAACGGGCTGGATTCGCCGGCCTGATCGACAATGGCGCCGTTCAGCGCCACCACCAGGGCGCCGCCATCGGGCACGCGCGCCACCCGGCCCGACGACAGCGCGGCCGACAGGGCAATGAAGAAGACCGCCAGCAGCGCCAAGACCAGCAGATCCTTGATGCCGACCACAATGCGCCACAGGGTGCCGAGAAATTTCAAGCGACGTCGCCTCGATAGGGAAGATGTGCCTGCAATATAGGAGGGCTGCGCCGAACGGCAACCATTGCCGGATGTCGCAGTGGGTCAGCCGGCCAGCGCCACGCCCTGTGCGCCGGCCTGTTCCACCGTGAACTGCCAGGCCACCCGGCCGGAGCGGCCGCCGCGCGCCACCGCCCAGGCCAGGGCGGCGGCCGCATCGAAGGCCAGGCCATGATGGCCGGCATAGGCCGCGCACATCGCCAGATAATCATCCTGATCGCAGGGGTGAAAGCCCAGCCGCAGGCCAAAGCGATCGGCCAGCGCCAGATGATCATCGGCCACATCGCGCGGGTTGATGGCGTTCGCCTCATTCTCTGCCAGGCTGCGCGGCACCAGATGGCGGCGGTTGCTGGTGACGATCAGGCGCACATGGTCGGGCCGGGCCTGCACCCCGCCATCCAGCAGCGATCGCAGCGCGTGCAATTCGGCCGCATCGGCGCCCAGCGACACATCATCCAGAAACACCAGGAACGGCCGCCGCACCCCGGCCAGGGCCGCAAACAACGCGGGCAGGCTGGCCAGCGCCGGCAGCATCAGCTGCACCAGCGCGATATCGTGCCCGCCGGCCAGCAGATCGGCCACCACGCTGCGCGCCAGGCTGGATTTGCCCATGCCGCGCGCGCCCCACAACAGCACATCATGGGCGGGCAGTCCCAGGGCGTGGCGGCGGCTGTTCTCAAGGCAAGCCGCGGCCTGCGCGCCCACGCCCTGATACAGGGCCAGCGGCACGGCACGCGCCGGGGGCAGGGCGACCAGGCCGCCCGCGGCCCAGCCGAACCAGTGGCCATGGCCGGGATCGGCGGCCGGCGGCGGCGGCGGTGCGCTGCGTTCCAGGGCGGCCGCGATGCGATCCAGCAGCAGGTGGGTCTTGTCGATGGTCATGCTGCACCTGATATGCGCTTTCGCGGCCCATGGGAATCCGGCGCGGTTGCACGCCCCGGTGCAAGCCGCTAGAGCCGGGGTCGAACCCGTTTCCAGCGATTGAAAGCGAGACAGTGATGTTTGCAAGCCCGGCCTATGCCCAGGCGACCGGGGGCGCAGCGGCGGCTGGCGGCACGGCCGCCCTGATCGGCTTCCTGCCCTATCTGGCGATCTTTGCCATTTTCTATTTCCTGATCATCCGCCCGCAACAGCAGCGGGTGAAGCAGCATCGCGCCATGGTCGATGCGGTGAAGAAGGGTGATGATGTTGTCACCGGCGGCGGCATCATCGGCAAGGCGGTGCGCGTGACCGATAGCGAGGTTGAGGTGGAAGCCGGGCCGAACGTGCGCTTTGTCGTGCTGAAATCCACGCTGGCCGATGTGAAGCCGCGCGGGATGCCGGCCGCGGCGAACGAGAAATAAGCCGTGCTCGACTTTCCCAAGTGGAAGATCTGGTCGATCTGGCTGACGATCGGCCTGTGCGCGCTGCTGGCGCTGCCTAACGCGCTGCCGCCGTCGGTGCTGTCCGGCCTGCCCGATGGCCTGCCCAAAAGCCAGCTGCCGCTGGGCCTTGATCTGCGCGGCGGCTCGCACCTGATGCTGGAAGCGCTGCCGACCGACGTGGAAAAGGCCAAGCTGGAGGCGCTGGAGGAAACCGTTCGCGGCGAACTTCGCGCGGCCGAAGGCGGGGCGATTGCCATCAGCGACCTGTCGCTGGCCGGCGACGCCTTGCGCTTTTCGGTGAATGATCTGGCCCGCGCCGATCAGGCCCTGCAGATATTGAACAAGGTGACGGCGCCGCTGGGCCTGGGCGCCTCGCGCGAGGTGGATGTGGCGCGCGGGACCGTGCCCGGCCAGATCGTGCTGACCCCCACCGCCGCCGGCATTGCCGCGGCGGTTGATGGCGCCATGGCCCAGGCGGTGGAGGTGATCCGCAAACGCATCGATGAACTGGGCACGCGCGAACCCACGATCGTGCGCCAGGGCGCCACCCGCATCGTCGTGCAGGTGCCCGGCCTGCAGGACCCGGAGGCGCTGAAGGCCCTGCTGGGCAAGACCGCCAAGCTGGAATTCAAGCTGGCCGATGTCACCGCCGATCAACAGGAAGTGAGCGAGGGCCGCGCCCCCCCCGGCAGCCAGATCCTGCCGATGCAGGATGGCGGCCAGATGGTGGTGAAGCGCCGGGCGATCATTTCCGGCGACCAGCTGGTCGATGCCCAGGTTTCCACCGATCAGAATGGCGCGCCGGCCGTGTCGTTCCGCTTTGACAGCACCGGCGGCCGCCGCTTTGCCCAGGCCACCACCGAAAATGTCGGCCGGCCCTTTGCCATCATCCTGGATGGCGTGGTGATTTCCGCCCCCAACATCAACGAGCCGATTCTGGGCGGCAGCGGCATCATCATGGGCAATTACACGGTGCAGAGCGCCAATGAACTGGCCATCCTGCTGCGCTCCGGCAAGCTGCCGGTGGAGCTGAAGGTGGTGGAGGAACGCACCGTCGGCCCCGATCTGGGGGCGGATTCGATCCGCGCCGGTGCCATCGCCTCCACCGTCGCCGTGCTCGCCGTCGCGCTGCTGATGATCCTCACCTATGGCCGCTTCGGCGTCTATGCCGTGGTGGCGCTGTTCTTCAACGTCGTCATGATCCTGGGCATCATGTCGGCCGCCGGGTTCACCCTCACCCTGCCGGGCATTGCCGGCATGGTGCTCACCATCGGGGCGGCGGTGGATGCCAACGTGCTGATCAACGAACGCATCCGCGAGGAACAGCGCAAGGGCCGGGGCGTGGTGGCCAGCATCGAAACCGGCTTCAAGGAAGCCACCCGCACCATCTGGGATGCCAACAGCCTGAACATCATCGTGGCGATCATCATGTTCGCCTTCGGCTCCGGCCCGATCAAGGGTTTTGCCGTGGTGCTCTCCATCGGCATTGCCACATCGGTGTTCACCGCCGTCACGCTGGTGCGGCTGATGGTGTCGGGCTGGGTGGCGCGTGCGCGCCCGCAGTCCCTGAGCATCTGATCGGGAAAGGAAACGGCCATGCCTTTGAAACTTGTTCCCGACAACACCAACATCGGCTTTGTCAAACTGCGCTTCATCGCCTTTGCGCTCACCCTGCTGCTCACCATCGGGGCGGCCGGGCTGCTGGCGGTGCGCGGGCTCAACCTGGGGGTGGATTTCGTCGGCGGGCTCACCATGCAGGTGGAATTTGCGGAAGCGCCGGCGCTCGATGGCCTGCGCGAACGGGTTGACCGCATCGGCGTGGGCGACAGCGCCCTGCAGGAATTCGGCAATGCGTCCACGATCCTGATCCGCCTGCCGCTGCCCGAAGGCGATCAGAACGCGGTGCAGCGCGTGGTCGGCAAGGTGCGCACCGCGCTGGAAAAGGACTATGCCGGCGTGAAATTCGCCCGCGTCGAAAGCGTGTCGGGCAAGGTGTCGGGCGAACTGATCAAGGATGGGCTGTGGGCGGTTGGCCTGTCGATGCTGTTCGTCGCGGTGTTCACCTGGTTCCGCTTCGAATGGTATTTCGGCGTTTCCACCGTGGTGGCGCTGGTGCACGACGTGGTGGTGACACTGGGCTTCTTCGCGCTCACCCAGCTGGAATTCGATCTCAACATCGTCGCCGCCGTGCTGACCATCATCGGTTACAGCCTGAACGACAAGGTGGTCATCGATGATCGCGTGCGCGAAAATCTGCGCAAATACCGGCAGATGGACATCAAACAGATCATCGATCTTTCGGTCAACGAAACCCTGCCGCGCACGGTGATGACCTCGGTGACGCTGCTGGCCGCGCTGGTGGCGCTGCTGCTGCTTGGCCCCGAAGTGATCTTCGGCTTCACCGCGGCCATGGTGCTGGGCATCGTGGTGGGCACCTATTCGTCGATCTTTGTCTCTTCTTCCCTGCTGATCAGCCTGGGCGTGAAGCCCCGCACCGCCCCGGTGGAGGACAAGCGCGCCGCCGGTGCCGAACGCATCGGTTGATCGACTGAATCCGAACAGGACGCTGCGTGAACATGATCCTCTTGCAGAGGGGGAAACGCAGGAGGGGTGCCGCCCGCGCTCGGTTCTTGCCGTCCCCTCCGCCCTGCGGGCACCTTCGCCACAGGGAGAGGATCGTCAGGCGGTCACATCGGCGCGCCGCACGGCCCGAACATCATGCACCACTGGCTCATCAGCCCCATCACGATGGCGCCGGCCAGCCAGATCAGCCGGGTGCGGGCATTGAGTTCAACCGGCATGGCCTTCACTCCGCTGCAAGGGCGGCACCCAGACCGATGCGCGCCCTGGCCTGATGATATTCCCGCACCAGCCGCGCCACCATCTCGGCGGCCGGCAGCACCTGCTTGACCGCGCCAATCCCCTGGCCGCAGCCCCAGATATCCTTCCACGCCTTGGCTTCGGTGTTGCCGCCGCTGCCGAAGTTCATCGCCGAAGGGTCGCTGGTGGGCAGATTGTCGGGATCCATGCCGGCCTTTTCAATGGACGGGCGCAGATAATTGCCGTGCACGCCGGTGAACAGGTTGGAATAGACAATGTCCGACGAAGCGCTGTCGACGATCATGTCCTTGTAGCCTTGCGCGGCGCGGGCTTCCTCGGTGGCGATGAAGGCGCTGCCGATATAGCCGAAATCGGCCCCCATCGCCTGGGCGGCCAGCACGGCATCGCCGGTGGCAATGGAGCCGGACAGCGCCAGCGGGCCATCGAACCATTCGCGGATTTCCTGGATCAGCGCGAACGGGCTGGTGGTGCCGGCATGGCCGCCGGCGCCGGCCGCCACCGCGATCAGGCCATCGGCGCCCTTGTCCACCGCCTTGCGCGCGAACCGGTCGTTGATGATGTCGTGCATGACGATCCCGCCATAGCTGTGGATGGCCTGGTTCACATCCTCGCGCGCGCCCAGCGAGGTGATGATCATCGGCACCTTGTATTTCACGCACAATTCCAGATCGGCCATCAGCCGGTCGTTGGATTTGTGGACGATCAGGTTGACGGCATAGGGCGCATCATCCGGGCCCAGTTCGCTGTTCAGCCGTTGCAGCCATTCTTCGAACTGGGCCAGCGGCCGGGCGTTCAGGCTGGGAAAACTGCCGATCACCCCGGCCTTGCACTGGGCGATCACCAGTTCCGGCACCGAAATGATGAACAGCGGCGAACCGATGACGGGAATGGACAGGCGGTTGGCCCAGGCAGCCGGAATCGACATCACTCTTCTCCCCAGAAATTCTGGGCGCAGGCTTAGCGGGCGCGGGCCGGGATTGCCACCTCATCCTCGTCGCAGGCTGTCGCAACGGATGATGAAAATGCAGGGCGATGGTAGCAGCGGGCAGATTTGAACTGCCGACCTCCGGGTTATGAATCCGGCGCTCTCACCAACTGAGCTACGCTGCCACAGACCAAGGGGCGGTCGCGGAGGCACGCGTATAGAAGCGGCCCCGGCGCGCGTCAACCGCCGTTCAAAAGCTGTAGACGATGGTGGCGCGCGTGACGGTATCGGTGTTCTCCCGCCCCGGCGGCGGGTTGCCTTCGTTGTTGATCTGCACGCTGATCCGCGCCGACAGCCGGCCGTTCACCCGCGCCGAAGCCTGGGTGAGCGACAGCAGCGAGCTGTTGATATTGTCGGCATAATAGGTGGCGGTCTGCGTGATCGCCAGCTGCGGCGTTGCCTGCCATTTGCCGTTCAGCGCTGCCCGTGCCGCCAGCACGGTTTCGCCGATGCCGTTGGTAAAGCGCGTCTGGCGCAGCGCCGGGCCGCCATCCAGCGCGATCGTCAGCCGCTTGCCGTCCACCAGCCGATAGCCCAGGCCCAGCGCCTGGGCGAACCGGCTGGAAAAACCGGTGAAGCGATCCTGTTCGAAGCTGAGCGCCAGCACGGCAAAGCCGCGCGGGCTGAACTTCCAATTGCCTTCATAGCCGGCAAAATACCGCTCCCGCGAGGTGATGCCCTGATCTTCCTGATAATCCACCTGGCCGCGCAGCCCATGTTTCCAGCGCCGGGTTTCCTTGTTCAGGTTGATGCCGATGGCCAGCCCGCGATTTTCGGTGTTGCCGCTGGATATGAAACCGCCCAGCTCGCCATTGCCGGTCCAGCCTTCGAACAGCCCCTGGCGGGCCAGCCGCTCGGCCCGCGCCTGGGCGGACGCCGCCTGCAGGCCGGCCACCCGCGCCTCGATCTCGGCCACGCTGGAAGGGTTGGTCTTCTTCGCGATGTCGGCCACCAGCTTCAACTGATCAGGGTTGGCAGCGGCGGCATCGATCATCGCGGCAACCGGTGGCGGGATGGGTTCGGCGGTTGCCGGGGTGGCCATGAACAGCAGCAGGGCAGGGCAAAGGCGGCGCATGGCCCGTTCTGGCCGGGGCAGCGGCGGCCCGTCAACCGCCGCGCCACCGGTGTGCATCCGTATTCATGGGGGCTGGCACCAGGGCCCGTTCCGGGGCAAAGGGGGCGCATGAGCCTGTCTGCCGATATCACGCCCATTCCACTGTCCCTAGTCGATTCCGATCTGGCCGCCGCGGCGGCCGGCTTTGGCGATGCCTTTGCCCGCACCGGCTTTGCCGTCGTGTCGGATCATGGCATCGATCAGGGCCTGATCGATCGCGCCATGGCCGCCACCAGGGCCTTTTTTGCCCTGCCCGACGCTGTGAAGCGCGCCTATGTCGTGCCCGGCGGTGGCGGCCAGCGCGGCTTGACGCCGTTTGGCATCGAAGCCGCCAAGGGCCATGCGCAGGCTGATCTGAAGGAATTCTGGCATGTTGGCCGCGATCTGCCGGCTGGACACCCCTTTGCCGCGGTGATGCCGGCCAATCTGTGGCCGGCCGAAGTGCCCGAATTCCAGCCGGCAGTGGGCGCGCTGTTTGCCGCGCTTGATGCCGCCGGCAACCGCATGCTGCGCGCCATTGCCGTGCATCTGGGGCTGGCACCGGATTTCTTTGTCGATCCGGTGCGTGATGGCAATTCGATCCTGCGGCTGCTGCATTATCCGCCGGTTGCCGCGGATAGTGCCGGCGCCATCCGCGCCGGCGCGCACGAGGATATCAATGTCATCACCCTGCTGCTGGGCGCGGAAGAGGCCGGCTTGCAGCTGCTGGGCAAGGATGGCCAGTGGCGCGCCATCGATGCGCCGCCGGGCAGCCTGGTGTGCAACGTGGGCGACATGCTGCAACGGCTGACCGGGCATCGCCTGCCGTCCACCACGCACCGGGTGGTGAACCCGGCGCCCGAACGCATGGGCGTGGCGCGTTATTCCACGCCCTTCTTCCTGCATTTCCGCCCGGATTACCGGATCGAAACGCTGCCGGGCGGGCCGCGCCACGAAGCGCCGATCAGCGCCAACGATTATTTGCTGGAACGGCTGCGCGACATCAAATTGCTGTAACCACCTTGCGGCAGGAGATTGCCATGATGATCATCCGCACCTTCATGCTGGCCGCCGTGCTGGCCGCGCCTGCGATGGCTGCCCCGGCGCTGGACACGCCGGTGAAGGATCAATGGTGGGCCGATGGCCGCGCCGCGCTGGATGCCCGGCTGAAGGCGGTGAACCGGCCAAGGCGGGCGAAGAACGTGATCCTGCTGGTGGGCGATGGCATGGGCGTGTCCACCATCACCGCGGCCCGCATCTTTGATGGCCAGCGTCCCATCGATGGCAGGGCCCCGGCCAGCGGCGAGGAAAACAGCCTGGCGTGGGATCGGATGGCCCACACCGCGCTGGTGAAGACCTACAACAGCAACGCCCAGGTGCCCGACAGTGCCGGCACCGCCAGCGCCTTCAACACCGGCGTGAAAACCCGCATCGGCGTGCTGAACTTTGGTGCCGATCAGGGGGTTGAGGCCTGCAAGACGCCGGAAAAACTGCCGCGCACCCTGGCCGAAATGGCGCGGGCGAACGGCATGGGGCTGGGCATCGTCACCACCACCCGCATCACCCATGCCACGCCGGCCGCTGTCTATGGCCATGCACCCAACCGCAACTGGGAAGGCGCCGATCGCGCCTATCCGGCGGCCGACCGGGCATCGGGCTGTCCCGATCTGGCCACCCAGCTGGTGCGCTTCAAGGGCGGATTCGATGTTGTGCTGGGCGGCGGCGGGGCGAAATTCCTGCCGGCCGGCAAGGGTGGCACCCGCGATGATGGCCGCAATCTGGTGGACGAATGGCAAAAGATGCAGCCCGATGGCCGGTTCGTTGCCGATGCCAGGGGCCTGCGCGCCCTGAACACCACCGATACCGCCCCGGTGCTGGGCCTGTTCAATGCCGATCACATCAGTTACGAGGTTGACCGCAAGGACGAGGCCGAGCCCGGCCTGCCGGAAATGGCGCGCTTTGCCCTGGCGCGGTTGCAGGCCGGCGCGAAACAGCGCGGCGGCAAGGGTTATTATCTGATGATCGAAGGCGGGCGCATCGATCATGCCCACCACGCCAGCAACCCCTATCGCGCCCTGAAAGAGGCGCAGATGTTCAGTGCCACCGTGGCCGAAGTGCTGAAACGCGTGAACCTGGATGATACGCTGGTGCTGGTCACCGCCGATCACAGCCATGTGCTCACCATCGCCGGCTATCCGCAGCGCGGCAACGATATCCTGGGCTATATCAAGCCACCGGCCAGCGGCGGCGAAAGCGACGGGGCGTTGAGCAAGGAAGGCTGGGCGCTGGATGATCGTGGGCAGCCGATGACCACGCTGGGTTATGCCAACGGCCCGTTCCTCAGCCGCGGCCTGTCCCGCCTGCTGCCGCCCAATGATCCCAATTATCTGGCGATGAAGACCCATGGCACCGACAGCGAAAGCCATGGCGGCGAGGATGTGGCGCTGTTTGCCGAAGGCCCGCGTGCCGATCTGGTGCGCGGCGTGATGGAACAGAATCTGATCTTCCACATCATGGTGGAAGCGCTGGGCTGGCGGTGAGCAGCGCCGGCCCGGTGCCGGTTCAGCCGCCGATCAGCCAGCCGGCCACCCCGCCTGTGGCCGCACCAACCACAAGGCCGACAACCCAGACGATGCGGTTATTCTGGGCCTGCTGAAACCAGTTCCCCATGGTGCCCGTATCTTTATGTTATTTTCACGGCGAACGGTGCAATTTTCGTGCCATTGGCGGGCGCCTGTCCAAGTGCCTGATACTGTTCGGCGGTCGCCTCACGCCACCGTGGACGGTGTAAACCCCACCGACAGATTTTCATAACTGGCCCCGACAAAGCACAGGCCATCGGGCGGGGCATTGATGCCCAGCGCGGCGCGATCCCGCGCCGCCAGCGCGGCAGCCAGATCATCGGCCTGCCAGCGGCCCTGGCCCACCAGCTTCAGGCAGCCCACCATCGATCGCACCTGATGGTGCAGAAAGGAGCGCGCGGCGGCGAACACCAGCACATCCTCACCATCGCGCCGCACGTCCAGCCGGTCCAGCGTGCGCAGCGGCGAACTGGCCTGGCACTGGCTGGACCGGAAGGTGGTGAAATCATGCCGCCCGACCAGCCGTTGCGCGGCGGCGTGCATGGCATCTTCATCCAGCAGCGCCGGCACCCGCCAGGCCATCCCGGCCGCCAGCGCCAGCGGTGCCCGCCGGTTGACGATGCGATAGACATAGCGGCGCTGGGTGCAATCAAAGCGCGCATGCCAGCCCGGGGCCTCGGCACAATCGGTGATCGCCACCGGCAGCGGCTTCAGCCGGGCATTCAGCGCTTCCATCAGGCGGAAGGGCGTGAACGGCCGTTCGATATCGACATGCGCCGGCATGGCGCGGCCGTGCACGCCGGCATCGGTCCGCCCGGCGGCCACCACCTCCGTCTGCTCGCCACAGATGCTGTGGATCGCATCCTCGATCGCCTGCTGCACCGAAGGGCCGTGCGCCTGCCGCTGCCAGCCCTGAAACGGCCGGCCATCATATTCCACCGTCAGGCGAAAGCGCATCAGGCGACCTTTGTGCCCGCCGGCACCCGCCAGCCATTGAGCAGCGCCTGGACCGGCATCGCCGGCTTGCCCGCACGCTGTACGATGGTGGGGCGCAGCGCGCCGTCTGCCGTGCCGATCAGCAGGCGATCATCCAGCGTCACACCGGGGTGCCGCGGCGCCGCTTCGACGCTGGCCGCCCAGATCTTCACCCGTTCTCCGCCAATTTCGGCCCAGGCACCCGGTGCCGGGTTGAAGGCGCGCACCATGCGTTCCAGTTCGGCGGCGCTGCGCCGGCAATCCAAATGGCTTTCCGCCTTGTCGATGCGGGTGGCAATGGTGATGCCATCGTCCGGTTGCGGCACGGCCGGGCGCGGATTGGCCAGCACATCCACCAGCAGTTGCGCCCCGGTCTGCGCCAGCTCGGCAAACAGGTCGCCGCTGGTCCTGGCGGCCACCGGCGTTTCGGCCAGGGCCAGCATCGGGCCGGTGTCCAGCCCTTCCTCCATCTGCATGATGGTCACGCCGGTGATGGCATCGCCGGCCAGGATGGCACGCTGGATGGGGGCGGCACCGCGCCAGCGCGGCAGGATCGATCCATGGATGTTCAGGCAGCCCAGGCGTGGGGCCGCCAGCACCGCCGGCGGCAGGATCAGGCCATAGGCCGCCACCGTCGCCACATCGACACCGCGCGCCACCGCCAGAAACTCGTCCACCGCTGCCGGGTCGCGGAAGGTGCGCGGGGTGAACACCGGCAGGCCCAGTGCAGCCGCGCGGGCGTGCACCGGGCTCATCTGCAGCTGCTTGCCGCGCCCGGCCGGCTTGGGCGCGCGGGTATAGACTGCCACGATCTCGTGCCCGGCCGCCACCAGCGCATCCAGCGCCGGCACCGCAAACATCGGCGTGCCCATGTGAATGATCCGCATGGCAACGCCTGTTATCGGGTTATGGCGCGGCGGGAAAGGCCCTCAGCGGCTGGTCACCAGGGTGACGGCGCGGCGGTTCTGCGCCCAGGCGGCTTCGTCGCTGCCATCCACGGCCGGGCGTTCCTTGCCATAGGAGATGGTGGACAGCCGGGCCACGTCAACCCCCTGGGACGCCAGGAAATTCTTGGCGCTGTTGGCGCGCCGGTCGCCCAGCGCCAGGTTGTATTCGCGGGTGCCGCGTTCATCGCAATGGCCTTCCAGCGTGACGCGCACGCCCGGATTTTGTTGCAGCCACTGGGCATGGCGGGCCAGAACGGCCCTGGCCTCGGCGCTCAGCTCGTAACTGTCATAGGCAAACAGCACCGTGTCGCTGCCGGCCTTGTCGCGCAGATCAGCCTGGCTGCCGGGCACGAGGGCGGGCGCGGCCGGGGCGGCGGTTTCGGTCACCGGGATGGGGGCGGGATCGGCCACCGGGGCCTGCGGCCGGGCGGTTTCGGGCGGCTTTTCCAGCGCCACTGGCGGCTTGGCGGCGCAGGCCGCAAGCGCGAGGGCCAGCGCGGCGAGCAGGGTGAAACGCGGCAGGGTGGGCAGGGTGGGCATGGCGGCTCCTTCTGTCTGACGGGCAATGTTCAGGGCAACAACGGCGACCAGGCCGGATCGGACGCATCCAGCGGCGTCGCCAGCCGCCGTTCGTTCAGGCCGGACACATCCACCGACCACAGGCCCGACCGGCCGGCGCGATCGGAACGGGCAAACAATATCACCCGGCCATTGGGCGACCAGGTCGGGCTTTCATCCTGATAGCCGTTGGTGAGCAGCCGTTCACCGCCGCCATCGGGGCGCATCACGCCAATGCCGAAGCGGCCGCCGCCGATGCGAGTGAAGGCGATATAGTCGCCGCGCGGGCTCCACACCGGGCTGGCCGAGCGGCCGTCGCCAAAGCTGATGCGGTGCTGGTTCGAACCATCGGCGTTCATCACATAAATCTGCTGGCTGCCGCCGCGATCGCTTTCAAACACGATCTGGCTGCCATCCGGGCTGTAACTGGGCGCGGTGTCGATGCCGGCCCCGGTGGTCAGCCGTGTTGTCTGCCGTGTGGCCAGGGTGAAACGGTAGATATCGGCATTGCCGCCCACCGACATGGAAAACACCAGGGTCTGGCCATCGGGCGAAAAGCGCGGCGCAAAGGTCATGGCCGCGAACTGGCCCACCGCCTCCTGCCGGCCGCTGCCCAGCGTGTAGAGCCACACGCGCGGGCGGTTGTTCTCGAAACTCATGTAGGTGATGGTCTGCTGTTCCGGCGCAAAGCGCGGGGTGAGCACCAGATTCTGGCCCGAGGTGAGGAATCGGTGGCCGGCGCCATCCTGATCCATGATCGCCAGCCGCTTGATTCGCTTCGTGCGCGGGCCGGTTTCACTCACATACACAATGCGGCTGTCGAAATAGCCGCTTTCGCCGGTCAGCCGCGCATAGACGAGATCGGCACATTTGTGCGCCGCCCGCCGCCAGCCTGCCGCCGTGGTGACAAAACCCTGGCGGGCAATCTCGCTGCCGGCAAACACGTCATAGGCATAACAGGCCAGCGTGATGCCGCCATCGGCATTGGCGGTGATCGTGCCGGTCACCAGCGCCTGGGCGGCAATGGTGCGCCAGGCCGGAAACTCCGGCTTCACCACCTCGTCCAGCCCGACCGCGCTGGTATAGGCGGCCGGATCGATGGGCCGGAACAGGCCGGAACTTTTCAGATCAGCCGCGATCACCTGCGCCGCCCGCTGCCCCAGCGCCGTGGTGGTGCCGGCTTCGGTGTTGCCGCCATTGCCCGGCGCAAAGGCCGGCACCGCAATCGGCATCGGCTGCATCAGGCCGGCATTGATATCCACGCGCAACGGGGCTTGGGCCAGCACGGCGGCCGGCAGGCCAAGAGCAAGCATGAACGGAATCAGGCGCATGCCGGCAGCTTATCATCACCCCCGCCTGAACGGGAGATAAATGGCGGCGATCTCCGGCATGCTTGCCGTTCGTGCGCCGCGCCTCGCTCAGGTCATTTCGTCCGGATCAAAATTGATTTCCACCGCCTGCCACAGTTCGTACAGCTCTGCCGGCAGTTTCAGCGGCTGGCAGCGCAGCACCGCTCTGCGGGCGGTTTCGGCAAAGGCGCGGGCGTAATCGGCGTTGGCGCTGGTGGTGCCGGTGGGGGTGCCGGCCTGCGGCAGGCCGATCACCCGTCCATCGCGGCCATAGCGCACGCTGACGATCACCGTCATCCGCCGCACGTCGCGGCCGCCCACCGGCGGGTTCCAGCAGGGCGCAACCTGGCCGCGAATCGCTTGGGCCAGCGTGGCGGCCGCGCGGGGATCGATTGTGGCCCTGGCTGGCGCAGCGGCGTTGATGTCCTTGGCCAGTTTCGAGGTGTCCAGCGTCTGTTTCGGGGCCTTGGGCAGCGACTTGTCGATCAGGCTGGCCAGGCTGGAGGTGTCAAGCGGGGACGCAGGCGCTTTCAGCGGCGCGGCCGTGGGCCTGGGTTCTGGCCGGGGCCTCGGCGGTTCCGGTGGCGGCACGGCATCGGCCTGCACCGGTTCCGGCGCAGGCGCGGCTTCGGCCGGGGCGCTGGCGGCCTCTTGCGGGGCGGCGGCGATGCTGGGCTGCGGCGGTTCGGGCACACGCGGCGCATCGGCGATGGTGACAAGCTCCACCGCCACCGCATCATCCGGGCTGGGCAGCATCTGCATCTGGCGCTGCCAGGCCAGGCTGAGGCCGGCCAGCAGCGCCACATGCGCCGCCAGCGCCGCGCCGATGCTGATGCCTTCCTGCCGGGTCATGGGGCTGGCCGGGCTGCGCCATCGGTGACGAGCGCCACCTTCTTGAACCCGGCGGCGTTCACCTCGCCCACCACGGCCATCACCCGGCCATAATCAAGCCCGCGATCGGCGCGCACATACACGCGGGCTTCGTCACTGCGGGCGGTGCGCAGCGCCGCCAGCTTGGCGGGCAGGGCGGCCGGGGCAATGGCCAGCCGGTCGATATACAGCGCACCGGCCGCATCCAGGCTGATCTGGATCGGGGTGTTGTCGTTGGGCAGGCTCTTGGCGCGGGCATCGGGCAGATCAACCGGCACGCCGGCCACCAGCAGCGGTGCCGTCACCATGAAGATGATCAGCAGCACCAGCATCACGTCCACCAGCGGCGTCACATTGATTTCGGCCATTGGCTGCCGCCGGCCGCCGCGCCTGCCGGGCTTCAGCATCGCCATCAGCCCTGTTCCAGCCCGTCGATCTGGCGCGACAGCAGATTGAGATATTCCTCGGCAAAGGCCCCCAGCCGGGCTTCCAGCCGGTTCACCCGGTGCAGCAGCCGGTTGTATCCGATCACCGCCGGAATGGCGGCAAACAGGCCGATGGCCGTGGCGAACAGCGCTTCGGCAATGCCCGGCGCCACCACGGCCAGCGTGGTGTTCTGGCTGGCGGCGATGCCGGTGAAGGCGCGCATGATGCCCCACACCGTGCCGAACAGGCCAACGAACGGTGCGACCGAACCGATGGTGGCCAGCGCGTTCAGCCGATCGGACAATTCATCGATGTCGCGGCCGATGGAAACGGTGATGGCGCTGGCCAGCCGGGCGCGCAGGCCATCGCGATCGATGCGGCCGCCCTTGTTGGCCAGGCTGCGCCGCCATTCATTCAGGCCGGCGATGAAGGCGCGGGCCGAAGGATGGTTGGCGCGGCTGGCCGGCTCGTGCAGCGCATCCAGATTTTCGGCCTTCCAGAACCAGTCTTCAAACTGTTCGGCCTCGCGGTTGAGGCGCGACAGCCGGCGGGAGCGTTCAAGGATGATCGCCCAGCTCCACACGCTGGCCAGCAACAGGCCCAGCATCACCGCCTTCACCACCACATCGGCCTGCACGAACAGGGCAAGCGGCGAAAGATCGGCAGCGGTCTTCAGGGCAAGGTCGGGTTCCATCAGGCGTCCTGCGGCAAGATCTGGTTGAAACGGGCGATCCAGTGCGGCGGCTGGCGGCGCGGCCGGCCGGCGGGATCAAGAAAGGCGGCGACAAGCGTGGCTTCGGCCAGGGCCGTGCCGCAATCACGAACGATGCGCTGGGCAATGCGGCAGGCGGCGGCGCGCACCGACAGCAGGCGGGTTTCGATGATCAGGCCATCATCCAGCCGGGCCGGGCGCAGCCACTTGATCTGCATTTCGGTGACGGCATAGGCCCCCAGGCCGCCTTTCACCGCCGCGCCATGATCGATGCCGGCCAGGCGCAGGAATTCGGTGCGGCCGCGTTCCATGAAATGCAGATATTTGGCGTGATACATGATGCCCGCCGTGTCGGTATCCTCGAAATAGACGCGCGCGGCCAGACGGTGAATTCCGCCATCAAGCGCGCCGGAGGAGGGAGGAACGAGCATGGCGATCAGATAGGGGGCAGGGGGAGGCAAGCGCAACGAAAAAGGCGCCGGAAGCAGTGCCACCGGCGCCCTTTCGGCAATCTGAACGGCGCCGGTTTATTCCGGGCGGGCGTCACGCTTTTCGACGATGCGGGCGCTCTTGCCGCTGCGGCCACGCAGATAATAGAGCTTGGCGCGGCGCACGACACCGCGGCGCACCACATCGATGCTTTCGATGCTGGGGCTGTACAGCGGGAACACGCGCTCCACGCCTTCGCCAAAGGAAATTTTGCGCACGGTGAAGCTGCTGCCGATGCCCTTGTTGGAGCGGGCAATGCACACGCCTTCATAATTCTGGACGCGGGTGCGTTCGCCTTCGATCACCTTCACGCCAACGCGCAATGTGTCGCCGGCGCGGAACTGCGGGATGCTGCGCTTTTCGGTCAGCTTGGCAATCTGTTCGGCTTCGATCTGCTGGATGAGGTTCATCTCATTCCTCTTTCTTCTGTTGTCGCGCGCCAGAGGGCGGATGGATCCGATCATCCCCGTGATGATCCCACAGATCCGGCCGCCGTGACCGTGTGTCCATTTCGGACTGCACGCGCCGCCAGCTGGCGATGCGTGCATGATCCCCCGATCGCAACACTTCTGGGATCGCCAGACCTTCCCATTCGGGAGGCCTGGTGTAATGCGGATGTTCCAGAAACCCGCTTTCGTGGCTTTCTTCGACCCCGCTCAAGGCCGCGCCCATTACACCGGGCAACAGGCGGACGCAAGCATCCATCACCACCAGCGCTGCAACCTCGCCGCCCGACAGCACATAGTCGCCGATCGAGACTTCCTCGATGGCGCGGCGCTGGAAGATCCGCTCGTCAAAGCCTTCGAAACGGCCGCACAGGATGATGGCGCCGGGGCCTTGCGCCATCTGGCGGACGCGGTGCTGGGTCAAGGGACGCCCGCGCGGGGTCATCGCCAGCACCGGACGACCATCGGCGACGGCATCGATGGCGGCGGCCACCACATCGGCCTTCAGCACCATACCCGGCCCGCCGCCGGCCGGCGTGTCGTCCACGGTGCGGTGCCTGTCGGCAGCGAAATCGCGGATGTTGACGGCATTGCAGGCCCAGATGCCATCGCCAAGCGCGCGGCCGGCGAGACTGGTGCCGAGATGGCCGGGGAACATCTCCGGATACAGTGTCAGGATCGTCGCGCGCCAGCTCATGGCTGCATCCAGTCTTCAACGGCGAGGCCGGGGACATCGGCAAAATCGACCGGGTTGGCGGTGACCACGGTGAGGTCGCGCGACAGGGCGTGGGCGGCGATCAGCCGGTCAAAGCTGGCGCGGCGGAATTTCAAGGTGGCATAGGCGCGGGCGGCGGCTTCGTCGAACGGCTCGACGACGATGATCTCAAGCAGGCGGTGCAGGCCATCGACCTCTCCAGGCCGCAGCCCGATCAGCATCTCGGCAAAACACACGCTGGAGGTGACCACCGATCCGAGCGGGCACTGGTTCAATCGGCGCAGCGCATGGGGTGCGTTGCCCTGGAGCAGATAGATCCCGATGTTGCTGTCCAGCAACCAGCGCGCAGCGGTCATCAGCCGGCTTTGGCCGATGCTGCTGCACGTTCGGCGGCTTCGCGGGCCAGGCGTTCCGAGGGGCGTTCGTCAAAGCCGCGATCGGTGATCGGCTTGATGCCGGGGCAACTGCCGTAAATGCCATCCAGATTGATCATCGGCACTTCGGCCGGCACTGGCTCGATCACCCAGCGGCCGGCTTCCTCGCGCACGTCCACCAGCGTGCCGGGCAGCGGCGCGAAGCGGGCGGGCAGGCGCACGGCGGCGCTGTTGCCGGATTTGAAGATCCTGGTGCGGGGCATGGCGGCTGCGGCTCTGTCTATACGGTGTGTATATACTAGGCCAGCCAGACCCGGTCAATGATCAGCGCGTCGTCGGTTTCGGTCACCACATCGGCGACGAAGGGCACCATCACGCTGCCACCGGCGGCCCGGCTGATGTCGAGGATGTCTGAGGCGCCGAAATTCTCGACCGACTTCACCGTGCCAACCAGCGCGCCGGTCTCGTCCAGCACGCGGCGGCCGATGTAATCCGCCACATAATATTCGCCCTCTGCCAGGGGCGGCAGCGCGCCGCGCGGGATGCCAAGGGTGAGGCCGCGCAGCGCTTCAGCGGCGTTGCGATCCGTGATGCCATCCAGCCGGGCGATGGCCATGCCCGGCTTGTCGGGGCGCAGGGCCTGAACTTCAATCACCCGCCCGCCCACATCAAAGCGGGCGTGGCGGGTGATCGTGTCGAGGGAATCGGTGAACAGCTTGAGCCGCACCTCACCCTTGATGCCGTGGGCGCCGGCAATGGCGGCCAGCACGATGCTTGGTGCCGCCATGTCGGCCGTCCCTTATTCGGCGGTTTCGCCGTCGGCGGCCGGGGCCTCTTCGGCGGCCGCCTCTTCAGCCGGCGCAGCCGCGGCAGCCGCGGCCGCTTCGGCGGCCTCGGCCGCAGCGGCGGCGGCGGCTTCAGCCGCTTCGGCTTCCTTCTGGGCCGCCAGTTCGGCGCGTTCCTTGGCCTTGGCGCCCGGTTCACCCTTCTGGGGGTTGCTCTTGGCCGCGCGGGTGCGCAGGCCGGCGGCATCGAGGAAGCGCGCGACGCGATCGGTCGGCTGCGCGCCCACGCCCAGCCAATAGGCCGCGCGCTCGCCATCCAGCGTCACGCGGTTGGCATCGTCACGCGGCAGCAGAGGGTTGTAGGTGCCGATCTTTTCCAGAAACTTGCCGTCACGCGGGCTGCGGCTGTCGGTCACGACGATGCGATAGAACGGACGCTTCTTCATGCCGCCGCGAGCCAGACGAATTGCAATAGCCATCTTGAGTGTCTTCCTTCCAGTAATTCGATTGAGATCAGGGTATTGTGATTATTTCCTGCCGAACTTGTTGAAGCCGGGTGGCAGACTGCCCATGCCAGGGCGACCGAACATCCGGCCCAGCGCCCCCATGTCGATGGCGCCGCCGGGATCAGCGGCCGCGCCGCCGCCCTCCGGCCCGGGCATCCCGCCGCCCATGCCGGCCAGCATCTTCATCATGCCCTTCATGCCGCCCATCTTCTTCAGGCGCTTCATGGCATTGGCCATTTCCTGGTGCATCTTCAGCACCTTGTTCACATCCTGCACCGTGGTGCCCGAACCATTGGCGATGCGGATCTTGCGCTTGGCGGTCAGGATTTCCGGTTTGGTGCGTTCCTTCATCGTCATCGAAAGGATGATCGCTTCCATCCGGTCGAGCAGCTTGGGATTGATCGCGCCCGAATCCATCGCCTTCTTGGCCGCGCCCATGCCCGGCATCATGGCGGCCAGGCCGGAAAGCCCGCCCATCTTCTTCATCTGGGCCAGTTGCTGGCGCAGATCGTCCATGTCGAACTGGCCCCTGGCCAGCTTCTCCGCCATTTTTTCGGCCTGTTCGGCCTCGAAATTGGCGGCGGCCTTTTCCACCAGGCCAACGATGTCGCCCATGCCCAGGATGCGGCCGGCAACGCGGGCGGCGTCAAAGGCCTCCAGGGCATCCAGCTTTTCACCGGTGCCGGCAAAACGGATCGGGGTGCCGGTGACGCTGCGCATCGAAAGCGCCGCGCCGCCGCGGGCATCGCCATCCATGCGGGTGAGGATCACGCCGGTCAACGGCACGCGCGCCTTGAAGGCGCTGGCCACGTTCACCGCATCCTGGCCGGTCAGGCTGTCCACCACCAGCAGGATTTCATCGGGATTGGTCGCGCCGGCAATCGCGGCCATCTCGGCCATCAGCGCCTCGTCCACGCCCAGACGGCCGGCGGTATCCAGCAGCACCACATCAAAGCCCTGCAACCGGGCCGACTGGCGGGCGCGTTCGGCAATCTGCACCGGCGTCTGGCCCGCAATGATCGGCAGAGTGGCAATGCCGGCCTGTTCGCCCAGCACGCGCAGCTGTTCCTGGGCGGCAGGACGCGCCACGTCCAGGCTGGCCATCAGCACCTTCTTGCGTTCGCGCGTACCCAGCCAGCCGGCCAGCTTGGCGGTGCTGGTCGTCTTGCCCGATCCCTGCAGGCCGACCATCATGATCACCGCTGGCGGCGTGACGTTGACCTTCAGGGGCGGGATGTCCTCGCCGCCCGACAACAGCTCGATCAGGCTGTCGTTGACAATCTTGACAACCATCTGGCCGGGCGTGACCGACTTGATCACTTCGGCGCCAATGGCACGGGCTGTGGTGGCCTCGATGAAGTCCTTCACCACCGGCAGGGCCACATCGGCCTCCAGCAGCGCCACGCGCACTTCGCGCATGGCGGCGCGCACGTCGATTTCGGTAAGCGCGCCGCGGCCACGCAACCGATCGAAGATACCGCCAAGCCGTTCGGAAAGACTGTCGAACAAAGGCTGCACGCCCCTTGAAACCGCCATTGCCTCCAAACAAAAACGCGCCGGTGGGCGAAACCTCGCTGACCGGCGTGCATCCGTGGACGCAAACGCCCCGATTTGGAGCGCGCGGCAGGCCATAGGCGCATGGCCTGCTGCCGTCAAGCGCTGCGCCGTCCCCGATGGCAAGGCCACGGTTGCCATTTGCCACCCAAACTCATGACATGCTAAATGGAATTTCGTGTCATGATCCCAATTTCGTCCCAACAAAAATTGACAGCGCCGCCTGACCTTCGCGCCCGGTTTGCCGCGCTGTTGTGGCCGCATTTGCCGTCGGCACTACGCAACGAGTTCACGCAGGATCTGGGAAAATATTTCCTGCCATTTCTGGTCGGCGGTGCCGTTGCCGCCGGACTTGGCATGGGCGTGGCCATTCATGTTGCAAGTTCGCTGGCGCTGGCGCAGGCGGTGATCGCGCTCATCGGCTTTCTGCTGGTTGTCATGGCGTGTGCCAGGGCCCGCCATCCCTTGCGACCCGATCAGTTCGAGCCGGTGGAGCAGCGCTATGGGCTGGGCATTTTCCTGGCCTCGGCCGGGCTGGGCAGCATGGTGCTGACCGTGGCCGCCGGCGATGCCCCCTTTGTGCTGGAGGCGCTGCTGGTCATGGTGGCACTGGCGGCCATGGGGGTTGGCAACGGCAGTGGGCCGGGGCGGCCGCTGGCCACCTTGCTGCAGGCCATCTCGCTGGGGCTGCCGACGGCGCTGGCCACCCTTCTGTATTGGCCCGGGCCATGGAATCTGGCCTGTGCCGGCGGCGTTGTTGTCTATGGCATGGCCTGCGTGGTGCTGGCGCTGCGATCCTATGCCGCCCAGTCCGAATTGCTGGTGGCGCGTGAGGAGCAGCGGAACCAGCGGCTGCGGGTCAATACCGCGCTTCAGCACCTCAACCAGCCGATCGTGCTGCTCAATGCCCAGCTTGCCATCATGCTGATCAACCAGAGCGCGCGTGAGCTGCTGGGATTGCCGGCGGATGATGGCCGTGCGCTGCCCGGCTTTCCCGAACTTCTGGCCAGTGCGCCAGCGCTGGCCACGGCGGCAGCGGATCGTGACGAATTTCTGGGCCATGCCGCGCTGCTGGTCGCTGCCCGGCAGCAGTTCAATGGTGTGCTGCGCCTGAACGATGGCCGTACCGTCGATCTGGAATGCATCCCGGTGCCCGATGCCGGCTGGGTGGCGATGATGCGAGACACCACCGGGGAACGCAATGCGATTGCCGAACTGAACCGGGAATTGCGCCGTTGCGGGCTCACTGGGCTGCCCAACAAGCGCGCCTTTCGTGAGGAACTTGAACGCCGTCTGGCTCGTGGCGGTCAGCTGGCTTTGCTGCTGATCGATCTGGACGAGTTCAAGCTGGTCAACGAGCGTCATGGCCATGGCACCGGCGATCGCATGCTCACCCGTGTCGGCTTTCGTCTGCGCACGGCCGATGCCGATCTGGTGGTCGCCCGCCTGGGTGGGGACAAGTTCGCCGTGCTGATGCCCGGCGCGACCGCCGAAACCAGCCGCGCGCTGGCCGCGCGGCTGGTGGATGCCATCGACACGCCGGCACGCTTTGGCGATGCCCAGGTGAGTGTGGGTGCCGCCATCGGCATTGCCATCGCGCCGGCCGATGCAGTCCTGTCGGAACCGCTGCTGCGCGCGGCCGAACATGCCTTGCAGGCCGCCAAGGCCGAACCGGGCAACCAGATCAGGCTGTATCAGCCGCGGATGTCGGACATCGCAGCCCAGGCGGCCGAGCACGAAGCCAGGGTGCGCAGCACCATCCGAGACGGCCAGATCGAGGTTGCCTATCAGCCGATGATCGATCTGGCATCAGGCCGGGTGGTGGCGGTGGAGGCGCTGGCGCGCATGCCGGTCGAACCCGGCAACAGCCCGCAACGCTTGACCGGTTCCAACGAATTGATCGCCATCGCCGAGACGCGCGGATTGATCACGCCCCTGCGCCGCCTGGTGTTGCGTCAGGCGGCGGTGGCCGTGGCCGGTCTGCCCGCCGATATCGGTCTGTGGCTCAATGTGTCGGTCAATGATCTCGCCCAGCCCGACATGGTGGATGAACTTCTGGCCGCCGTTGCACAGGCCGGGCTTGATCATCACCGTCTTGCCATCGAAATCACCGAAACCGCCCTGATGACCGATACCGCAACCAGCATGGCCAATCTGTCCCGGCTGGTGGCGATGGGATCGGGCGTGGCCATGGATGATTTTGGCGCCGGCTTTTCCTCGCTGGAGCGGCTGGGCCGATTGCCCATCAATGCCGTCAAGATTTCCGGCGCCCTGCTCACCGGGGCCAGTGCCAATCCGGTGGCCGCCAGCATCTTCCGCGCGGCCTGCACGCTGGGCCAGTCGCTGGGCGTCGTGCTGGTTGCCGAAGGCGTGGAACAGCCGCAGGAACTGGCGCTGGCGCGTGCGGCCGGGGTGACACGGGCACAGGGCTATCTTCTTTCGAAGCCGGTGCCCGCCGGCGAACTGCCGGCAGCCATCAGCGCCGCCGAAGCGGTGGCAAGACGCCTGCAGACGGCCGCCTGAAGGATCAGGCCGCGCCCACCAGGGCCGCTGCAAATTCCTGCGCCGTGAAGGGTTGCAGATCGTCCATGGCTTCGCCCACGCCAATGGCATGGATGGGCAGGCCGAAGGTCTCGGCCGCTGCCACCAGCATGCCGCCGCGCGCCGATCCGTCCAGCTTGGTCATCACCAGCCCGGTCACGCCTGCCACCTGGCCAAACACCTCGATCTGGCTGAGGGCATTCTGGCCGGTGGTTGCATCAAGCACCAGCACCACATCATGCGGCGCGGCCGGATCAAGCTTGGCGATCACCCGTTTCAGCTTGGCCAGTTCATCCATCAGGCCGGTCTTGTTCTGCAACCGGCCGGCGGTATCGATGATCAGCACATCGATGCCTTCGTCCATCGCCCGCTTCACCGCCTCGAAGGCCAGGCTGGCGGCATCACCGCCCTGATCGCCGGCCACGATCGGCACACCCACCCGATCGGCCCAGATGCGCAGCTGGGCGATGGCGGCGGCGCGGAACGTGTCACCGGCGGCCAGCATCACCGATCTGCCATCCGCCTTGAACCGATTGGCCAGCTTGGCGATGGTGGTGGTCTTGCCGCTGCCGTTCACGCCCACCACCAATATCACCTGGGGCCGGTGGGTGATGGCCAGCGGCCGGGCCACCGGGGCCAGCACCTGCGCCACTTCATCGGCCACCACGGCGCGCACGCCATCATCATCGATGCCCTTGGCATATTTCTGATCGGCCAGCCGGTCGCGGATGCGGGCCGCCACCCGCGGGCCCAGATCGGCGGCGATCAGGGCCTCCTCGATGGCGTCCAGCCGTTCTTCGTCCAGCGGCAGGGTGCCGGTGGCCAGGCCGGTGATGTTGTTGGCCAGTTTCTTCGTCGATTTCGACAGGCCCTCGCTCAGGCGGCCAAACCAGCTCATGCGTAACGCTCCAGGTCCACCATGCCGGTAAAGGCCACCTGCGCCGGCCCGGCCAGCAGCAGATGGCCATCATCCCGCCGCGTCACCACCAGATCGCCGCCGGGCATGGCCACGGCCACCCGTGCATCCAGCAGCCCGCGCCGCTGCCCGGCCGCCACCGCGGCCACCGCCCCGGTGCCGCAGGCCAGTGTGGCCCCGGCACCACGTTCCCACACCCGCAAGATGATGGCATCGCGGGCCACCACCTGCATCACCCCCACATTCACCCGCTCCGGGAAGGCGGCATCCTGCTCGATCACCGGGCCAAGTTCGGCCAGCGGCACCGCCCAGGCATCGGGCACCACGAACACGGCATGGGGATTGCCCACCGACAGCGCGGCCGGGTTGGCCAGCCCATCCCAGGCCAGCGGCAGGGACAAGGTATCCATGGCAAAGGCCAGCGGCACCGCCTGCCAGTCCCAGTGCGGCACGCCCATGTCCACTTCGGCGCCATCGGCCTGCGCCTGGCTGGCCAGTGCCCCGCCCGCGGTTTCGATGCGCAATTGACCGCCCAGCAGGGTGGCCGCCGCCCGGCTGCCGTTGCCGCAGGCCGCCACCTCGCCGCCGTCACTGTTCCAGAAGCGCAGGCGCACATCGGCCATGGCGCTGGGTTCGATCAGGATCAGCTGGTCAAAGCCGATGCCGGTGTGGCGGTTGGCCAGCCCCCGCACCTGCGCGGCCGACAGGGCAAGCGGCGCAGCGCGGCCATCCAGCACCAGGAAATCATTGCCCAGGCCGTGCATCTTGGTGAAAGGGCAAAGGGACATGCAGGCCGGTTAGCCGGCAATGGCCGCATCAGGCAAGTCATACTCGCCGCGGATGACGGTGCGGGCCGTGCCCGACAGCATCACCCGGTCGCCGGCCAGCGACACCCCCAGCCGGCCGCCACGGGCGCTGGCCTGCACGGCGGTGAAGCCGGCCCGGCGGAAGCGCGCTGCCCAGAAGGGCGCGATCACGGCGTGGGCCGAACCGGTCACCGGGTCTTCATCCACGCCGCAGGCCGGCACGAACACACGGCTGATCACGTCGCTGGCCTCGCCCGGTGCGGTGGCGATCAGCATCAGATCAACCCCCGGTGCCAGCGCCATTATGGCACCATAGTCGGGGCGCAGGCTGCGCACATCATCGGGCAGATCAAACACCGCCACCAGATAATCAGAACCGCGGGCACGGATCTCGGTGGGGCGGGCGCCCAGGGCGGCGGCGATGGCGGCGGCGCGCGCGCCGATCACCGGCGTGGTGGCGGGCCAGGCCGGCAGGTCCAGCGCCAGGCCATCCGGGTGGCGCGACACGGTCAACACCCCGGCCCTGGTGGTGCGAAAGCGCACGGCCGGCAGATCGGGCAGAGCCTCCAGCACGACATGGCCGCTGGCCAGCGTGGCATGGCCACACAGCGCCACCTCCAGCCGGGGCGTGAACCAGCGCAGATCGAAATCCGCCGCAGCATCGGCCGCCGGCACCAGAAAGGCGGTTTCCGAAAGATTATTGTCGGCCGCGATGCCCTGCAGCACGGCATCGGGCAGCCAGCGATCCAGAAACATCACGGCGGCCGGATTGCCGCTGAACGCCCCATCGGCAAAGGTATCGACCTGGGTGAAGCTGATGCGCATCAGGGATAGACCAGGCCATGCTGCCAGCCGGCGGTGTCGCGCACAAACGCCTCCCGTTCGTGCCAGCGGCCGTCGCGGGCCTGCCAATATTCGATGCGTGCCGGCGTCACCCGCCAGCCGCTCCAGTGCGGCGGGCGCGGCACGATATCGGGGAATTGCGCATCAAAGGCCGCCAGCCGGGCTTCGAACGCGGCGCGATCAGGCAGGGGCTGGCTCTGCAGGCTGGCCCAGGCCCCCAGCTGGCTGTCCCGCGGGCGGGTGGCGAAATAGGCATCGGCTTCGGCCTCGCTCACCAGCGCCGCCGTGCCGCCGATGCGCACCTGGCGTTGCAGGCTTTTCCAGTGGAAATTCAGATGCACGTGGCGGTTGGCGGCAATCTCCCGGCCCTTCTGGCTGGCCAGGTTGGTGTAGAACACGAAGCCGCGTTCATCCCACGCTTTCAACAGCACGACGCGCAGCGATGGCACGCCATCGCTGCCAGCGGTGGCCAGCGCCATGGCATTGGGATCATTGGGCTCGGCCGCGCTGGCAGCAGCGAACCAGTCGGCAAAGCGGGCAAAGGGGGCGGCGTGCGGCATGATCGTCATGGCGTGGCCTTAGGCCGTCGCACCCTGCCTGTCATCCTGCCATCACGCCGCGCAGGCAATGCAGCGGGTGGCGGTGGGCAGGGCGGCCAGCCGCGCCGGGGCAATATCCCCGCCGCAGTGGCTGCACGTGCCATAATCCCCGGCCGCGATCCGGGCCAGTGCCGCGATGATCTGTTCGGCCTCATGGATATGCGCCGTTTCCAGCCCTTCGTTGGTGGCCAGTTCCTCCAGATCGCCCACCTGATCGGCAAAGTTGGGCGACAGCGGCTGGATCGTCGCCTGTTCCAGCCGGGCGATTTCCGCCTGCACCACGGCCAGGCGGGCGCGCAGCTCGGCGGCAATTTCGTCGGTGGTCATGCCCTCTCTCCTTCCATCCTTGCAACAATGTGGGCCGATCACCGGGCGCTTCCCATCGGGGCGATTGCGTAGGCTGGTTCAACGGCCCGTGCAGTCGCAGCACATTGCGGTTTCGTAACGATGGCGCTATCGGCAGGCGGATCAGATCCACAGTCCAAGGTGTGCCATGTTCCGCCCGCTCCCGTTCCTGATGTTGCTTGCCGCCGCACCGGCCCTGGCCCAGCCGGCGCCGGCCGCGCCGCCGGCCGGGATGCGCCCCCCGGCGCCAAAGAACTGGACGCTCACCCTGGGCATCGCGCCGGTGGTCTCCCCGGCCTGGCAGGGCAGCCGCGACACCGCCCTGTCGATCTTTCCCGATCTGCGGCTGAATTACAAAGACAGTGTGTTCTTCTCGGTGCCCGATGGCCTGGGCTGGAACGCGGTCAATCAGGATGGCTGGAAGATCGGCCCGCTGGCCAAGTTGCGTTTTGGCCGGCAGGAATCAACCGGCGGCTCGCCGTTCCTGGTCACCGGCGGCTCCACGGCGCTGCGCGGCATGGGCGATGTCGATCTGGCCGGCGAGTTCGGCGGATTTGCCCAGAAAAGCCTGGTGCAGAACAAGCTGCGCCTGCGTGCCGAGCTGCGGCAGGGGGTTGGCGGCCATGATGGCGTGGTGGCCGATACCAGCATCGGCTGGAACGACCGCAAGAAGGATGCCAGCCTGCTGTGGAACATCGGCCTGCGTGCCACCTGGGCCGATGCGGCGTACAGCAATGTCTATTTCGGCGTCACGTCGGCCCAGGCGGCGGCCACGGGGCTCACCCGCTTCCGCACCGGCAGCGGTCTGATCAGCGCCGGGGTCAACGCCGGCCTCACCAAACCGCTGGGCCGCTTTGGCAAGCATGGCGCTATCACCCTGTTCACCAGCTATGACCGGTTGGGCGATGTGGTGGGCGATTCCAGCCTGATCCGCCAGCGCGGCACCCGCAACCAGTTCGCCATCGGCCTGGGCTATGGCTATCGCTTTGGCTGGAATTGAGAAGGAACGGCCGCACCAGTTTTGACAGTTTTGACGAAAATCCCGGAATCTGGGGAAAAAATCCTTGCAAAACAGCGCCTGGATTCCGGGGCATCATCGCAGGTTCAGCCGCTGTAGGACAGGCCTCAGGCGGCGGGCCGTTCGTTCCACAGCGCCGGGAACAATCGCCGGAAACCCTCCACCTTGGGCATGTCGTTCCACGCGATATAGGGCTGTGTCGGGTGGGCGCGCAGATAATTCTGGTGATAGGATTCGGCCGGATAGAAGGGTTTCGCCCCTTCGAACGTGGTGACGATGCGCGGCCGCCACACCCCGGCCCGTTCCAGCTGGGCGACATAGGCCCGCGCGATGCGGTCCTGATCGGGCCCGCGCGGAAACAGGGCGGTGCGATATTGCGGCCCGTCATCCGGCCCCTGGCGGTTGAGCTGGGTGGGATCATGCGCCACCGAGAAGAATACCCGCAGCAGCGTGCCATAGGACACCTGCGCCGGATCATAGGTGACTTCCACCGCCTCGGCATGGCCGGTCATGCCGCTGCCGACGATTTCATACACCGCCGTGGCCCGGGCGCCGCCGGCATAGCCCGAAACCGCCGCCGTCACGCCCTTCACCCGTTCGAACACCGCTTCCACGCCCCAGAAACAGCCGCCGGCAAACACCGCCTTCTGCAAGCCGCCCTTTGCCAGCGGCGCATCCACCGCCGGGGCGGGGGCCAGGATCATGCGTTCGGCGGCAACGGCTGGCGCTGCCAGCAGCGCCAGCGCGATCAACACGGGCTTCATGCGCCTTTCCCCGGAACAAAGCTGAGCGACAGGCCGTTGATGCAGTAACGCAGGCCGGTGGGCCGCGGCCCATCATCGAACACATGGCCCTGATGCCCGCCGCAGCGGCTGCAATGCACTTCGGTGCGCAACATGAACAGGCTGCGATCCTCGGTGGTGGCGATGGCGACCCTGGTTATCGGCTGCCAGAAACTGGGCCAGCCGGTGCCACTGTCAAACTTGTGCGCCGAACTGAACAATGGCTGGGCACAACCGCGGCAGACAAAGGTGCCAGCGCGCTTTTCCTTGTTCAGCGGCGAGGTGAAGGGCCGCTCCGTCGCTTCCTCGCGCAGCACGGCATAGGCATCGCCGCCCAGCCGCCGCCGCCATTCATCGGGCGTGAAGCTGACGGCGAAGCGTGAGCCGGCGGCAAGCGCCGGAACGGAAACGGGCAGGGCGGCGATCAGCCCCAAGAGGGTGCGACGGTGGATCATGCCGCCATATACGCACGCAGATGATGAACGGTTACTTGCCGCGGTGCCGCAGCCAGGCATCGCCCTGCCTGGCTGCCAGCGCCACCAGATCTTCCATCACCACCTGCATGTCGATCAGGTGCAGGCCCCAGGCCGCCACCACCTGGCCGCCGATCACCACATCGCCGTTGATCACATCGGTGCGCGGATCGGCCGGATCGGCGTTGACGCCCACCGACAGCACATTGGCTTCCTCGCGGGCCATGCATTCACCCGTCAGCAGGCCGGGCAGGGCGACGAACGGGGTGTAGATGTTGCGGCCCTTGGCCCATTTCGGCGGCGGATTGCCCGAATCGACAATGCCGGTACGGTTGACCATCAGCGGGCGCAGCGTCGCCCGGCCGCCGGCAAGCGCCGCCGGATTGGTGCAGGCCACCTGCATTCCGGCCGGCGCCGTGGCCGGCGGGCGGCCGAACAGGCTGGCCGGCGGCACCGGCGTGGTGTCGCGGAAGCTCACCCAGGCCAGCGCGCAGCCGGTCTGATCGGCGGCGCGGCACAGCGGCGTGGTCTTGAAATCACCGCCCACACCCTTGCCGGCCGGCACCAGCACATTGTGGCCGGCCAGATAGGCGGCAATCACCTGGCCCGCCACCGGCTTGCCTTCGATCTCGTTCTGGATCAGCGCCTTCAGCACGCCACTGCCCTGGCTGTGCCCGATCAGGATCACGCCGCGCCCCTTGTTGTCGTGGCGCATGTAATCGGCAAAGGCGGCGGCGACATCCCTGTATCCCATTGTGGGATCGGCGGTGACCGGCTTGCCCATCAGCCGGTCGCGCAACGTGGCCAGCGTGACCTGGCGATACAGCGGTGCAAACACGCGGCAGGCCTGGCGGAACGGCGCGGCCTGGGCCAGCGCGACGGTCTTTTCGGCCGGATCGGCGATCATGTCGCTGTTGGGCGTCGGGTCGGTCGACACGGTGGGATAGACATAGAAACAGTCGATCGCCGGCTTTTTCGCGGCCGGCAGCATGTCAAGGCTGACGGCGGCATCGGCCGGCACCCGGCTGACACTGGCATCACCGCTGCACGGATCGCTGGCACCCGGCCGGCAGAGCCAGGTTTCGGGCTTGCGATAATCCGGCGCGGCGGGTTGAGCCAGTGTCGGAGCTGCAAGGAGGGTGAGGAGGGCGAGGAGATGCAGTTTCATATCGTTGTCCCTTTGGCACGACCCCACCCCCGGCCCCTCCCCTGAAGGGGAGGGGAGAAGGCAAGGCGAGATCAGTTCCCCTCCCCTTCAGGGGAGGGGTTAGGGGTGGGGAAGTGGTGGAACAGCAGTTCCAGATTCATTTCCAGCCATCCTTCAGCAGCGGCGACACATCTTCGCCCATCTGTTCCAGCACCGCCACGATGCGTTCGCGGCCCACATCCTGTTCGGCCCAGAACATCGGGCCACCGCGATACACCGGCCAGCCATAGCCGTTGATCCACACGATATCGATGTCGCTGGCGCGCTGGGCCTTGCCTTCGGCCAGGATGCGCGCGCCTTCGTTCACCATCGGGAACAGGCAGCGTTCCAGGATTTCGGAATCGTCGATCTGGCGGCGGTTGATGCCCTTTTCCACCGCATAGGCATCGATGATGGCCAGCGCCTCCGGATTGGGCGTGCGGTTGCGCTGTTCGTCATAGACGTAGAAGCCCTTGCCGTTCTTCTGGCCGCGCAGGCCCGCTTCGCACAGGCGGTCGCGCACGGTTTCGCCCTTGCTGGTTTCCGCGCTCCAGCCGATGTCCAGCCCGGCCAGATCGCTCATCTGGAACGGGCCCATCGGGAAGCCGAAATCGGTCAGCACGCGATCGATATCGGCCGGCGCCGCACCTTCCAGCATCAGCGCATTGGCCTGCTGCTGGCGGCGGGCCAGCATGCGGTTGCCGATGAAGCCGTGGCACACGCCGGCGACCACGGCGATCTTGCCGGTGGCCTTGCCCATCGCCATGGCGGTGGCAAGCACCTGGGGATCGGTTTTCGCACCGCGCACCACTTCCAGCAGGCGCATCACGTTGGCCGGGCTGAAATAATGCATGCCCAGCACATGTTCGGGGCGGGTGGTGGCCGATGCGATTTCATCGACATCCAGATAGCTGGTGTTGCTGGCCAGGATCGCGCCGGGCTTGGCGATCGTGTCGAGCTTGCCAAAGATATCCTTCTTGATCGCCATATTCTCGAACACGGCTTCGATGATCAGGTCGCAATCGGCCAGATCCGCCATGTTCAGCGTCGGCGTCAGGCGGCCCATGCGCGCCTCCACCTCCTCCATGCTGAACCGGCCCTTCCTGGCGCTGTTCTCGTAATTCCGGCGGATGACCGAGACGCCGCGGTCGAGCGCCTCCTGCTTCATCTCGACGATGGTGACGGGGATGCCGACGCTCAGGAAGTTCATGGAAATGCCGCCGCCCATGGTGCCGGCGCCGATCACGCCCACCTTCTTCACTGGCAACGGCTGCACATCGGCGGGCAGGCCGTCGATCTTGGCGGCGGCGCGTTCGGCGAAGAAGACATGGCGCTGTGCAGCCGATTGCAGGCCGGTCATCAGCTTCATGAATTCGGCGCGTTCCACCTTCAAACCGTCGTCAAAGGGCAGGGCCACCGCCGCCTCGATGCACTTGATATTGGCTTCCGGCGCGTCGAATCCCTTGAACGCCTTGGCATTTCTCGCGCGGAACTCGGCGAAGAAGGGGGCCAGGCTTTCGGCATCGCCGCCCAGCTTGGCGGCATCGTCGCGCACCTTTTTCAGCGGGCGGCCTTCCGCCACGACCTTGCGGGCAAAGGCGATGGCGCCGGCGGCAAGATCGCCGTCCACAATCTCTTCGATCAGGCCGGCGGCCAGCGCCTCCTTCGCGCCCATCTGCACGCCGCTCGTCACCATTTCGGTGGCCTTGATCGCGCCGACGATGCGCGGCAACCGCTGGGTGCCGCCGGCACCGGGCAGCAGGCCCAGCTTGACTTCGGGCAGGCCGAACTTGGCGTGCGCATCGCTCACCCGGTAATGGGCGCACAGCGCCACTTCCAGCCCGCCGCCCAGGGCGGTGCCATGGATGGCGGCGATCACCGGCACGGCCGCGCCTTCCATCGCATCCTGCACCGATGGCAGCGACGCCCCGCGCGGGGCTTTTCCGAATTCGGAAATATCGGCCCCGGCGATGAAGGTGCGCCCGGCACACACCAGCACGGCGGCCTTCACCGCCGAATCGCCGGCAATCGCGGCAAAGGCCCCGGCCAGGCCATCGCGCACATCGGCCGACAGCGCGTTGACCGGCGGCGAATTCACCGTGACGACAGCGACATCGCCATCCATTGAAAGATCGACAACATGATTGACGGCGGCCATTGCACTCCCCTTGGCGGCTGATTTTGCGCCACGCTAGCAGCAGTTCGGCTGCAATGCAGCCTTGTGGATAGGCCAGTGTTTGCCTAAACTTGCGCGATGGCAATCAAGCTTGGCCTGAAGGACCTGCTCATGCGATCGGCGCTGCCGGTCGGCTGCACGGTCGTGGCCGGTTATTTTGCCTGGCATGCCACCACCGGGCCAACCGGCTATGCCGCCTGGCGCGATTATCAGGCCCAGCGCGTGCAGCTGGAACAGGGCGTGCGCGTTGCCAAGGAACAGAAGGCCGCGCTGCAACAGCGGCTGGCGCTGCTGGATCCGCGCCGGGTCGATCCCGATCTGGCCGATGAACTGGTGCGCCGCAACCTCGCCATGATCCGGCCCGATGAAGTGATCGTGCCGCTGCCGCCGGAACCTGTCCCGGCCAGGTGATCCGGCCCCGGCCGTGAACCACTGCGGTTCGGGCCGTGAATTGGCGGCTTGCCGCGGGCCCCTGCGACATTTATGCCAAGCTGTCCTCAAGGGAGAAGGGTGACCAACTTGGCACGCAGCACGGGCCGCAAGGCCGCAACCCCGCCCGCCGTTCCCAACTGGCCGCGTCCTGACGAACCGCAGCGGTTCGTGGCGACACGCGAACAGCTGATCGACATGTATCGCCAGATGGTGCTGATCCGTCGCTTTGAAGAGCGGGCCGGGCAACTGTATGGCATGGGCCAGATCGGCGGTTTCTGCCATCTCTATATCGGCCAGGAAGCCGTGGTGGTGGGCATGCAGGCCGAACTGGTGCGCGGCGATTCCATCATCACCGGCTATCGCGACCATGGCCACATGCTGGCCTGCGGGATCGATGCCGGCGCGGTGATGGCGGAATTGACCGGCCGTGCCGCCGGCATCAGCCACGGCAAGGGCGGTTCCATGCACATGTTCAGCGTGGAGCATGGCTTTTACGGCGGCCATGGCATTGTGGCGGCGCAGGTGCCGCTGGGCGCCGGCCTGGGTTTTGCCCACAAGTACAAGGGTGATGGCCATATCGCCGTGACCTATTTCGGCGATGGCGCGGCCAACCAGGGCCAGGTGTATGAAGCCTTCAACATGGCCGAGCTGTGGAAGCTGCCGGTGATCTTCATCATCGAGAACAACCAATACGCCATGGGCACATCGGTGAACCGCGCCAGTTCCGAAGACCAGCTGTATCGGCGCGGCGAAAGCTTCCGGGTGCCGGGCATGCAGGTTGACGGGATGGACGTGCTGGCGGTGCGCGGCGCGGCAAAGACGGCGGTGGACTGGGTGCGCGCCGGCAATGGCCCGGTGCTGATGGAGATGAAGACCTATCGCTATCGCGGCCATTCGATGAGCGACCCGGCCAAGTATCGCAGCCGCGAGGAAGTGCAGGCGATGCGCGAGAAGAGCGACCCGATCGAAGGCCTGAAGAAGACCATCCTCGATGGCGGCTTTGCCGAGGAGGCCGATCTGAAGGCGATCGACCGGGCGGTGCGCGACGAGGTGGCCGCCGCCGCCGATTTTGCCCTGGAAGCGCCGGAACCGGCGCTGTCCGAACTTTACACCGATGTGCTGCTGGGGACTTATTGATGCCGCAGATCCTGCTCCCCGCCATGTCGCCCACCATGGAGGAAGGCACGCTGGCCAAATGGCTGGTGGCCGTGGGCGACGTGGTGAAACCCGGCGACGTAATCGCCGAGATCGAAACCGACAAGGCAACCATGGAACTGGAAGCCGATGATGGCGGCACGGTTGTGGCGCTGATGGTGGCCGCTGGCGCCGAGGGCGTGAAGGTGGGCACGCCGATCATCACCATCGCGGGAGAGGATGAGGCGGTGCCTGCGGCACAGCCGACGCGTGCCTCGACTTCGCTCGGCATGAGCGAGGTCATCCATGCCCCCCTACAACCAGCACAAATCGCTCATGCCGAGCCTGTCGAGGCACGACCAGCCATCACCACCCCCGAAACCGCCACCGGCCCGACCCGCCGCCAGACGGTGCGCGAGGCGCTGCGCGATGCCATGGCCGAGGAAATGCGCGCCGATGCCACCGTGTTCGTGATGGGCGAGGAGGTGGCCGAATATCAGGGCGCCTACAAGGTGACGCAGGGGTTGCTCGACGAGTTCGGGGACAAGCGGGTGATCGATACGCCGATCACCGAATATGGCTTTGCCGGCCTGGGCACCGGGGCTGCGATGGGCGGCCTGAAGCCCATTGTCGAATTCATGACCTTCAATTTCGCCATGCAGGCGATTGATCACATCATCAATTCGGCGGCCAAGACGCTCTATATGTCGGGCGGGCAGATGCGCTGCCCCATCGTGTTCCGCGGCCCCAATGGCGCTGCTGCCCGCGTGGGCGCGCAGCACAGCCAGAATTATGGCCCCTGGTATGCCAGTGTGCCCGGCCTGATCGTGATCGCGCCTTATGATGCCGCCGATGCCAAGGGCCTGCTCAAGGCCGCCATCCGCAGCCCCGATCCGGTGGTGTTCCTGGAAAACGAGCTGCTTTATGGCCAGAGCTTTGACGTGCCCGAAGCCGAGCATGTCGTGCCGATCGGCAAGGCCCGCATCTGCCGCGCCGGCAGCCACGTCACGCTGGTCAGCTACAGCATCGGGGTGGGCGTGGCGTTGCAGGCGGCGGCCACGCTGGCGGCCGAAGGCATCGAGGCCGAGGTGATCGACCTGCGCACGCTGCGACCGCTCGACAAGGCGACCGTGCTGGCCAGCTTGAAGAAGACCAACCGGCTGGTGGTGGTGGAGGAAGGCTGGCCCACCTGTTCCATCGCATCTGAAATCATCGCCATCTGCATGGAAGACGGGTTTGACGATCTGGATGCGCCGGTGCTGCGGGTGACGAATGTGGATGTGCCGCTGCCCTATGCTGCCAATCTGGAAAAGGCCGCGCTGGTGAAGGCCGACGATGTCGTGACCGCCGCGCGCCGCGTGTGTTACAGGTAGGCCCCATGCAGACCCGCATCGCCGTGATGATCGACGGCAGCTATTTCAACCGCGTGTCGAACTTCTACAAGTTCGAGCATCCGGTTGCGCGCCGCCTGTCGCTGTCGGGGATGATGGATTTCATCCGCATCGCCGGGGCCGACATGGAGGATGTGCCGCGCACCCGCGCCCGCGTGGTGGAGGCGCATTATTTCCGCGGCCGTTACACGGTGCGCGATCTGGAAGACCGGGCGCGCACCGCCAATTTCCTGGAAGAAACCCTGCGCAACGACCGGGTGTTCGATCAGATATTGGCCGCCAGCAACATTACCCCGCATTTCACCCGCATCGATACCAACAGCGAACCGCCCAAGGAACAGGGCATCGATGTCTGGCTGGCGCTGGAAGCGTTCGATCTGGCCGTGTCCAACCGCTGCGACGTGGTGGCGCTGGTGGCCGGCGATGGCGATTTCGTGCCGCTGGTGAAAAAGATCAACGCCATCGGCAAGCGCGCGCTGGTGGTGGCCTGGGCGATGAAATCCGATCAGGGGGCCGAGGTGCGCTATTCAGCGGCGCTGGCCGGCGCCGCTGCCTATTTCCTCGACATGGCCGATCTGATCGACAACCCCGACGACGCCGAAGAGCGCGCCCTGGTTGATCAGCTTTTTGTGGACAATTGATATGGCGATCGATGTGACAATGCCCGCCCTGTCGCCCACCATGGAGGTGGGCACGCTGGCGAAATGGCATGTGAAACCCGGACAACGCGTGAAATCCGGCGACATCATCGCCGAGATCGAGACCGACAAGGCCACGATGGAGGTGGAGGCCGTGGACGAAGGCACGGTGATCGAACTGGCGGTGCCGGAAGGGCTGGAAAATGTGCCGGTGGGCACGGTGATCCTGCGCCTGGCCGGCGAAGGCGAGAGCAGCCAACCGCCGCCCAGGCCTTCGGAAAGACCAGCCCCCAGCCCCTCCCTCGAACAAGGGCGGGCAGCAGCGCTTCCTTCTCCCCTCCCTCTCAGGGAGGGGTTGGGGGAGGGTGCGAGCGCAGCGAGCGCGCCAGCCCCCGCCGGCAATCGCATCATCGCCAGCCCGCTGGCCCGCCGCATCGCCGAACTGCAGGGCGTCGATCTGGCCACGGTTTCCGGCAGCGGCCCGCGTGGCCGCATCGTGCGCGCCGATGTGGAGGCCGCTGTTGGCAAGCCCGTGGCCAGCGCAGCGCCAGCCCTGGTGGCCCCTGCGCCCAAACCCGCCCAGGCCGAGCCTGTCGAGGCCCGCGC
Source organism: Alphaproteobacteria bacterium (assembly GCA_018970445.1). GTDB lineage: Bacteria > Pseudomonadota > Alphaproteobacteria > Sphingomonadales > Sphingomonadaceae > Sandarakinorhabdus. The sequence continues at coordinate 2,155 of JAGWWF010000025.1, read as the reverse complement.
GCCTGCGCCGGCGGCGCCCGTCACCAGCGACATTCCGCACAGCGTCGAAAAGCTCGGCAATGTCCGCAAGGTCATCGCCCGCCGCCTGACCGAGGCCAAACAGTCGATTCCGCACATCTATCTCACGCTCGATGTCGAGCTTGATGCGCTGCTGAAACTGCGCGGCGAATTGAACAAGGCGCTGGAACCGCGCGGCATCAAGGTCAGCGTCAACGATCTGGTGATCAAGGCGCTGGCGCTGGGCCTGCGCCAGGTGCCCAAGTGCAACGTCAGCTTCGCTGGCGATCATCTGCTGGTCTATGATCGCGCCGACATTTCGGTGGCCGTTGCCGCACCGTCGGGCCTGATCACGCCGATCATCACGGGTGCCGATGGCAAGGCCGTCAGCCAGATCGCGGCCGAAATGAAGGCGCTCGCCGAAAAGGCCCGCGCCGGCAAGTTGCAGCCGCACGAATATCAGGGCGGCACCGCCAGCCTGTCCAACCTCGGCATGTTCGGCATCAAGCAGTTCGAAGCGGTGATCAACCCGCCGCAGGCGATGATCCTGGCCGTGGGCACCGGCGAGAAGCGCGCCGTGGTGAAGGGCGACGCGCTGGCCATCGCCACGGTGATGACCATCACCGGCAGCTTTGACCACCGCGCCATCGATGGAGCGGATGGAGCGGCGCTGATGAGCGCGGTCAAGGCGCTGATCGAGAACCCGCTGGGGCTGGTGGCATGACCACCACGCATGATCTCGTCATCCTCGGTTCCGGCCCCGGCGGCTATGTCGCCGCCATCCGCGCGGCGCAGTTGGGCCTGAAGGTCGCCATTGTCGAGCGCGAGCGCCTGGGCGGCATCTGCCTCAACTGGGGCTGCATCCCGACCAAGGCGCTGCTGCGCACCAGCGAAATTTATCACTACATCACCCACTCCGATGCCTATGGGTTGAGTGTGGAGAAGCCCTCGTTTGACCTGAAGAAGGTGACTGACCGTTCCCGCAAGGTGGCGGCGCAGCTGAACAGCGGCGTCAAGGGGCTGATGAAGAAGAACAAGATCGAGGTGGTGGAAGGGCAGGGGCGGCTGACCGGAGCGACCACAGTTTCTGTCACCACAGCCAACGGCGAGCGCGTGTTGGCCGGCAGACACGTCATCATCGCCACCGGCGCCCGCGCCCGCGATCTGCCGGGGGTTGAAGCCGATGGCAACCGCGTTTGGACCTATCGCCACGCCATGGTGCCGCCGGCCATGCCGACCAAATTGCTGGTCATCGGTTCGGGTGCCATCGGCGTTGAGTTCGCCAGCTTCTACAGCGACATGGGCGCGAAGGTGACCGTGGTCGAAATGCTCGACCGCATCCTGCCGGTGGAGGATGAGGAGGTGTCGGCCTTCGCCCAGAAGGCGCTCACCAAACAGGGCATGACCATCATCACCGGCGCCATGGTGTCCAGCGTCACCCCCGGCCCGGATGGCGTGAAGGCCACCATCACCACCGTCGACGGCAAGGCCAGCACCGACGAATATAGCCATGTGATCGTCGCCATCGGCATCGTGCCGAACACCGAGAATATCGGGCTGGAGGCGCTGGGGGTCACCACCAACCGCGGCCATATCGTTACCGATCCCATGTGCCGCACCAACGTGCCCGGCCTTTATGCCATTGGCGATGTCACCGGCCCACCGTGGCTGGCGCACAAGGCCAGCCATGAAGGCATCATTGCAGTGGAACATATCGCTGGCGGCCATCCGCATGCGATGGATGTGGCCCGTATCCCGGGCTGCACCTATGCCCGGCCGCAGGTGGCCAGCATCGGCCTGACCGAAGCCAAGGCCAAGGCCGCCGGCCACACGGTGCGCGTCGGCAAATTCCCCTTCATCGGCAATGGCAAGGCCATCGCGCTGGGCGAGGCGGAGGGCTTTGTGAAGACCGTGTTCGATGCCACCACCGGGCAATTGCTGGGCGCGCACATGGTGGGTGCCGAAGTGACCGAGCTGATCCAGGGCTATGCCATCGCCATGGGGCTGGAAACCACGGAAGCGGAATTGATGCACACCATCTTCCCGCACCCGACGCTCAGTGAAATGATGCACGAAAGTGTGCTCGACGCCCATGGCCGGGCGCTGCATTACTGATGGGCCTGCTGGCCGCCCTGATCGCGGTGGCCAGCGGCACGGC
>JAGWWF010000039.1 GCA_018970445.1 Alphaproteobacteria bacterium | reverse complement strand
GCCGGGCAATCCATGCCAAGGCACCAACCGCACCGGCACCGGCAGTGCCGGCGTGGCGGTGGCGGCGCGCGGGCCGGCGAAGCTGGTCGCCAATGGCGAACGCTGGACAGGCAGCCGCAGCGTGACGGTGCGAATGATGGCCGCCGATGGGGTGACGATCCTGCGCGAACGCACGCTGGCCATCACGGCCAGTTGAACCAGGGGGCGGCGATGATCCTGACCCATTTCATCCTGAGCTGCACCCAGGCGGCGGTGGCGGTGTTGGCTGATCCGGCCAGCGCCGCCGTGCTGGCCGGCAGCAGCGCCGTGACCATCCGCCCGGCCGGCAACAGCGCGGCCCCGGTGCTGCGCGTCGGCGCGGCCCCGGCCGTGCTGATCGTTGGCCGGGCCTGAACCCAAGGAGACTGGACCATGGCGAAATATGCCAATCCGCTGGCGCTGGATGCGGCGCTGGCCGTGGTGGCCGGTGCCACGCGGCTGCTGGTGACGACGGGTGCGCCGGCCAGCCTGGCCGCTGCCACCGCCGCGCGCCTGGCCGAAACCGCGCTGGCGCCGGGCGATTTCACGCTGGGCGATGCGCCCGGCGGTGGCCGCCGTCTGGCCGTGGCGGGCAAGGCCGGGCTGGTGGCGCTGGCCAGCGGCACCGCCGATCATGTCGCCCTGATCGATGATGCCGGGCAGCGCCTGCTGCATGTGACCAGCTGTGCGCCGCAGCCGCTGCTGGCCGGCGTGCTGCTGGATGTGGCGGGCTGGGATTTCGCCATCACGGCGCCGGTTTGAACGCAACCCCCATGCAGCCAAGGGAGCGGCGCGATGAGCATCTTTCTGAAAGACCCGGCCAGCCTGCTGGACCATGCGGTGGATTGGGGCAGCCAGTATCTGGCCGGCCGCAGCATCAGCGCATCGCAGTGGCGGGTGGAACCCGATCAGGCCGGCGTGGCCGCCGGGCTGAGCCTGGCGCTGCCGCAGATCGCTGGCGGGCGCACGCTGATCCGCATTGGCGGCGGGCAGGCGGGCCAGGTCTATCGCGTCGTCAACCGGGTCAATCTTTCGGATGGCAACAGCGATGAACGCACCTTGCTGGTGCGGGTGGAGGAGCGGTGATGGCGGCAATTTCCCTGGAGGCCGGCCCGATGGTGGTTGGCCTGGCCGAATGCAAGGCGGCACTGCGCCTGGATCGCGATGATGAGGACGCGCTGATCGCCGGGCATATCCGCACCGCCATGGCGCTGTGCGAGGCGTTCACCGGCCTGTGGCTGATCGAACGGGAAGGCGAACAACGGCTGGCCGGCGATCTGGTGTGGCAGCGGCTGCATGTTGCCCCGGTGGCGGTGGTGACTGGCGTGTTCGCCGGGCCATCCGCCCTGGCCGATGGCTGGGAGGCGGAGGTGAGTGCCGATGGCACCGGCTGGGTGCGCCTGATCCGGCCGCCGGCCGGGCCGGTGGCGGCGCGGTTTCGCGCCGGGCTGGCGGCCGATTGGAACGGCGTGCCGGAACCGCTGCGCGCCGGCATCGTGCGGCTGGTTTGCCACTTCTACACGCACCGCGATGCCGCCGATGCCGGCCCGCCGCCCGCGGCGGTGGCGGCGCTGTGGCGGCCGTGGCGGCGCATGGCGCTGGCCTGAAGCGGGAGGATGACAATGGCAGAGGAACTGGCCGGCCAGCTGGCCGAACGGGTTGATGTGGAACAATGGCAGCCGGCGCGCGATGCGCTGGCCGCCGATGCCGGGGCCTGGGTGGCGATCGGCAGCGGTTTTGCCGGGGTGGTGCCCGACGGCGCGGCGGTGGCCGTGGCCGGGGAGGCGCGGCGATCGGGCCGGCGCTGGCGCGTGCTGATGCGGGCGCAGGCCGAACTGTCGGGCGCCGCCGGTTTGCTGGTGCGGCTGCGCTGGCGCGGCCAGTGGCTGCATGTGCTGGGGGTGGAGGAGGATCCGCGCATGCCCGACCGGGTGGTGCTGCGCTGTGAAGGGCGCGGGCCATGACGGCGGCGGCACTGGCGGCGCGGCTGCGGGCGCGCGGCGCGGCGCTGGCGGCGCGATGGGTGGCAATGCGGGTGCGCCGGGCCACGGCCGATGACCAGGCGCGCTTTGGCCGGCGCGACCGGCTGGCCGATCCGCAGGCGATCTGGCCGGGAGACGAGGCATGAGTGCGAGCTTGGCGGTGCAGCAGGCGCTGGTGGCGGCCCTGGCCGGCGTGGCCGGCGTGACCGGCGTGTATGACGGCCCGGCGCTGGATGCGGCCGCGCCCTATCTGGTGATCGGCCCCGATGTGATGGGCGATGCCGGCCACAGCGGCGGCGCGGCGCACGATCATCGCGTGGCGGTGACCGTGTGGGATGATCGGCCCGGCGTGGCGCGGTTGAAGCAGGTGCTTGGCGCGGTGGAGGCGGCGGCCACCGGGCTGGCGGGCGTGTGGGCCGGCCACCGGATCATTTCGGCGCGGCTGCTGCGCCAGAGCCTGGGCAGCGTGCAGGACGGCTGGCGGCCGGGCCTGATCGAGCTGCGCATCATGACCGAAGCGGTTTGAACGAAAGGATCAGGACCATGGCTATCGAAAAGGGTTCCGCCTTCCTGTTGAAGGTGGGCAATGGCGCGGTGCCGCTGGCGTTCAGCACGGTGGCGGGCCTGCGCACGACGCAGTTGAGCGTGAACACCCAGACCGTGGTGGTGACCAACCAGGGTTCGGGCGGCTGGCGCGAATTGCTGTCGGGCGCCGGCGTGCGATCGGTTTCCCTGTCGGGCAGCGGTGTGTTCACCGGATCGGCCGCCGAAGCGCGGGTGAAGGCGACCGCGCTGGCCGGCACCATCGATGATTATCAGGTGCAGTTTGAAAGCGGCGAGACGGTGACCGGGCGTTTCCTGATCAGCCGGCTGGATTATGCCGGTGATTTCAATGGGGAACGCACCTACACGCTGCAACTGGAAAGCAGCGGCGCCGTGGTGGCGGCATGAGCGCGGCCAACCCGGTGCGGGGGGAGGCGGGGCTGGACCTGGCCGGGCGCAGCCTGCTGATCCGGCCCAGCTTTGCAGCGCTGGTGGCAGCCGAGGCCGAGCTGGGGCCGCTCTTTGCCCTGTGCGAACGCGCCGCCGCCGGGCAGCTGACGCTGGCCGAAATGGCCGCCCTCCTGTGGCACTGCTGCCCGGAACCCGGCTGCGGCCGGCCCGAATTTGCCGAAGCGCTGGTGGCCGGCGGGCTGGCGCGGGCCACGCCGGCGCTGCGCACGCTGCTGGGGCAGATATTGGCGGGCGCGGGATGACGGCGCGCTTTGCCGATGTGGCCCGCCGCGCGGCGCGGGCTGCCGCGCTGGTGCTGGGCTGGCGGCCGGCGGACTTCTGGGCCGCAACCCCGGCCGAACTGTTGACCTGCCTGGGGCAGGATGCAGCCGATGCGCCGGCCGATGCCGGCCTGTTGGCGCGGATGATGGAGCAATTTCCCGATGCAGAGCGATCCCGTGGATGAGCTGGTGGTGAAGGTGCGCGCCGATACCGGCGGTTTCATGGCCGGCGTGGCCGACATGCAGCGCACGCTGGATGGTCCCTTTGCCGGCGGGCTGGATCGCGCCGGGGCGGGCCTGTCGCGATCGCTGGGCCGGGCGCTGGCCGATGGCAAGCTGGGCTTTGACGAGTTGCGCCGCATCGCGTTGACCGCGCTGGCCGATATTGCGAAAAATGCCCTGCAGCTTGATCTGGGTGGCATTTTCGGGGCCGGCGGCGCGCGCAGCCTGGGCGGCGCGCTGGGCGGGTTGTTCGGTCTGCCCGGCAGGGCCACTGGCGGGCCCGTGGTGGGCGGCCGCGCCTATATGGTGGGCGAACGCGGGCCGGAAGTGTTTGTGCCCACGGCGTCGGGCCGGGTGGAGGCCAATGGCAGCGGCGGCGCCGCGCCCATCCAGGTGACGGTGAACGTGGCGGCCCCGCGCGAGGTAAGCCCGGCCGTGATGCGCCAGACCGGCGCGCAGGTGGCGCGCGCCGTGGCGCGCACGCTGGATCGGGTGCGGCCATGATGCGCTGGTGGCTGGCGCGCGCGCCGGACCAGGGGCGAAAGCGCTGGATCCGGCGCTTTGATCCATGCTTCTGGCTGGTGGATTTTCCGCGCCCGATGATGGCCAGCGTGACCACGGCCGGCGACGAGACGGTGGTGGTGGATGTGGAATTCCAGCGCCGCGCCGATCTGGCCGGCCTGATCTGGGAATCGGCCGACCGCTGGAGCCATCCCCTGTGCGCGCTGGCGACGCGGCGTGATTATCGCGGCCTGCGGTGGCGGTTCCGCTGGCAATCCAGCGGCGATGTGCTGCCGCTGGATGCGGTGAACGGCCCGGTGCTCACCATCGAAGGCCGCGATGCCGCCGGGCAACCACGCACCTGGTATGTGCGGCTGTGGAACTATGCCGTTGGCAGCGCCAGCGATGCCGAAATCGCGCTGGATTTCGATGCGCTGGCTGGCGGCTTCCTGCTGCCGGCCGAGGCCGATCCGGTGTGGGCCGGCGATATCGACCGGCTGTTCATCAGCCTGGTGCCGCCCGGCCATGATGGCGTGGATGCGCCGCTGCCGGCGGTGGCACGCGGCCAGGCACGGCTCACCACCCTGCTGCTGGATGGCGATGGCGCGGTGCTGCCGGCGGGCGAACCCGGCCTGCCGCCGCACGATTGGCGGCTGTGCACCGCCTATGACGATCTGTACAACCAGACACCGGAACGCATTCTGTCGCAGGCGCTGCTGCTGGGCTGGCGCGGGGCCATCACCCATTATCTGGGCATGAGCCATTTCATGGCGTTGCTGCCCGATGGCACGGGTGGTTATGTGGTTGATCCGGCGCGGCCGCTGTGCGGCCCGGCGCAGGCCTGGCACCGCGATTTCCTCGCCCGCGCCCACCAGTTGGGCTTTGCGCCCATCCTGTCGCTGTCGATGGAATTGTTTGCCGCGCACTGCCCGCCCGATTGGGCCCAGCGCGATGCCGGCGGTGCCATCGGCCTGACCGGCTGGGTGCCGCCATCGGCGCTGCTGTCACCCTGCCATGCGGCCGCACAGGCCTGGCTGCGCGCCGTGGTCGCGGCCGTGATGCCACTGGCGCTGGCAGCAGGCTGCGCACCGGCCTTTCAGGTGGGTGAGCCGTGGTGGTGGGTGGGGCCCGATGATCGGCCCTGCCTGTATGATGCCGCGACCACGGCCCGCTGGCAGATGGAGACCGGCAGCGCACCGCCGCCGATCACCGACATCAAGGGCAGCAAATCACCGGCCGAGCGCGCCTTTCTGGACTGGTGCGGCGCACGCCTGGCCGAAGCGACCGCCGGCCTGGTGGCGGCGGCGCGCGGCGTGGCCCCGGCCACAAAATCGCATCTGCTGTTCTATGCCCCCCAGGTGCTGCTGGCCGATCGGCCCGATCTGGCCCGCGCCAACATGCCGGCGGCCTGGGCGCACCCGGCCTTCGATGTGTTGCAGCTGGAGGATTATACGTTCGTTACCGGTGCCAATCAGGCCGGGCAGCAGCGGGCCCGCGCGGCGGTGGATCAGGCGCTGGCCTATCCGCTGGCGCAGCAGCATTATCTGGCCGGTTTCGTGCTCAACCCGGCCGACGCGCCGGCCCATTGGCCGTTGATCGCGCAGGCGGCGGCGGCCACGGCGGCGCGCGGCGTGGCGCAGGTGTTCATCTGGGCCTGGCCGCAGGTGGCGCGCGATGGTTTCACCCCCTTTGCCCTGGATGATGAGGGAGATGCCGCCATGCCGGCCTTTCACGATGTGCGCTTTCCGCTGGAGCTGGGCTTTGGCGCCACCGGTGGTCCCGGCTTTTCCACCCAGGTGGTGGTCACGGGTTCGGGGGCCGAACAGCGCAACGCCGATTGGTCCGATGCCCGGCTGGAATATGATGCCGGGGTGGGCATCAGGTCAGAAGCCGATCTGGCCCAATTGGTCAGTTTTTTCCGGGCGCGGCGCGGGCAGGCGCACGGTTTTCGCTTTCTGGACCCGCTGGACAACAGCAGCGCTGCCGCCGGCGCCGCCCCGGCCGCCACCGATCAGCCGCTGGGCCATGGCACCGGCAGCACCACCCGCTTTGCGCTGGTGAAACATTATGCCGATGCCGGGGCCGACGATCCGCAGGTGCGCCGCATCACCCGGCCCTGGCCCGACAGCGTGCGGGTCGCCGTGGCCGGGGTGGAGCTGGCCAGCGGCTGGACGCTGGCACCGGGCGGCTGGATCGATCTGGCCGTGCCGCCGGCGGCCGGTGCGGCGGTCACCGCCGGCTATCGCTTTGATGTGCCGGTGCGTTTTGCCAGCGACCGCATCGAGGTGTCGATCGCCGGCTGGCGCGCCGGCGAACTGCCTTCGGTGCCGCTGATCGAAATCCGGGAGGATTGAATGGCCAGCCCCCTCACGCAGGACGAATTGACCCATCTGGCGCTGTGCTGGCGGCTGGTGCGCCGTGATGGCGTGGCGCTGGGCTTTACCAGCCATGATCGCGATCTGCTGGTTGATGGCCTGATCCATCTGGCCCGGCCCGGCATGTCGCCTTCGGCCATCGTGCTGGGCGATGGCGTGACCGCCGACGATCTGGAGGTGGCGGGCGGCCTGTCGTCGGCGGCGCTCACCCGCGCCGATCTGCTGGCCGGCCGCTGGGATGCGGCGCAGCTGCGGCTGTTTCTGGTGGATTGGCGCGATCCCGCTGCCGGGCAGGTGGCGCTGGCCAGCGGCACGCTGGGCGACGTTGCGGTGGGCGAGGGCGGCGATGCCGGCTTTACCGCCACGCTGGACAGCCCGGCCGCCGCCTTGCAGGCCAGTGTGGTCGAGCTGTGTTCGCCCACCTGCCGGGCGGAACTGGGCGATCCGCGCTGCCGCGTGTCGCTGCGGGGCCGCCGCCGCGTCACGCTGGTCACCGCAATGCAGCCGGGCCGCTTCCAGGCCGCCGCCATCCTGGCCGCCGATCATGAAGACGGCCGGCTGCTGGTGCTGGACGGTGCGGCGGCCGGGCTGGAGCGGCGGCTGGTGGCCGCCAGCGATGGCTGGCTGCATCCAGACGAACCGCTGGCGCTGGCCGTGGGTGACCGGGTGCAGCTGACCGAAGGCTGCGACAAGCGTTTTGCCACCTGCCGCGATCGATTTGCCAATGCCGCCAATTTTCGCGGCGAACCGCATGTGCCCGGCGGCGATCTGCTGACCAGGATCGGGGCATGATGGCCCAGCGCATCAGCCGCCGGCGCCAGCGCGCCATAGCCGCCGCCCGCGCCGGGGTGGGCACGCGCTTTCGCGCCCAGGGCCGCCGCGTTGGCCTGGGGCTGGATTGTGTGGGCGTGGCGCTGCTGGCGGCGGCCGGGGCCGGCGTGACGTTGGGGCCGGTGCCGGCCTATGCGCTGGGCGGGCTGCATGATGATGTGCTGGCGGCCACGCTGCGGGCGCTGGGGTGCCGCCGGGTGCGGCGGCCGCGGCCGGGTGATCTGGTGGAATATGCCCTTGCCCCCGGCCACCGCCATCTCGCGCTGATCAGCGAGGCCGGCATCATCCATGCCCATGCCGGGCTGGGCCGCGTGGTGGAAGGGCCGGCACCGGCGGATTGGCCGGTGGTGGCGCACTGGGCGCTGCCCGGCGTGCGATAGAAGGGAAGATCAAGATGGCAACCCTGGTGCTGGGCATGGTGGGCCGTGCCCTGCTGGGCCCGATTGGCGGCATCGCCGGCACATTGCTGGGCAGCAGCATCGATCAGCGGCTGCTGGGCGGCCGCCGCAGCGGGCCGCGCCTGGCCAATCCCGAATTGCAGGTTGCCAGCTATGGCCAGCCGATCCCGGTGGTGGCCGGCCGCATGCGGGTGTCGGGCAATATGGTGTGGTGCAGCGGCATCCGCGAGACGGCCACGCGCAGCGGCGGCGGCAAGCGCGGGCCGGCAACGACGAATTACAGTTACAGCGCCAGTTTCGCGGTGATCCTGTGTGCCGGGCCGATTGCCGGCATCGGCCGGGTGTGGGCCGATGGCCGGCTGATCCGCGATGCCGCCGGGGTGTTGACCCAGCCGGTGACGATGCGCGTGCATGATGGCGGTGAAGGTCAGGCCGGCGATCCGCTGATCATCGCTGCCGAAGGCGCGGCCCCGGCCTTTCGCGGCCTGGCCCACGTGGTGTTCGAGGATCTGGCGCTGGCCGAATTCGGCAACCGGCTGCCCAATCTGGCGTTCGAGATCAACCCGGATTCGCCGCCGCAATCGCTGGGCACCGCCATGGCGGCACTGGCGGCGCGGGCCGGGGTGGCGCTGCCGGCGCGCGGGGCGTTTCCGGCCGTGACCGGCCTGTTTGCCGGCGCGGCCGCGCCGCTGGCCGATGTGATCGGCCCGGCGTTGCGGGCCAGTGGCGCGGTGCTGGCCGGCGGCGCGGCGCTGGTGGGCGATGGCCTGGCGGCCACGCCGATCGATCCGGCCGGGCAGGATCAGGCCGAAGCCGGCGGTGGCCGCCGCGGCCCGAAGGCACCGCTGCGCCGCGCCGGCAGCAGCGGCCTGCCCGATGCGGTGGAACTGGCCTATTATGACGACAGCCGGGATTTTCAGCCCGGCCTGCAACGCGCCCGGCTGCGCGCCGGGGTGCGGGTGGACAATGACGTGTTGCCGCTGGCGCTGTCGCCGGCGCTGGCCCGGCAACTGGCGCTGACCCGGCTGCTGCGCCAGCAGGCCGGGCGGCGGCAGCGCAGCCTGCGGCTGCCATGGCGGTTTCTGGGGCTGGCACCGGGCGATGTGATCGCCCTGCCCGATGGTGACTGGCAGGTGACGGAAACCCGCTTTGAAGCCTTTGTGCTGCATGTGGAACTGGTGCAGCGCGCCGGCAGCGCGGCCATGGCGGCCGCCAGCGATGGCGGCCGGGCGCTGGCCCAGCAGGCGCTGCCGGCCGGGCCAACCCGGCTGCTGGCGCTGGATGTGCCGCCGCTGCCCGGCGAACTGCCCGATGGCCCGCGCCTGTGGCTGGCCGGGGCCGGGGCGGCCCCCGGCTGGCGCGGTGCCGATGTGGAATTGAGCCTGGATGGCGGCGCGAGCTTTGTTGCTGCCGGCCGGCTGCCCGGCGCGGCCGTGCTGGGCAGCGCGCTGACGGTGCTGGGCCCGGCAGATCCAGCCGGCTGGGATCGCCATGGCGTGGTGGAGGTGGAGCTGCTGGCCGAGGCGATGTGGCTGGAAGGACGCAGCGAGAATTCGGTGCTGGCCGGCGCCAATCTGGCGCTGCTGGGGGCCGAAATCATCCAGTTCACCACGGCCACGGCGCTGGGCAACCGGCGCTTTGCCCTGTCGGGCCTGCTGCGCGGCCGGCGTGGCAGCGAATGGGCGGTGGCCGGCCATGCGGTGGGCGAGGATTTCGTGCTGCTCGATCCCGACGCGCTGCTGGCGCTGCCGCTGCCGCTGGAGCGGCTGGGCGAGCCGATCCTGCTGCGGCCCGTGGGCCTGGGCGATGCCGGTGCGCTGCCGCTGGCGGTGCCGGTGGGTGCCGGCGGCATCCGGCCGCTGGCACCGGTGCATCTGGCGGCGCGGCGCACGGGCGGACTGCTGGATTGCCGCTGGATTCCCGCCAGCCGCGCCGGCTTTGGCTGGCCGGATTTCACCGATGTGCCGCTGGGCGAACGCAGCCCGGCCTGGCGGGTGCAGCTGGCCGATGCCGGCGGCATCACGCTGGCCGAGGCCGAGGTGACAGAGCCGCGCTGGCAGGGCCCGGCCCCATCCGGGCCCTGCCGGCTGGCGGTGGCGCAACTGGGCCTGACGCTGGGCCGCACCGCAACGCTGATGATCGCCTGAAAGGACACGCCATGCCGCAGACCGACCGCCTTGCCTTGCCGCTGATCGCCGCCGGCCAGGCCCAGAAGGATGTGACCCATAACGAGGCGCTGTTCCGGCTGGAACAGCTGGTGGCGCTGGCCGTGGTGTCGCGCAGCACGGTGGCACCGCCGGCCGCGCCGTTGCCGGGGGATTGCCATATCGTGCCAGCCGCCGGGGCTGCCGCCTGGGGCAGCGCTGCGGGCAATCTGATGATCTGGCAGGGCAATGGCTGGCAGGCGGTGGCACCGGTGGCCGGCCAGATCGCGCTGGTGCGTGATGAAGCGATCATGCTGGTGCACGATGGTGGCTGGCAGGCCGGCTGGCCGGTGGCGGGCCTGCGGATCGGCGGGCGCAGCCTGTTGCAGGCCGCGCCGGCCAGCATTGCCCCGCCCACGGGGGGCAGCAGCGTGGATGCCGAAGCCCGCACCGCGCTGTCTGCGCTGATTGCCGCATTGCAGGCGCAGGGGCTGCTGGCATGATCCTGCTGCGGCGTTTACGGCGATCACTGTGGCCGGGCCGCAACATTATCGGCGATTCCAGACTTGCTTGTGCGTAATGGGCTGCGATAGAGATTCCCGCGATGCCAGATGGACTGGCACGACCATGAAGGGGATGATGATGCGCAGCTTTGCGATCGGTCTGATCCTCGCGGCGACGGCCCTCAGCGGCACCGCCAATGCGAAGGACAAGGCTTGGTACATTGGTGTGGAGGCGGGCGTGGGCCTGCTCCAGAACCAGGACCTCGACATTTCGACTGCCAACGGTGCGACCACCGTGCGGAATTCGATCAAGCAGGTCTATTTCCCCGGGCTCGATGTCGGTGGCAACATCGGCTATGATTTCGGCGGCTTCCGTGCCGAATTCGCCATGAACCATCTGCGTGGCCGCAACCGCACCACCTTCGTCGACAACGCCCCGCCGGCGCTGAACTTCACCAACGCCGCCGGTGCAAACGTGCTGGGCGTGCCGCCGGTCGGCGTCTACGAGAATGCTGGCGGTTCCTCGTCGGCCCTGACCTTCATGCTGAACGGCCTCGTCGATTTCGGTGGCAAGGACAAGGGTGCTGGCGGTTATATCGGCGCCGGTGCCGGTATCGCCCGCACCAAGCTGTTCGGTCGCCTGCGCAATCCGGGCCTGGTGTTCGTCGATGATTCGGACACCGGCTTTGCCTGGAACATCCTGGCTGGCGTCTACAAGCCTATCAGCGATCATATCGATATCGGCCTGAAGTATCGTTATCTGAACGTCACCGACGTGGGTGCCTTCACCAAGAACGGCCTGCCGGTCGACACCCGCTTCCGCAGCCACAGCGTGCTGCTGACGCTGACCTACAACTTCTTCGAAGCGGCCCCGCCGCCGCC
>JAGWWF010000038.1 GCA_018970445.1 Alphaproteobacteria bacterium | reverse complement strand
CGCCGCCCCCTCCGCCCCCGCCCCCGCCGCCGCTGCCGCCGTGCCCGCCGGCTGCGGTGACGCCCGGTCCGTTCCTGGTCTTCTTCGATTGGGACAAGTCGGCCATCACGGCTGAAGCGGCTGCGATCCTTGATCGCGCGGCCGAGCAATATGCGGCCACCGGCCAGACCAGGGTTGCGCTGGCCGGTCACGCCGACAAGTCGGGCAAGGATGATTACAACGTCGCCCTGTCCGCTCGTCGCGCCGATGCCGTGAAGGCCTATCTGGCCGGCAAGGGTGTGCCGGCCGATGCCATCGGCACCGAAGCGCTTGGCGAAGGCCGTCCGCTGGTGGAAACCGCCGACGGTGTGCGTGAACCGCAGAACCGCCGGGTGGAAATCACCTTCAGCGGCGCGCCGGCTCCGGCGCCGACCGGGCCCTGCCAGCCGCAGTAAGCGGCTGACAGCCTGAACGAAATCGGGGGAGCGACCGGTTAGTCGCTCCCCCTTTTTCATGGTGCCAACGGGATAGGCTGCGCCTGGCCGGGTGGCTGCAGGCGCTTAATCTTCAGCGGTGATCGGGGCCGGCGGCTCGAACAGCGGCAGCGACAGGGCGGGGGTGTTCAACCCTGCGGCCGGCGGCACATGGCCAAGGGCGGCGCGCACCGCGGCAACCTGGGCCGTCGCCACGTCACCCATCGCGCCAACATTGGCCATGCGCACGGCAAGGCCGGCCTGGCCAGTTGCCCAGCAGAAGTTGTACTGGGCATCCATGGTGGAAAAACTGTTGTAGCCGCGGGTGTTGTAGCGATCAAACGCGCCGGCGCCGCCGCGCTTCACCGTGCGGTTGAAATGGCCGAGCAGCAGCGTCTGGGCTGTCATCAGTTCCGCCCCATGCTTGCGCAGCATCTGGTTGTAATTGTCCACCGTGCGCAGGAACGGCGAATATTGGCATTGCAGCGCTGCGACGTTCATGGCGGCACGCAGCATCCACACGGCGTGGGCCCGGCTTTCCGCCGGGGTTGGCCTGGTCAGATTGACCGGCTTGGGCACCATGATGCCCGGCGTGGTTGGCGGTGTCGGCGGCTTCGGCGCCGGCTTCACGGCCACTCTGGCGGCGACACGGCGGGCCGGCCGTTTGCGTTTGGCCGGTGCGGCATCGGCAGTGCTGGCGATGAGCACGGCCATCGCACTGGCCCACAAGATGAGTTTGGTGCGCATGGTGGGGCCGATTGTCCTGCAGGGGCAGGCCGGTGGCCGGGCCAACCCGTGGCGGCCCGGCGCACCAGCGGTGCCGATCAGCCCAGGATGCTGCCGAGCGACAGAGCGACCGACATGTCGCCTTCGATCTTCAGCTTGCCCATCATGAATGCCATCTGGGCATTCTGCTTGCCGGTGGCGATTTCCATGAAATCGGCCATTGCAACCTTCACGGTGCAGGCGGTCGGGCCGTCTTCATTGCTCACCACCACGGGCGAGACGGTGTCATCGATGCGCACCAGGCCGTCGCCGCCGAAATCGAATTTGACCGACTTCTTGAACTGGCCGCCAGCGCCGATGCGCTGGGTCATCTGTTCGGTGATCTGTTCGAGACTCATTGATTATCCTTCCCCAGGAACGAAAAAAGGGCCGCCCCGCGAACGGGACGGCCCTTCCTAAAGCAATTCGACGAAAAGTCGAACTTACTTGGCAGCCGGAGCGGCTTCAGCGGCCGGAGCAGCTTCGGCGGCCGGAGCAGCAGCGGCGTCAGCGGCCGGAGCGGCGGCGTCAGCGGCCGGGGCCATGGCGTCGGCAGCCGGAGCGGCTTCAGCGGCCGGAGCGGCTTCAGCAGCCGGAGCTTCGGCGGCCGGAGCTTCTTCAGCCTTCTTTTCGCCGCAAGCGACGACGAGCAGGGCGGCGCCAGCGATCAGGGCGGCGGTCTTCAGATTTTCGATCATGCTCAAACTCCTTGGATGGTATCGCCTGGACCCAGGACGAGTTGGGACGGCAAACCCATATCCCCCAACAGCGGTAGACATTAGCGATGCGCGCCGCCTCGTGCAAGTGCCACATGCGGTCAAGCCGTCATTCAGCCATCCAGACGCGACAACATGACCGGCAAGTGGCGCAACAGGGCGGTGTCGAGCGCGGCCATGGTGGCCGTGCTGCCTTCGGCGCGCAGGCTGGTCACCGGCTCGCTGAGACCACAGGGAATGATGCCTTCAAAATCAGCCAGTTGCGGATCGACGTTGAGCGAAACGCCGTGCAGGGTGACCCAGCGCTGCACGCGGATGCCGATGGCACCGATCTTTGCCAGCCCGCGCCGGCCATCCACCCACACCCCCACCTTGCCGGGAATCACGTGGGCAGCAATGCCGAAATCGCCCAGCGCCGCGATCAGCCATTGTTCCAGCGCCGCGACGAATTTGCGCACGTCGCGGCCGCGCGCCGCCAGATCGAGCAGGACATAGACGGTGCGCTGCCCCGGCCCGTGATAGGTGTAACGGCCACCACGGCCGGCATCGAACACCGGAAAGCGGCCAGGATCAACCAGTTCGGCCGGATCGGCGCTGGTGCCGGCGGTGTAGAGCGGCGGATGTTCGACCAGCCAGATGCGTTCCGGTTCGGCCCCGGCGCGAATCGCGGCCGCCAGCGCCTGCATGCGCGCCAGCGCCGCCGGATAGTCGGTGAGGCCGCCCCCCACCTCCCAGACCGGTGCCGGCATCACAGGCTGGCGGCAAAGGCCCTGAGATCGGCCAGGAACAGTTCGGGTTCTTCCAGGCTGGCGAAATGGCCGCCGCGCGGCATCGTTGTCCAGTGCGCGACATTATAGCCGCGCTCCACCATGGCGCGCGGCGGAAACGCCAGCAGATCACGCGGGAAGGCGGCCACGCCCACCGGCACTTCCACCCGCTGCCCGGCCGGCATGGCGAAGCCGCCCTCCAGGAACAGGCCGCGATACAGCCAGGTCGCGGTGAGGAAACTGCGGGTGGTGAGATAGATCATGATGTTGGTGAGCATCTGATCCATGGTGAAGGGCGGATCGGTGTAATCACCGGCCACATCCGACCAGCCGACGAATTTTTCCGCCAGCCAGGCCGCCACGCCCATCGGCGAATCCATCATGGCAAAGCCAAGGCTCTGCGGCTTGGTGCCCTGCAGTTGCAGATAGGCGGTTTCGGCACCGCGGATGGCCACGGCCTTGTGCAGCCAGGCGGTTTCCTCGGCCGTGGTGGGCGCCATGTCGGCGGGCCTGAGGCCAAAGCCGTTGAGATGGATCGCCTGCACCCGCGCCGAATCGAGCCCGATCCAGCCGCCGACCACGCAGCCCCAGTCGCCGCCCTGATAGAGGTAGCGATCATAGCCGAGCGCCCCCATCAGCGCATCATAACGGCGGCCGACCTCGCGCGGGCCGATCGGTGCCGACGGCCGGTCAGACCAGGCATAGCCGGGCAGGGACGGCGCCACGACATGAAAGGCCGGGGCGCTGGCATCTTCGGGTTCGGCCAGACGTTCGATGATCGCATCGAATTCGACGATCGATCCCGGCCAGCCATGGGCGATCAGCAGCGGCCGCGCATCGGCCCGGCTGGAGCGCAGATGCACGCAGTGCAGCTGAAAGGGCTGGCCGCCATCCTCTCCCACCACCACGCGGCTGTGCGGCAGGCGGTTGAGATGGGCGACGGCCGCCGGCCAGTCAAAGCCGTCCAGCCAATAGGCCTGCAGCCGCTGCATGTAATCGCGGTTGGCACCATGCCGCCAGCCGGCACCGGGTGGCTCTTCAAACCAGCGATAGGCGGCCACCCGGTCGCGAATCCAGGCGGTTTCCGCCTCGTTCACCGGGATCGTGAACGGCGTGATGCTCATGCCGCCAGCCCCAGCTTGCGGCCCAGCTTCATGCGCGCTGCGATGATGTCGGCGGCCTTTTCGGCGATCATGATGGTGGGCGCATTGGTGTTGCCCGACACCAGATAGGGCATCACGCTGGCATCGATCACGCGCAAGCCTTCCACGCCGTTCACCCGCAACTGGCCATCCACCACGGCCGTTTCATCCACGCCCATCCGGCAGCTGCCCACCGGGTGATAGATGGTTTCGGCCCAGCCCCTCATTTTCTCCAGCAGGGTGCCGCGGTCGGTCACATCGGGCCCTGGCCAGGCTTCGCCGTCGTTATACGGCGCAAAGGCCGGCTGGCCGCCGATGCGGCGGGCGATTTCCACCCCGGCCAGCAGGGTTTCGACATCTTCGGGGGCCGAAAGATAATTGGGATCGATCGCCGGGTGGCTGAGCGGATCGGGTGATTTCAGCCGGATGGTGCCCCGGCTTTCGGGACGCAGCTGGCAGACATGCAGCTGATAGCCATGGCGGCCCGCCATGGTGCCGCGGCCGTGCGGATTGCCGATCACCGGCATGAAGTGCATCTGAATGTCGGGCGCGGCGAGCCCATCGCGGGTGGAGAGGAACGCCCCCACCGGGGTGGGCATATGGGCGCCGTTGCCGCTGCGCATGAGTGTCCATTTGCCCAGCGCGATCAGCTTGTTGATGAATTTCGAATTAATGTTGAGCGTGATGGGCTGGCTGCAATGCCATTGCACGATCACATCCAGATGATCCTGCAGATTGCTGCCGACATCCGGGCTGTCGGCCACGACGGGGATGCCCATGGCGTTCAGATGCGCCGCCGGCCCGATGCCCGACAGCATCAGCAATTGCGGGCTGTTGACCGCGCCGCCGCACAGGATGATCTCGCGGCCCATCGCCTGCCCTTCGGCCTTGCCCTGGGTGTAGCGCACGCCCACCGCGCGCTTGCCGTCGAACAGCACGTGGCGGGCCTGCACGCCGGTGCGGATTTCCAGATTGGGCCGCGCCCGCACCTCGGCCGACAGATAGGCCTTGGCGGCGGAAAAGCGTTCCCCATCCTTGATGGTGGCATCATATTGGCCGGCGCCTTCGAACTGCGGCCCGTTGAAATCATCGGTGCGGCCATAGCCGGCCTCCACCGCCGCCTGCAGGAAGGCCGCATTCAGCGGGTTGGGCAGCGCGCCCTTGCGGCTGCTGTGCAGTGGGCCGCCGGCGCCGTGATATTCATCCGCGCCGCGTTCCGAATCCTCGGCCCGGCGGAAATAGGGCAGCACATCGGCCCAGCCCCAGCCGGTCAGGCCCAACTGGCTCCAGCGGTCATAATCGCTGGCATGGCCGCGGATATAGACCATGCCGTTGATCGAGGATGAGCCACCCAGCGCCTTGCCGCGCGGCCAGAACAGCCGGCGATTGCCCAGATGCGTCTGCGGTTCGGTCCAATATTTCCAGTCGAACGGGCTTTCCTTGTCGGGCGGGATGATGTTGGCAATGCCGGCCGGCATCTGGATCAGCATGTTGTTGTCGTTGCCGCCGGCTTCCAGCAGCAGCACGCGGGTGCCGGCATCGGCCGACAGGCGGTTGGCCAGCACGCAGCCGGCCGAACCGGCCCCGACGATGATGAAATCAAACGGGTCCATCCCCAACACTCCCAAAGCGGTTTCGGCCACGCTAGCCCGCAATTGAGTCGTGCGCAAACCAGCAAACTATGGGGTTTGGCTCAGGCCAGATCGACCATGATCTCGGCCGACACACCCTCCAGCGCCGCCTGCACGTCGCCCGCGCTCACGCCCGGCGGCAGGCTGGCCACCACCTCGGCCCGGAACAGCCGGGCGCCCGACCAGGCCCCGTCTTCGGCCGTGGTTTCCAGCTGTTCGATGTTCACATGCAGCGGGGCCAGGGCCTGGGCCAGTTCGTTGACGATGCCGGGGCGATCCTGCGCCACCAGTTGCAGGGTCAGCCTTGTGCCGGCTTCGGGCAGGGCGTCGCCGGCATCGACCAGGCTGACATTCAGGCCCTTGGCGTCCACATCGGCCACCGCCCGGTGCAGCGCGGCCAGGGCATCGGGCGCGATTTCCACCAGCACGCTGCCAACATAGCGGCCGGCCAGCCGGGCCAGATGCGATTCCAGCCAATTGCCACCCGCATCCAGCACGGCCTGCGCCAGCGCCGCCGTCAGCCCCGGCCGGTCAGACCCGATGACGGTCAGGATGACTTTGCTGGCCATGGGCTTGTTTCCCCTTTTCTCGTTCCTGCGCGTGTCATGCGCCGGGCCGCTGTGGCTGGCAAGTCAGACGTTGACCAGTTCCGGCAGCGCCCGGACATAGCGTTCGACATCGGCCAGCCGCCCGGTCGACACGCGCGACCATTGCGGCCAGGCCGGCCCCCACGCCCCGCGCACCAGGATGCCGCGCTGGGCCATGGCGGCGGCGAAGCGGTTGGCATCGGCCACCTTCACGAACAGGAAATTGGTCTGGCTGGGCAGGGCGATGGTGCCGGCCCGCGCCACACCGGCCTGCAACAGGCGGCGCGCGGCGATGATCTGCGCCCGGCTGTCGCGCTGGAACGCGCCGTCATCCCAGGCCGCCAGCGCGGCGGCGAGGCCCGGCGCGTTGAGGCTGATCGTCAGCCGGTGGCGCTTCAGCTCGGCCGCGTTGGCCGGCGAGGCGACGGCATAGCCGATGCGCAGCCCGGCCATGCCGAACAATTTGGAAAAGGTGCGGGTGATGATGATGTTGGCGCCCCGGCCCACCAGCGGCAGCATGGTGGCGGCGGCCGGATCATCGGCCAGTTCCATATAGGCTTCATCCACCAGCAGGGTGACATGGGCGGGCAGCGCCGCCGCAAAGGCGATCAGGGCGGCCGGCGGCAGCATCATGCCGGTGGGATTGTTGGGGTTGCACAGATAGACCATGGCCACACCGGGCAGGGCGGCGGCGCGGGCCAGCGCATCCAGATCAATGCCCATGTCGGGCGCCATGGCGACGCGGCGGACATTCAGGCCCTGCGCCATCGGATAGAGCAGCGGTTCATCGAACTGCAGCGCCGGGATCAGGATGGTGCCTCGCTTTCCCCAGGCCATGGCGGCGCTGGTGATGAGTTCGGAACTGCCATGGCCCAGCACCACCTGCGCGGCCGGCACGCCGAGGCGCTCGCCGATCCTTGCCTTCAACCGCTCTTCGGCATCATCGGCATAATACCAGCTGCTGCGCGCCAGATCGGCCATGGCCTGGATGGCCGAAGCCGGCGGGCCGAGCGGGTTTTCGTTGTATTTCAGATGCGCGACGCCGGGCGGCGGCGCAAAGCCGGTGGGATCGGCCAGCATCGGCCGGATGGTGATGGCGCCGGCCTGGGTGCTCGCTGCCGCCGTTCCAGCCAGCCCCAGCCAGCCGCGTCGTGTCACATCCATGCCGCCGGCCTCCCTGCACGCGCCCGCCGCCGGCGCAGGGCCGCCCCGGTCAGGCCGAAACCGGCGATCAGCATCGCCCAGCTCGCCGGTTCCGGCACCGCCGGGGTTCCGGAAAAGGCCGCCGCCACCGGCATCGCCAGCACCAGCGTTGCAAGGGCGACAAGGCTGTTGCGCATCGGGCCTCTCCGCAAGATTCTGGCAACCATGATGGCCGTTGAACCACGCCTTGCCGCGGCCTGCAAGCGCGGGGCCGCACCTCAGGCCGGGTGATGCGCCTTCAGCGGCACGCCCAAATCGGCCAGTGCGTCGGCCGGCACCATCACGCCCTGTTCCACCAGCGCCTTGCCCTGCACATAATCGCGCGCGGCGTTCACACAGTCCAGTGCGATCACGCGGCCCTGCTTCAGATAAATCAGCGAGAAACTGCGCGTCGCCGGGTCGCCGCGCAGCACGCTGGCATCGTGGCCCAGGCTCAACCCCATGGTTTGCAGGCGCAGATCATATTGGTTGGACCAGAACCACGGCACCGCGCGATAGGGCGCGGGATCGCCGGTGAGGCTGCGCGCCACGGTGATCGCCATGTCGGCGGCGTTCTGCACCGATTCCAGCCGGATTTCGGCCCCACCGGCAAAGGCATTGGCATGAAGTGCGCAATCGCCGATGGCAAACACATCGGGCAGGCTGGTGCGGCACTGATCGTCCACCCACACACCATTCCCGCCCCTGGCACCGGCATCAAGCAGCGGCTGCACCGCCGGCACGATGCCGATGCCCACGATCACCAGATCGGCAGCAAATTGCCGGCCATCGGCAAGCGCCACGCCCGCAACCTGCCCATCGGCCCCGGTGATGGCCGCCACCTGCGCAGCCGTTTCGATCACCACGCCGTGGCCCCGATGTTCGGCCTCGTAAAAGCGGGACAGGTCGGGGCCGGCAACGCGGGCCAGAACACGGTCGAGCGCTTCGAACAGGGTGACGTGATGACCAAGCTTGGTCAGCACCGCAGCCGATTCGAGCCCGATATAGCCGCCGCCGATGACGATGATGCGGCGTGGTTCCCCCAGGGCGGCGATCAGCGCGTCCACATCGGCGCGGGTGCGGATGGCGTGGATGCCGGCCAGATCATGGCCGGGGCAGGCAAGCCGCCGCGCATCGCCGCCGCCGGCCCACACCAGCTGGCCATAACCGATCGGCCCGGCGCTGGTCTCCAGCCGATGGGCGGCGGCATCAACGGCCGTCACGCGCGTGCCGGTCAGCATTTCCACCTGCCGTTCCGCCCAGAAGGCCGCCGGGCGCAGCAACATGCGCGCAAAGTCCTTCTCGCCGGCCAGATATTCCTTTGACAGGGGCGGGCGTTCATAGGGCAGTTCCGGTTCGGCCGTGATGATGGCGATGCTGCCGGCAAAGCCCCGCTGCCGCAGCTGCGCCGCCTGCGCCGCGCCGCCATGGCCGCCGCCCACGATCACCACGTCAAACTGCATCTGCTGTCTCCCGCCTGTCGGGCTGGGATGCGGCATTGCGGCGGTCTTGCCAAGCCGGCTTGTTGGCTTTGTGCCCTTCACATCCGCGCTGCGCGCTGCCACATGATGGTCATGGATCTCGCCAGCCACCCCGACAGCGCTGCCTATGGCCGGCTCGTGCCGCGCTCCGCGCTGGTGCGGCGGCTGCTGGCGAAGAACCCGTCGCCCTTCACCTTCACCGGCACCGGCACCTTCGTCGTGGGCCGGGCCGGTGGCAGCGTGGCCGTGATCGATCCCGGCCCGGACGATCCGGCACACATCCGCGCCCTGATCGATGCGCTGGCCGGCGAGACGGTGTCCCACATCGTCATCACCCATACCCACATGGATCATTCCCCCGCCGCCCCGGCGCTGAAGGCCGCCACCGGGGCCTTGATCGTCGGCTGTGCGCCGCTTGTCCTGTCCGATGATGGCCCGCGCGCCGATGCCGGCTTTGATGCCAGCTATGCGCCCGATTCCGTGCTGGCCGATGGGGAATCCGTTCACGGCCCCGGCTGGACGCTCACCGCCGTCCACACGCCCGGCCACACCAGCAACCATCTGTGCTATGCGCTGGAACAGGAAAGGGCCTTGTTCACCGGCGATCATGTCATGGGCTGGAGCACCACCGTGGTGGCGCCGCCCGATGGCGACATGGCCGATTACATGGCGTCCCTGCAAAAGCTGCTGGCGCGCGATGACGCCATCTATCACCCCACCCATGGCGAGCCGGTCACCGATCCGCAGCGCTTCGTGAAGCATCTTCTGGCCCATCGCCGCCAGCGCGAAACCCAGGTGCTGCGCGCCATCGGCGAAGGGCTGGTGACCATCCCGCAAATGGTCGCTGCCATGTATGCCATGGTCGACAAGCGCCTGCACCCGGCGGCGGGGCGCAGCGTGCTGGCCCATCTGATTGATCTGGAACGGCGCGGGCAGGTGGCGCGCGCCGGCGATATGTGGAGTCTGGCCTGATGGACGCACGGCTGAACCTGCTGGGCGGTGCCCCGGCCATCGATGTGAAGGCCGAAATTCTTCGGCTGAAGCGGGAACGCAACGCCGTCATCCTCGCCCATTATTATCAGGCCCCCGAAATCCAGGACATTGCCGATTTCGTGGGCGACAGCCTTGATCTGTCGAAAAAGGCCGCCGCAACCGATGCCGATGTCATCGCCTTTTGCGGCGTGAAGTTCATGGCCGAAGTGGCCAAGATCCTCTCACCCCAAAAGACCGTGGTGCTGCCCGATCTGAAGGCCGGGTGCAGCCTGGAAGATAGCTGCCCGCCCGATGATTTCGCCCGCTTCCGCCGTGCCCACCCCGATCACATCAGCCTCACCTACATCAACTGCTCGGCGGCGGTGAAGGCAGAGAGCGACATCATCGTCACCTCCTCCTCGGCCGAAAAGATCATCAACCAGCTGCCGCGTGACCAGAAGATTTTGTTCGCGCCCGACAAGCATCTGGGCGCCTGGCTGGGTCGCAAGACCGGGCGCGACATGCTGTTGTGGGATGGCACCTGCATGGTGCACGAAAAATTCTCGGTCACCGAACTGCTGAAACTGAAGGCGCTGCACCCGGCCGCGCCTGTGCTGGCCCACCCGGAATGCCCGGCGCCGATCCTGGAACTGGCCCATTATGTCGGCGCCACCAGCGGCATATTGAACTATGCCCTCAATTCGCCGGAACCCACGGTGATCGTCGCCACCGAACCCAACATCATCCACCAGATGCAAAAGGCCGCGCCGCACAAGCACTTCATCGGTGCGCCCGGCGCCGATGGCAATTGCGGCTGCAACATGTGCCCCTATATGGCGCTCAACACGCTGGAAAAACTCCATCTGTCCCTGCGTGATCTTGCCCCGCAGATCGATGTGCCCGAAGATGTGCGGGTGTTGGCCAAGCGCAGCCTTGACCGCATGCTGGAAATGGCGGGCAATGTCTCTTCCGTGCCGGTGCGCGGTGATTGACGGGTTCGATGCGGCCGCGTTCGTCGCCGCCACCCTGGCCGAGGACATGGGGGCCGGCGGGGATGTCACGTCCGCCGCCGTGATCCCTGCCGATGCGCGGCTGGTCGCCGTGATGGCCAGCCGCGATGCCGTCACCCTGGCCGGCCTGCCACTGGCGGCGGCGTTTTTCCGCGCGCTGGATGCGGATTGCCGGATCGAGATGCTGGCCAGTGATGGCGACAGCGTGCCCGCCGGCACGGCGCTCATGCGCCTGTCCGGCAACGCCCGCGCGCTGCTCGCCGCTGAACGCTCGGCCCTGAACACGGTGCAGCATCTCACCGGCATCGCCACCATGACCCGCGCCTATGTCGAGACACTCGCCGGCACCGGGGCGGTGCTGCTGGATACCCGCAAGACGCTGCCCGGCCTGCGCGCGCTGGAAAAATATGCCACCCGGATGGGCGGGGCGACCAACCACCGGCTGCGGCTGGATGATGGCGTGATGATCAAGGACAATCACATTG
>JAGWWF010000045.1 GCA_018970445.1 Alphaproteobacteria bacterium | reverse complement strand
GCCTGACCGGCCGGATCGGCGCTGAGGGCATCAAGGGCCAGATTGAAGCGCAGCACGTTCACCACCGGCTCGATCGCCCGCAGGCCGAGCGGGCCCTCCCGGTGTTGCCGCAGCAGACGCTCGAGTGTCGCCAGCGGCAGCTGGCGCTCCCGGGCCAGGCGCGGCAGCTGCTGGCGCGCCGCCGCCAGGCTGATGTGGGGATCAACGCCGGAGGCGGAATCCAGCAGCAGATCCGGGGCCGGTTGGCTGAGGCCGCCCTGTTGCCAGGCGCTGGCGGCCGTGGCCACACGCTTCACCAACGCCGGATTGCTGGCGGCCAGGTTGGGGGCACCGGCCGGGCGGCCCTGCAGATGGCGGGGCGAACGGAAGGTCTGGCCGATCAGGCGTGCGCCCACCACGGCCCCATCCCGCCGGAGCAGGTTACCAGCGGCCGCCTCGGGGGCCACCAGCCGTGCCACCCCCAGCAGCGGCAGGGTGATCACCACCACGGTGAGGGTCCAGAGCACCAGGGTGAGGCGAATGCCCCGCAGCAGTTGGGCGGTCAACGACATCAGAACTTCTCCGGTTGGGCGATCACGGCGAACAGGTAGCCCGACAGGGCCACGGTGGCGCAGACCAGAAGGGCGAGCATGTGGCTTTGCAGGGCTGGCTGGCCGGCGCGGAAGACGGGGACAAGAAGGATGGTGCCGGCCACCAGCAGCAGCGGCAGCCAGAAGCGGATGTGCAGAACGCGTTGCATCTCAGATCCTCAGATCAAATGGAGTGCGCCGATCGCCAGATCGATCAGCTTGATGCCCACAAATGGCGCCACAACACCGCCGGCTCCATAAAGCAGCAGATTCCGCCGCAGCAGCTGTTCGGCGCTGAGCGGACGGAACTTCACGCCCTTGAGCGCCAGCGGCACCAGCGCCGGAATGATCAGCGCATTGAACACCATTGCCGAGAGAATCGCCGATTGCGGTGAGGCCAGCCGCATCACATTCAGCGCCTCCAGCCCCGCGCCGGCGAACAGGGCGGGCAGGATGGCAAAGTATTTGGCGATGTCATTGGCGATCGAGAAGGTGGTCAATGCGCCACGGGTGATCAGCAGCTGCTTGCCGATCGTGACGATGTCGATCAGCTTGGTGGGATCGCTGTCGAGGTCGACCATGTTGGCGGCCTCCTTGGCGGCCTGGGTGCCGGAATTCATCGCCACGCCCACATTGGCCTGGGCCAGGGCCGGAGCATCGTTGGAGCCGTCGCCGGTCATGGCGACCAGCTTGCCCAGCTTCTGCTCGTGCTGAATCACGGCGATCTTGTCCTCTGGGGTGGCCTCGGCGATGAAGTCATCAACGCCGGCTTCCCGGGCGATCACGCCGGCCGTGATCGGGTTGTCACCGGTGAGCATCACGGTGCGGATGCCCATGCGGCGCAGCTGCTCAAAGCGCTCGCGGATGCCGGGCTTGATGATGTCCTTGAGATAGATGACGCCGAACACCTCGGCGCCGCGGCAGACCGCCAGCGGGGTGCCTCCCAGCTGCGACACTTGCGCGAAGCCGTCATCCAGCGCCTCGGGCACCGTGCCGCCGCGGGAGCGCACGAATCCCTTGACCGAATCGACGGCCCCCTTGCGGAACTCGAGGCCCTCGGCCGTGTCGGTGCCGCTCATGCGGGTGCGGGCCGAGAAGTCGATGCCGCTGGCGGTCTCGAGCGCAAACGGCAGGCTGGCCCCCAGCTTCTCGGCCAGCCGCACGATCGAACGGCCTTCGGGCGTCTGATCGAAGCAGCTGGCCCCCAGCGCCACTTCCGCCAGTTCGGCCACGCTGTGGC